>BJHF01000164.1 GCA_014191855.1 Deltaproteobacteria bacterium
CGATGCGGGCACGGCGGACGGCACATTAGGCCAGTCAATTCGAACGCGCCACGCTGCCGGTCCTCCGGCGTCGCCCCGACTTCACGTAGCTTTACGCTGCAGAAAGTGAGAAGCGATCAGTGGTCAGCCTCGGACCAGAGGGAGAGATTGGGGAGCTCCGCTGGCGCACGGTCACCATCCCCGGCGGCCTCTTCGACGAGCTGCACGCCATCGTGATCTACCCCGCCGATCCCGCCGTGATGGCGTGGAACGACGGTGCCCCTGTCATCGTCGTTGCGCCCCCAAACTTCACGTTGGATCCCACGCTGTCGTCCGCCCCGAAACCAGTCTTCGACGCCCGTTATGGCGTGATCGAGGTGCAGCCGGTGTATCCGGGGTGGACGGTGGGTGGGGTCACCACCAGCGGCGCGCTCGACGATGGTGGGTTGAACAGCGGCTCCGCGCTCTCGGAGACGATTCGCTTCGCCGCCGGCCTGGTCTCGCTGGACCGGGGCACGACGTTGGGCCATATTGTCGAGCGCCCGATCTGCAATTCGCGGGTCGGGTTGCTCGGCGTGGGCACGGGCGGCGTAACGATCATGGAAGCGCTCGCGCCGGTGGCCGCCGTCGGTGTAAACACAGTCGGCTTCGCGCTGTTCGAGGTGCCCACCCTGCCGCAGCTCATCACGGGAGATGTCGGCACGGTTTGGATGGATCCGGATCCCAGCGCAGACGGAGACGGCAACGGGATTGCCTGGGACGACGGACGTAATATCGACTGGTACGAGGGCGACTGCGACACGATCAACTGTGCCCTCGATTACGAGGATGTGGCCTGGGACGCCGCAACCCATCCCTCCGACGTTTTTCCGGGCCGCTACGAAGGCGCCCCGCCCGGCGTGCTCTATTTGGATCGCTCCGGCAGCGGCGCCCTGGAGATCGCCGAGGGTGGCGGCCTGGATGTCGATGCGGATGGCGTTGTGGACAGCCGCGACGATTTTGTATTGTTGCCACACTATGCCTCCGACGGCGGGGTGTACTACAACTCCCACCTCACGCGCTTCGCCGAGGAGGAGCTGGCATCCTGGCCTGCGGGCGTCGCAACCCTGGCGGAGTCGGAGGCGTTCTGGGGCACACGTACCGTGATGGAGGAGGGGCGCGTCGTCATCGCGCAGTACGACCCGGAATTCGCCGTGGTCGTGGCGTTCACCGAGGAGGACAGCCTGCTCGCGGTGGCCGACCGGCCGCAAGCGGTGATGGCGCACGACCTGTTCGCCGAGGCGGGGTGGTCGGCTCGCTACAACCTTCGCGGCGCGGCGCTCAACTGTCTTGTGGATCCCTCCACTTCCGGCGGTTGGGCGGGCGGACCGCCGCGGGGCACCGTGTTGGAGGAGGGCGACACGCAAGCCTGGGCGATCCCGGAGGTGCTGGACGCGGACGCCGCGGCGCTGGCCGGGCTCAGCCTGCTGTGGGATGCGTTTGGGGCGTTCGACCGGTGTCCTGGGGCGGAGTAGCGTCACAACAGCGAAACGATGTCCTCCTCGGTGATGGACCCTTCACCCTCCGCCAGGGTGTTCACCACCATCCCCCGATCCACCAGCATGTAGAGAGGGTATCCGTACTTGCCGCCCATCACGGCGTGGGAGAATCCCGCGTCGTCGGCGAGGACCGGGTGCGACGAGCCGTACGCCTGCGCCCATCCCCGGCAGTCCGAGCCAGTCGGCACGTTTCCGTCCGCATCCGTCGTGAGCACCGTCAGCACCACCAGACCGTCGTCCCCGTACTCAGTCCACAAATCCTGGAGGCCCCCGGCCCCCGACTGGCACGAGCTTCACGTCCAGTAACCGAACTCGATGTACACCACGTGATTGCAGAAATTGTGGAGCTGCACCCGCTCTTCCGTCTGCGCCGACATCTCGTATTGCGGCAGCACGTCGCCCTCGGCGTGCCCAGTACCCTTCTCGGGGAAATCGAGGCTGCAGGCATCGACGGGCCAGCCGAGCGCGTAGGGCGACTCCAGCTCGGTAACGGCGGAGTCGGCTTCGGTCGGGGCGTCGTCGTCGTCATCGTCTGTCGGGGCGCAGCCAAGGGCCAACGCGGCGAGCAGCAGGGGCACCGGGCTGAGCGAATTCGGCATGGGGCAGGGCCTCTGGAGGAGGGTACACCCGCGAGCCGTGGTCGGGCAAGCGCCCGGGGTTAATCAGCGGGCCATGGTCTGGTGGACCCTCGCCTGTGTGACGTTGCGGGAGCCTCTCCTGATGGTTGGGGCCCCCCCGCCCCCGATCTACGCCGTCGATCCCAACTTCACGGGTGATGCTGGGATCGAAGGCGCAAATGTCGAGTACTACGAGATCGCCGGGAAAGACGACCTGGAGCTGCTCGGCCAGATCCGGACGCTTGGCCCGCGGCTCTCGGACGGCGTTCGGGCGGCGACCACCCGCGCGGAAGTCGCGTGGGAGGTTTCGGGCGATGGCGTGTCGTGTCTCGAAGTGCGCGTATTCCCCACGATCACGGTGATCTTCCCGCGCTGGACTCCGCCACCTGGGGCGCCGCCCTCCAGCCTGGGGAACTGGCAGCGCTTCGTCTACGCGCTGGCGAGGCATGAGCAGGGGCATGTGGACATCATTGCCGCCGGCGTGGCCACGATGCCCGGTCGGCTCGCCGGCGACTGCGCGGGTGTGGACGCACGCGGGCGGCTCGTGTTGGCGGAAATCGACGCGGCAGGCGCCGACTACGACGCGGCCACCGAGGTGGGCGCCACGCAGGGCGCGGTGCTGTTCGCGCCGCGGAGGTAAGGGCGGGGTAAGTCTCGCGCATGCCCCCCACCCGCACCTTCGTCGATCGGGGCGGCACGTTCACGGACGTCGTGACCGTGTCCGACACCGGTGTGTCGGTCCGGAAGGTGCCCTCCGACGCGGCGGTGGTCGGCGATCTCGCGTGCGGCGCCCTCGTGTTCGGCACGACGGTGGCCACGAACGCGCTGTTGGAGCGGCGCCTTGTCCCGGTCACGCTCGTCGTCACTCGCGGCTTCGGCGACCTCGTGCGCATCGGGGACATGACCCGGCCGGACTTGTTCGACCCCGATCTGGCTTGGCCCGAGCCCCTCTGCGCGGCGGTCGTCGAGGTGGAGGGCCGCTTCGGCCCCGACGGCGCGGAGGTGGACCGGCTGAGTTTTGACCCCGCCGTGCTCGCGAACGCCTGCTCCGCCGCCTCAGCGACCTCGCTGGCCGTCGTGACCTTCGGCAGCGGCTGGAATCCGGCGCACGAGCTGGCAATTGCGGCAGCGCTCCCTCCCGGCGTGTCCGCGTCCCTCGGGCACCGATTCTCCCCCGAGGTCGGCTACCTCACCCGCATCGAGACGACCCTGCTCGATGCGGCGGTGACGCCCGTGCTCCACGCTGCGTTGCGGCAAGACCGAATCCCGGCGGGCGCGATGGCGATTCGCTCCGATGGCGGGCTGGTTGCCGCGTGCGAGCTGCGCGCCCCGGATGCGGTGCTATCGGGGCCCGCGGGCGGCGTGCTGGCGGTCGCGGCCGTGGCCGAACTGGCGGGGGTTCAGCTTGCCATCGGCCTCGACATGGGTGGCACCAGCACCGACGTGTGCCTCGTCGAAGGCGGGCAGTTGCCGCGCCGAGAGGCCGGGTGGCGCATCGACGGGCTGAGGGTGGGGCGCGCTGCCCTCGAAGTTGAGACCATCGCCGCGGGCGGGGGCTCGGTGCTTGGGCACGACGGGGTCGGGTGGACCGTCGGCCCGGCCTCGGCGGGCGCGAACCCCGGGCCTCAGGCGTGGGGAAGGGGCGGGCCGCCTACGCTCACGGACGCGGCGATCGCCGCGGGGTTGGTGGATGTCGGCGACTTTCCAAGGCCACTTTCCCTGGATCGCATCGAGCTCCCCGGTCCGGCTGAGGCGTTCCTCGCGGTCGCGCAGGAGGCGATGGCCGCGGCGGTACGGCGCATCGGTCTGCGGCGGGGGATCGATGTGCGCGAGGGGGCGTTGGTCGCGTTCGGGGGCGCGGCTGGGCAACACGCCTGCGCGGTGGCGGATCGGCTCGGGGTGAACACGGTGCTCGTGCACGTGTGCGCTTCGGTGCTCAGCGCGTGGGGGCAGGCGCTCGCGAGGAGGTCGGAGGAGTCTGTGGCCGCGATCTGGCTCCCGCTCGGCGAGGCGTGGCCCGCCGTCGAGGCGGCGTGGGCGCGGCTCGAGGCCGGACTACCAAGGTTGGGGGCGGTGTGCCGCGAGGTGGAGCTTCGCGCGGTGGGTACGGACGCTGCGATCGCGGTTCAGGGCGTGAGCGCGGAGGCGGTATCAGCAGCGTTC
The DNA here is from genome assembly GCA_014191855.1 of Deltaproteobacteria bacterium. GTDB lineage: Bacteria > Myxococcota_A > UBA796 > UBA796 > SXON01 > SXON01. The sequence goes on from BJHF01000164.1 coordinate 4,298, forward strand.
GACGCGGAGCATCGCCGCCGGTACGGCTTCGTTCGCGCGAGCCATCGCCTGGAGGTGGTGAACGTGCGCGTCCGCGCGACCGCTCCGCAGGGCGAGCCGCTACCGGCGCCGGACTGGCCAGCCTCCGTGCCGGAGCGTGTCTACGGTCCAGCCCGAATCCCGATCCCGGGAAGCACCGTCGTGGTTGGCGAGGGGTGGGAAGCGAGCCGCGAAGGGGCGTTGCTGCGGCTCCGGCGCGTATCTCCCCGCGACCGGGTCGCGATCGTCGACCGCCCCACGGAGCTGAGCCTGTGGGGCGGCCGCTTCGCGGCGGTCGCAGCCGACGCCGGGGAGGTGCTGCGGCGCCTGGCCCGCTCCGTGAACATCCGGGAGCGCCTCGACTTTTCGTGCGCCGTGTTCGATGCCGAGGGCACACTCGTCGCGAACGCGCCCCACGTTCCGGTGCACCTCGGGGCGATGGGCGAGACCGTCCGCGATGTGCTCGCTGCCATCCCGGACCCCCAGGATGGAGATTCGTGGCTCACGAACGACCCACAGGCGGGCGGCTCGCATCTGCCCGATCTCACCGTCGTCCGCTGCGTGCAGGCCGGTGGCGAGCGCTTCTTCGTCGCGAACCGCGCCCACCACGTCGATGTCGGCGGCCTCACCCCGGGATCGATGCCGCCGGGCTCGCGCACCCTCGCCGACGAGGGCCTGGTATTTCGCCGATTTCCCCTCGTTCGCCATGGGCACTTTTCTGCGCCCGACCTCACCGGCTCCCGCGATCCGGAGACCGTTCGCCTCGATCTCGAAGCCCAGGTCGCGGCCAACGAAGCTGCCGCCCGCGGCCTTGTCGCGCTCGGTCCCCCCCGCGAGCTGTCGGCCTGGATGGGCGCCCTGGTTGCTGCGGTGCAGCATGCGGTGGCGGCGCGTCTCCCCTCCCTGAGCGGCGAGGCCTGCGACGTGATTGACGGCGTGCAACTCCGCCTCCGCGTGTCCGCCGGGCACTTCGACTTTTTCGGCACCGAAGGCCCTCATTCCGGCAACCTCAACGCCCCGGTGGCGGTGGTGCGGGCCGCGGTGATCTATGCCTTGCGTGTGATCGTGGGTCAGGCGTTGCCGCTGAACGAGGGCGTATTGCGCGCGGTGCGGCTGACGATCCCTGTGGGCTCGGTCCTCGATCCGCCTGCGGGCGCGGCCGTCGTGGGTGGAAACGTCGAAACCTCGCAGCGGCTCGTTGATCTGGTGTTTCGCGCGCTCGGGGTGCGGGCCGGCTCGCAGGGCACGATGAACAACTTGAGTGTCGGTGCCGAACAGTGGGCGTTCTACGAGACGATCGGGGGCGGGCTGGGCGCGAGTCCCGTCGCGGATGGCCGCTCGGGTGGGCAGGTGCACATGACGAACACGCGGGCCACGGACCCGGAGGTGCTGGAGGCGCGGCTGCCCCTGCGTGTGCGGAGGTTTGAGCTGCGGAACGGGAGCGGCGGAGCGGGGGCGACGCGGGGAGGGGACGGGCTCGTTCGGGAGCTCGAACTGCGGGAGGGGGCGACGGTGGCGCTGTTGGCCGCGTGGCGACGGGAGGGGGCCGCTGGCGTAGACGGTGGAAAAAACGCTGCTTCCGGGCAAGCGTTTGTCGTCCAGGCGGGCGTGGAACGCCCTTGGGATGGCGCTCCGCACCGACTCGCCGCGGGCGATCGCGTGCGGGTGGAGACGCCCGGGGGAGGGGGTTTCGGCCCGGCCGCGGTATAGTCGCGCGATGACGAGGACCGGAGCGGCGACCGCGGGACGTTTGTCGTTGCTCGTGGGGTGTTCGGCGCTCCCGGTGCTCCTGCTCTCTGTCGCGACCGCCTGCACGTCGAACGCGATCCTCGACGTCGAGGTGGCGGCGGGGCCGGGCACGGTGCTGCGCGTCAGTTGGAACACCGCCGTGGACAGCACGGGCGAGGTTCGTTGGGGCGAAGGGGAGGATCAGGTGGTCGCGACGGAGCAGGGCAAGGCGCACCGGGCGGTGATCGTGGGGCTGGAGCCCAATTTGGACGTCACCTTCACGATCACCGGGCATGCCAGCGGCGTAGAATTGGCCCCAGCGGAGCTGAGCACCACCACCGTGCCGGCTCCACCGCTGTTGCCTTCACTCACGGTCACTGGCGCGCTCCCCGAGCCCCTCTGGTTCGTAACCGCGCTCGCCAGCTCGCCGCCCGGGGCCGCCATCTACTCCACCGAAGGTCAGCCGGCTTGGTGGCGGCTGTACGGGTCCGATCCGCTCTCGATCACCGACGCCCAGCTCGCGCTCGACGGGCGCTCGATCCTCTACAATCGCTTCACCCCCGGGGAAAGCCTCGAAGCGCAGGGCGGCGAGGCCCCCTCGGAGCTGGTGCGAGAGTACCTCGATGGCCACCCGGAGGAGGTGATCGCCACCCAGAACCAGCACCACGCTTTCGCCCAGCTCCCCGATGGCACGATCACGTTCATCGTCTACGACATTCGCGAGGTGGAAGGCGAGACGGTGCGAGGTGACGCGCTCGTGGAGCGCGCGCCGGATGGCAACGAGACGACGCTGTGGTCCACCTGGGACTCGTTCACCTACGAGCCGGGGACCGACCTGGCCGGCGTGGGGTGGACCCATTGCAACTCGGTGAGCTGGAACGCCGAAGAAGAGGCCTACTACGTATCCGTTCGGAACCTCAATGCCATCGTGAAGCTGTCCCGCACGGGCGAGCGCATCTGGACCTTCGGCGGCGTCACGTCCGACTTCGAGCTTCTCGACGACGACGGGACGGTGCATCAGCACCGCGTGCGCGGCGAAGACGGCGGCACAGGCCTCCTCGTGTTCGACAACGGGGCCGCGGCCGCCCTCGGCTCCCGCGTGGTGCGCTATGCCCTGGATCTCCAGACCATGACCGCAACTACCGAGGTGGAGGCGAGTGAGGGGGTGTACACCTACAGCCTCGGGGATGTGGAGCGGCTCCCCGAGGGCGGGATGTGGGTGAGCTGGGGCTCGGGCGGCGAGGTCACCGTTCAGGGCGAAGACGGACAGGCGAGCGTGACGATGGCGAGCGAGCTCGGTAGCGTGTTCGGCTTCGGCGCGGTGATCCCCGATCTGCGGTCGCTGGCGCAGTAATCGGGGCCTGTGGTAGAACGCGGGTATGACCCCGCCCCTCTTGCTGCTCCTGGGCGCTTGCCCCGGCTTTGGTACTGTCGCGCTCTCCTCGGGCGCGAGCGAGGTTCCCGAGCACCCCACGTACACCGAAGATGCCGGTCCCATCCTCGATACCTATTGTTCCCCCTGCCATGGCGAGGACTTCTCCGGCTCCGGGCACGACGAGTTCCGCCTCGACCAGTACGAGGGCGACGGGGAGCGGCTCGGCGCCGTGGATATGGTGGATCGAATCGAGTTCCGCGCGACCGGTGACAACCCGACGATGCCAAAGGCCGGGGCGAATCAGCCGTCGGACGTCGAGCGGGAGATCCTGGCCGCCTGGATCGCCGACGGAGCGGCGGAATGAGCGCCCGGTCCGTCGCCACCGGAGCCACGCTAGCTGCTCTGCTGACCACCATCGGCAACGCTGAGGCGCAGCCGGCGTACGCGATCCGGAGCGCCGGCGAGTGCAGCACCTGCCACGTGGAGCCGACCGACTGGGCGAACCCGGAGATGAAGGATCGGCGTTGTTCGCTCAACTGTACGACGTGCCACGTGTCCCCCGCGGGTGGCGGGCTCCGGACGTCATCGGGCAACTACTACGGGCGCGAGGCGGTGCCGATGTTCGGCCACCGCCCGTCCACGGACGCAGCTCCGCGCGCCAACCCCACCGATGGTGGCTACTCCCTGCTCAAGGGTTTCTCGGGCTGGGCGCCGGGCGCCACGCCTTCGGCAACGGTTGCCGACCGCTACGGTAAAATCAACCCGGATCCCACCTTTTCCTTCGGCGCGGATGCCCGAACCATGGCCTATTTTCCGCTCGCCGAAGGCGACTACGCGGCCGTGTTCCCGATGCAGGCCGACGTGTACGCCATGGCCCGCCTGCACAAGAACGTGCAGGTGTACCTCGACGCGGGTTTGTCCTCGAGCCGTTCGTCGTTCGCGCTCGACGAAGAGTCTCGTGCAACGAAGCCTTCGGCCTTGGATTACGTGAAGGTGGAAGAGCTGTTCGTGAAGCTCGACCGGCTCCCGTACAACCTCTACGTCCGCGCGGGCCGTCTGGCCCCGACGTATGGGTGGCGCATCCCCGATCATACGAGCTTTGTGCGGCGCGACCTCGGCTTTGGCGAAACGCGCTCGTGGTTCGGCGTCGAAGCGGGGATCAACCCCAACTACCCCTACGCGAACGTAGCGGTGTTCTACCAGGGCGTGGATGGGTGGCCGGGAGATACCAATCCGCCCGGGTATGGCGTGGCGGCCAGCGCGGGGGTGCGGGAGCTGGGCTGGCAGGTGGGGGGCAGCGTCCACTACCTGTCGCTCGCCGCAGGCGGGGGCGATCTCGCGGTCGGCCCG
>BJHF01000165.1 GCA_014191855.1 Deltaproteobacteria bacterium
AGGCAACCCAGCCGCCAGGGCCCATGGTCACCACGCCGCCAAGTCCAGCCTCGGAGGCCACGATCTCGCCGTCCTGGCTGAGCTGACCGCTCCCGGGCGCGCCCACCCACAGGCCCCCGTCGATCATCGCGAGACCGGCGCCAAAGAGGCTGCCCGCGCCTCCTCTCCCCGCAGGTTTCAGGACTCCCGACGCAGTCAATTCGTCTACGCGAGCGCCGAAGGGGGAGCCCGCGAAGACGCGGGTGCCGTCGGTGGCGAGCCGGGAGCCAAAACCGATGTCGAGCGCGGGCCCCGAGGCGATGATCCGCCCCTGGCCGGGGCTCGCGGTGTCGACGGCACCGCCCGATTCGCAAGCGAACAGCAAGCAAAGGGCCGGAAATCGCATCGAGCGGAGCACCATGGCAGCTTAGCCCGGCGCGCGCGCCGAAAGTGGGCTAAGCCGGGCGGCGATGTCCACCATTCGTCGGCAGATCACCATTGAAGCCAGCCCGCGTACGATCTGGGCTGCGCTCACCACGGTCGAGGGGCTCAAGTCCTGGCTGGCCGACGACGCGAGCCTCATCCCCATCGCGACCGGGCGCTTCTCGGTAACGATGGAGGGGGACGAAGCGCCCATCACCGAAACCGGGCGTTTCCACACGATTCGCCCCACGTCGAAGCTGGAGATCCACTTCGACAAAACGAGCGGCGGCCCGTGGAAGGGCACCGCGCTCACGTTCACGATCGCCCGAGAGGGGAGCCAAACGGTCGTGAACATCCTCCACACCGGCTCCGGCTTCGACGACGCGGCGGTGTTCAAGGATGTAGACGACACCTGGCGTCGCGCCCTGATCGGGCTGCGGGATGGCCTCGAAGGAACCTAAGGAAAGCGCGCGTGGAGCGTCTCCGCGCTCAGCGAAAGCGGTGCGGAGACCTGGCGCTGGTCGCCGGACCCCGGACCATCACCCGCTCCATCCACCGTCAGGCCCACCCGCACGTTGGCCGGGCGTCGGCTGAGCTGCAAGACCACGCGAACGAGGCCGTCCGACGCTTCCCCGGCCGCAACGCCGATGCTGCCGAGGGCGGCCGCCGTCGGGCCGTCGGCATCGCGGATGTCGACGATCAGTGCGGAGGGCGTCGGCGGAAGTTCAAGTTCCAAGGCGACGCTCTCGGGCCGAACGCCGGCCGCCTCCTTTATCGTGCCGTGGCCCTCGAATCGGTCGATTGGGGCAATCGGGGAGCCGGAGGGGGCAACGACGCGGAGCGGCTGCTCGGGCCAGCCCGCTCCCTCCAAGGTGGCGGCCACGGCTTCGGCGAGCACGGAGTGTCCTCGCGCGGTGGGGTGCATGAGGTCAAGGAACAGCGCGTCCGCGCTCTTTCCGGAGGCCCGATAGGCGGCAGGAACATCCACGAGCGGCGACTGGCAGCGCGTGGCAGCGCCGCGCATGACGTCACGGTACGGCGCCCAGGCTGGATCGGCCGATACTGGAGAAAGATCCTCGCGGTTGGCGAGCAACACGAACACCACCCCGCCACCCCGCGCCGCCATGATGTGGCAGAAGCTCTCCAGGTTCGCGGCATAGTCGGCGATCGCCACGCGGCGGGTGCCCGTGCGGGCGTCGGTGCCCCCTACCTGCCAGCCCACGGAGCGCGCGCGCGCGCCGGCCGGCTTCACCCGCAGCTCCCAGTCGAGCGCGCGGAAGAGGGCGGAGGCGGAAAGCACAGCTCGAAGGCGCGCCAGCGGCGTTTCCTCCCAGCCGGCGTACGAAGCGAGCAGGTCCTTGTCGACGAAGCTGTCGAAGTTGTTGTCCGACCACAGCGTGGCCACCAGCAGCACATCCGGCTCCAGTGCCAGCACCCGACCCCGCAGCGCGTTGAGCGCCTGAAAGCTGCTGTAACCGGGGACGGCGGCGTTGATGAAGTCGGCCGGGAGCTGGGCCTCCAACCGGCTCGTGAACACGTCCCCGTCGTCGTTCCCGAAGCCGTACACGGAGCTGTCTCCGAGCGCCACCACGCGCGGTCGCGACTTTGGGCCGCGCTCGCGATCGCGGAAGCCGGTCGCGTTGACGTGCACGTGTCCACCGCGCTCCAGGTGATCGCCAGGAAGGAGCTCCCACAACAGCCACGGATTGCCGTTCATGAGTGTTTCGTCGCCGCCGGCGGCCTCCGGGGTGTCGAGCACGCTCGGCGGGGGGTGTGCCTGAAACCACGCCTCCGCGGCTCCCAATAGGAGCGCCGCCACGCCCAACCCAAGGCCGAGTCGCCGCCCTCGGCTCACTCGCCGCTCGCCCGCACGCGCAGCTGGGCATCAACCAGTAAGGTTTCGCCAACGCCGCGAACACCGGTGACCACCGCCCGCAGCTTCACACCGCCAACCTTCTCGCCCGCCGAGCCCGGGAGCGTGCGCTCGAGGTTGGTGGCGATCGCCTCGAGGATCTGTGTCTGTGCGAGGGCCGCGAGCGGATCCACCAGTTCGGCCCCGGACGAGGCGGCGGTCTCCTCAACGCTCCCCGCTTTCAAGGCGATCTTCCCGCCATTCAGGGCCAGCGTTCCCATCACGTCGTAGTCGCGCCACCAGCCGCTACCGACGAGCCGCCAGAGCCGGAGGTTGAGGTGAAAGGCGTTGCCTTCGACGTCGATCGCGCGCGGGTCCACCGCCACGTCCATCGCAACCGTTCCCTTTTCGAAGGCTTCGCGGCGCAAAAGGCCCGAGAGCGCCGTCTCCGACAATCCCAGGATCAAGGCTTCGGGGCTCGGGTCAGGCACCGTCGCCGCGCGGGCCCCTGGAACGTTGGTCAGCACCTCCACCCGCAGCGCGTGTTCGCCCGTCTTTACGCGCAGGAGCCGCACCGGCAGCTCGCCGCCGCCGAGGTCGGCGATGGGAATAGGGGGAAGGGAGGTGCCCACCGCGGCGCGGACCCAGTCTTGCAGCGCGGCTGAGGGGTTCGCGCGGAGCCCACCCAATTCGCCAGACTCCAGCTCCACCTTGCCGATCTTGAACGGGCGAGCCACGACGCGCGTGCGGTCTTCCACCCCCACCTGAAGCTGCCCCCCGACCGCCAGCCGCGCCGGAAAACTCCCGCCCAACGCCCCGAGCGACCACGAGACGTCACCACGAACGTCCAGCTCGAAGTGCACGCAGCTCTCGCAGCCCTGGCCGGGCGAGAGCACGGCGCTTTTGACCTTGAGCTTCGGCCGAAGCGTGGCGTTCGCCCCCAGCGGCAGCTCAATGTTGACGGGGCGCGACTGCGATTCGAGGGCTTCGCTCGCCGCAACCGTTACGGCGCGACCGAGCGCCTCCTCGCCGATCGCGACGACAAGATCGGGCTGCCAGTCGGCAGGAACGTCGCTGGCCAGGGTGAGGGCGTGCGTGCGCTCCTCCTCATACAACGAACGGATATCGGGGCCGCACGCGAGCAGGAGGAAGAATCCCATGCGCGAAGCCTAACGCGGGCACGCGGGGGCCCCGTTCTGCCGGATAGGGATGCGTTTGCGGAGCTCAACATGCCGGAAACGAAGGACCCCCTCGCCGCGCTCGACGCCAAGGACATCCCCACCCGGGCGGCGGGTGCCCGCGATCTGGCGCTCACCGGCGGCCCGGAGGTGATCGATCGGCTCCTTTCGGTCGCGACGCGGGACAACTCGCCGGGCGTGCGCCTGGCGGCCGCCGGCGCGGCGGCGGACATCCTCAGCCGGCATCGCCTTCCCCCGCGCGAGGCGCTGATCCCCGGGGATGATCGAGCGCGATGGCTGGCCACTGTGATCGCCGTCGACCCGGGTCTCAACACCGGCCTGTTCGCCGTATGCGGCACGCTCGGCACCGCAGCGGCGTTCAACCGGGTGCTCATCGGCCTGCGAGACCCGCGGCAGGATGTTCGTGCGGGAGCGTGCGTTGGCTTGTGGCGGGCCGTCGCGAGCAGCGCCTACAACGGCGATGCGGAGGCGGAGGGGCGGGTCGTCGCAACGCTCTCCGATGCCCGCATCCGGGTGGAAACCCGGGTTGAAATCGCGAGGATCTGCGCAGATGCCGGTTATCGCTCGGCCCTCGAACCCGCGCGCGCGTTGCCCGAACAGGCCACGCGGCAAACACGCACCGCCGCCGAAGAGTTGGTCGTTCGCCTGGAAGCGGCGCCGGTGCTCACCGGGGTATGGGTGGATGAGGGGTTGGATGTAATGGCGGTGGGCCTCAAGGCCCGCGCGGGCGCCATCGCCGCCATCCTCGGCGAGGGAGACGCGGTGTTCACCGAGGAGAACGGCGAGGTTTCGCGCAGCACGCTGCCCTCTCCGCTCCGCGTCTTGCGCGCGAAGGCGGGCGACAAGGAGAGTCCCGGGCCGGTGCTCCAGATCGGGAGCCGCACCTGGTGGCCCGCGGGGGGCGAGGAGTTCTGTGTGTTCGGCGACCGCCTGATCGCGGCAGGGCGGTTCGACTGGCTAACGGCGTGCGACGAGCTGCTTGGGACGCATTCAGCGGGCCTGAGGGTGCGGGGATCCGCCTTGTTACAGCAGGGGCGCCTCGCCGAAGCGCTCCTGGTCCTGGAGGCCTGTGTCGCGGGAAAGAAGGTTCCGGCTGATGCGTGGTGGTTCCTCGCTGAGGCGCTGCATCGACTTGAGCGGGGAGGGGAGGCGGCGCCCCACCTGGAGCGCTACCTCGCGAAAGCGGGGAAACGGGCCCCGTTTCTCGATGAAGCCCGGCGTCGGCTCAGTCTCTTCGCGGTGGAGGGCCCGCCGGAAGATCTTCCCACCGAATGACACCCGGCTCGTACACCGTCGCCGTGAACTGGCGGTGAACGACCTTTTCTTCGCGGGCCGTGGGATCCTCTGAGGGGTGGCGCTCGGTGAACGCGGTGCGCGCAGCCTCCTCGTAGGTCGTCAGCGGGATGCCGAACATCGTGGCCATCTCGGCGCCGTCTACCGCGCTGGGCGTGCCGTAGTCCACGGCAAGCGCCTTCGCATGGTTCGCCCAGCGCCGACCGAGCGGCCTCGCAAGGGCCGCCACCGCGCGCAGGCCCGCCGGAGGCGCGCTCCAATGAGAATCGGGGAGCCCGTTCGCGCGGCACATCCTCTGAAATGCAGCTTCGACAGTCATCGTTTCCGGGCCACCCACGTTGAGGACGCGGTTCTTCGCCGCCGGGAGGTCCAGGGAGGCCATGGCCATGAGCGCCAGGTCGCGCGTGTGGATCGGGTTCGTCAACGTGTCCGGTTTCCCTGGGAGAAACACGTTTCCGTTGGCCTCCACGCGCCGCGCGAGGTCCGCAAAGTTCTGAACGAACAGCCCGGGCCGGAGAATGGTGTAGGGGAGCCCGCTGCCAACGAGACCCTCTTCTGCCGCTCGCTTGCTGCTGAACGCCGGGATTTCGCCGCCTGCGACCACGCCCGCGCAGCTCACGTACACCACATGCTCCACGCCGCGCGCCTTCGCCGCCTTCCACAACGCGAGGCTGCCCTCCGCGTTGACGCGCTTATGGTCGTTGTCCGTGGATTCTACGCGCACCCCGTGCGCCGCCACGACGTACTGAACGCCGTGCATCGCGCGGCTGAGGCTCGTCGGATCGCGCAGATCCCCGAAGAAGTAGGCGGCGCCGGAGTCGTTCAGCCAGAAGTACTCGCTGCCCTTGCGAACCAGGCAGCGCACCTCCAGCCCGACCGAGCGGATCACGCGCACCACCTGGCTGCCGAGCCGACCGGTTGCGCCAGTAACGAGGATCATAGACCGCTCCCGAGCGGGCACGGCGGTATCACGAAACCGCAGCCGAGCACAAGATCGCATCGGCGCCCTTGACGCTGCGCGAGGGTGGGCATAAATGCGGCCCGTTCCCGGGGCTGTAGCTCAGTTTGGGAGAGCATCAGAATGGCATTCTGGGGGTCACCGGTTCGATCCCGGTCAGCTCCACCACCGTGTTGAACCTTCCAGGGCCGATTCGGATCACCGAGTCGGCCCTGGTCGCTTTTCCTTCAGGGAGTCTCTGTGGCTGACAAACCCTCCGGCGCCGAGCTCGGCGATCTGCTCGGCAAGTTCTTCTCTCGCGCGCAGCACGAAGCGAGCCGCGCCGCCCGGTACGGGCGCGACATGTTGGCGCTGCGCCAGCTCCGCACAGACCGTGATCAGATGTTCGTGAAGCTGGGCAAAGAAGTTCGGCAGTTGGTGGACGCCGGGGAGGTGAGCCACCCCGGTCTCGTGCGCGGAGTCGGCCGGATCGCGGAGTTCGAGGAGCGCATTCGCGTGGCCGAGGAGGCGCTGCGCAGGGCGGGCGTGGACCCGGACGCCGATGCCGGAGCCGCTTCGCCGTCGGAAGAGGGCGGCGGGTAGCAGCACCCCCTCCTCGCGTCGGTTACCGGCGGCTCCCATCCGGAGGCCATCGGCATGTTCACCCTGAGCGAGGATCAGCGAGCGCTTGTGGAGGCTGCCCGGGCCGCATCGATCGCGGCCATCGGTCCCACCGTGAAGCAAGACGACGAGACGGAAACCTTCCGCCCCGAGATCTTCCGGAAGCTCGGCGAGGCGGGCCTTTGCGGCATTCCCACGGCCGAAGCCTGGGGTGGCCTGGGGCTCGGATATGTGGAGTACGCGCTCGTGCTCGAGGAGATCGCGCGCGTGGCGCCGAGCTGGGCGGTGTGCATCGCGGTGAACGGGTTGCCGCAGATCATCCTCACCAAGTTCGGTACCGATGCTCAGCGGCAGCGTTTCCTCCCCGGCCTCGCGAGCGCGGAGCTGCTCGGAGCGTTCGCGCTCTCCGAGCCGGGGAGCGGCTCCGACGCCGCGTCGCTTCGCACCACGGCCGTGCGCGAGGGCAACCAGTACGTGCTCAACGGCACGAAGTTCTGGATCACGCACGGCGGCTACGCCGACGTGTACGTTGTCATGGCGCGCACCGGGGGGCCGGGTCCGAAGGGCGTGAGCGCGTTTCTGGTCGAAAAGGGTACGCCCGGCCTCGGCTACGGTAAGAAAGAAGAAAAGATGGGGCTTCGCGCCTCCCCTACGGTCGAGCTGGTGCTGGAGAACGCACGAATTCCTGCAGAGAACCTGCTCGGGGCCGAGGGGGATGGGTTCCGCGTCGCGATGAGCGCGCTCGACTCGGGGCGGATCACGATCGGCGCCACCAGCGTGGGTCTCGCCCAGGCGGCGCTCGACTGCGCGGCCGCTTACGCGTGCGAGCGTAAACAGTTCGACACACAGATCATCGACTTTCAAGGCGTGGGGTTCATGCTCGCCGACATGGCGTGCAAGGTGGAAACCGCGCGCCTCCTGGTCCACAAGGCCGCCTGGCTGCGCGATCAGGATGCCCCATACGCGCACATCGCGGCCATGGCCAAGTGCGTCGCAACCGACGCGGGCATGAGCGTCGCAACCGACGCGGTTCAGGTGCTCGGCGGCTACGGCTACACGCGAGAATATCCGGTTGAACGCCTGATGCGTGACGCAAAGGTGATGCAGATCGTCGAGGGCACCAACCAGGTGCAGCGCGTAGTCATCGCGCGGCACCTCAAGCGCGCGTACGGAGGCGGTTAGATGCACGCCCGCTTACATTCCGGTAAACTCTCAGTCCCCACGTCCCGGGCGCATCGATGAAGGCCTGTCCGATCTGCAAGAACGCGTACGAAGACTGGGTCGAGTTCTGTTTTCAGGACGGCGCTCCGCTCGTGGCTCAAGCCGGCAGCTCGGCCGCGCCCGCGCCGCGGCTTGCCACGTTGGAGTCGGCGCCGTCGCTGCCTTCTGAGCCGATGGACTCGCCGGTGCCGGAGTTCGGCGCGTTTGACGCTCCTGAGCCCACGCTCATCCGGATGGCGAAGTTGCAAGCGGCAAAAGGGGCGCCCCCCTCGCCGATCGCAGCGCCCGCCGCCGCCTCGGTGAGCGCCTACGACGTGCCCCCGAGCCGCCCCTCGCGCGGCGAGGATCTTCCCTCTGCTCGTTCGTTGGCCACGCCGGGCGTGGCGCCAACCGGGCCGTGGGCCGAGGTCACGCCCTCCGCCACCGAGGAGGCGCTCCGAGCGGAAGCCCGCGTTGCGGAGGCTCCTGCCCCGCTCCCGACCCCCGCCGCCGTGGTGCGGCGCCCCGCGCCCGAGCCTGAGCCCGAGCGCGATCCGACGAGTGAGCCGACCTCCGTGGTCCCCACGGCCCCGCCGCCCGCAGACGCGTCCGAAGTTCCGACGCCCGACGCGGCCAGTCGCG
>BJHF01000166.1:0-2254 GCA_014191855.1 Deltaproteobacteria bacterium
GTATCCGTCGCGTCCTCTTCGTCTCCCGAAACGTCGTCGTACACGTTGGATGCGTAATGTACCAGCTTCCCTTCGCGCAGGGTCGAGGAGGCCCGAGCGGCGCTCCCGTGCTGCGTCTGGGCGCAGCTCAGCGCGAAGTTACCAAGATTGGATGGGACCATCGAACGGGCCACAACGCGCGGGGAAGTGACGGGAGCCGCCGACGGCGGCGGCGGTGGCGCGGGCGTTGACGCTGCCGCTGAGGCTGCTGGCGCTGCCGGCGGAGCGGCCCGCGGTGGCGGTGCGGAGACGACCGCCGGGGCCCCCGTACCCGATGAAAACGTCGATGCTACCCCGACCACGCCGCACAGCAATCCGGCGGCGCCAACGCCGAGGGCCGCGACGAGCGGCCAACTCCAGCCACCTGGCTTTGGGGGCGCCGGCCGAACATGCAGCGGCGGCGGGACGGGGTGGGGCGGTGTTGGCGTCGGTGACCGACTCTCCGAAAGGGCGCTAGCGACCGCCTGCGACATCGCGACGCAGGCCTGGAAGCGCGCGGCGGGATCGGGCGCGAGCGCGCGACGGATGCAGGCAGCGACCCCGGCGCGGAGCTCGGGCACCACCGCCTCCGCCGGCGTGTAGCGCCCCACCACCACGTTGCTCATGATGTCAAACTCGTCGGCACCGTCAAACGCCAGTCGGCCCGTGACAAGTTCGTAGAGAATGGCTCCCAACGCGAAGATGTCGCTTCTCGCATCGACGTCCAAGGGTGCGCGTACCTGCTCCGGGCTCATGTAGCAGGCCGTTCCAAGGCGCATGCCTGCCTGCGTCTTGTGTTTTCCGGTCGTGAGCCCCGTCTGTTCGAGCACCTTGGCGATACCGAAGTCGGTCACCCGCGGGCGCAGCCGACCCGCCGCATCCACGCCAACGATGATGTTCTCTGGCTTCAAATCACGATGGACGATGCCCTTGCTGTGCGCGATGCCGACGGCCTCCAGGATCGGGATCAGGACGTCGCGCACGATCTCGAGGCGCGCCGCGAGATTTCCCCGCCGGGCAGGGTCGGCGAGAAATGCGGCGAGCGTCGGTCCTTCGACGTACTCCATCACCAGTGCGGCGACGGGGTCGGTGAGGGTGTCGGTGACCGCCACGATGTTCGGATGCTGTAATTGAGCCTGAATCCGCCCTTCCGCGAGGAACCGGTTGCGCACGTCCGGCTGAACGATCAGCTCCACGTCGAGCACCTTCACCGCGTGGAGGCTCAGGAGCCCGCAGTGTTTGGCCAGGTAAACCGTCGCAAAGCTGCCGCTCCCGAGCACGCGCACCACTTCGTAGCGTCCGTCGAGGAGGGTGCCGGGGGCGAGCATGCCGGGCGAGTGTATCCGATGGCGCCAGCCCGAGGAAGTCTGTAGTCGCGACACACGGGCCGTCCGCCGCTGCCCACAAGCCTGCTGCGGAACGTGGTACCGTCGCGCCCATGGTGGAAGCTGGGACTGTCCTAGATGGCCGTTATGAGGTGCTGAGCGAGCTTGGCCGCGGCGGCATGGCTCGGGTGTACCTCGCCCGACATGTGGTGCTTGGGAGCCTACACGCCGTGAAGCTGCTGCTTCCAGAGGTGGCGGCCCGCGCCGAGTTGCGGGACCGGTTCATCGTCGAAGGTCGCATCCAGTCGCAGCTCCGACACCCCAACATCGTGCGGGTGACGGAGATCATCCACGGCGAGGGGCTCGCGGGATTGGTGCTGGAGTACATCGAAGGCGAGAGCCTGGACCAGTGGATGGCTGCGAGGCTGCCCGTCCCGCCAGCCGAAACGGTCGCCATGCTGCTGCCCGTGATCGACGCGCTCGGCGTGGCGCATGCGAAAGGGATCATCCACCGGGACTTGAAGCCGGAGAACATCCTGGTGACCGCGGGCGCAGCGGGACCCGTTCCGATGCTGCTCGACTTCGGGATCGCGAAGCCGACGGACACGAGCGACATCAGCGCACAGCGACACTTCGCCACCATCGCGGGGATGGCGATTGGCACGCCGATGTACATGAGTCCGGAGCAGATTCGGGCTCCTCAATCGGTCGATGCACGCGCGGACATCTATGCGATCGGCGCCATCCTCTACCACCTGTTGAGCGGCCGAACCGTGGTCGATGACGGAGAACCCCCGGAGGTGATGGCCCGTGTCGTGCTTGCGGAGCGCCGGCCAATTCTTCAGGTAATTCCCAAACTCCCGGCGCCACTGGCGGCCGTGGTGGAGCGAGCGCTGGCGCACGAACGCGAT
>BJHF01000166.1:2264-8125 GCA_014191855.1 Deltaproteobacteria bacterium
ATCGACGTTTTCCGAGCTGCGAGGCCCTGCGGGCCGCGCTGGTGGCGGCCATGGTCCCGTCGGCCTCACCTCCCGCAACTGCTCCGCGACAACCACCGATCGCTCCACCGGTCGCGACCCGCCCTCCACCGACTTCCCCAGCTCCCAAACCCACCACCGGCGGGTCGGCGTCGGCACCGCTGCTCGCGGGCGCGCTCGCGATCGGGTCCGCGGTTGTGGGGTTATTCGCCCTCGGCCTCCTCCTCCTATGGTGGCTCCCGGCCGGCCCTGACGCCACCCCAGTGGTCACCGCCACCGCACCGATCGCTGCGACGGCAGCCACCGCGCCGGCGCCAATGCCCACGCCAGCGCCAGCGCCAGCGCCCGTACCCACCGCTGCCCCCCAACCCGTCGCACCGATGCCCCGCGCGACACCCAGGTCATCCACGCCTGTCGCGACCACCGACGGCTCCGGACTCTCCTTCGACTGTGGCGACGCCGCCCTCGCCAGGCTGGACAGCGCCACCCTGGATCTGCGGCGCAACGAGGTCTTCGCTCGGCACGGGCACGTCTTCAAACGCGACGACCTTCGCGCGTACTTCGAGGGCCAGCCTTGGTATCAGGCCGACGCCTCGTTCAAGGATGCGTCGATCGACAAGGCGGAGCGGGATTGTGTAGCCCGGATCAAGGCCCGCGAGAAGGCACTGTCGAAGTAGCCGACGAGCCTGCGCCGAGCAGAGCCCTATAGTCCCGCGACGCGAATCTGATAGAGTCCGCCGCGTGGGTGCGCTCGGCAACAACATTGAGGATCGCTACGAGTCCATCGTCGCGATCAACACCGACGGGCTGACGTCGGTCTATCGGGCGCGCCATCGTGTGCTCGGGGCCGTACATGTCCTCCGGATCCTGCGCCATGCCGCTGGCCAGCCAAACGGGCTCCGCGAGGCGTTTCTGGATCGCGCGCGGCTCCAGGCGCGGCTCCGCCACCCCGCCTGGGTGCGGGTCCACAACGTTTTTGAGGAGGCAGACCTCGCGGTGGTCGCGTCCGACTTCGTCGAGGGCGTGGCGTTGGATGCGCACATCACGAGCGCGGGCGCACTCGACTCGGTGGCGGCGGCCGGGCTGGTAGCGTTCTTGGCCGAAGCCGTCGCTGAGCTTCACGATCTTGGGGTTGCCCACCACGAGCTGCGCCCGGGCCTGGTGATCCTGGAGGGCGAGGGGCGCACGGCCAGGATCACCCACCTCAGCCTGAGCCTCCAGTTCACCGGCGAAGGACCCGCCGTCGGCTATGCGAGCCCAGAGGAGCTGGTGCACCCAGGAGCGGGCGACGCGCGCGCCGACGTCCACGCGCTCGGCGCGATCCTCCACCACGTAGTTTCCGGCGTAGCGCCGGACCCCTCCCTTCGGCGAAGTGATGCGCTGAGCCGACGACTGGGTGGGGGGGCGCTCCCGGCTTTGACGAACCACGAGAGCCTCGGCGCGATCGTGCGGGCGGCCACCGGCGATCGACTCAGCGAGCGCACGCAGGATGCACGCGCGCTCGGCGCGGTGCTTGGCCGATGGTTGGCGCGCCAGTCCACGCCGCCCCACCACGACGTGGAGCTGTCCCTTCCTGAGCCGGAGCCAGAAGTCGAGGCGTCTGCACCGGCGACGGCCCAGGCGTTGCCGGAGGAAGATGTGGGGCCTGGGCCCGCGCCCGGCGAAGTCGGTGAGAGCACGGCCACGTCAACGGTACCGACGGCCCCGGTGGCCTCCCCCGGTCGCGGCTCGCGGGCATTTGGCGCGATGGTCGGCGGCTGCGGAGCGATCGCGGTGGTGGCTCTGCTCGCGCTCGGAGCCTTCGTAGCGTACTCGCACTGGCGCGCCGGTCGGAGCGCCGATCTCACGGACGAAGCACTTTCCATCCTCGAAAAATACAAAACGGACCCCGTCGCCAACGACGACGCATCGGTGCTCACTGCGGGGTTGTCACGGGCGACCCAGGCCGTGGACTACGCGGCAACACCCAAGGCGCTGGGCGTTCAGGCGCTGGCTCAAACGTGGGTGGACGGCTGGCACCTCGCCAACGCCAAATGGGACGCGGATCGGTTCAGGCGGGCGAACGCTTCCACGGCGACCGCCGCGACCGGGGGCGCACCCGAGGGCGTGTTCGCCCGCGCCCTGGTACTGGGGGCCGCCTGCAAGCTCCTCGAGTTGTCGGACGGCTCCCGGTCCGGATATTGTACTGAAGCAGATTCACTTTACAAGGAGGCGAACTCCTCGCTCGCCCACGATCCACGAACCTGGCTCCGCTTTGAGGTCATGTGGACACGCACGGCGTTCTACAACCAGCAAGCGCTCGCCGCGACCTCAGCGGGGTCCAGCGCGGACGTTGCGGCTCGAGCGTGGACCCAGGCGATGTCGGTGTGCGACGAGGGGCGAGCCATCCTGTCCTCGTCGCCGGTCAACGACCGCGAACTCGAACAGGAATGTGTGGCCTCGGCCGGCGGCGCAGGGCGCTACGCTGAGTACTTTAGCTGGGCTCGCCTGCTCCAGGCAGACGATCTAGCGGGAGGCTCCAAGCTAACCAGCGACAACGTCCAAGTGGTGTACCGCGGGGCGCTCCCGGCGTGTTCCGCGTTGCGATTTGAGCGCAATCGCAAGAAAAAAACCGTGCCCCAAGTCGGCGACTCGCCCAGCTATATGTTTTGTTACGCCGCTGGGCTGCGCGCGCTCGGCTGCACCGGGCAGTCCGACATCGTCATCGGCGCCGGCGCAACGCTAGATCCCACGCTCCCCTGGGCGGATATTCTCGCGGGAGGAGGAGGAGTGACCTGCTACTTGGACGGTTCATGATCGACGCCAACTGCGCGCATCTGCAGAGGCCACATGCTCAACGCCGGTAGCCACATCGGCAACTATGAGGTGCTGGCGGCCGTCGGCGAGGGCGGCTTCGCCGAAGTGTACCGTGTCCGTCACCTGGTCCTGGGGAGCGAGCACGCCATGAAGGTGCTCAAGCGCGAGATGGCTGCGATGCCCGGAGTCCAGGACCGGTTCCTCGACGAGGCGCGGGTGCAGGCTCGGCTTCAACACGCCAATATCGCCCGTGTCACCGACATCGTGTTGGACAGCGGCGTGGCGGCGATGGTGATGGACTACGTCAGCGGCGTCACGCTGGAAGAGTGGCTGACCGGGCTCGGCAAGCCCCCCGACTGGGCGACGATTCGCGACATTGCCCGGCCCCTTCTCGACGCTTTGGCCTTGGCCCACCGCCTCGGAGTGGTGCATCGCGACATCAAGCCTGCAAACGTCTTGCTGATCACGACCCATGAGGGGCGACTTCATCCGTTCCTGGTGGACTTCGGCATCGCCAAGGTGCGTGGGGAACTTGCCGGCCGCGGGAAGAACTCCACGGTCGCTGGCGGGAAGATGGGCACCTACGAGTACATGAGCCCGGAGCAGATTCGCAGCGCGCATGACGTCGATGCCCGCTCCGACATCTTCTCATTCGGGGTGATGCTTTTGGAGATCGCCACGCTGCGGAGCCCGTTTGCTCGCGACAGCGAGTACGACACCCAGTCGGCGATCGTCCATGGAGAATTCAGCATCCCGACGGACGTGAGGGCGCGCGACCCTGCGCTCGTGTCCGCAATCGAACGCGCGCTGAAGGTGAAGCGCGAGGAGCGCTTCTCGGATTGTGGAGCGTTTTCGGCGGCGCTGATGGGGGCGGTGCCGAAGGCGGCGGGGACGCCCAAGGTGGCGCCGCCGGTTCAAACCAAGGCGGCGCCGACCGAGCGGGGGACGATGGCGGCGCCGGGCAGGCGGATGACGGCGGTTTCGGTTCCTGCGGAGGTGTTGCCAGGCGGCATCACGAAGTACGTGCTGGCCCTTGTGCTCGTCGGTTTAGCAGCAAACGCCTTGCTAATCGGCGTCTTTGTTCTCGGCATCAGGGGTCAACCCAACGGGGGCGCGCCGACGGACGTTGGCGTCTTGTCCTTTCAGGCCGAACCCGTGGCGCCCGAGCCCGCCGCCCCAACCGGGTCACCGGAACCTGCCCCCCAAACCTCGCAAACAACCATTCTGACGATGACGCCGTCGGTGGGTGATGCCCCACAGGCTTCCTCAGCCCCGGTGGTGGCCACGCCCGTCGCCGCTCCGGCACCCATCCAAGCCCCAGCCGAGTCGAAGCCTAGCCGCTCCGAACGCGGCCCGGTTCACCTGGGGGACACCACAACGATTACCGCGGCACTGACAGATGCGGAAGAGCCCTGTGACGTGCGGCTGCGCTACGTCATCGATGGGGGCTGGGCCTCACGTTCGATGTCGGCATCAAGTCCCGGTCAGTATTCCGTTTCGCTGGTCGTGAAAGCGGCTATGGGCGAGAGCCTCACCTACTATGTTGACGCTCGGTGCGCGAACGGCACGACGACCCAGGGCACGCGCGATAATCCCGTGATCCGGAGTATCCGTTGACGTCACGCGTCCCCATCGCAATACTTGTCGTAGTCCTCGCCGGCTTGCCACGCCTGGTTTGGGCCGAGGACGGTGACGATGCGCTGAGCTCCCATCGAGATCGTCTCGAGGAGCTCGTCGGGGACATCGATCAGGCCGCGGAGCAAGACGAAGCAGGTGACCACGAACGCGCGGCGGAGCTTCGCGACGCGGCGGTGTACCAGTTGCGCCGACTCGACCGGGAGCTCACCGCACTATCGCCTGGTTCCGATGTGGATGAGCTCCGGGCCGACATCTGGTATCGAATCGGCAGCGTCGACTGTGACGGCGGACACTTTGAGTCCGGACCGCGAGCCTTGTCACGGGCGCTCGACCTCTCGGAGGATCCCGCACTGCGAAAGCGGGCACGTCGCGCGCTGGATTTGTGCGAGGCTGGTCGTCTGGCAGCCGTCAGCGAAGATGACGCCGGTTCCGAGGCGGCCGCGGACAACACCGGCGGAGACGCCGGGGCCACTGGGCAGGAGGAAGAGGAGGACCGGAAGGCCGCCGAGCGCCAAGTAGCCGAGGGGCGAGAGGCGGCGGAGCGAGAGGCGGCGGTGGAACGAGCCGCCGAATCGCGCCGGATGGCGGCCGTGGCAAGCGCCGAGGCCCAGGCGCGGAGGGAGGCGGAGGATCAAGAGGAATCGGCCCAAGAGGATGAGACTCAGCGGACGAAGGAGCGTGCCAAGGAGCGGCAACAGCGAACACGCAAGAAGTCGCGCCGTTCCGCCGTTGCGCGGAGCAACGGCATGTTGGCGGGCGTTGTCGTCGGCGCCGTAGGCGCTGCGGCTGTCTACGGCACCTGGTCGATCTACGAAAGCGACACGTCCATCTCCAGCGGGGAGTGGACAGCGCTTCAAGTCGGTAACACCGTGGGCTGGGCGGCAGTTGGGGCGGGGAGCCTCATCGTCGTGGTCAATTATGATTGGTAAACAGCGCGAGCGGCGCGGAGCCGGTGACACCTGCTCGGAGGGCCTCGAGTAATGAAGATCAGTCGCTTTACGGCTTTCTCGAACCTGATGGTCGGGGTGTCGGGCTGCTTACTCCTGTCTGACCCACCACCTAGTGCCCTGGCGGACACTGGCGGTGGCGGCGTCTTGTTCGGTGACGTCGAGGACGCCGGCTCGTGTGACGAACTGTGCGCGGACGGGGGGGCACGTATCTGCCTGTACGAAACCAACGACTGGCTGGGATACGGGTCGTGCGATGCAGCGTGCGCGGCCGAGTGGGACGGCACAAACTTCAGTTGCATTCTTGAGCAGTCCCCCGAGTGTGACGACGTGTGTCGCTATTGCGACGCACCGTTCAGTTATTGCTTGTGACCGGGCCGGCTGGCGTGCCGCGGCAGGATGATCAGTGCCCGGCTCGACGACCGGATTGAGGCCGGCGAAGTTCGATCGGGGCTCGGGCGA
>BJHF01000167.1 GCA_014191855.1 Deltaproteobacteria bacterium
GGGGGGGGGAGCGGGGAGGCGAGGGGGGGCGTGGCGAGGTGGGTTCGGGTTGCCTGGGAGATCCGCGCGGGGGATGGAGCCTGAGGTGAATTCGCGATCAAGCCTGGGGGGTGGACGCCGATACGCGCCGATGCTTCAGGTCCGTCGTCGAGACGTTGCTGTTCGTTTGTTGGCTTGCCTTCGCGCCGGGGAGGGGAGGATCCGGCGCGGCGTTGCGCCCACTGCAATCGCATCTTTGTTCTTCGTAGTCGGGCAACTACGCGGTGCCGGCGTCACGGCCCCCAGCGGAGAGGTCCTTTCGCCCACGGGCGTGAGCGTGGCCGTGCTGCTCCTGGTGCTGGCCGGCGTGCTGCCGTGGGCGGCGGACTTGCTGCGTCCCGACCCGCGAGAGCTGCGCTGGTCGACGCGGAGCGCGGCGGCGTTGCGATGCGGGGCGAGGGCGCCTGACCTCGCGAACGGGCCGCCCGCATCGCCCGGACCCTTTTCCTCAACCCGCCCGTGGTAGAACCGATACGCGGACCGGAGCGCGTCATGGCCATCGAGAAGGGGCGTCGTCACGGGCGTGTTGCATTGCAGCTTCACGCCGTATTGATTGTGGGGCGGCGCGAGTTCGCCGCCGTAACCGAGGATGTGAGCCGCGGCGGGATGCGCGTGCGCACCGACTCGCCACCGCCGGAGCGTCGCCTCGTACAGCTTCGGTTGCTTTTTCCTGGCGATCTTACGCCAACGACCTTGTCGGGCGTGACCGTGCGCGTCGTGCCCCCGGGCGAGGGCCGCACGCCGGGCGTAGGGATTCAACTCTACGGGAATTCGGGCGAGCTCACCGCGAAGTGGGAGCGCTTCGTTGCGACGGTGCCGCCCTCGAGCGGGGAGGGGGAAGAGCCGCTGTTGGCCTCGGCCACCACCGTCCCCGCCGAACCGATCCGGCGGCGCTTCGAGCGCGTGCGTGCGGTGCTTGAGGTGCACACCCGCTCGGCCGACGATCTGCTCCCGTTCGCGAGCCGGGACGCTTCGAAGGGGGGCATGTTTCTGGTGGCCGATCAGCTCCGCGAGGTGGGAGAGGAGCTGGGAATCGAGATTGTACATCCCGTTACCGGCGAGCGCTTCGAGGTGCGATGCGTTGTGCGTCGCGTCGTTCGGGAGCACGGCATGGGGATGGGCATGGGCGTGGAGTTCCTGGACCTCGATGCGCCGCGTCGCGACGAGCTGTGGGAGTTCATCTCTGGTGGAATCGAGGAGATCGACGACTCGGCCATCGTGATGATTGACGAGGAATTCGCCGAGTTGGAGGTGGAGTTTGAGCTGGACGACGACGAGGCGACGGACGTTGGGGCTCGGGTGGCGTTCTGAGCGGCCGGCCTACTTCGTGAACACCCGCCGATACAGCTCGGCCCCCGTTTCGTCGTAGAACACACCGGTGAATTGGCGGCCGTCGATCTCCACCCACAAGAAGCCATTGTTGGAGTCCTCGAACAACGCGGGGTTCGTGCCGACGATGGGGTAGGTGCCGGATCCACCGCCACCCGCGATGATGAACTCGGTGGCGCACCCGGAAGGCACGTCCATCCACTGCAACGCGTGGTCGTGCCCGGCGAGGTACACGTCGGCAGCGCCGCACACATAGGCGTCGAAGAAGTCCTTCATCGGCTGGCCTTCGCCGGCCATTCCGTCGAACTCGCCGGCGTTGCCGTGGGGGCCGTTGGAAATGTACGGGTGGTGGCCGATCGCCACGGTCCAGGTGGTGCTTATCGCGGCGACGGCGCCGGAGATCCAGGCGTCCTGGTCGGCGCCGTGCCCGAGCTGCATCGACTGCGTGTCGAGCGCCAGCACCGTGACATCGCCGATTGGCTCGGTGTAATAGCGCGAGGGCATGTACCACTTCGAGGAGTACGCGGTGTAGGCGACCTCGATGGCGGCGGTCGCCGTGTCGTAGTGGCCACCGTAATCGTGGTTGCCCAGCACGGCGTAGAACTGGAAGCCGAGGCCGGCATAGGGCACTTCGAACTTGGTGTTCCACTGCACGTCGGTCACGCTTGTGGGCCCGCCATAGTAGATGTTGTCGCCGAGGTAGAGGGCGAAGTCGCAGCCGTCGAGCACGCAGATCGCCTCGATGGCGCTTGCGACGGCAGTCTGGCGGGAGTCGCCCGTGCCCGCGTCGCCGAGGGCGACGAAGCGGATCACGGAGGAACAGCCGCCGGTATCGGCCGTGTCGCAGCCGCCGGGGAAGTACACCGAGGTGTCGGTTGCGGCGGTTGCGGCGGTGTCGGCCGTGTCCCCTGAGGCGAGCGGGTTGCTGGTGTCGGCGGAGTCAGCCGTGTCGGCCGTGTCTGCCGTATCCGCCGGCTTTTCGCCCAGCGCGACGCCGAACCCTGTGTCGCTGCCCGAGTCCGTGCTCGTCGTTGCGCTGGCCCCGGTGTCGGTCGTCATGCCTGAGGTGTCGGCCGGTCCGGCCGTATCGAGCCGATGGCTGGTATCGAATCCAACGCTGGTGTCTGCGCCTCCGCCCAGGCCCGTGTCGCCGGAAAGACTGGTGTCCACCGGCATACTCGTGTCGTGGCCGCCGGTTGCCCCGCCCGATTCCTCGGCGCCGGTGTCGGTGCCGCCGCTCTCCTCGGCCGCGCCGCTGTCGACGGCGCCGGTATCCGCCGTGTCCACCACGAGGCTGGTGTCGAATCCTCCGGTTTCGCCGCTGTCCTCCGGTGGAACCCCCTCTCCCGTGTCGCCGCTGTCGTCGCCCCCGCCGCTTTCGACAGTACCACTGTCATGGGTGTCTCCGCTCTCGACACCGCCACTGTCGTGAGTGTCGCCCGTATGCGGTTGTTCGCCGGTTTCCCCCGTGTCGGTGTCGACAGATGCGGTGTCGACAGCGTCGGTGTCGGGCTCGGGTTTCGATTCGCCCACCACGTCCCGGCTCATCCCCGGCGGCACCACGTCCACGTCCGCATCGGGCGAACAGGCGGCGAGGGCGAGCAAGAGCAGCGTCAGAGGGGGAGCCTCGCACAGAGTGTACCGGAGGGCCGCGGCGGGCGCTGCTGGATAGGGCGGGGACGCGAGGTTCCGCATGTGGTCGTTGCGCGAGAAAGTGGTGCTCATCACCGGCGCGAGTCGGGGCGTCGGTGCGGCGTGTGCGGTCGCGCTGGCGCGGAAAGGCGCGCGCCTCGTGCTCGCGGCCAAGACCATGGAGCCGGACCCGCGTTTGCCGGGAACCCTGATCGAAACCGCACAAGCCGTGGAGGCGGCCGGCGGGGAGGCGCACGTCGTGGCGTTCGACGCGCGCGACAGCGATGCGTGCACCGAGCTGGTTGAGCGCACCGTCGAGCGCTTCGGCGGCATCGATGTGCTGGTGAACAATGCCGGCGCGATCTTCTGGGCGCCGGTGGCGAATTGGAGCGTGAAGCGGTTCGACCTGGTGTTTGGCGTGAACATGCGCGCCTCGTTCGCCCTGAGCCGCGCCGCGATCCCGCACATGCGGGCCCGGGGCGGCGGCCACATCCTCATGATGTCGCCGCCCATCGTGAGCGCGGCGCTCGCCGGAAAAGCGCCGTACCTGGTATCGAAGTGGGGGATGACGGCGCTGGCGATGGCGATCGACGCTGAGGAGTCCGACCACGGCATCTCCGCGAGCGCCCTCTGGCCCGTCACCGGAATTCGCACGGCCGCAACGGAGAACCTGGGCATGGGCTCCGCGAGCGAGTGGCGCAAGCCGGATATTCTGGCGGATGCGACGGTGATGCTGCTCGAACGGGATCCTGCGCA
Organism: Deltaproteobacteria bacterium; assembly: GCA_014191855.1. Classification (GTDB taxonomy): domain Bacteria; phylum Myxococcota_A; class UBA796; order UBA796; family SXON01; genus SXON01. The sequence goes on from BJHF01000167.1 coordinate 3,757, forward strand.
CGCCCGCTTCCGGGCCTGGCTCGACGAAGAAGTGTTGGCCGAAGGGGGAATTACCGACCTGACCGGCTACCGGTGCGACCCGAACGCGGAGCCGATGCCGATGTCGATCGAGCTGGTCGACCCGGGCTGGGCCGCGCGTAACGGGCGGGCGTAGGCCCGGCGCGGATGAGCGCTCGCGTCGCGATCCTCAGCCGCGGAGACTTGTTTCCGACGGTTCACGGCGCGGCCGTGAAGATTGTGCGCACGGCGGAGGCGTTGGCCGCGGCCGGCGACCATGTGGTGCTGGTCTCCGACGATCGGGACGCATATCTGCGCCTTGAAGGGGGAAAGTTCACCCGGGTGCCCTACGGCGCCCGCGTGCGCGCGCTGCAAGAAGCCCCGGTGTTCCGGGACCAGGCGCGGTTGGAGCGGCTGCTCCTGCGCATCGGCTACCCCTCCGACGAGACCTTCCTCTATCGCCCGATCCTCGACCCGGCGTGGTGGGCGCGGGTGCTCTATGTGGGGCTTCGCGAGCGGATCGAGGTGTATCAAGCGGAGTTTCCCGGGTATGCCTTGCCGGGTGTGCTCGCGTCGAAGCTGCTGGGCGGGCGGAGCGTGCTCGTGGAGCACAACGTGGAGCATGACCGCCTGCGCCAGATGGCGGGCCTGGGGCGGGGCGCCCTCGCGCGGATCCGGGCGATCGAACAGGGTTTGGTGCGCGCGGTAGACGAGCTGATCGTCGTGTCGGAGGAGGATCGGGCGCGGCTCGGCGGGCGGGGACATTATGTGCCCCACGGCGTGGACGTGGGCAGTTATCCGGCGGGTAAGGTAGACCTTCGCGCCCGCTATGGGCTTGCAGCCGGGCCGGTCGTGTTGTTCCACGGCACGCTGCACTATGCGCCGAACACGGAGGCGGTGCGCTTCCTCGCGGAGCAGGTGTTGCCGGCGCTTCCGGCCGACGCTTCCATCGTGTGCGCGGGGATGGGCGCGCCCGAGGCCTATGCCAGCTCACGGCTACGTTTTGTTGGTGCGGTCGAGGATCTCCCCGGCCACATCCAGGGCGCCGACCTGTGCGTGTGTCCGCTCTTCGCGGGCGGCGGCACCCGGATGAAGCTGCTGGAGTATTTTGCGGCGGGGAAGGCTGTGGTTTCAACGCCACTTGGCGCCGAGGGGCTGGAGGTGCGCCACGAGGAGCACCTGCTCCTCGCGGAAGGCGCGGGGTTCGCCGCGGCGGTGAACCGTGCGCTCGGGGACGCGACGCTTCGGTCGCGACTCGGGAAGCGCGCGCGAGCCTACGCGGCCTCGCGAGACTGGTCGGAGGTCACGCGGAGCTACCGGGAGATTCATCGCGGAGAAGGACGAGACTTCGTGGCGCGCCCATCGATCGAGGCGCACCTGCCGGCGCGGGTGCCCTCGAAGCCGCTCACGATGCTGTTCCTCATCAACCGCGGCTGCAACCTGCGCTGTGTGTTCTGCGATCTCTGGGACCGCCCCGAGAACGTTCCCACGGAGCAGGCGCTCCGGCTCGTGGAGCAGGCCGCCGCCATTGGCACGAAGGTGCTGGTCCTCACCGGCGGGGAGCCGCTCCTGCATCCGGGGCTCACCCACATCGTACGCCACGCGAAAAGCCTTGGCATGAGCGTCAACATCACGACGAACGGCACGCTCGTGGACCGGCACCTCGACGCCCTGGCCGACGCCGGCCTCACCTCGCTCAGCTTCTCCCTCGACGGTCTGCCCGAAACCCACGATGCCCTCCGCGGCCAGCCGGGCGCCTACCGACGCACGTGGAAGCAGCTTCTTCGTACCATCTTGGACGGTCGCGTCGATACGGCCGTTTACTTCACGGTCACGAACCAGAACGTGCGCGAGCTGGTGCCGGTATACGAGGCCGTACGCGCCGCCGGGGCGCGCTTCGACTTCTGGCCGGTGAACGACGCGAAGGAGCTGTACCTCACCTCGGACGAGGACAAAGCGGCGTGGTTGGACGCCGTGACGCGACTCGCCAAGGCCGACCCCAACGTGGCCGCCAAGGCGCACTATTACGCCGAAGCGCTGCGCTACCACGCGGGGGAGGCCGGGCCCATGCGCTGCCTCGGCCTTGTGGACCAGTACGGCGTCACCTACCGCGGGGACCTCCTGCCCTGCTGCGTGTGGGGCGGCGAGGGGCTCAAGGTGGGGAACGTCTTCGAAACGCCGCTCGCGGAGCTGTGGCGTTCGCCCGAGGTTCAGCGGCATCGCGAGCACCTGTGGGGCGCTGGCTGCACGGCCGGCTGCTACAACCACTCGCTCTATGAGCTGGTGGCCTCCACCGGCGAGAGCCACCGTGTTGCGATAGATCCCGTTGCCCCCCGACCATGACGTTCATCCAGACCGAGTTCCTCTGGTTCTTCGCGATCGTCTTCACGGTCTACTGGGCGATCCCGAGCCGGCTCGTCCAGAACCTCTGGCTCGGCGTCGTCTCCGCGGTGTTCTACGGGTGGGTGCATCCGTGGTTCCTGATCCTCCTGTATGTCTCGGCGATCGTCGATTATTTTTCGGCGCTCGCGATGGAGCGTTGGGCCGACCGGAAGGGGAAGATCCTGTTCGTGAGTCTGGCCACCAACCTCGTGATCCTCGGATACTTCAAGTACTTCGACTTCTTCATCGTGAACATCGCCGCCGCGTTTGATGCGATCGGCGTGCACCACACGTTGGCCCCGCTCGGAATCCTGCTTCCCCCAGGGATTTCCTTCTACACTTTCCAGTCGATGGCCTACTCGATCGACGTGTACCGGGGCGAACTCAAGCCCCGCAAGCACCTCCTCGACTACATGATCGCCGTTTCCCTGTTCCCGCATCTTGTGGCCGGGCCGGTGCAGCGCGCGGGCAACCTGCTGCTCCAGGCGGAGACGAACCGCCGCTTCGACCTGCAGATGATCCGCAGCGGCCTCGCGCTCGCGATGTGGGGCGCGTTCAAGAAGGTCGTCGTGGCGGACACCATCGCCCCGTACGTCGACAAGGTGTTCGCGCTCAAGGATCCCTCGGGACCGCTGGTGTACGCGGCCACGCTCGGTTTTGCGGTGCAGATCCTCGCCGACTTCTCCGGGTATACGGACGTTGCGCGGGGCGTTGCGCGGATGCTCGGCTTCGACCTGATGGAGAACTTCAAGAACCCGTACATCGCCACGAACCCGTCCGACTTCTGGCGGCGCTGGCATGTGTCGTTCTCCACGTGGATCAAGGACTACCTCTACATCTCGTTCGGCGGGAACAAAGGGGGCTTCTGGAAGCAGACGCGCGCCACCACCTTCGCGATGTTGCTCTCCGGCCTCTGGCACGGCGCGAGCTGGAATTTTGTGATCTGGGGCGCGTACCACGCGGTCATCCTCACCGGTTATCGACTCGTGACGCCGAAGATCCCCAAGGTGCTCAAGACGCAGGTGTGGTCGCACGCCGCCGCCGTCGTGATCATGTTCGGCTTCACGTGTTTCGGCTGGTTGTTGTTCCGGGAGATGAACGGCGCCGCGCTCTGGGGGCACCTCACGAAGTCCCCGTTCTACGCCCCGGACATCGAATGGGTGGCGGTGGTCACGCTGCTGGCCATCACTGGTACGTTCTCGCTCCCGCTCATCGTAGGGCTCTGGTTCCAGAAGTGGGCGTTGCCCCGGCTGGAGCGGTCGGAGTGGTACCTGCCCCTGCAAACGACGACCTGGGCGGTGTTCGTCGTGTGCTTGTTCGTGTTCGTGCGGATGAGCTCGATGGACTTTATTTATTTCCAGTTTTGAAATGGTGAATTTGGCGATGCCCCAGGCCAGGTAGCTGGGCTGGGAGTGGGTAGGAGGGCATCGCGGGTGCGGGTGCGACGTTGGCTCGATGGGGCGGCCATGCCGAAGACCGAGAAGGGGTCACGCAAAGCCGCAAAGCCGCAAAGGGAGGGACGGGCACGCGCGGCGGAATCAGGGCTGCTGTACGCCAGGCGCGCTGCCATGTCGCGACAGTATCGGCCAACGCGCACAACGCGCGGGGGGCGACCGCGCCTCGGCGGTTGTGAGCGGTTTCGCGGCGGGGAGCGGGCGTTTCGCGGCGGGGACGAGGCGCGCGCGGCCGAAACCACGTCGATCGGGCGTCGTGGGTGGCGTTCGGGGCGGCGCGCGGGTACTCTTGTGTCGCGATATCGTCGGCCAACGCTCACAACGCGCGGGGGGCGAGGTCGCCTGGGCGGTTGTGAGCGGTTTCGTGGCGGGGCCGGGGTGTTTCGCGGCGGGGACACGCGCGCGCGG
>BJHF01000168.1 GCA_014191855.1 Deltaproteobacteria bacterium
GTCGTCCACGAACCACTGCTTCGGGATGTGGATGTCGATGTGGCCCCACGGCAACCGCTCGTCGAGCGCCCGCTCCCGCAGCGCGTCCGCCGTGTCGAAGCCCACCTTCTCGATCGCCCGGGTCCAGGCCCCGAAGTCGAGGTGCTCGCTCCAGGCGTCGAAGCGGGCGCCCTCGCGCCAGGCCGCCTCGATCAGATCACCGGCGCGGCGGTCGCTCCGTGAAACGAGCCCTTCCAGGAACGTCTCCTCCGGGTGGTGTCGCCCGAACTTGATCGCCTTCATGGTGCGGAACTTCTCGAGGAGCATCCACTGCTTACGCTGCGTTTCTCCGATGTCGATCTGCTGGGCCCACTGAAAGGGCGTAAAGGGCTTGGGCACGAAGGTGCTCACGCCGGTGTGCACCATGGCCCGCGGGTTCTTTTTCTTGCCTTCGATCACGGTGCGTCGGCACAAGTCCACGATCGCCTCGACGTCTTCGTCCCGCTCCGTCGGCAGGCCGATCATGAAGTAGGTCTTTACGTGCTCCCACCCTTTGTCGTAGGCGGCCGTCGCCATCTGGATCAGCTCCTCGTCGGGGATCCACTTGTTGATCACCGCGCGCAGCCGGGGGCTCGCCGCCTCCGGGGCGAAGGTCAGTCCCGTGCGCCGCGTCGTGGCGGCCATATCAGCGAGATCGACGGAGAAACTATCCAGTCGCAAGGAGGGTAATGATACGGTAACCCTCGTCTCCGCCGCCACCTCCGCGGTGCGGGCCACGAGGCTGCGAACGTGCGAGTGATCGCAGGTAGAGAGAGAAACAAGCGACACTTCTTCGTAGCCGGTGGCCTTGAGGGTCCGGCGCATCAGCGCCTCTACGTCGTCTACCGACCGCTCCCGAACCGGCCGCGTGGTCATCCCGGCCTGACAGAAGCGGCAACCCTGCGTGCACCCACGCAAAACCTCCAGCGAAACCCGGTCGTGCACCTGCTCCGTGTAGGGCACGATGTAGTCCACCGGAAATTGCTCGGCCACGAGGGCCTTGGCGGTGCGCTTCCGGATTTTGGGCGCATCGAGCGGAGGCAGCACCCGACCATCCGGCAGCGTGTCCATCGGGTACAGCGCCGGGACGTAGATCCCCTCCACCTTCGCGAGCGCCGCCAGCCTCGCATCGCGACCCGAAACCGTCCGAAATACCTCGGCGATCTCCACGACGATGTCTTCGCCATCGCCAATCACGAAGAAGTCGATGAACGGCGCGAGCGGCTCGGGGTTGAACACGGCCGGACCGCCCGCGAACGTGAGTGGGTGGGACTCCTGGCGGTCCACCGTGCGGAGCGGCAGTCCCGATAGGTCGATCATGTTGAGGATGTTGGTGAACGTCAGCTCCGACTGGAGCGTGAAGCCGATCCCGTCGAAGTCGCAGAGCTCGTCCTTGCTCTCCACGGCGAAGAGCTTGTGACCGCCCTCCCGGAGCGCAACCTCCATGTCGCGAGCGGGGGCGTACACGCGCTCGGCCCACACGTCGGGCTGCTTGTTGAGGATCGCGTACAGGATGTGCAGGCCGAGATTACCAAGTCCAAGGTCGTACAAGTCGGGGAAGGCCAGCGCGAGCCGAACCCGTGAGCCCGGCTTGTGCACGCTGTTGAGCTCCGAGCCGAGGTAGCGGCTGGGCCGCTCCACGCGGGCCAGGACATCGTCGGACAGGATCTGGGCAAGGTTCATGCGGCGTGCGCTATTGCACGCGGGGCGCGGGGGCACGACCGGAGCGCGGCGTTTCCCGTTAGGCGTGGTCATGCCCACGCTTGGCGAGAGTATCGCGCGACGCCGGGTCTTCTGGGCCCTGGTGGTCCTCGTGGTCGGCCCGACCATCGCGCTGTTCGCCTACGGGCTGGCGGGGCTCAAGGACCGGGCCGACGCCGAGGAGGGGCGGCTCCATGAACGCTACGCGCTGCAGGCGCGCGAAATCGAGGGGGCGGTGCTGGCTCGGCTCGGCGAGGAGGATGATCGGCTGCGGCGGGAGCTGGCAACGATCGAGGAAGATCGGCTCGATGCGGCGCTGGGGTCGTACGCGGATCGGGGGGGCGTCGTCACCCGGATCTGGCGGATCGACGACGCAGCACTGCCTCCGGAGGCCATCGTCGCCGGCGCTCAGCTCTCCGCGGCCTCCCCGCTCGTGATCCTCGCCGGTCCACCGGCGGATGGCGATCTTGCGGTGTCCCGGCTGAACGAGGGGTTGATCGTGGCGTATCGGATCGATGCCCGGGTGGTCGATGCGGTCGCCCTCCCGGAGATCGTCGGCCGGCTGTTCCCGAACGAACGCGCGCGCTTCCAGGTGCGCGCCGTCGCGAACGACCCCGCTGGATCGCCCGTTTCTTTCGAGGGGCTGCGGCGGCGGGTCGCCGGCACGCTCCTTGAAGACGAGCCCTTTGTCACCCGTGCGTTGGGCGCACCGCTCTCCCACTGGCGCATCGAGGTCACCGAGCCCGCCGTCGGGGATCCCACCGGCTCCGGCCTGCGCGCCACGATGATCGGCCTGTTCGCGCTCACCGTCGCCGGGGTGGTGCTCATGGGCAGCGCGGTCGTTCAGCAAACCCGGCTCAGCCGCTTACAAACCGACTTCGTGAGCAACGTGAGCCACGAGCTCCGCACCCCGCTCACGTCGATCCGGCTCTTCGTTGAAACGCTCCAGAGCGGCCGGGTCAAAGATCCCGAGAAGGTGGCGGAGTGCCTCGCGATCATCGCGGGCGAAACGGAGCGGCTGACGCGGAAGATCGAGCGCGTGCTGACCTGGGCACGCATGGAGGCGGGGCGCCGGGTGTACGACCTCGAGCGGGTGGCGCCGAAGGACGTCGCGGATCGGGCGCTCGCGGCGTTCCGTGCGCACGACCTCTCGGGGGAGACAACCCTGCGGGTCGATGTCGCCGCGGACCTCCCCGACGTCACGGCCGACCCGGACGCGCTCGCCGAGGCGCTCCTCAACCTGCTCGGCAATGCGCGGAAGTACGGAGGCGCTGGGGTCTCGGTTGGCTTCCGCGCTACCCGTGAACGCGACGGTGTCTGCTTCACGATCGAGGACGACGGTCCGGGAATCCCTCTCCTGGAACAGCGCCGCGTGTTCGAGAAATTCTACCGGTCAGATGGGCTCTTGAGCCGCCGAACTGAGGGCAGCGGACTCGGCCTCTCCATCGTCGCCGGCATCGTTGCGGCACACAAGGGCAAGCTCCACCTCGACTCGGTGGAAGGCGCGGGATCCCGCTTCTCGATCTGGATTCCGTCCACAAAAAGTTGACAGCTTCCACCCAGCGGGCCGATACTACCCGCGCACCACTTCTGCGGAGACTCATGCGCTTCAGTTTGATCATCGTTCTCGCCCTCACCGCCTGCGCCACCGAACCCGAAGACTGCGGCCCTGCGCTCGGTCGTGCCGACGACGGTGAGTGCTACCCGCTCGACCTCGGCGGGGACACCGGCTCGGGAGACGCGGACACCGACACGGACTCCGACTCGGATACCGATAGCGACACGGACACCGACACGGACACCGACACCGGGAACGACACGGGGAACGACACGGGGGACACCGGCCCCGACACGGGCGATACCGGCCCCGACACGGGCGACACCGGCCCCGACACGGGCGACACGGGTCCGGATACCGGTGATACCGGGCCGGATACGGGCGAAACGGGGATGGACACGTCGGTCGATACCTCGGTCGATACCAGCGTCGATACGTCGGTCGATACGAGCGTCGATACCAGCACCAGCGGTACGGCCACGTTCGAAGGCACCTTCCAGGCCGACTCGGGCGTCAGCTCCACCTCGCTCTGCATCCTCTCGGTGTACGACGCGGCGGATCTGGACTCCAGCGGCGTCCCCGACGTGGCTGCGGGCGCGGCTCCCATCGGCATTCCCGGCATGGTCACCTGCCCCACCAGCAGCGGCACGCCGGCTGCTTTCTCCGTCAGCCTCGACATCGGCACGTCCACCAGCGTGGGCGTGGAGATGATCTTTGATCCCGACGGTGACCCGGCCACCCTGGACGGAACGCTGAGCTACCCCTCGCCGAACCTGTTCTCGGTGTCGTCGGGCAGCACGGTCACCGGGATCACCATCGTTTCCCCCTGATCGTCGCCTCCGCGATGATCTTCGCCGTGTTGACCGGCGTCGGCTGCGCCCCGGAGCCCCTGGGGCCGGCCAGCGCCGGGTCGCCGTCCGCGGCGCTCTCGGTACGCGCGTCTGCGTTGGCGGAGCAATCCGCCGACTTGGCCGCGCGCTCGGATGCGTTGGCGGCGCGCTTCGATGCGCTGAAGGCTGCCCCCGAGGGCGAGCGAGCTGCGCAGATCGCGGCGCTTCGCGAAGAAGGGGCGGCATTGGCGGAGCTCGCTGCGGAGCTGCGGGCGTCGACCGTGGCCCTGGAGGCTTCCGCGCAGGTGTGGTGATCGGCACGGGCTCGACAGGGGTCATAGGCGCAGGAAGATCGCCTTGGTTCTGGCTTGTACGTCGGTGTAGTTGATCTTCTCGGGCGGCCGGGCGGGGTCTACGGGGCCCGCTTCGAAGCGCCCGTTCGACAGCGTGAGCTCGCCCGCCGCGATTGGGCCGATCCACAGCCCCCCTCCGATCATGTACGGCAGGTACACACCGAGCTTTGGCGCTGAATCGACCGTCGATACCGGTAGCCTGAGCGCTGCCGGCTTGGGTTCGGGGGGCGCCCAGCCGGCGAGGTCGCGCGGCAGCAAACACAGGGTCGCCCTACCCTTCGGGCCGCCCTCGAGGTCCCAGGCCTTGGCGATGGAGATCAGCGCGGCGCCCGCCGTCGCCTCGTCCGCCGTAGCGGGCCACGTCGCGACAATCAAGCGGGGCTGCTCCGCCGGAGCCTTCCCCTCCCCTCGTGCCGCGCACGTCGTCCCTTCCGGGAGCTCGCCGGTCGCCGGTACAGGGGCCATCTGCATCTGGCCGAGGCGCTCCACGAATGTCCCCGCGGGATCTGGACCCAGCAACAACCGAGTATCGCGGCGCAGGTCTTCGTGGGAAACGGCATCGGCCCCGCCGGCCGGCAGCTCGATCCCGAGTTGTTCGACCGGGCACGCGATAAGCTGCCAAAGGACGTGTCCGATTCCCATGTTGTGGTTCACCTTTGCCTATGCCGCCGACGAGGTCTGCTCCAGTTGGACGGCCTCCGAGCTCGTCACCGAGGTGGACCACATCCCGAGCGAGGAGTCCTCCGCGCTCGCCATCACCGACGACGGCTTTCTCACCCTCGACGACTCCGACGGCGCCGCCGAGCTCTACGCCTTCGACATCGGCGGCAACTTCCTCAAGACCCTCACCGTAAACGGCGCCACCAACACCGACTGGGAGGATCTCGCGGTCGCCGCTTGCGACGAAGGCACCTGCGTCTACATCGGCGACATCGGCGATAACCAGGAAACCCGGTCTGACCTGACGATCTGGCGCGCGCCGCTGGTGGATGGAGATACCCTCCAGGCCGTCGCCTGCACCCTCGCCTACGCGGACGGCAAAGCCCGCGACGCGGAGGCCCTCCTCGTCTTCCCCGACGGATCGGTCCGGGTGGTCACCAAATCATCCGGTACTACCGAGGTGTTTCACTCCCCTTCCCTCGTTTGCGACGGCACCGTTGGAACGCTGGCTGAGGAGGCCGAGCTGTCGCTGGACGAGCCGGTCACGGGCGGCGCCGTCTCCGCCGACGGGCTCCTCGTCGTGCTCCGGGGTGCCACCCTCGGCTGGGTCTGGCGCGGCTGCCTCCTCGACTGGTCCACCCCCCCGATCGACCTGATCTTCGTGGGCGAGGAGCAGGGCGAGGGCGTGGCCATCGACGATGATGGAACGCTCTATTCCTCTTCCGAAGGCGCCAAATTCGAGCTGCACGAGCTGCCTTGTGATGCAGAGGAGGCGCTGGTTTGCGACGAGTGCGGGTGCAGTGCGGCGTCCGGAGGCGGGTCGGCGGGAGTCGGTTGGGTGTGGGCGGGGATGATCGTGGGAGGCGTGGCGGGGGGGCGGAGGAGGCGGGGGGCCTGAGCGGGGCCGATGGCGGGGGACCGGGCGGGGACGGAGGGGGTTGGGCGAGGCCTTAGGCCCGGTCCCTGGACCAAGGCCGGTTTCTGGGCCTCGCGGCGGCCTTCGGGGGGGCGCCATGCTTCGCAGTCGCCGGCACGCCTCCGAGGACTTGACGCCGCGCGGGCGGCCGCTTAGATGCGGCGCGCATTCCCGCTTAGCTCAGTTGGTTAGAGCATCTGACTGTTAATCAGAGGGTCCCCTGTTCAAGTCAGGGAGCGGGAGCCATAACGTCCCCGATCGCATCCGAAGAAACCGAGGTTCTGATGACCTGGGAGATCGTGGTGCCGATCCCGGCCCAGCCCGGCTTCGGGTTGAGCCGCCACCAGCCGCCCGTGGAGGCTCTCCGGTTCGGACACCGGAGGGCCTCTTCGCGTGTGCAGGCGCTTCGCGACGCTGAGTCGGGAGCCCCGGGCGCCCCCGATTCAACGCGTCACGAGAACGAGGGCGCCGAAACAGGCGAAGCGGTCAACGCGCCAGGCCGCGGGTCAACGCGCCACGTCAACGCGCCACGGGCGGCAGAGGCGTGGGCAGCGCGGCGGGAGCGCATCCGCGACTTCCTCGCGCGGGGCCGCGAGTTCCGGTCGTGGCTCGACGAGCAGCCGGGCCGCTCCACGAAGCACCTCGCCGAGCGCGAGGGCATCAGCCGCCCGCGCGTGTGCCAGCTCCTCGTGCTCACCCGCCTCGCGCCCGAGATCCTCGCCGACCTCGACGACGCGACCCTGTCGAACCCGACGCTCGGAGAGCGAGAGCTCCGGGAGCTCGCGGACCTCCCTGCCGTGGAGCAGGTCTGGAAGTACATGGAGGCCACCGGCGCGCTGCTCAACGTGAGCGACGCCCGCAGGGTCGCCAAGCTCGCCGGCTTCCAGCACCTGTTCGCCCGCGCCCGACACCTGCGCGATCGCTACGCCTTGGGCGCGTACCGCACCCTGGATGAGCTCGGGGCGGCGGAGGGGGTCAGCGGCTCGCGGGTGTCGCAGCTGCTCAACCTGCTGCTGCTGGCCCCGGAGGTCATCGCCGCGCTCGACGTGCCGAAGGAGGAAGCGCCGCGGCTGGCCGAGCGTGAGGTGCGGCGGATCGCGAGGATCGTCGACCACGAGGAGCAGCGGGCGGCGTTCGGGCGGATGGTGAGGGCGGTGGGCCGAGACGGCGCAAAGCATGACGGGACGCCGCAAGGTGGCTGAATTCGGCCGCCCGCAGGTTCAGGCCGCCGCCGACGGAGTGCGGCTCCGCCTGATGACGAGCAGCAATTTTCCCAAAGTCGACGCTTGGCGGCAGCTTCCCCTTGAGCGAGCCCTCGACCAGAACCCGTTCGCCATCGACGCAGCCCAGCTCTCCTACATTCCGTTGAACGGGACCACGTTTGCCAAGGCGGACTTTGACGAGAATTCAGCTGCGATTTTCGCTGTGCGCGAACACGAGGCCCAGCTCGAAGCCTTCGCGACGGTGGAGGTACAAGCGCATGGGTCAGTACTCAAGTTGGATCCCCTCGATGGACTTCCGGATTGGGCCCCGCTCCTCGATGCACTCCGTCGCGAAGTGGGGAACGGCGCCGCCAGCGCGGGGGACACGGAGTTCCCGATTCACAACGGCCCAGGTTGGCAGACGGGAACGGTGTTGCTTCGCGAAGACGAGTTCGTCGCGGCGGCTCGCGTTTTCAAGAATATCCTGCGCCTGGACGCCAGCGATCGACGTGCTCTTACGGGCTTGGCGATCGCATGGGCCGGACTGGGCTGCTACTGCCTCGCTGAGCAGGAATTCGTTGCCTCAGCGATTCGGTCTGCCGAGCAGGGGGATCTACAGCTATCCGCCGAGTGCTGGGGGTGCGCCGGGCTGGTGCAGATGGCGGTCTCCGATGCGATCGGTGGCTCGGCCCGCATACACTTTGGCTTCGACGGCGGAATTTGCTTCCGAATGGCCGCACGAGCGTGGGGGGCTGTGGG
>BJHF01000169.1 GCA_014191855.1 Deltaproteobacteria bacterium
TTTTGAGTCTCCCCCCTGCACCCCCCTCCTGGTGATCCGCCTACCGTCCTCCAACCGAACCACCATCGTGATAGTGATCTGAACGAGAGCATCATCATCAACCGTCCACGAGATCGGATCAGCTTCAATGCTCCGCGGGGTCTACGCAGCGGAGATGCCCTACCGTGACCCCCACACCGCAGGGCCAGCGCTCTGGGCACTCCGTGACCTTGGCCACGAGAACTTCGAGGCCTCCTTCGCCGTCGTGCTCGGGGACACCCAGTGGCGGAAGGGGCTGGAGTGCATCGCGCTCGCCGAGCACCGCCTGCGGTTCGGGACTTCTCCGTCGCTGAACTTCGGGCGAATGCCCGCCGGCTACCGCATGTCCTCGGCGAACAACCACGTAATCGTCGCCGCTGGTCGCCGCTTCCGCGGCGGCCTCGCTCCCGGCCTTGATGCGGCGCACCTTCCGGGCGTCCCTCCGACGGGCTTCATCGGTGCGCCGACCTCCGTGGACTGGTGCGGCCACCGCTGGTCAGAGTGGAGCCCCGCCGATGCTGTCCCGGTCGACCTCGGGACCGGCCTCTACCGAATCAGGGGCATCGCCTCGGGGCATGTTGTCTACATCGGCGAGGGCGCCATCCGAGAGCGCATCCGCGCCCACCTCGCGAAGCTGCGACTCGCCGACCACGCACAGGGGCGGATTCTCGCCTCCGACGCGCCGCTCGCTGTCTCGTGGGTCGAAGGCCCGTGGCAGCGCCACCAGCGGCTCGAACTGGAGAACGACCTCATCGCGGCCCACATGCTGGCCGTTGGCAGGCCGCCGGTGGCCCAGTTCCTCGGCTGAGCGCGCCTACCTGTCGCCCTTCTTGGAGTTGCACGAGTAGCAGAGCGGCTGGATGTTCTCTATGCCGTTGCTGCCGCCCTTCGAGACCGCGACGATGTGGTCACGGGTGACCACGCTCTTCATGTGGACGGGGAGCGGAATCTCTTCCCAGCGGCGCGCGCAGCCGGGGCACACTGGGTGTCCGGCGAGGACGGCAAGCCACTCGGCAGTAGAGAAACTCCCTTCCGCGGCGAGAAGGCGGGCGCGGCGGCGGTGCGCGAACACATTCACATTGCAGTCCTTGCACGCCGAAAAGTACGTGCCGTCGGCACGCCGCGTGAACGCCGTGTTCGGCTGGACCCGGCGGCAGAGGTAGCACACGCGTTGGGTGGCCGTGTGGGGAAGTCGCACCTTCGCACCGCGACTTCCACCCCTCGTCAGGATGTCGTGCAGGCAGTCCGAGCACATGTCGTAGGTCTGCCCGTTCCGTTTCGCGATGAAGGCCGAAAGCGGGCGGCTCTGGCCGCACCGGTAGCAGGTCTTGTCGGACTCCGGCATCGCCACGCTCCTGAGCGAGTGCTCCTGTCGTCGCCACGTCGAGCTATCCGCTCGGAAGGGCGTCCACGACCATCCGCGGGCGGACTGCTGGCGGAACCGGCCCCCGTGGACGACTTCGCCCGACTGATAAGCTTGGGCGAAGCTTCACGTTGAGCCTCTATCCTCGGCTTGGCGGGGGCGAGGCCAAGAAGGCGCGCTATTCGAGCGCCGCCATGTCCTCGTCGTTCACGAGCGACGGGAGGTGGATGACCTTGCCGCCCTTCACCTTCGCGGCTTCCTCCCACGGGGGAATCGTCTCGATGAGCCTCCGCATCGTGGGCATCAGCACCCGGTGGGACTGGTAGGCGTCGAGCTGCCCGGGGAGCGCGTGGCCGAGGAGCCGCTCCGCCGCCTGCCACGCCATGGAGCCCGGCTCGGTCGAGGCGTTCATCACGTTCGTGCGTAGGGCCTTGCGGAACGCGTGCGCGGGGCGCAGCTCCCACACAGCAGGCGGAACCTCCGCCTTCTTCCAAGCCCGACAGAACTGGAGGGAGAGGTTCTGGTTGCCCCCCTCCCAAGCGATGCGGCCCTCGGCGAGCCCGGCGGTGCGGGCCTTGTACGCGGCGGTGTCCGTGCGGCGCAGGTCGCGAGAGAGTGCCTCGACAGCGGGCACCTCACGATTGCGCTGGCGCAGCCATCCCGCGAGAGAAGGATGCAGGGGCAGAAACCGGCCGTCGCCTTCGGCCGGGGTCTTGCCCTGACCGACCCAGAGCACCGGACCGCCGTTCTCCTTCGCGAACGGGCCATCGAGGTGCACGTCGTCCCACGTGAGCGAACGTGCCTGCCCGACCCGGAGGCCGGTGTAGTAGCAGAGGATGGCGAGCGGCCGGACCCAGTCCGTCGCGGCGGCGATGCAGCGCGCGGCCTGCTCCCACGACGCGGCGACGACGGGCCGCCGAGCCCCGGCCTTCTTGTTCGGGTCGCGGTAGGACTTACGGAGGCGCTCGGTCGGGCACATCGGCACCGCTCCATCGAACTCCTCGACCTGCGCCGCCCATCGCCAGAAGGCGACAATCGTCGTCCACTCCTTGTACGCGGAAGAACGCTTGAGCGGCCCCTTGTAGGTGCGCTCGTAGGTGCGGTTGCGGCGCCGCACCGGGACAACCGAAACGCGGTCGTCGGAGACCATCCACTCCCACCAGTTCTGGAGGAGCGGCACGCTCAGCTTGGAGGGGTCGACGCGCGCGCCGTGGTCGAGACCGAGGTGCGGCCAGAGCCAGCGCAGGAACGAGCGGAGCGAGTGGGTGACCTCGTGCATGGTCCCCGCGCGCCGCTCCCGGAGCGACCGCAGCTCCTTGAGATAGTGGCCAGCGATGCCGCGGAGGCCATGCTCGGCGACCATGACGGCCACCTCTCCACCTACACCAGTCCGTCCAAGTCGGGGTCGCCGGTCAGGGGGAGTCCAGCCCTCGCCGGCCACCTCTGCGCGCTCGGCCTCTTCGCGGTAGACCTCGGCTTGAGCGTCCGAGTCGGAACAGACCCACGACCGCTGGGTCCGGAGACGAGGGTCAGAAGGGGTGGGTTCACGCCAGCGGATGAGCCAGCCATTGGGGTGCGGACGCTTGCTTGCCATGGTTTCTCCTTGGCCCAGTTTTCGAGCTGGGAACGGTTGAAGCGGAGGTGGCGGCGGGCGCCGCCGGGGGAGAGGTCGATGCAGGGGTGAGCGGTGGGGTCGGTCAGGTCGACGAGGCGGACCAGCTCGCGGCGGTTCAGGCCGAGCATGGTCGCGGCCTCTTCGGGGGTAAGGTCGAAGCGGGGGTCGGCGAAGGTGGGGGGCGTGGCGCCGTCGAGGGCGACCATCGCGGCGTCCAGAGCGCCGAGCGCCTGCCGGGCGCTGTCCAGCTCGCAGACCGCGGCGTCGCGGTCTAGGTAGAGGTCGAGGTGGCGCTCCAGCTCGGCGATGCGACCGACGAGCACGGCGCGCTCACGGGGGAGCTGGCAAAGGGTGTAGGCGGTAGACACGGCGGCTCCGGCGGTGCGAGGAGTCGGCGTGTCCGACCTCTCTCCGGTAGCTATGCCCAGCGATTTTGGTGTGTCTTACTGGTCTATTGTCGCCCATGTGTGCGACCGGAGCGAAGCGAATGTCGCCTTCACCCGCGGCAGGAGACCGGATTGTCGTCCGCTCTCCCCCTACAGGAGGAACCGAAACGCGAGGCCAGCCCCTCGGGTCCAAACTTTTTCTCGCGGCCGCTCGCCTCGGGCGCGTGATGGACGGGTGGACCGCAATGGCCGTGATGGTGCTGAGCCGCCCGCCCCGGAGGTAGTGCCGCGGACCTGTGCCCCCTCAACATGCATCACCGCGCGCACACCCGACGCACACCATGGATGCACATGCCTGTTCCAGCCCGACACCCCCGAACCATAGAACCCAGCCAACACCGGCTTTTCTGCTTGTGCGCGTAGGCGATACAGGTGAGGTTCAACGTCTGAACCCCGCGCGCGCCGATCGCCTACGATCGCGACGCCATCGGATGAATCGCGCCGCTGCGCGGTCACGAGCGGTTAACCCCAACCCGGATGCTCCTCTGTCTCGCCGCCGCCCTCGCCGCTGATCCCATCGCGGCGCCCGCGCCGGCGGCCCCGGCAGCGCCCGACGCGCCGCCCGTTTCCCGGGCCTCGCTGCCCTCGCCGATCAGCGTGCCGGGCGCGCCCTACCCGGAGGAGGCGCTCGCGGCCGGCCAGGAGGCCAGCGTGCTCCTCGAGGTGGCCGTGACCTCCACCGGCGAGGTGTCCGGCGCAGCCGTAGTCGAGTCTGCCGGCCCCGAGTTCGATGCCGGCGCCCTCGCCGCCCTCCGCGCAGCCCGCTTCACACCCGGCACCGACGCCGCCGGCGAGCCGGTCGCCACCGTCATCCTCTACCGCTACCGCTACACCCTCGCCCGCGTGGCCAAGGTGTCCGTGCAGGGGCGCGTGCTGCTCGCCGACGACTCGGCGGTGGCCGGCGTGGCCCTGAAGATCGTGGGGGCCACGGGCGAAACCCGCTTCGCTACCACCAGCGAAACCGGCGAGTTCCGGTTCGCCGACCTCGCCGACGGCGCCTGGACGCTCGTCCTGGAGTCGCCCCCGCTCGCCACCGTCACCACCCCGCTCACCGTCACGGCGGGCACCGTCACGCTCGCCGAGCTGCGCACGCGGATCGAAGCGCCCGAACGCGGGGGCGTGCCTGGCGAGGTGGTGGTGGTGGAAGGCCGCGCCATCTCCAGCGAGGTCTCCGAGCGCACGCTCAGCGCCGACGAGATCGCGTTCCTGCCCGGCACCAACGGCGATGTGGTGAAGGCGGTGCAGAACCTTCCCGGCGTGGCGCGCCCGCCGCTGGGCACCGGCAACCTCATCATTCGCGGCACCGCGCCGGAAGACAGCGCCGCGTTCCTCGACGGCAGCCGCATCCCGGTCGTGTTCCACTTCGGCGGGCTCACCACGGTGATCAACGGCGGGCTGCTCGACGAGGTGAGCTTCGTTCCCGGCAACGCCTCGGCCCGATACGGGCGCTTCCTCGGCGGCATGGTGGAGCTCGGCACGCGCGACGAGGCGCCCGAGGGCCAGCACGGCACCGTCCAGATCGACCTCTACCAGGCCACCCTCTTCGCCGAGAGCGCCATCGCGCCCGACGCGGGCCTCACCCTCTCGCTGCGCCGCTCCTACGCCGACGCCGTGCTGGTGCCGATCTTCGCGGCCATCCCCGACTTCGACATCCAGGCGCCACGCTTCTTCGACATCCAGGCGCGCGGGCAGGCGCGCGTCGGTGCCACGCGGGTGGAGACGATGCTCACGCTGAGCGACGACACCTTCGCCCTCATCGGCGAGGAGGACGGCGCCGTGCAGATCGGCCTCTCCACCAACTTCTGGCGGGGCCGCCTGAGCGCGCTCACGGAGCTGAACGGGGGGTGGACGAACGAGCTGCGCTTCAGCACCGGCTACGACGCGCAGGAGTTCCGCTTCGACGTGACGGGCACCGCCCGGGAAACGAACACCGCCTTCTCGGTGCGGGAGGAGCTCGCCCTACCCGTGGCCGATGGCCGCCGGGTGGGCTGGCGGATCGGCCTCGACGTCGACTCCGGCCCGCAGGCCTTCCTCTACGACGTGCCGGCGTTCGGTGCGAAAGAAGAGGGGGAGGCGTTCCGCTTCGCGCCGGCCGCGTACGTAGAGTCCACTGTCCAGGTGGGGCCCGTCCGGCTAATCCCGGGCCTCCGCGTGGATGGCCTCCTGCTCGACAGCGACTACGCGAACGTGGCCGTCGACCCGCGCTTCAGCGGGCGATGGGCCGCCACCGAGACCACCGCGGTTCGGGTAGGCGTCGGTCGGTACAGCCAGTTCCCCACCATCCGGCAGCTGTTGCCCGACGGCGACGGCAACCCCGACCTGCACCCCGCGAGCGCGCTGCAGACCAGCGTGGGCATCGACCAGGAGCTCCTTGGCCTGCTCCGGATCGAAGCCACCGGCTTCTACAACGACCTGAGCGATCTGGTGGTGGGCCGCGAGGATCGCATCTCCTTCTTCACGGGCCCCCCGCTCGGCGGTCCCCAGGACATCGACCCCTACGCCAACGACGGCACCGGCCGCGTGTATGGCGGCGAGCTGCTCGTGCGCCTCGACGCGCCCACCACCCTCGCGCTCGCGAGCCTCACCGTCTCGAAGTCCACGCGCGTCAAACGCCCTGGCGGCGACGAGGTGCTCTTCCCCTACGACCAGCCCGTGGTGCTCAGCGTGCTGGGCAGCCAGAAGCTGCCTCGCGACTGGCGGATCGGCGCGCGGGTCCGCTTCGGCTCGGGCAACCCGTACACGCCCGTCACCAACCGCGTGTACGACATGGGTTCGCGCTCGTTCATCCCCTTGTACGCCGACAGCGCCTCCGACCGGCTCCCCGACTTCTTCAGCCTCGACGTGCGGGTGGACAAGCGCTGGGTGCGGTCATGGGGAGAGTTCTCGCTCTACCTCGATGTGCAGAACGCCACGAACGCGCAGAACGTGGAGGTGCAGTCGTGGTCGTACGACTACCGCACCGCCGATCCCGTCACCGGGCTGCCCATCTTCCCCACGTTCGGACTGGAGGCGAAGTGGTAGTCCTGCTGCTCACCGCCTGCGGCGGCGCCAACGACGAGACGCTCCTCGACGAGCTCCGGGTGCTCTCCATGCTCCCGCAGGCCCCCGAGATCGCGCCCGGCGAGACCACCACGATTGACGTCCGCATCGTGGACCCCGACGCCGTCGGCTACCGGGCGCTCGTGTGGACGTGCACGCGCCTCGGCGAGGACTGCCTCGAAGACGAGGAGGGGCGCTCCCCGGCCCTGGCCACCGTCGCGGACGGACGCGCCGCGGTCCCGGTCACCGCCTCGATGGCGCTCGCCGCGGTGGCCTCCGACTCGCCGCTCCCGCTGGTGAGCGTCTGGGCGCTCGCCTGCGCGGCCGACGCATGCCCGCTCCTCGACGACGTCGAGCGAGGCGACACGATCGACGCCGACGTGTGGGCCGACCCCACCGACTGGATGAGCGACCTGCCCATCGAAGGAACGAGCCTGGCGCTCGCCTCCGTGCAGGTGAGCACCCGTTCGGCCGACACCCGGCACGCAAACCCGACGATCACGGTGTCGCCCGAGGCGCCCAGCGTGAAGCCGGGCGGGAGCGTGGAGGTGGAGGTGACCATCACCGGCGAGCTCGGCAGCGAGGCCCGCGTGTGGGGCTACGCCACCGCCGGCGGCTTCGAGCGGCCCTCCGATCGGCCCAATGCCCGCCTCGAGGCCCGCCTCGACTGGATCGCCCCCGACGCCGCCGGCAGCGCCGACGGATTCCTGCTGCTCGTCGACGATGAAGGCGGCGGGGCGCTCTGGGAAGGACCGCTCACCGCGGAGTAGGCGCGGCCTTCAGGCCGAGGCGCCAGCCGCAGCGGGCTCGGCCCCACGCTCCGCGGCCTGCAGGAGCAGGAGCTCCACACACGGCAGGATCACCTCCTCCACCGCCGCGCGGCCAACCTCCTCGGCCGCGTGGGGACGAATCCGCCCGTGGGCGGCGAGCACCGCGTCGGGGGCGCCGGACGTGAGCTGCGTGAGCCGCACCCCGCGCTCGCGGAGCGCCGCGACCTCCGCCGCCAGGGCCGCCCGCACCGGCGCGCCATGTGCGCGCAAGAGCCAGCCGAGCGTGCGCCAGGCCAGCTCGGCGTGCCGCGCCTCGTCGCGGGCGATCAGCGCCAGGAGCCCGCGCGCGGCGGGGTCGGCGGCGGCCTCCGCGGCGCGCGCCGAGAGCAGCGCCACCACCGTTTCGCCTGTCCCATCCCACTGATTACCCCCGCTGGCGCGGGCCGAGATCCCACCCGACGCACCCACATCCCGCGCGCGTGAACCGGTAGCGCGGGGTGGGACGGGGGCTGTGCCCTGGAGCCCCCCGCGGGGG
>BJHF01000170.1 GCA_014191855.1 Deltaproteobacteria bacterium
AGCGCGGCCTCCTCGCGAAGACTCCGGGTGCCCCGCGCAGCATCCGGGTGCTGGTACGGCGAGCCGAACTACCAGAACTGGAGTGACGACGTTGCCACAGATCAAAACCCCTGCGACGAGGTACTAGCCACCGCGCGGCTCGTCGAGCTCGTTGGTTGCCTGCCGGGTCGGGTGCACGCCGACGCGCCGACCGATCTGGCGGCCACCTTCGGCGTTCCATCCGCGATGGCGCTCACGTCGGGGTGCATGCAGCCTCTGGCGTTCGCGCTGCTCGCGTTGCGCCACGATCCGTGTGTGCTCGAGGAGTCGGATCTGCACTGGACCGTTGCGATTCCCGGGCTGCTCGCGGAGGAGCTCACGGCGGAGTGGAACGTACAGCTCGTGCGCGGCTGGGAGGTCGAGGCGAGCGTGGGCCGGGCGGGCGCGCGGCTGCGGATGGCTGCGCGCCTCGCCGGCGCCGCGCTGGTGGGGTTCCGCGCCGAGCCGGGTATGGCACGCGGTGTGCTCCGCATCGCGTTCGTGCGTGCCCCGGCATAGAGCCGTTGACCCCTCGGAGCGAAGATGTGCGGAATCGTAGGATACGTCGGTGAGCGGCGCGCAGCGCCGGTGATCCTTGACGGATTGAGGCGGCTTGAGTACCGCGGCTACGACTCGGCCGGCCTCGCCGTTCTCGCGGGCGACCATGTGGACACCGTTCGCCGCGTCGGGCATGTCGCGGCGTTGCTGGCTGCGGTACCGCCGGAGCTCGAGGGTACCACGGCCATCGGGCACACCCGGTGGGCCACGCACGGCGGAGTTACCGAAGCCAACGCCCACCCGCACCTCGATGCTACGAATCGCATCGCGCTCGCGCACAACGGCATCATCGAGAACCACACGACGCTTCGGGCGCGCCTCGAAGAGGAGGGGTTCAAGTTCCGCAGCGAAACCGACACCGAGGTGCTCGTGCACCTGGTACACAAGTTCTACACCGGCGACCCGGAAGCGGCGGTGAAGACCGCCCTGGGCCTCGTGCAGGGCACCTACGGGATCGCGGTCATCTTCGCCGAACATCCGGGGGTGATCATCGCGGCCCGGAATGGCTCGCCGCTGGTCGTTGGCAAGGGCAACGGGGAGACGTTCCTCGCCTCCGATCCGCACGCCCTCTCTGCCCACACCCGTGAGGTCGTGTACCTCGAAGATCGCGACATTGTCCGGATCGAGGCGAATGGGTGGACGATCTCCCGCATGGACGGCGGCGGCGTTTCCCGCAATGTGGAGGTGCTCGGGGAGGAGTGGGCGGAGGAAGGGCGGGGCGACTTCAGCCACCATATGCTCAAGGAGATCCACGAACAACCAGAGTCGCTCGCGCGCTGCCTGCGCGGCCGGGTGGTGCCGGAGCTGGGAGGTGCGCGCCTCGGTGGCTTGGAGCTCTCCCCTCGGGACATCGCCTCGATCCGCCACATCACCGTCCTCGGCTGCGGCACCAGCTTCCACGCCGGGCTCGTGGGCGCAGCGGCCATGGAGGGGCTCGCGCGGATCCCGGCGAGCGCAGAGATCGCATCGGAATTCCGCTATCGCAACCCGGTGATCGGCCCGGACGACCTGTTCTTCGCGGTCTCGCAGTCGGGTGAAACGGCGGACACGCTGGGCGCGGTGAAAGAGGTACAGGTAAAAGGCGGGCGGGTATTCGGCGTCGTGAACGTCGTGGGCAGCTCGATCGCGCGCACCTGCGGGCACGGCGTTTACGTCCATTCGGGGCCGGAGATCGCGGTCGCGAGCACCAAGGCGTTCACCAGTCAGGTGGCGGCGATGTTGGTCGCGGCGCTGTCGTTCGCGCGCACGCGGGCGCTCGGGCCGCACGAGGGCAAGGCCTTCGGCGACGAATTGCTCGCCATCCCCGAGCGGGTGGGGGAGTGGTTGGCGTCGGAGCCCCGCTCGGTGATGGACGCGGTGGATCTCTGCTCGAAAGGCCGCTTCGTGTTCTTCCTGGGCCGCGGCGTTTCCCACGCGGTCGCGCTGGAAGGGGCGTTGAAGCTGAAGGAGATCGCGTACGTGCCGTGCATGGCCTACCCGGCCGCCGAGATGAAGCACGGGCCGATCGCGCTGATCGACAAGGGCACCCCCGTCATCGTGATCGTGCCCGACGACGTGATGCGGGACAAGACGCTCTCAACGATCCAGGAGGTCAAAGCTCGCGGTGCGCGCGTCATCGTGGTTCACACCGCCGGCGATACGCACGCTGCCAAGGTGGCGGACATTTCGATTCCCGTGCCTCGTGCCAGCACGCTGATCTCGCCGCTGCTTTCGGTGCTCCCGTTGCAACTGCTGGCGTACCGCGCCGGGCTCGCGCTCGGCCGCGACATCGATCGCCCGCGGAACCTCGCGAAGTCCGTAACCGTCGAGTAGCCCGATGCCTCCCCGCTTCGCCGCGTTCCGTCCACATCCGTGGCATGGTCTCGATCCGGGGCCCGACACGCCGGGGGTCGTTACCGCCTACATCGAGATCACCCCGTACTCGACCGTGAAGTACGAGGTGGACAAGGTGAGCGGCTTCCTGAAGGTGGATCGCCCGCAGCGGATGAACGCGCTCCCGCCCACGCTGTACGGCTTTGTGCCTCGTACGTACTGCGGCTCCGGCATCGCGAAGCTCGCGGGCACCGACCGCGGCGATGGCGATCCGCTCGATATCTGCGTGCTCTCCGAGCGCACCATCGACCGCGCCGACATCATCCTGCGCGCTCGCGTAGTGGGCGGGCTGCTGATGGTGGACAAGGGGGAGGCCGACGACAAGATCGTGGCCGTGCTCGAAGGCGATGCGGTGTGGGGGGAGGTGACGGAGCTCGACGCACTGCCGCCCGCCCTCGTCGCGCGGCTGCGGCACTACTTTGAAACGTACAAGCTCGAACCCGGGAAGAACCCGGTGCGAATCGAGGCGGAGTACGGTCGCGAGCGCGCGTTGGAGGTGATCCGAACGAGCCTCAGCGATTATCAGCGCGAGATCGCCACGTTGGCGGCCGACTGACCGCGCGGGCGATCATGGTGCAGGGCACCGGCTCCGGCGTGGGCAAGTCGTGGCTGTGCACCGGGATCTGTCGGTTGCTCGTGCGGCGCGGGCTGAAGGTCGCACCGTTCAAGGCGCAGAACATGGCGAACAACTCCGCGCCGCTGCGGGGGGGAGGGGAGATCGGGCGGGCAACCGCCGTGCAGGCGGAGGCGGCCCGCGTCGTCGCGCTCGCCGAGCACAACCCGATCCTGATCAAGCCGGTCGCGCATACCCGAGCGCAGCTCGTCGTGATGGGTCAGGCGCTCGGGCACCAGGAGGCGAAGGACTACTGGAAGGATACATTGGCGCTCTGGGGCGTGGTGCACCAGGCCTATGACCGGTTGGCAGCCGAGAATGACGTCATCGTGTTGGAGGGGGCGGGCTCCCCCGCCGAATTCAACCTGCGCGATCGCGACCTCGTGAACATGCGGATGGCGCTGCACGCGAATGCCGCGGTGCTCCTCGCGGGGGACATCGACAAAGGAGGGGTCTTCGCGAGTTTTCTTGGCACGCTCGCCCTGTGTGCGCCGGAGGAGCAGGCGCTCGTACGCGGGTGGATCATCAACCGTTTTCGGGGCGACGTAGACTTGCTTCATCCCGCCCCGGCGCAGTTCGCCGAGCGCACCGGCATCCCGGTGCGGGGAATCATTCCGATGCGTCGCGACATCGTGATCGATCGCGAGGATGATCCTTCCGACCTCGCGATGGGCGGGGGCGAGGTGGACATCGCGGTGCTGCGACTGCCGACGGTCAGTAACTTCACGGATTTGGAGCCTCTGGTTCACACTCCGGGGGTCGGCCTGCGCTGGGCGGATCGTCCGGGTGCGCTCGGAAACCCGGACCTTCTGATCCTCCCGGGAAGCAAGGACACGCTCAGTGATCTTCGCTGGCTTCGGAGCCGCGGCCTCGACCGAAGCGTTCGAACCGCGGCAGCGCGCCACATCCCGATCCTCGGCCTTTGCGGCGGGTATCAGATGCTTGGTGGGGCGATCTCCGACGACACGGGTGTGGGGGGGACGGCTGCGCGTGAGTCGGGGCTGGGGCTGTTGCCGGTGGAAACCGTGTTCGGCCCTGAGAAACGCACGGTGGCGGTCGGGGGGAGCACGGTGGGTAGCTGGCTGTTCCCCGCTGGATTGGCAGTCGATGGATACGAGATCCACCAGGGGATCACGACCGGCGGCGACCCGTTGGTGACATTGGGCGGCGTGGGGGAAGGGGCGGTTCGCGGGCTCGTTGCCGGCACCTATGCGCATGGTTTTTTCGATTCAGGCGCGGTGCGGACTGCGCTGGTGAACGCGCTGCGGGAGCGGAAGGGGCTCGACCCGCGGGGTGGGGGGCCGCTTGAAGATGCAGCGGTGTTCCGGGAGCGAAACTACGAAGCGCTGGCCGATCTGTTGGAGGAGCGGTTGGATTTGAGCGGGTTGGTGTAGGCGGCCTGGGGTCAGGTGGTTCTAGCGGCGCTCGCAGCGAGCCAGCGCATCAGAGGCCAGCGGGACGTCGATCCGCAGGCGCACGAGCCGCCGCGCGAGGAGCGCGGCCTCGCGGCCGGCGGAGAGGCGCGCCGGGAGCGCGCGGGCACCGCGGATGGGGAGCGCGGCCACGGCGGCGGGGTCGTCAAGGATTCGGTCCAGCGTGCCCAGCGAGTTAAGGAGGGCAGCGGCCGTTTTGGCGCCGATCCCGGGTACGCCACGCACGCCATCGCTGGCATCGCCCACGAGGGCGAGGAAGTCGACCACCTGGTGCGGGTGCACCCCGAGCCGTTCGTAGACCCCGGCGGCATCCACGTCCCACTCGCGTGCGGTGTCAACCACCCGTACGGCGGGCGGCGCGTCCGTGACCAACTGAAAGAGGTCCTTGTCGGCGGCGTGGACGACGACCGGGAGACCGGCGGCGCGTGCGAGCGCGGTGAGCGTGGCCGCGAAGTCGTCTGCCTCGAAGCGCGGGTGGGCGAAGACGGGCACGCCGCTCTCGACCGCGCACGCTGCGAAGTCATCGAAGATCGCGATCAGATCGGCGTCGGCGGCAACGCGATGGGACTTGTAGTGCGGATCGAGCTCGCGACGAAACGTGTCAAGGCTGCGGTCCATCACGACCGCTGCATGGCTCGAGCCGGCGACGAGGCGCAGGAGGAGCCGGTGGGCGGCGCGGCTCGCGTCGGGAACGCCTCCAAACCAGGGGCGCAAGACGAGCGCGGTGCCGTCGACGATGTAGAGCTCGGAGTGCATGTGTACCTTTCGAGGCACGTTATCCGTTTCCAGGCGTCAGCTCACTCCCGGGCGATCAGTCCCTTCACGTTCAGCTCGGCGGTGCCGCCGACGGGCGCGCTATGCTCCGCGCATGGCCACTCCCGCCGCGGCTGTCCTGCCCGCCCTGTGGTTGGGGCTTGGCCTTGAAGCGCCGAGGGTAGACCCGCTGGCCGGGGGGCTCTACGGCGGCACGGTCGGGCTGGGCGCGGACCTGGGGCCGATCCTGTGGGTGGAGCTGCGGGGCGGGGCGGTCCCCCAATCGGCGCCCCAGCCCACGGGTACGGACCGGCTCCTGGAGCAGTGGCAATGGAATGCGCGATGGGATCACCACGACCGCGCCGGATGGGGGGAGGCGCGCGTAGGGTTCGCCCCCATCCGCGGCGAGCTGGGTGCACACGGGGCTGGTGTGGCGTTGGCTTTGGGGGTGTTCGTCGGAGATCTACGCCGTGGCCTTCGATCGCAGCTGGATCCTCGTGGTGCGGCCTACGACCCTCGAGCTGCAGAATGACACGGCGTTCGGCCTTGGCTTTCGGGTGGTCTTGGAGCCGGGGCCTGCGCACCGATGAGGGGCGATGGCCGTTGAACCCGGTTCGGGTGTACCCTCCCGGCGTGAGCCCAACCCCAACACCACCCTCCCCGTCCGCGGTGCCGACGCTGATCGACCGTCTGGCGCCCCACGCCACCTGGAAGAACGCCGCCCTCGCTCTGGGAGTCCTCCTCGTGTCGAATCTCGCGATGGGCCGATACATCCTGCCGAACATCGAGGCGAAGCATCCGGAAGCCCTGGACGACGGCTTCCTGGTGATGACCGACCTTGAGCCGCTGCGCTCGCCCGAGGAGGTCCACCGGATCTTCGATCTGTACACGCCCGACATCCTGGGCTCCGTGTGGCTGCTCTACGCGCTGGACTTCGTCACTCCGCTTGCGTTCGCGGTCGGTCTGTTTTGCCTGATGGGCAAGATGCTGCGCTACCTGGAGGTGAAGGCCGGCCTCTGGCGGATGGTCCTGCTTTTGCCGTTCGCCGGTCTCCTGTTCGACTATGCGGAGAACGTCTTCAGCCTGTTCCTCATCGGCCAGTACCAGGACGGCCACGTCCTCCCCACCCTGGCGCGGGTGGCCGGCGTCGCGACAGCCGTCAAGTTCCTCTGCCTCGCTTCCACAGGCCTGGCGTTGGTGGCCTTGCTGACCCGAACGGCGATGAGGTTCATCGCGCGGAAGATGGGTCGTTCGCGATGATTCTCAAAAGCGCTGTGCTGCTGTTTGTTTTTCTGGGCGCTTGCGGCCTCACCCGACGACATCGGCCTGCACTTCGTCCTGGCCGAGCTGTTGCTGTCTGCGGAGCAATATGAACCTGCGGCAGAAGAGATCCGGGCGGTGTTGGCGCGGGAGCCACGCGCCGTGGAGGCGGGCAACGTCATCCTCGGGTTGATCGCCAGTGAGGATGGGCGGCGGGCGTTCCTGAGGGGTGACCCTCCCGCCGCGGGCGGGGCGGCGACGTCGCCGTGGTGGGGCACGTTCCAGGCCGCGCCCGCTGGCCTCGCCGACCCGGCCACCAACGCCGCAACCGTGATCGCGGTGAAGGCCGCCTGGGCGGATGTTCCCCGGCGGAGCGGCACCATCGACGGGCGACCCTTCACGTTTCTGCGGGACGCGGACGACCTGCTCGGGCCTGGCCTGGATGTCGTCAGCGGCGGGGACTACGCGCTCATCCCATTCGACTCGCTCACCCGGATCGAGCTCGGGCCGATACAGTCGCCGCTCGAACGCATCTGGCGACCGGTGACCCACACCTTCGTGAACGGCGCGTCCTTCGCGGCCTTCGTGCCGGGGAACTACGCCGGCAGCGCGCGTCTTGGGGGGGCCAGCGCCCTTGGCTCGGTCACCGCTTCGCTCGGCGTCGCCCGGCCGGTCCTCACCCCCCGATAGCCGTGTGTGGAATCCGGAAAGAATGGCGGCTGACGATCCGGAAAAGATGGCGGGTTCTGACCCGTCAGCGGCTTCTGGTCTCCGGTAGCTGGCGGGTGTCCTCTGGAGACCGCCAAGGTGTTCGACGTCATG
>BJHF01000171.1 GCA_014191855.1 Deltaproteobacteria bacterium
AGCCGTGCATCCCCGAGAACAACGCAACCGAATTCTTCTTCGCTCCACCGGGTCGGGTCCATGGAATTCTCCAAGAACGACCGATCACTCGGTGGGATTGACTTGTCAAGATGTCACTAGTGATCAGTCCACAAGCATGTCCCCCGCGCCGCTCACGCTCGCCCTCCTCGCCTGCACCGACCCCACTGCGGAGACGGCCGCGCCGGCCGACAGCCACCCCCCCGTGGAATCTGACACCCCCCCCGACTCCAGCGAGACGGGACCTGCCCTCGAAACAGGCGAGACCGCCCACACCGGCGAAACGGCCGACACCTCCGCAGCCGCCCCGTGGAACATCGTGGTCGTGATGACCGACGATCAACGCGCCGATACGCTGTGGGCGATGCCGACGGTCACGAGCGAGATCGTGGGCCTGGGCGTCAACTTCACCAACGCCCACACCAGCTCTCCGCTGTGTTGCCCGGCGCGGGCCGCGTTTTTGTCCGGCGGCTTCTCCGCGTCCGATGTCGGTGTGCTGACCAACAACGAGCCAAACGGGGGCTACTCCAAGCTGAACGACACCCTGGCGTTGGCGCCGCGACTGTACGCGGCGGGCTGGTACACGGCGTTGGTTGGCAAATACATGAACCAGTATGCGGTAGACGGGCGCACCTACGTGCCGCCGGGCTGGTCCAACTGGCAGGCGACGGGGAGCCTCCGACACTACGACGATTGGGACCTGATCCAGGGCTCAAGCGGTGCATCGTCCAGCGAAGGCACGTTGACGACGGAGACGCGGTACGAGACAGACGCCGTGTTCGCTTCTGCGGTCGGGGTGGCCGAAACCGCGCCAGAGCCGTTCTTTTTGCTGGTCACCCCCTCAGCGCCACACGACCCCTTCGAGTTCGACCCGGCCTACGCCGGGATGTTCGATGACTTCACCTACCGCGACTTGGCCTGGGACGAAGCAGACGTGTCGGACAAGCCGGCGTGGGTTCGGGCGGGCGGCCCGATGAGCGAAGAGACCATCGCGACGATCGACGCGGCGGCGCGCGCGCAGCTCCGCATGCTCCAATCGGTGGACGCGGGAGTGGCCAGCTTGTTGATCAGCCTCGAAGCACGTGGAGTACTCGATCGAACCCTGATCGTGTACACCTCGGACAACGGCTACGTTTGGGGCGAGCACCGCCTGCTCGGAAAGGCGGTGCCCTACCTCCCCTCGGTGTCCGTTCCGTTGGCCGTACGGGGGCCGGGTCTCGCGCCTTCCATGGTGTCGGGCGTCGTGAGCGCCAACGTCGATCTCGCCGCCACGATCCAGCAGATCGCGGGGATCTCACCCCATACCGAGGGAAAACCCCTGCTCGATGTGCTCCGCGGTGCCGCCACGCCAGACCCGGGTCCGCGGGTGCTACAGGGCTTCGAGTGGTCGCCCATGCCCTGGGTCGCCTACGAAACGGACCGGTGGCGAATGACGCTCTGGCACACCGATGAGGTGGAGCTGTACGACGTCGTGGCTGACCCGGGCGAAGAAACCAACCTGGCCGGCGCCCCGCCCACCGAATCACCGTTCGCCGAGTGGCTCCCCCTCCTCACCGCGGCGCGCCCGCTGGTCCAGTTTGGGCCAGCTTCACCGCCGTTGCTCCTCGGGGAGCCCGTTTCCTTCCAGCTCACCGAGCAGGGCGGCGTAGCGCCGTTCTCGTGGTCGGTGGTGAAGGGCGCGCTCCCCGATGGCCTCACGCTCAACGCCGCGACGGGCCTCATCTCCGGCACCCCGACGGCGAGCGGCGATTTTGAGGCCAGGATCATGGTCGAAGACAGCTCCCCGTCGCCCTATGACGGAAAACCCCACCACTTCGCCGTGGAATATCCGTTTACGGTCGGCGCTGCGGCGGTGCACGGGCGAGCGAAGTTGGAGCGCGGCGCGAAGGGGTATCAAGTGCGGGTGGCGCTCTCCCGCCCCGCGGACGTGGTGCTGCGGTGGGGAGACGATCTCAGCTTCGACGCGGCAAGTAACCGCGTGCAGCGGCCCGCTTTTTCTGGCGGTGACCTCGATCTGGTGGGCGTCGTGCCGGGGCGGAGCGTCCGCTGGGAGCTGACCGCGAATGGGCGGGTGCTGGGCGCGGGGGCGACCACCGACTGAGGGGCGCGCGATGGCCCGCCACCTCCATCTGAGGAAGGCAACGTGGAACCGGCCATCGCCCTGACGATTCGCCTCCCCTCAACCGACCGCTGCGCCGATCGGCTACACTACCGGCGTGATCCTCCTGCTCCTGCTCACGGCCTGCTCCAGCACCTTCGGCGACGAGGCCGAAGGCGGCGTATGGCTCGGCGACGCCCCGACGCAGCCGATGCCCGAAACCGACGAGCCCCGCGCGCCCGAGATCGGGTTTCTCGACCCTCGAAACGGTGATCTGTTCGACAAGGACGATCCGATCCGCGTCGAGATCCTGGCGGGCGACATGGACGGCGCCTCGCTCGAAGCGGTCGCGCTCGTGTGGGACGGTCCGATCACCGAGGCGCCCCCCGCCGTGCCGGGCCTGGATGGCCTGGCCGACTTCACGCTCGATCCGCTTCCACTGGGCGACTACACCATCACCGTGACGGCGACGGATCCGGACGGGTTGGTGACCACCGCCAGTGTTTCATTCTCGGTCGTGGAGCGGGATGCCGACGGAGACGGTTTTGAGACCGAGGGCCTCGGCGGCCAGGATTGTGACGACCACGACGCCACCGTGAACCCGAGCGGCGTTGAGGTGTGCGACGGGATTGACAATGATTGTGACGGCACCATCGACGATGGAGTGCTCCTACCCTATTGGGCAGACGTAGACGGGGATTCTTACGGCGATATCAACGCGGAGATCACCGACTGTTCGGCGCCACCCGGGTATGTCGAAAACACGGATGATTGCGACGACACGGAGGCGGACCGCTGGCCCGGCAATCCCGAAGTGTGCGACGGGTTGGACAACGACTGCAACGAGGTGATCGACGAGGACGTGAAGGATCCGTTCTGGGGCGACGCGGATGGGGACGGGTACGGCGATGAAAACACCCCCACCGAGGCCTGCTCCGCGCCGTCTGGATACGTGGCGAACGCCGAGGATTGCCTCGACACCGACGCCGCGGTGAGCCCGGCAGAAACCGAAGTGTGTCACGACGGACTCGACAACGACTGCGATGGCACGAGCAACGGGTGCGGACTGGGCGGGACCGCCGATTTGTCCACGGCGAACGCGCAGCTTCGCGGCGACGCCTCGAACGACTATGCGGGTACTGCCGTGGCCGCAGCGGGGGACATCAACGGGGATGGGCTCGGCGACCTGCTGATCGGCGCCTTTGGGTCTGACGACGGCGGGAGCGGATCCGGAGCGGTGTACCTCGTTCCTGGGACGACGACCGGCGTGAACGACCTCGCCTCGGTGATGACCGCGAAGGTGTACGGTGCGGCGGCGGGCGACGGCTTTGGCTACGGGGTGGCAGGCCTCGGCGACTGGGATGGGGACGGCGTGGACGATGTGGCGGTTGGCGCCTGGGCAAATGACTCCGGCGGAACAGACGCGGGTGCGGCCTACATCCTGAGCGGGGGACTGGCGGGCAGTGTCGCCGTTTCAAGCGGTGCAATGCTCACGCTGAACGGCGCTGCGGCGGGCGACTACGCGGGGTGGACGGTATCCGGGGGCGGGGACCCGACGGGGGATGGCAACAACGATCTGGTGGTCGGCGGGCCCTGGGCGGATGGCGGCGGTTCGCTTTCGGGCGGGGCATGGCTGGTGGGCGGGCCGACCTCGGGAACGCTGAGCTTGAGCGCGTCGACAGCCATTTTTGTGGGTGAGTCAGCGTCGGACCAGGCGGGTAGCGCGGTCGCGATGGCCGGGGATGTAGACGGGGACGGCGTGGACGACGTGACGATCGGCGCGATTGGAGATGGCGGCGGCGGTGCGGGAGCTGGCGCGGCGTATGTCGTCTACGGGCCCTGCTCCGGCAGCATCGATCTGGGCGCGGCGGACCTTTCTTTGATCGGCGAGAATATCGGGGACCAAGCCGGGTATGCGGTGGCGGGCGGCGGGGATGAGAACGGGGACGGCTACGCGGATGTGTTGGTGGGCGCGCCCTACCACGACTACGGCGCCGCCGACTCGGGGGCCGCCTATGTCGTGTTGGGGGGAACCCACGCCGGCAGCGTGGACCTCAGCGCGGCCGACGCAAAGGTGGCGGGTGAAGGCGGTGATGACGGTGCGGGCTGGAGCCTCGCCAACGCGGGGGACATGGACGGCGATGGCGACGACGACGTGCTCATCGGCGCGGCCCTCGAAGATGGCGGCGGCACCAGCGCGGGCGCGGCCTACCTGATGTACGGCCCCCTCGCGGCGTTCACCTCGCTGACCGCAGCCGACGCGAAGCTCACCGGCGAACGAGACAGTGACTACGCCGGGAATGGCGTAGCGAGCGTGGGCGATGCCGATGGTGATGGCAACGGGGACGTGCTGATTGGCGCCCCGTATGAGGACTACGGCACCGACAGCCGGGCGGGCAGCGCCTATCTGGTCCTCGGCCAGGGGCTCTGACCGCCGCGTGGACGCGCCCCCGCCAAGCGGTCCGCGCTGGTTGGTGGTCCTGGTTCGGCCGCCGGCGGACGGGCTCCCCGATTCGACGATCCCAACCTCTGGGTCGCGCATGTTCCCTGCGCTGCTCACGACGACCTACGACCACGCCGAGGCGGAGACGCTGGCGCAGAACCTCCGCGCAGAAGGGGCGTTGGTCGCGGTAATCGAGGAAGGGCCCGGCGCACCTGTCACATGTGAACGACACCCGCCGCATCTGCTCGGGCGCAATTGCAACGTGTGTGGGCTGCCCATCTGCGCCGTGTGTTTTGGCGAGGCCGGGGGCCACCGACGCTGCGGGACGTGCGCCCAAAAGGATCGCATCGCGAACCGGCGCCGGAGGTTGCGCCAGCTCTTCTCGCTGTTCTTGTTCGCCGTGTTCTGCTTCAAGGCCGCGGGGTGGGTGCGCGCCGAGGAGGCCCACCTCGATCCGGCGCACGGGATCCGGGTGGCCGTGTTTCAGTTCGTTTCGCCGAGCGACCTCGGGCACCCGCTGATCAAGGCGCTCAATGAGCCGAATGGCGCGTACTCGCTCTTGGACGTTCAGGATTGGTACAGCCGGGAATATGCCCGATACACCGGCTCGGGTGGGGCAATGGTGCACCTGCGGGTGTTCGGCCCTTGGGCCACCAACGTGGCGCCCCCCGCGCTGCGCGACGAGGAGGCGGCGTGGTGGCAGGTGGCGTGGACAAGCTGGTCGTTCTCCAGCTATTGGCACGACCTGGCTCGGGAATTCGGCGCGGAGCCCGATGACTGGGATGCGCGGGTGTACCTCGTGTACGGTCGCGAGGCGGGCGACCTCGCCTCGGACAGCCGGGGGTCGAGCACCGGTCGCATCGCCGTGTCGTTCGTGTCGCTCAATGATCCCGACCCCGCCTACGCCCAGGTGACCGTGGCGCATGAGCTGGGACACGTGTTCGGCGCCGAGGACCTGTATGACGGCTCGAGTTATCTCGCCGAAGTGCCTTACGGGCTGGCGGAGCCATTCCGCAAGCCAGTGTATCCGCAGCGGTACGCAGAGGTAATGGCCGTCGATCGTCCGTTATCCCCGACCTCGGAGGCGGAGGTGACGAGCCTGGACGACGTTCGGGTGGGCTTCCATTCCGCCGCGCTCATGGGATGGATCGAGCCCAACCAGGCCGACGCCTACTACCATCCGATGGCGGAAGTGGTGTTCGGCCCTGCCGAAGCGCCGCCGCCGGTGCACGCGCCGGAGGCGGTCGAGGATTCCGCCGCCCTCGAAGGGGGCGCGCCCGCGGAGCCACTGCTTGAGGCGGCCCCGCCACCCGAAGCCCCGGCGGCTGAAACGCCTGCGCCCGAAGTGCCGGCGCCCCCCGCGCCCTGAGTTAGATCCGCGCCATGCTCACCTTCCTCCTCGCCTGTGTGACCGAAGATCTCGACAGTGGCACCGCGCCGCACACGTCCGACACGATCATCGAGATCGTGGGAACGCCGGTGAACGAATGCACCGACGGGAAGCTGCATCTTCAGATTGGCTTCTCCGAACAGGTGCCGCGCGTGGAGGCGGAGGTAAAGACCGGTCCGGATGGCGGTGAATTCCACGACGTGCCGTACGGCGGGCTCGACGAGGACACGGAGTCGATCCACCTCTACGACAACGAGTTGAACACCGAGGCGAGCACGGTGGACGTGAACAACACCGCGTACGCTTGCGCGGACTCCCCGGTGGCCGGTTACCGGGTGTACGACGAAGACGATGGGTTGATGGCCTGCTATTTCGGAGAGTTCGTGGCGGACTGGTACGACGCCACGGCGTGCCCGGAGTAGCGGTCGATCGCGAGGCCCCCCTCCGTCGCTACGCGACACCTCCCGCCGCGGTGCGGGGGGAGGGCGAGAGGGGAGGACGAGAGAGCCCGACCGCCCACTACCCCAGGTTGCGCACCGCGAAGTCCCAGTTCGCCAGCTTCTCGAGCCACGCCGCCACGTAGTCGCCGCGCTTGTTCTGGTAGTCGAGGTAGTAGGCGTGCTCCCAAACGTCGATCGTGAGCAGCGGCGTGCCGAGCTTGAGCACCACCGGGTTGTCCGCGTTCGCCGTCTTCACGACCTTGAGCTTGCCCGTTTCGTCGGCCACCAACCACGCCCAGCCCGCGCCGAACTGGCTCGTGGCGGCGAGGGAGAACTCCTTCTTGAAGCCCTCGTAGTCCCCGAAGGCGGCCTTGAACGCATCGGCGAGCTTCCCGGTGGCGGGGAAGCCGCCGCCGCCCTTCTTCATGCTGTTCCAGTAGAACGTGTGGTTCCAAACCTGGGCGCTGTTGTTGTAGATCCCCACGTTATCGGTGCCATAGGTGCCCTTCATCACCTCGTCGAGCGGCTTCTTTTCCCAGTCCTTCCCCGCCACGAGCTCATTGAGCTTCGCCACGTACCCCTGGTGGTGCTTCC
Organism: Deltaproteobacteria bacterium; assembly: GCA_014191855.1. Taxonomy (GTDB): domain Bacteria; phylum Myxococcota_A; class UBA796; order UBA796; family SXON01; genus SXON01. Next base: position 6,984 of record BJHF01000171.1, read on the forward strand.
CGTAGTGGAAGCTGAGGGTGTTCTGCGAGATCACCGGGGCAAGGTCGGTATCCGCGTACGGGAGCGCGGGAAGCGAAAATGCGCCCGCCGGCGGGGCCACGACCGGGGCCGGGGCGGGGGTGGCGCCCGGGGTGGCCCCCTCGCCTTGTTTCTTGTCGCCGGCCAGGGCGGGGCGCGCCAGCGCAGCGGTGGCGATGGCGGCGGCAGAAGACACGAGGGCGCGACGAGA
>BJHF01000172.1 GCA_014191855.1 Deltaproteobacteria bacterium
GTAGCCGGGGCCGGGGGCGGAGCTGCGCGTCGCCCTCAGTTTTTGAGCCCGATCGGCCCTTTTTTTCGTCGCTCGCGGGCTTGCCTCGGCGCCCGAAGCGGGTGTACGGTGTCGGCGTGTGCCTGCCACCATGCCGCTCATGCGCCCTATCCCCCGATCACGACGTCATCCAGCCCGTCGCCATCCACATCGCCCGCCCCGTCGACCGACGAACCGAGCCGCGCATTGCTCGTCGCGCCCGTGAATTGTGCGTCGGCGGAGGTGAGCGAACCACCGCTGATCGCTCCGCCGAGCACCAGGTAGGCGGCGCCGGCGAGGGACGAGGCCTCGCTGTTCGCGCTGGCCCCGATCAGGATGTCGTCGAAGCCATCGCCGTCCACATCGCCGGCGCCCCCGATGCTCGTTCCTGCCCGCTCCGATGCGGTGGCGCCAGTGAAAGACGCGTCCGCGGCGGCAACGGACCGGTCCGCGACGAGCCCCCCGAGAATCACGTACACCTCGCCGCCGTAGTACGCACCGCCCGAGCTGTACTCGGCACCGATGAGCACATCATCGAAGCCGTCCCCATCGACATCACCCGCGCCCGCGACCGCCGACCCGGTCTGACTTGACGACTCGCCGGCATACGTCGCGTCTGCGGTCGTGAGCGAGCCGCTGACTGGCGTCCCACCGAGCACGATGAACGCCGCGCCCCAATCCGAGCCGCCGCTGTCGTTCATCGGCGCGCCGATGAGCATGTCAGGTATGCCGTCACCATCGACGTCGCCCGCGCCGGCCACTGAGAAGCCCGCCAGGTCGCTGGCTGCCTCGCCGGTGTAGGTCGCAATCGCGGCGGAGCTCACGTTGCCCGACACCGGGGTTCCACCGAGAACGAGGTAGGCCGCGCCAGGCCCGCCATTGTAGGCGCAGCTTCCCACCAGCATGTCGTCGGTGCCGTCGGCGTCGACATCGCCGACGCCCGCGACGCTGTAGCCGACATAGCCATACTGGCTCCCGCCATAGAACTCGGCGGCGGCCGACGAGAGCGAACCACTCGTCGGTGGCCCGCCGAGGATCAGGTACGCTGCGCCTCCCGCGGTGGCGCCATCCTGTTGGAGGCGTGCGCCAACCAGGATGTCCGCGAGTCCGTCTCCATCGACGTCACCTGCACCGGCGACACTCCAGCCCGCCTGATCGTTGGCGACCTCACCAGTGAAAGCCGCGGCCGCGCTGGACAGCGACGCCGAGCCCGGCGCCCCGCCCAGGATCAGGTAGGCCGCGCCGGCTTCCGTGCTCGACTGGTAAGGCGCGCCAATCACGACGTCGTCGAGTCCGTCCCCATCGACATCACCAGCGCCGGCCACGCTGAATCCTGCGTAGTCCCCACCCGTCACCCCGGTGTACTCGGCGGCCGCACCCGAAACGGACATGTCGGTGAGCCGGCAACCCCCGGCCCCGCCATCGCAATCGTTGTCCACGCCGTCGTTGCATACCTCCGCTTCCGCCGGGTTTACGTCGGCGTCTCCATCGTCGCAGTCCTCGCCAATGCCCAGGGCGTAGGTGGCGGTCGCGGAGCACAAGCACGCTTCCATCCCACCGTATCCGTCGCCGTCGGCGTCTTGGTAAAAAACGACACAGCCCAGGGCCTCGATATCGTTTGTGTCCCCGTCGCAGTCGTCGTCGGAGGCGGTGGCGCAATCCTCGGCGGCGGCGGGGTTCACGGTTGCGTTCGTGTCATCGCAGTCGTCGGTTGTGTCGTAGCCGTCGAAGTCCTGGTCGAAGTCGTCGTTGCCAGCGCAGTCGCTGTCCACGCCGTCGTACCAGGCGTCGGGGGCGCTTGGATAGGTGGTCGCGACGGTGTCGTCGCAGTCGTCGGCGAGCGCGTAGCCGTCGCCGTCCTGATCGAAGTCGTCGTCGCCAAGGCAGTTGCTGTCCGTGCCGTCGTACCAAGCGTCCGCGGCGTCGGGGTGCGTGCCGGCGTCGGTGTCGACGCAGTCGCCCGCCTCGTAGTCGGCGGGAATCGTGAAGGAATAGCCTTCGACATAGTAGCCATCGCCATCCTGATCGCCGTCGTTGCCGTCACAGTTGGCGTCCACGCCGTCGTACCACACGTCGGGTTCGTCGTTGGGGTAGATGCTGGCGTTGGTGTCGTCACATTCGACGCAGGAGCCGAAACCGTCGTTGTCCTGGTCGAAGTCGTCGTTGCCGGAGCAGTCGGCGTCGGTGCCGTCGTATGCGGCGTCGATCGCGCCGGGGTACACAACGGCGGGTGCGAGGTCGGCCTCACGGGCACAGCTCGCGGCGCCGGAAGGGTAGGCGTCGTCAACGGCATCGTAACAGTCATCGCCGGTCGCGCCGGTGCGGTCGGCGTGTGTCGTAGAACGGTGGGTGTCACCGTCCTGGTCGAAGTCGTCGTCGCCTGCGCAGTCTTGGTCCACGCTGTCGTACCATGTCTCGGTCGCGTCGGGATGGACCTCGGCGGCGGTGGGCTGCGCTGTCCCGGAAATGGCCTCGAACCCAGCGGGAATCGCGCTCGGGTCGTCCCAACAGTCGTCGCCGCCGGCTGCGATGTTGGTGAAGCCGTCGCCGTCGAGGTCGTGTAGGGCGGTGCCGGAGTCGGCGCCCCCACCGGTGTCCCCGAGCTTGTTGTCCGCGTCCCACGTCCAGGACTCGCCGCAGGCGGTGAGGAGGAACGGAATCAGCACCCTCATGTTCCGCTCCAACGCTTCCCGAAGCGAAGGCCGACGCCACCCCAGTAGCTGGCCCTGGTGAGATCCGTCACCGCGCCCCCGCCAACCTCGACGGCGAGCATCGAGTCTGGGCCTCCGAGGCGCATATCGACCCCGAGGACGCCACCGCCGGCCATCACCAGCCCATCCGCCGAGCCGACTCCGGTGGTGGCCTCGCCGCCACAACCCTCGATCCCGCAGTCAACCCCTTCGAGGTGAACCGCGGAGAGGCTCCACGCGGGGCCGGCTTCGAGGGTGAAGGTGCCAATGCGGAGCTGCGGCCCCATCGACGCCACCGCCCCGTTCGCGCTTCCGTTGGTGCCCGCCTCCGCCTCAGGGGCGAACACGCCGAGCCACGCAACCTCGGCGAAGCCACCCAACCTACCCGCGCCGACCTCGACGCCGACACCGATCCGCGCACCAGGGCCGCCGAACCCCGGCGGGTTTTTGAGCGTCGTCTCCGGGGTGCCGAGCCCGCCGCCGACGATATCGAGCGAGCCGCGGACGGAGAACGGGCGGTGCGCCGCCAGGGGGAGCGGCGCGGCGGTCGCGACGGGGCGCGGTGTCGTAGTTGGCTTCTGGCTCGGTGTCGGACTTGTCCAGCCGGCGAGGGATTCGCCGGCGTGAACGTACAAGGTCTCCGTGATCTGACCGTCGCCCCCGAAGCGTTGGAGGGTCACGTCGCGGTTGGTCGGCGCGTCAGGGCGATGCGCACCATCGACCTCGATCCAGCCGACGTCCATTGCTACGAGCGGCGTGGTGACGGGGTCGCGGAGCAGGAGGCTCGCGGGCTTCATCGCGGCGCGAAGCGGGTGGCCGTCGGGGAGCAATGTGAGCGAGAGCTGATAGCCGGGGTTGGACGCGGCCATGCCGGCGAGCGCCGAGGCGGTGTGCGCGTCGTCTTTTGCCAGGAACGCCTGAAGCGCTTCGGTGAGGTAAACGCGGGAGAGCACGTCGGGGACGAGGGGCTCTGTCAGACATTGGAGCCGGGTCGCGACGATGGCCTCGCTGGCCGCGAACGCGGGGGCGTCCTGCTTTTTGAAGTTCTGCTCAGCGGAATCGAGCGCGTCGATGAGGTCGGGGGTGGTGTACAGGCGCTCGCAGGTGGTGAGGGGAGCGGCTTGGGCGAGCGGGAGGAGGAGGAGCATGGTCAGAGGCCGGTGCCGAGCACGAGGTAGGCGGCGCCGGCGTCGGTGAAGGCGTCGTCGCTGTAACGGGCACCGACGACGATGTCCGCGTAGCCGTCGGCGTTGTGGTCGCCGGCACCTGCGACGGAGCGACCGGCGCCATCGCCCGCGGCCTCGCCGGTGTACTCGACAGCCGTGCTCAGATCGGCAGCCGCGGGCGCCGTGCTGCCCAAGAGCAGATACGCCGCGCCCGCGGCCGTGCCGGCGTCTATGTTGTCGTCGGCCCCGATGAGAAAGTCGCCGTGGCCGTCCCCGTCGACATCGCCCGCCCGCGACAGCGAGACCCCGGCGTTGTCGCCTCCGTTTTCACCAGTGTACTGCACTGCGCTGGATAGGCTCGCCGAGGCTGGGGATGCAGCGCCGAGGATGAGGTAGGCCGCGCCGGCCTCCGCACCACCGTCATCGTTGCCGAAGGCGCCAACGAGGATGTCGGCGTAACCATCGCCATCCACGTCACCCGCCCCCGCAACGGCGAGACCAGCGTAGTCCAGCGAGGCCTCCCCCGTGTATGTCACCGCCGCGCTGAGGCTAGCCGACGCGGCTGTGCTGCCGCCAACGATGAGGTACGCGCCCCCCGCTCCTGAACCTCCTCCATCGTGGAGATCTGCACCGACGAGCTGGTCGTCGCAGCCATCACCGTCCACATCCCCGCCTGCCGCGACTGATCGCCCGGCATCACTGTTGCGGTCGCTGGTGTACTGAACAGCGCCAGCGAGACTCATGGAACTGGGAGTTGGGCTGCCGAACACCATGTACGCCGCCCCCCCGCGGTCGGTACCATTCGAGACATAAGGGGCGCCGATCAGAACGTCGTCAAAACCGTCCGCGTTCGCGTCACCGGCGCCGGCCACAGAAATGCCGGCATAGTCCAACGCCGCTTCGCCGTCGTACCGAATAGCGGTGCCGAGGCTCCCCGTCGCCGGCGCGCCGCTTCCAAGGACGAGGTACACGGCTCCGGCCGCTGAGTTCCGGGCGAAGGCGCCGACCAGGATGTCGTCAAGACCGTCGCCGTCCACATCTCCCACCCCGGAGACCGCATAGCCCGCCTGGTCGCCAGCGGTCTCACCGGCGTACCGCACGGCGGCGCCCAAGCTCGTCGACGCCGGCGCAGCGCTGCCGAGGATGACGTATGCCGCGCCCGACCCGCTGCCGCCCGTGGAGTTTCCGTGTGCGCCGACGACGACGTCGTCGAAGCCGTCGCCATTTGTGTCTCCCCCGCCGGCGACGGAGAAGCCTGCCTTGTCTGCAGCAGACTCTCCCGTGTACTCCATCGCCGAAGACAGGCTCGCCGAACTTGGCCCACACGCCCCCGCCCCCCCATCACAATCATCATCCACCCCATTGTTACAAACCTCGCCTGCCCCCGGATTCACGGCCGAATCGTCATCGTCACAGTCGTCCCCGGTCGCGATCGCGTAGGTCGTCGTCGCGGTGCATAAACACGCCTCCGCTGCACCATAGCTGTCGCCGTCCGCGTCTTCGTACCAAACGACACATGCCACCGCATCAAGATCGTTGTCGTCCCCGTCGCAGTCATCGTCGGCTACCGTACTGCAATCCTCGACGGCGGCGGGATTCACCAGGGCGTCGCGGTCGTCGCAGTCGTCGGTGGAATACCCGTCGGAGTCCTGGTCAAAATCGTCGTTCCCCGCGCAATCCGAATCCACCCCGTCGTACCACACGTCGGGCGCCCCGGCGTAGATGGTGCCGTCGGTGTCGTCGCAGTCGTCGGAGAGCGGGTAGCCGTCGGCGTCCTGATCGAAGTCGTCGTTGCCGAGGCAGTCGGCGTCGGTGCCGTCGTACCAGGCGTCCGCTGCGTTGGGATGCGTCGAGGCCTCGGTATCCACACAATCGCCGGCCTCGAAGTCCGCCGGGATCGTGAAGGCGTAGCCCTCGATGTAGTAGCCATCCCCGTCCTGATCGCCGTCGTTGCCGTCACAGTTGGCGTCCACGCCGTCGTACCACACGTCGGGTGCATCGTTGGGGTAGATGCTGGCGTTGGTGTCGTCACATTCGTCGCAGCGCCCGTAGGTGTCGCCATCCTGGTCGAAGTCGTCGTTGCCGGAGCAGTCGGCGTCGGTGCCGTCGTATGCGGTGTCGGTCGCGCCGGGGTACACATCGACGGGAGCGAGGTCGCCCTCGCGGGCGCAGCTCGCCGCGCCGGAAGGGTAGGCGTCGTCCATCGCATCGTAACAGTCGTCGCCGGTCACGCCGGTGCCGTCGGCGTGTGTCGCAGAACGGTGGGTGTCCAGATCCTGGTCGAAGTCGTCGTCGCCTGCGCAGTCTTGATCGACGCCGTTGTACCAGGTCTCGGTCGCGTCGGGATGAACCTCGGCGGCCGTGGGCTGCGCTGTCCCGGAAATGGCCTCGAACCCGGCGGGAATCGCGCTCGGGTCGTCCCAGCAATCGTCGCCGCCGAATGCAGTGTCGATGAAGCCGTCGCCGTCGAGATCGTGTTCGGGGGCTGCCGTTTCGCCGCCCGAGTCCTTGGAAACGCTGGTTGCATCCCACGTCCAGGATTCGCCGCAGGCGGTGAGGAGGAGCGCGACGAGGGTGAAGTGATTCATGGAGGCGCGAGGATACAGGTGGGAAGGTGGGTTGTCACGCGGGAGGCGACCCCATCTTCGACCCGGAGCTTGGACACGGGAGGCGAGGTACATGAGCGCATGGCTAGGAAGAAGACTCTCGACCCCCTCGCCGGGGTCAGCGGAGACGAGGCGTTCACCATCCTGCGCCGGCTGCTCACGGCGCGACCGGAGCTGGCGGACGACATCCGTGAGTTCGCCAGGAACGAGGCTGCTGACGTTGAGCGCGAGGCCGTTTGCCAGGACGTGGCCGATGCCCTCGTCGGACTCGACATCGACGAGGTGTGGGCGCGATCCGGGCGGACATCCGCCGGCTATGTCGACCCGGGCGAGGTCGCATGCGAGCTCCTCCTCGAGGCAAGGAGTTCGCGTTGGGGCCGCGGTGTGCAAGCTTTGACGGCTATAATATCCACGCCAACGTGGCGCTTGCCGCGCACGACAGATCCGGCCTGGAGCGGCTCTGTCGCTACATTCTCCGTCCGC
>BJHF01000173.1 GCA_014191855.1 Deltaproteobacteria bacterium
CCCGGAGCCGCCATCTTTTCCGGACAAAACCCGCCATCTTTTCCGGACGCCACAACGGCTGGCAGGTGCTCGGCAGCAGCACCCCCCTACACGTTTGGGCACCGCCAACCAGATAGCGAACCAGCCTACCAGTTAGCCGTCGTAAGGGCTCGAAACGTGCGGGTGTGGGGCGCGGCGCGATCCCCATACAACGCCGGCTCACGCAATCCAACAGATCGGCCGGCACCGCCGTTAGGCCCGTTAGCTGTCGCGGCCTCCGTCGTAAGTCCAAAAACGGGCAGACGGGCATCGGTTCGGATCGAGCACAATCACCCATACCACCCCGGTTCTATCAAACCTAACGAACACGCCAGCCTACAACGTTATGGCCAGCGTGGTTAGGGCGGTTAGCAACGGGCCGCCTATGCCTCCCCAGGCCCGGTCAACGCCGGTACTTCGGCAGGCGCCCCCAACAAGCGCCGCCCCCACGGCAGCCCGCCCGCACCTCGAAGCGCCGCGAACTCAAGCCCGCATCCTGGCCACCGTCGCCCCGCTCCGCTTCAAGAGCCCCGGTCAATGCGGCCATCGTGCCCCGTCGGACTTCCACCACCGCGGCCAGTCCATCCGACGCGCCGATTCACCCCCCGGCAGCCACTCAGTGTGTGTTGGGACTTCTAGCGCTACCGAATCGGGGAGCATGGTCACGCTCCCTCAGCCCGCGCGGCGGCGGGATTCATCGCTCCTCCTCGTCGGCGGCTTCGAGGGCTTCGGCGGCTTCGCGGGCGGCAACGGCGCGGTCGGCGGTGACGCTGACATCGTCGAGGGCGGCTTCGGCGCGGTCGGCGGCGATGCGGGCGGCGGTGGCGCGGTCGGCGGCGATGCGGCTGGTATGGATGAGCTCGGTCCATGCGTCATTGGCGGCGTGGCGGGCGGCCGTGGCGGCAGCGGCGGCCATGATGGCGGCTTCGGCGGTGGCGGCGGCTTCGGCGTCGGCGGTTTTGTGTGCGGCGGCGGCGTCGTCGGCGATGCGCGCGGCTTCGGCGGCAAGGGCTTCGGCGGCCTCGCGGGCGGCAACGGCTTCGGCGGCGTAGGCGGCATCGAAGGCGGCAAGGGCTTCGGCGGCTTCGCGGGCGGCAACGGCTTCGGCGCGGGAGGCGGGCTTCATCGCTCCACCTCCACCAGCCCCGCCACCCGTTCGCGCAGCTCGGCGACCGTCACAGCCGCACCGCGGGCACCGGCAGCCGGATGCGCAGCCCCTCGCCACGGCGCACCCGGATCGCGTGGCGCTCTTCGCCTCCCAAGCCGGGGCCGCGAACGTACAGCAGCGCCTCCCCGGTTCCGTCGCCGGCGTTCTGCTGCTCGAAACGAACGCGCAGCCACAGCGGCGCGAAGAGGTAGCCTCGTCCTCCGCAGGCCGGACAATGGGACACCCTGTCGAGGCTCCTCCACCCCGTCGCGCGGGTCACCGGCCCGCCGTTTTTATGCACCCTGCCCGTCCCTTCGCACCGCGAGCACTCGCTCGTAGCCCCTTCGGTCAACAGCTCGAAGCTGTCGCCGGCGTGGCAGGGCTTCCCGTCTAGCGTCCAGCGTTCGCCCCCGGCGTCCACCGTCAGCACCAAGGGCGAGCCGGGGAGCTCGGCCGTCACCAGTTCAGCCGGGATCATCGGGGGCCCGTTGGGATCACTTCTTTTGAGCCACGGAACGATTGGTGGCGCGGCTCCGTCGGTTCGGCCGCAGCCTCGCGCCTCTTGATTTCCGAGAGGGTCAACGGCGCGTCGTCTGCCTCGCTGCCCCGCTCCACATTGCCGACCACCCGCTCGCGCAGCGCAGCCGTCCCGCCACCGACGGCGGCGACGAGCAGTCGAGCGAAGCGCGGATTCTGTGCCTCCATGAAGCCTCCGAGCGGCAACGCTACCACAGTGCCGCGGGCCCAGGGGTCGGCGCGACTACTTCGACTTGCACGCCCATCCGTCCCCATCCCGATCCAGCTTGTGGACGTCCACACCGACGACCCGTACGGGGCCGATGACGTCCTTGCAGTCGAGATCGGGTGGCGACGGCGGCACGCAAGCACCGACGTACTGGGGAAGGCAGTCGCCCTTAACCTTGGGCCGCTCGGCGCGAATCTCGGCGACCACCCCGTCGGCGCGTGCTTCCTGGCTGGGCCCCACGGCAACAGGCGCGGCTGCGACGCGCGCGGGGGGGTACGCCACGTCACGGAGTGCGCCTGCGAGTGGGAGCACGAACATCCACCAAGCCAGCCAGCCGCCGACAACTGCGACCACGACCTTCCACGACGGCTCCTCCCGCGTGGGCCACGGATCGACCTGGGAAAAGAGCAGCGCAAAAAAGGCATTCACGAGAATGACGGGCAGCCACCCCGGCCCCGGGAACCACGCCCAGATCACGGCCGGAACGTATAGGACGAAGCCGAGCAAGCGGATCAGCACACGCCCCGGCCGCCGGTCGTCGTAGGCATTCGATGCCAACAGCAACGAACCAGCGAAGAACATCCCGAAGAAGGTGGCGAACGCGACCTGAGCCGGCGTGAAACGGGAGGTGCCCGCGACGGGCATCGCGCGGGGCGGCGGTGCAGCGCCGGACGTGGCTCCCTCGTCGCTTCTACCACCCTTTCGCGACGACGCTCCCCCTTCCCGGAGTGCTTCGATCTGCTGTTGCTCTGCCCTGGGTAACTGCTCAGCCGACTGTCGGGAACCAGCCCCCCCGCCCATCGCGTCGTCAAGTTCGTCGCCTTCACGGATGTCGATCGCCGGCAGATCGTCGTCGAAGAGCTGGCCGGAGTTGCCGCCCCAGACACCTCGCCCACCGGGTCCGGGCTCGTACAACGCCGCCGTCGCCGCTTGCGATCCGGCGGGCGACACTGGGGACGAGGCCGACGCGACGAGCTCCCGCGTCAACTGCTCGATCGCGGCCCTCCCCGCCGCATCTGAGAGGCTCCCGGCGGCGACGAGTGCCTGTATCGACTCGATCTCCTTGGCGATTTGCACCGGGGTCCGTGTTGCCATCGGTGGACGATACCACGCCCGGCGTTCACTCTTGGGAGGCGCTCCCCTCGATCACCCGCGCGCTCAGCGCGTCGCACGCATCCCTCAGCGCCCGCAGTTCGCCCACGCTCAGCCGGGAGACGTTTGCGATCGCGGCGCTGTGCGCCACCGAGTAGCCGCCCGAAACCTCCACCTTCATCGGCGCGATGGTTCCCGTGAGCTGCCGTGCTGTCCCGCCCCGACGTCGTCAGAACCGGCCGGCGAGCGCCAGCCCCTGCCCCGAGAAGAAGACCGCCACGGTGGGTGCGTCATGCCGCGGCCCGTTGATTGTTGCGCTCCGATCGCGAAGGTGGGAGGCGTTCGCGGCAGTCTGGAGACTACCGCTCACAACCGACGATACAAGCAACAGGTTCGACGCGAGCGCGCCCGCCACCTGATCGGCCTCTGGATCGGCGTACATCGCGACCGAGACGACGAGGGCTCCGCCCCACAAGCCCCAAGCGAGCGTCCCTCCGACCGGTGAAACATCAACGCCCATCCGGCGGAGCCCGTGGCACGCGCGCAACGAGCCCCCCGCGATGATGGGCGGCCCGACGACGAGGCCCACGCTCCCGACGATCTTTAGCTCGCCCGATCCGAGCAGCGCGCCAAACCCGTAGGCCGCAGCGGACACGCTCGCGATGGTGAGGCCCGCCGTCGCTGTGGCTTGCCCTCTCCGCACCGTTTCGCTCGGCTTCGGCGCGCCCGGATCAACCCAGTTGGTCGGCTCGTCGTCCTCCGCGTCGTCCTGGGGGTCGGCGCGGGGCAGGTCGGAATAGTCACCAGCCGTCGGCGCGCCGGCTGGCGGCCGGGCCATCTCCACCTCACCGCCATCGGCCTGCGGTGACAACACTAGGCCCGCGACGTCCTCCGCTGGGATGGTCTGAAACTTCCCGGCCGCTCGCCGGAGCACCAGCACGTCGTCTTCGGCCGCAACGAGTTCGCCGTCCACGACTTCGCCGCTGGCAAGAGCGACAAACGTCTTCTTTCCGACACGGCTTCGCCATTCCCGCAAGGTGGCCCGCGCCGGCGTCACGGCCCGGATCACTTCCCGCGGCAGTACCCGCACAGAGTCGTCCACCTGAATGAGAACGACGGACGCCGCTGTCTCTGCGAGAATCTGTCCTCGATACTTTTCCCCGCTCTGAGTCGTCACCACGCAGAATGACCCACCGATCCCCTCGATCTCGGACGAGCCAGAGGCCGCCATCTCCTCCAGTTCGCCGACCGATGGTCCATCGTCGCCGAGCATGCGTGCGACGTACTTCGCCGGCACTCCCGCGCGGAGGAGGCGCAAGGTGGCCGCGTCATCGAGCTGCCACGCCTGCCCCTCGATCATCAGCATGATCGTCTCGTCGGGAAGTCCGCGCTTCACCGCCTGCGCCACATCGTCGGGCGTGTAATCGGCCGCCAGCGCAGGTTGCGACGCAATCAGGGCGAGAGCGAAAAGCAAGGCGCGGGGAGCGGCGGGCGACATCATGGGCATTTTACAGGATCGACCTCAGCGCGGTCAATGCCGCGGGCGGCTCCCCGCGTTGCGCGGCTACCTCGACCCCCGGACCGCCTCCCCCTCGATCACTTGCGCCTCCAACGTGGCGCGGGTGGTTTGGAGGTCGGCCACCTGCTCACGGAGTTCGTCGAACGAGAGACGCGAGACGAGCGCAATCGCGGCCGCGTGGGTCACCGAATACCCCCCTGAAACCTCCACCTTCGCCGGCGCGATCGTCCCGGTCAGCTGCCCGTAGACCTGCTCGCCCTTGATCGCGGCCCCGTATTGCCCGGCGGCGGCGGCGGCGGCGATCGTCTTCTCCAACCTCATCAACTGTCGAACCCGCATGGCTTCGACATCGGACGGGTTCAGCGCAGCGCGCGTCCACCGCTGAACCCTCCCCCACGTTCGGCGCACGGTGCGGACGCTCACGCCCAGCTCGTCGGCAAGCGCGGCCGCCGTGCCGAGGCTCCAGCCGCGGAGCATCACCACTTCCTGAACCCGGGCGGCGCGCCGAACGGCGAGATCAACGGTTGTCGTGGACATTAGAGGTCACTCCTGACGTTGTATCGCCGAATTCATGGATGGCCCATGCCCCCGTCATTCCTCCCCAGAGCGCATCTTGCGCACCTGCTCCCGAAAGGCCGCCTCCTTCGCCTCGTGCTCGATGGCTCGCAGTAGTGCGCGCGCGCGCGCCCGTTCGTCGATCTGCGCTGCCGTGAAACCCTCAGCCGCGTCCCTCCTCATTTCGGCATCCTCAAGGTCTCGCGTCACCTGATCCAGATCGTGAGCGTGCGCCTCGTGAAACGCCTCCATGTCCGCGGCGAGCCGGCGCTTGTGCGTGGCGACCATGTACCAGCCGTAGATCAGCGCACCGGCGACGCACACCACGAAAAAGCCAGCAACTACCGTACCGAGTCCGGCATTCGAGTTCTCCTTCAGAGCTGACTTCTTCCGGCCCACTGACGGCGGCATCTCAGGCGGTCTCGTTTCGGGGCGGAGACGGCATGCCGCGAGCGGGGCCCAATACAACGGAGAACATGCGGATACCTCAAGGCGAAGGCTACACCATCGCGCCGAGGCTTGACAGCCGGTCGTCTACCGGACTTGACGTGCCGGCTGGTCGCGAGGCCCACGTCGGCGAGGTTCACGAGCGAGCGTTCCGGCCGAGACCAGCGCGGCTCAGTGTCGCCGATCCGCGAGGACCGCGACGCGCGAGGGCTCCGGATGCGGATCGCGTCCTACCCGAAAGCTTTTTAACTTACACCTGAAGTATCGCCGTGTCGGGCAGAATTGGGAGGTTGCAGCCGTACCGGCCCGCATGCGTGTGGGGACCTTGGTACATGATGCTTCCCCCGATCGCCGCTCTTGCTGGCGAGTCGCCCCGCGACAGGCACGGCTCAGCGCGCGCACTCCTCAGGAAGCGCCGGCAGATCAGCACCGATTCGCCCAGTCGCCGCGAGTTCGGCGATCTTCGCGCGGTACGCCTCGCAGATCGCCGCGTTCGGCACGCCGCTCGCCGCCGCCGCCGGGGTACAGTCGCCGCTTGAGCGATAGTACCCGTCGTCGCAAGGCTCGTCGCGATCGTCGTCCGGATCGCTGGCACCGGGCGCGAATTCGAGCACCTGTGTATGATCAAGGGCACGAACACAGCGAGTCTCACGGGCTCCATCGACGATGCGCTCGCGACAGTGGAGCACATAGCCCTGGGGCACGCTGATCCCCGCCGTCAAGAACAGCAGCGGCACCGGCACGTACCGCTCGACGACGACGTAGAAGTCACCGGACGCTGGGGCGGACACAGAGGTGATGTGGGCGCAGCCCAGAAGCAGCGGAAGCAGCACAGTCATGGGAACCTCAGGAAAGAACCAACATCACGCAAGGGCGGGGAGCATCGGCCGCTGCTCAGCGCTGGGACTCGCGCAGTATCTCCGCGCAGGGGCGGTCCGTCGCCGTCGCGATCATCTCGCACGCCTCCTTCATCGCCTGCGCGCGCACCGTAGCCGCCTGCTCACCGTTGAGGTGCTCGCGCTCGATGATCGCGTACCGAGCTGCGATCAGGGCGACAGCGGACGCACCCACCTCGGCCCACGGAGCTTCCGAGGGCAACGCCATCGGCGACTTCAACGTCTTGAACGTGACCGGCTTCTCAGCAGTTACGACGCTGAACGCCTCGGCGGTGGTGAGGACCGATGCGCACGTCGTCTCGTGGGCAAATGCGGTGTCGCTGTCGAGGCAGCGGATGACGGTCGCGTCGCTGGACACGAGCTGTTGCGTGTCGGCGTAGTGATCCGTTCGGATGACGGCGTAGAACTCGCCGGTTCCGCCGCCTGGGGACACCTGCGAAAGCGTTTGGACGGTATAGGCTGTGGCGCACCCAATGAGTAGAACGAAAAGCATAAG
>BJHF01000174.1 GCA_014191855.1 Deltaproteobacteria bacterium
ACCCAACAGCCCAGCCTTGGTGCTATGGGTGTGCACCACGTTTGGTTGAACCTCCCGAATCAGCCTCCGCAGGTCACCAACCGCGCGCAGATCGTGCACGGGCGACACGCTCCGCTGCAGCGAGGGCACGACGCTCACGGGAACGCCGGCGGCGCGCAGCGCGTGGGCGAGGAACTTGTCGTCGCCGATGCCCACGTGAAATTCTACGTTCTCGCGCAGCGCAAGCACGAGATCACGAACATGAACCTGGGCGCCCCCCGGCTCGGATCGGGTGATGAGCACCAGCACCCGCGGGCGCGGGTCGTCGACGGAAGCAGTCAAGACTGCGAAGTATGCCACAGGTGGGCTAAGAGGTGGGCGTGCACGGGATCGCGGTGGAGAAGCGCGTCGCATGATCAACCTCGCTCAGCTCCGCGCGTGGCGCGCGTCCGCCCCCAACTTCATTGAGCGGCAGCGGAAGATTCTCCGCCAAACCCGGTACGGGTGGAGCCACCCCAAACAGGTGAGCTTCGTGTTCGGCTGCCAGCGTTCCGGCACGAAGATGCTCATGCGCATCCTCGACCGCAGTCCGGCCACGCGCATCTACCACGAGAACCACGCCACCGCGTTCACCGACTTCGAGCTGCGCCCCGACCCGGTGTTGCGCGCGCTGGTCCAGTTGAATCCGGCCCCCAGCCAGATCTTCAAGCCGATCTGCGACAGCCAGAACGCCGATCTGCTGCTGGCGCGCTTTCCCAACGCCCACGGCGTCTGGATCTACCGGCATTACGACGATGTGGCGAACTCAGCCTGGCAGAAGTGGGGGGAGCACCAACGGGAATTGGTGGACGCGGTGGTGCGCGGGGATCTCACCACCTGGGGTTGGCGCACCGCGCGCCTGCCCGAGTCGGTGATCGCCGACCTCAAGCGCGTACACCGCACCGACTTGACGCCGCAGGAGGGGGCGCTCCTGTTCTGGTACATGCGCAACGCGTTCTTCTTCGCCCTGGGTGTGCACGAGAACCCCAGGATGTTGTTGAAGAACTACGAGGAGCTGGTGCAATCACCGGAGGCGGCGTTTCAGGAAGTCTTCGACCACGTGGGCGCGCCGTTCGATCCGACCTTCCTGGAGCGGGTGCGTGACTCCTCCGTTGGCCGGAAGGAGGCGCCGAACGCCAGCGCAGAGATCCGGGCCTTGTGCGCGGACTTGATGGCGCGACTGGATGCGTGGCGGCGGCTTGCGCCGGCCGCGGCGGCGGCGGCGGGCGTTGGCGCCGGCGTCGAGGTGCCTGGCTCGGTGCTGATGCTCATCAACACGCTTGGGGTCGGCGGCGCGGAGCGGTACGCCGTGACCGTATCGAACTGGCTGGCCGAGCACGGCAGCAAGGTGACGATCGCCGCCTCCGAGGGCGGCGGACTCGTGGCCGCCCTCCGGCCGGATGTGGAGTATGTACCTGCTCCATTTCGACGCGTTCGCCACGATCTCCCGGTGGCAGCGCGGCAGGTGCGCGGCATGCTCGCCGCGCGCCACCCCGACGTGATCGTGTGCCACTCCCTCGCGATGACGTGGATCGCGCGCGCCGCCCAGGTGCGCCGCCACGTGCCGATCGTGAACATCGCGCACGGCTGGCCCGACGATCGGTACGCCGTCGTGGGCAAGCTCATGCGCGTCGCCGACGTCGTGGTGGCCGTGTCGCCGGAGGTGAAGGCCAAGTTGGTGGCGGGTGGGCTCGCCCCGGAGCGGTGCGAGGTGATCTTCAACGGCGTGGACTGCACGGGGCTCGGGCGGCGAGAAGGTGAGGTTCGAACGGCCGTGCGCGCGTCGTTGGGGGCGGGGCCCGAGGATGTGTTGGTGGTCACCCTGGGCCGGCTCACCCCCCAGAAGGCGCACCACCACGTCGTGACCGCCGCCGAGCGTTTGCGTACGAGCCACCCCAACGTGCGCTTCGCCATCGTGGGGGAGGGCGCGCGGTTTGAGGAGCTGCAAGGCCTCGTTCAGGCCGCAGGTCTCGCCGATCGGGTTGCGCTCCCGGGCCTGCGCACCGACGTGCCGGACCTCCTGGGCGCAGCCGACGTGTACCTTTCCTGCTCCGACTGGGAGGGCATGCCGCTCTCCACCATCGAGGCGATGGCGTCTGAGCTTCCCACCGTCGCGACCAAAACCGAGGGATCTGGCCAACTCTTGTCGGAATCCTGCGGCATCGTGGTGCCGGTTGGGGATGCCGGGGCCATGGCGGGCGCCGTGGCGAAGCTCGCCGACAACCCAGCGTTACGGGCAACGATGGGGGCAGCAGCGCGCGAGCGGGCGCTGGCGTCGTTCGGGCACGAGCGGATGGCCGCGGAGCTGGCGGCGGTGCTGATGCGGGTGGTCCGGCGGGGGTAGCCTGGGGGATTCGGTCGGGCTGCGGCGGCGCTTTGGCGATGGGGACCGCCGCCCCAACGACGCTGGGTGGCGATGAACGGCCGCAGGCTTCAGCCAGGCCGGAGGCGGGGCCTTCGGAACGTTGAGGGGGGCCGGGGCGCACCTATCCCCCCCGAATTGCGACAGTCTACCCACCTATCCCCTTCGAATTGCGACAGAATCGTACCGGAGGCGGGTCGGCGCGATCAACATCCACGAATTCCCGGCGTTTGTCCGATGGCCGCGCGGCGACCCGGGTCGGGGTCGCCCACCGCCGTCGCAGATCATCGAGGATACCTCTCACTTTGTCGCAAATTGGGGGGGATACCTCGCCCGGCGCACCGTTCTCGCCAGCGGCGTCGCGACGTGCAGCGACGACCGCCTGACGAAGGCGACGCGCGATTCGCACGTCGCCCCGACTCACCTACTCACAATGCTGGGTGTATCGATAGAATCCGTCGTCCGTTCCATTGCCGTCGCCATCGTACGTCGTCTCCCCCTGGAGCTCGCTGGCGTACACCGTCGAGCCCGTTTCGTCGGCCGCACCGTTGCCGTCGTAGTCGTACGCGTAGGTGAGCATGCGGCCGTGCTCGTCGTAGGTGGACGCATAGGTGCTAAGCGCGCCGCCCTCGCTGGAGAGCTGGGTGACGAACTCGTTGTCGCCGGCCTCCGTCCAGGTGTACACCCGCTCGTAGTTCATCACGCCGTTCGCGTCGTTGTCGTACGCCGAGCGGAGGATGCGCCCCTTCGAGTCGTATTCGCCGATTTGAAGCACGTCAATCGTACCATCACCTCCGCGGTCCTGCTCGCCGCGCACGAGATGGCTCCACGCATCCCAAGTGCTGGTGGACACGAGGTCCACGGCGTCCATCACGCCATCCCCGTTGTCGTCGTAGATCACCGAGAGAATGCGGCCCTCGCTGTCGTACGTGTAGGCCCACGTGCGGACACCATCGATCACCCCGTTCGTGTCGAGGTCGCGCTCCTCGCGGGTGTAGTTACCGAATTCGTCGTACTCGTTGGTGTAGTTGATGGCGTAGACGCCGTCGTCGATGGTGTCGAAAACACACACGCTCGTGTCGTCGGCCGCGAACGTGCAGTCCTTGGTGTAGTTCTCCGTTCCGTCGTCCCCGTCGTCGCGCACGTACCGGATCATGTGGCCGTCCGCGTCGTAGGTGTAGGACTCCACGCTCTCCCATGTGCCCACGTCCCCGTCGGTGCTCGTGCGCGACTCGGTCATGCCGTAGGGGCCGTAGTCGTACCAGGCCTCCGTCGTGAACGTGTCGAGCGTGGTGCCCGAGCCCCAGTAGGTCTGCTGCAAATCGGCGTCGCGGGTAACGGTGTAGGCGTACCAGGCGTCGCCTCCGGCCGGGCCGTTCTCGTAGTCCCGCGTGCTTGCCACGTCGTAGTTCGTGCCGTCGCAGTCGTTGTCCACGAGGTCGCACACCTCGATGTTACCGGTAAATCGGTCGGAATCGAAGGGTGCGCAGTCGGTGGCGTCGGGGTCCCCGTCGCCGTCGGCGTCGCCACTGGAGCTGGTATCCGACGTATCGGTGCTGGTGTCGGCGGTGTCCGCGGTGTCGGCCGTATCGGTGGCGGTGTCGGCGGTGTCCGCGGTGTCGGCGCTGGTGTCCGCGGTGTCGGTGCCGGTGTCGCCGGAGCCGGTTTCGGCACCCGAGTCAACGGCGGTATCACAGGCAGCGGCGAAGAAGGCGAGCAGGGTCAGGCGCATCGGAAAGCCTCAGGTTGGCTCCACCCTACCGCTCAGCCGCTCCGGCCACACCCCCACTCAACCCCCAGTCGCCCCCCAGGAGGGCGCCGCCGCTACGCCCGCACCGTCAGCATTCCATCCACGTTCAACGCCGTGATATGCGCCTTGAACGCCTTCGCGCCGGGCTGCGGGGTGAAGCACAACGTGCGAGGGCGACCCGGCGTGTAATGGAAGTAGTTGTCGTCGGGCTCGTAGCCGGGGCTGGAGATGGCGACGGCTTGCAGGAAGGTCCGAGCTTCGATCACCAATTCTACGTTCCCGTCGGTGCCGGCGACGGCGCTCGCTTTCCAGTCTGGTGCCTCTTGAACCGGGAGCGTGTGCCCGCCGGGGAAGAACACGTCTTCGTGGAGGACCCCATCGCCCGAAAGGAGGCGTACCACGACCACATCGTGGCGGGGCGGCCCGAAGCGGTAGGCATGCGTAAGGTCGGTGAAGTGGCCGATCAGGGCGTCGCCGGAGAGCGTGACGGAAGAGAACGGAGCGAGGGATACCGGCGCGATCGCGAATTCGATCCGTTGGCGGCCGCTCCGAAGCAGTTCGATCTCCACGGTTGCGTCGAGCACCTCCGCGGTTTCGTTGTGCACGTGAACGCAGAGCCCGTTCAGGCCCTCGTCCGTCAGCAGCGCCGCTTGCGACGCCCAGGCGCGCTTGAGGTACCACCACGCCGCCTTCGGCCGGTTGATGCTGTCGATCACCCCCCACCCCGCGCCGGCGCGCAGGTCCTTGAGGAACCACACGAGCGCCCCGCCGCAGCCGCTCCCCGGCCGCCGCCACTCGGCGAACACCGCCTTCATCACCTCGCCGGTTACCACCCGCGAAAGGGCGTAATAGCGCTCGAGATCCACGGTGCGGAGCGCCACCGGGTCGATCCGAAACAGCTCGCGCAGGTAGTGGTCGCGGATGTCCTCGAAGTCCCACCCGGCGCCGTTGTCGCGGGGAACGCCGGCTTTCCAAGCGGGGTGGTGCGGCGGCGGGGTGGCGCCGCCGGGCAGGAGCGCCATCGACTCGGGCTCGGGGACGTTCGAGAAACCCAGGCACTCGGCCGTGAACTTCACAGCGGCGGCGCGGGCATCCGCCAACGGACGGCGGTAGGCGCCGACCCCGTAGTAGTGGGTGATTCCCTCGGCGGTGGAGAAGGGCAGCGCGCCGCCGGTAGGGGTCGAGGGAAAGTAGGGAATTCCCGGGTGATGCTGCGCACAACGCGCCGGCAGCTCCTCCGCGAAGAAGGGGCTCGACCACTCCGCGCGGGGCAGCCCGACCATCGACGCCTGCTGCTCCACCTCGCTCCCACCGCAGTACACCGCGATGCAGGGGTGCCGCTGGAGGCGCCGGAGCTGCGCCACGACCTCGGCGTCCACCTCGGCGCGGAATTCGGGGTCGGCGAACGGATAATCCATGTTCGCGAACATGAAGTCCTGCCAAACCAGGATCCCAAGCCGGTCGCAGAGGCGCAGGAACGTGTCGCTGGGGTACACCATCGTTCCGCCGACGCGGATCAGGTTGATCCCGGCCTTCTTCGCGAGGCGAAGGGTCTCGACGAGCACATCGGGAGAACCGTCTATCGATGCGGCGTCACCCACCGTCCAGCACGCGCCGCGGGCGAAGATGGGCCGGCCGTTGACGACGAGTTGAACGCCGGCGTGGGACGTGTCGAGCGCGACCGAGCGGAAGCCGAGGCGGCCGAGCGCCACATCCTGCCACTCGCCGCCGCCGCTCAGCTGCAGAGAAGCCTCCACCAACCCCGGCTGCCCATGCGTGTGCGGCCACCAGACCGGGGCGCCGGGCACGTGAAGCTGGCCGACCACCCGGAACAGGCCCCCGCCGAGGTCCTCGACGGCGAGGCTCGCCGCCTGCCCGGCGACGTGGAGTGAGGCCCCCGCGAGGCCGCCCGCTCGTGAACGAACGCGAGCATCGACCACCACTTGACCCGTCAATCCAACGAGCTCCGTACGGATCTCCAACTGTTCCACGTGGAACGACCGAATCGCCTCCAGCCGCACCGCGCGCCACGGCCCCACCGGCGCCAGCTTCGGCGTCCAGCCGGGGATGCGACCAAGCAGCGAGGTGCGCAGCCACCGGAGGTTCTGCTGCTCCACCAGCGCCGTTTTCCACCGCGGGCGCGGCCGCTTCTTCGCCAACTCGGCCTTCACCGATCGAAACGCGATCACCAGCTCGTTCTCCTCGCGCAAGAGCCCGGTGACCGACACGGCGCGCGGCCGGAACATGTTGCGCGAGGTGAATAGCGGCGCGCCATTGAGCCAGACCTCTGCCAGCGTGGCGAGTCCCTCGAACACGAGCTCATACGAACTGTCGTTGATCCGGATCGCTGTCTCGCTTCCTCCCCCCGGCTCTTGCGGGGGGGAGGTGGCCGAAGGCCGGAGGGGGGCAGCCATCGAAAACCGCCCCCGATACCACCAGTCCGACGCATCGAAGTCGGTGACCGAGTCCACCCCGGCGCCCACGCTCTGGGCCACCGTTCCGGGCACGATCGCGGCTCGCCAGCCCGCCGCCGGCAGCGCCTGCGGGCCCGTCCACGCGCCCGCCGCCGACTCGATGAGCTCCCACTCCATGTCGGCGCTCATCCCAGGCTCAAGCGAACGACCGGCGGAGGCTCATCATCCCATCGTTCCACAGTGAAGCCATCTCGTCCAGCGAGGCAAGGTCCAACGCTCGTTTTCGCATCATCGAACGCGCGAGCTGGAATTGCAGCGTCTTGGTGGCGCGGGCGATCTCACCGA
>BJHF01000175.1 GCA_014191855.1 Deltaproteobacteria bacterium
GGAGAGGAGGAACGCGCGCGAGGCCGGCCGAATCGAAAAACTTAGGGATTCGCTCGACGAAATCACACACTGGCATTCGGCCGCATTCGCGCCTGGCGACCAGCTCGTCGTCGTGATCCTCGCCGAATGTGGCGTCCGGAAAAGATGGCGGGTTTTGTCCGGAAAAGATGGCGGCTCCGGGAATGTGACGCGGCGGGCGGGCCGCGGCAAGAGAGGTTGCTGAAGACAAGGGCGGTGGCGGAACGACCGCGGGTCGACGTTCCAGACGCAGGGCCGCTTTGGCGAGCCCTGCGCCCGGCCCGCCGCCCCTACGAGGCCGAAGTCACGGGGGGGGAGACGGCGGCGGGATTCCGGACGCTTTCCGGATCGCTCCCGGGGTCCCCGAGGGTTTCCGGATCGATGTGCTTGGTGCGCCAGGATCGGCCTCCAAGCACCATGTGGGCGCCGCGTTCGAGCACGCGGTCGAGGATGACCTCCGCGAGGTCGTGGTCGTGGAGGACGTCGCCCCAGGCCCGGAGCTTCTTGTTCGTGGTGAACACGAGCGGCTTCCGGTTCAGGTAGCGCTGGTCTACGACGCCGAACAGGACGTTCGCGGCATTCTCCGCATGCGCCAAGTAGCCAACTTCGTCCACGATAAGGACGTCGGGGAGCACCCACGCCGCGGTGGCGGCCTTCAAGCGGCCTTCGCGCGAGGCGACGCCCAGTTCATCGATGAGCGCGCTGGCGCCGACGAAGCGGGCGGTGAAGCCGTTCTGGATGGCGCGGTAGCCGATGGCCACGGCCAGGTGCGTCTTCCCCCGACCAGGTTTGCCGGACAAGATCAGGTTGCGCCCCTCCGAGACGAACTCCGGTCCGAGGTAGGGGCCGAGCTGCTGGAGGCGAAGGCTCGACTGGAAGACGAAGTCGAAGTTCTCGACGGTCTTTGTGAAGGGGAAATGCGCCCGCCGGGCGGCTTTCTCGATCCGGGTGTCGTTGCGGTGGGCGACCTCCTCGGCGACGAGCAGGGCGAGGTAGTCGCGGTGCGACCAGCTCTCGGCGGCGGCCCTCGTCGCGTACTCGGCGTACAGCCGCCGCATCGTGGGGAGGTGGAGGCGCTTGAGCAGGGCCTCGACGTTGATGTCGCCGGGGTTCATGCGGCCACCAGCGCGGCGCGTACGGCATCGACGGTGAAGCGTCGCTGCTGCACGCACCGCGAGAACGCGGTGGTCATCGAGGCATCCCCGTGATCGCGCAGTAGTTCGAACAGCTCCTGACAGGGCTGCTCCCAACGACCGCAGGGCTCGGAGTGGACCAACTGCTCGAGGAAGTCCTCGGCAGACGTGCCGAGCTCCAGCAGGCATTGGCGGCGGAACGTCGTCACGCGCCGGTGGCCGTGCAGGGCGGCGAGCATGCTGGCACGGTGGATCGGCAGCCGGTGCACGCCACCAGTGTCGTCTGCGCGCACGTGGGTGCAGCGCTCTCCACGGATGTCGATGTCGATGTGGTTCTTGCGCACCGCGATGGTGGCGGGCGCGCCCAGCTTGGTGTCCGTCGCCGAATAGGAGGCTCCCAACAAGCGGATGGTGCCCATCGGCGTGACCGTCGCCGTCGCCGCCATCGCCCACTCCTCCGGCGTCCCCTGGACCGGCCGCTGGTCGAGCCACTGCTTCTCTCGCTCCAGGCGGACCGCGGGAATCACGCCGGTGCCATCGCACGGCCGCACGTGGTTGCTTTCGTAGAGCCACGCCGCGAGTTGCACCTGGAGGTCGGCGGCGTCGATGAAGGAACGCTGCCGGAAGAAGCTGTTCTTTGCGAAGCCGACGAGGCGCTCGACGGTGGCCTTCTGCTGACCCGACCGCGGCGCGCAGAACGTAGCGATCACGTTGTACTCGGTGACGAGCTGCGCCAGGTGTCGGTGAAGCATCACCGGCTTCACCCCGATCGCCGAAACGCGCATCGACTTCGCGTTGTCGAACACCCACTCCTTCGGGGCGCCACCGAACACGATGAGGCACGCGATCAGCGAGCGAACGACGGTCTCGGAACACTGATCGGGCACGATCACCACGTGCATGAGCCGCGAGTACTTCAGCCGCCCTGCGAAGAATTGGACGCGTCGGCGGCCACCCTTCTCGAAGTCGATGTAGACCTCGCCGAAGTCGAACTGCGCGTACTCGCCCGGCAATCCGTCGTAGAGCACCAGCGGGTCCTTGCGCGGCACCGGCCGCAGCGACTTCACCAGCACCGCCATCTGGCTGCGCCCGCCGGCGTAGCCCCACCCCTTCGCCCGGCGCAGCACCTCGGTCGCGTTGATGTGCGCGTTCTTCTCGTCCGCGAAGATCGCCCGGATCCGCGCGATCGTGGCGGCGTCGGCCTTGGGGGGGCGACCGCGTCGGGGCGCATCCTGCACCTCCCCGGCGATCACCTGCTCGCGCGTGGGCACCGGCTCCGCGACGATGCGCTGCACGCTGCGGATGGGGACTCCGCAGATCGCGGAGATGTCAGCCTGGGAGGTTCCTCCCTGGGCCATGTTGTGGACTTTGAGGCGGGTCATGACGTCGAACACCTTGGCGGTCTCCGGAGGACACCCGCCAGCTACCGGAGACCAGGAGCTGCTGACGGGTCAGAACCCGCCATCTTTTCCGGATCGTCAGCCGCCATTCTTTCCGGATTCCACAGCCTGGCTCAAACAGCAGGCCGATCCAGCCGCCGTCGCGCTCGCCTTTGACGACCGCCTCGGTCTGCTGGTGGACGCCGAATGGCTCCACCGCGAAAACAAGCGTCTCAAGCGGCTACTCACGGAGGCCAAGCTGCGCATCTCCGGTGCCTGCGTCGAGGACATCGACTACCCACCCGGTCGTGAGCTCGATCGTGCGGTCGTCCGGCAACTCGCGACCTGCCGATGGATCGAGAAACGCCATTCGGTCGTGATCACCGGGGCGACCGGAACGGGGAAGACCTACCTTGCCTGTGCGCTCGCCCAGCAGGCCTGCCGTCGGGGCTTCCGCGTGATCTACCGCCGTGTTCCTCGGCTGTTCGACGAACTTGCGCTGGCACGTGCAGACGGCTCGTGGGCGACCGCGCTCGCCCGGTTCGCCCGAGTGGATGTCCTCGTTCTCGACGACTGGGGCATCGCCCCAATGCGGGAGTCTGATCGCCGCGATCTTATGGAGGTGGTCGAGGATCGGGAGGGCCTCAAGTCCACCATCCTCGCGAGCCAGCTCCCCGTCGCGCGGTGGCATGACCACATCGGCGACCCGACCGTCGCCGACGCCCTCTGCGACCGCATCCTCAACCGGGCCCACCGCTTGGAGCTCAAGGGAGCGTCCCGCCGCAAATGCACCGAGGAGGCGACCCCGTGATCGTCGCGGTCGATTGTGGATTCGCGTGCGTCGTCATCCTATCCACATGCAATCCACAACTTATCCGCATTCTATCACTATGTTTTGAGTCTCCCCCCTGCACCCCCCTCCGGGTGCCCATGTAACCGCCTGGTGATCCTGTGCCAGACGAGGATAGGGGATCGAGAATCCAGAACATCAAACATATAAGGACTCAGAACACAGAACAAGAATGCAACGCGTCGCTTCGCTCCGATCACGATGGAGCGATCCGCGCGATCACGATGAGCGGAATGCGCACCAACAACGAGGGACGGGCGTCAACCCCGTCGCAGCGAGCCCACTCGTGGGGGCGTCTGGACGTAGCCATCAGCGGCGGAGGGGCACGGCGCTGCGTGTCCGGGGGCTCCTTGATCTTACTTCGCTGCAGGGGGCAGACTCCAGCCACGCATCTCACGTGCGAGTCCGCGGTCGACGTCCGGAGTCTGGTGTCCCGGTACGGTGCGCTCGCCATGAGGGCGAGACCAGGGTCGCAACGCAGAGTCTACCGTTGACCCGCGACGCCCCGGATCGCCCCAGCTCCCTTGCCGAGACCCGCCACGCTACTCCGCGCCCTCCCTCGGCCCGCTCAGAGGGCCCGCACACACGGCCTCCGCAGCGCCTGCGAGCGCCGCAATGGCGCCGTAATACGCTGCGTTGCTGCTGTGGCGAAGCAGCGTGGTGTTGGCGTAGACCGTGATGACCTGCGCGCGCATAACATCCCGGAGGAAACGGGAAAGATGCGGACGTGGGCCCAAGGAGTACGGCCCTTCGCGGCCGAGAGTCAAGGGCGCATCGCCGTCCAGGGTAATGCCGCCCATCCGTGATTCGAGCTCGGCACTCAAGCGATCGGCGTCGCCGTCGATCGTGCAGCGGCGCCCGGCGTCGGCGAGCAGCGCGGGGAGGGTGAGCGAAAGGTGGAGTGAGTCAGCTTTCGCGGAGGAAGTTCCGACGTAAATGACGAGATCTCCGACCTGAATGTTGTTCACCACATCGGCTCTGAACGCCGCGAGCGCCGGGCTGTCGATCAGAAGCGCAGGGAGAAAGTAACCCTCATTACTGGCGAAGTTCACGCGCTCCCTGGCGAGCAGCGATCCCGAGCTGAAATACTCGTTCGAGTAGTAGCTGGCTGCCATCCGTTCGGCCAAACACCCGGCAAAGTGTCCCACAAAGGCATCGGCGTTGCTCTGCGTCGAGATGACGTGGACGCGTGCGCCGGCGAGCCGACGATGTCCACCATACGGCCGATTCGCCAAGAAATGCTCGACGACCAGCCTGGTGTCGAAGCTGCCCGCCTTTGTGGCGACCTCCCGCAAGCGAAACTCAGGGTGGTGCTTCATGACCTCCAGCACCGCATCGCTTGGGAATCGAAGTTCCGCCGCAATGGTCTCGAAGCTGAGAAACCGGCGGCGCGCGGCGGTCATGCCGAGCCGGGCCACGAGTTTGCGATCCGGAATCGTCGGCTGAATCGAGAAAGCCTCGATCAGAAGATCTCTCCGTTCGCGGGCGGTGCGCTTCCTTCCCTCCTCCTCGACCGATGCGCTGAACCCGCTGCTCAACACGCCGGTAAGCAAGGAAATAAGTGCGATTCCGAGAACCACGAGACTGAGTTGGATCAGGCGGCCAACCCATGAGCCGGGTGCGAGTGAAAAAACGCCGCTATTCGTCATGGTGCTGAACGACCATAAGAACGCGCTCTCGGCTTCGATACCGGCGGGTCCAGAGTCAACGCCGAAAAGCCAGGCGAGTCCACCCAGGCCAAACAGCACCATCGCGGCGGCCGAGAACAAAACCAAAAGCTCGCGACGTCGGGCCGACAGTGCGGCGAGAAGGTGACTCATCGGGGCAGGGACGCGGCGTGGGCGGCCGATGACGGTGTAGGCACCGCCGGAAGGTACACCGCCGGGCGCAGGAGCGGCAAGCTCCGTGTCGCCGGGCACGACGGCAACAAACCACAAACGCCGTGAATTCCGTCCCGTGACGAACGGCTGCCTCGCACTCGGGGGGTCAACCGCGGGTACCAAGCGGCGCGCGCGCCGCTACGACGGCGCAGCGCGGCGCGCCTCGCTCGGGCGGGCGTCGCGAGGACACCGCAGCCGCGCGTGGTACCGCGATCAGCTTCTCGCCCAGATACGTCCATGGGGATCGTACACCACCCACGAAAGGCGGTGTGGGCGCGCCCACTTCTCGACCTCCTCCATCGCCTCCATCCAGGAATTGAAGTTACCCTTGAACGCGTCGTTGATCTCCACCTTGAACATGAGCCTAACCTCCGAGGGCAACGTATATCCGATGTGGGAGCTGGCCAACGCACTGCGCGAGGAACGATTCGCGCCCCGAAGCAGCGGGTGGGTTCCGACAGTGGACCGCGCCGCAGCGCGTGCCAAAAACGCACCATCGTGACCGTTCAGATCGGGGCATCGTGATCACCCCGATCGGACCAGAGCGATCACCGGGATCGGTGTCAACGC
The DNA here is from genome assembly GCA_014191855.1 of Deltaproteobacteria bacterium. Lineage (GTDB taxonomy): Bacteria > Myxococcota_A > UBA796 > UBA796 > SXON01 > SXON01. The sequence goes on from BJHF01000175.1 coordinate 5,831, forward strand.
GCACACCGCGACGTTGCGGGTGACGGCCGAGCGCGGCGCCCCTGAGATCGGCACGCCAGACGCGGGAAGCGTGTTATCGTCAGGCCGCCGCGTGGGGAGGCATAGCACCGATGAACGCTGATCAGGCAGACGCCCCGGCAGCAGCCCGCCGCCGTCGTGCGCGTGCCGTGGGTGCGTTCTTGATCTTCGGCGGCCCCGCCGTCTTCGTCGGTTTCGTCGCCCTCATCCTTCTGATCGTCGCCGAGACCCTCCGCGGCGAAGCGATGGGTCTCGCCTTTGCCGCCGGCTCCGCTACGCTAATCGCTGCTTGCTTCGGCCTTCGCCGCGTGATGCTTGGTGTGGGTTTCCTCGTGAGCGCGACAGCCTTGGCCTTCGCGGTCGCCACCGCCCCAGACGGCCATGGGGTAGCCACCCTCCACGACGGGCCGGGGCTCCAATCCGTGTGGTTCGGCTCCTCGCGGTTCTCGAGGTTCGGCATCGCGAACCTCACCCCCGAGCGCGATCAAGCGGTGCTCGCCACGTGGCTGATGCCGCTGGTTGATGCGGTCCTCTCCGCCGATGAGGCCGCCACCTTTCGCGGTTCGATCTCGGCCATCTACACCGAACTGGAAGCCGACCCGAGCTACCAGCGCGCGGGCAGCATCCAGGGGCTTGCCTACGGGGAGTTGCTCGGGGGCGACGATGCTCGGGGGCAGGCCTACGTCGATCTCGCAGACCAACCCGGGAAACAGCCCGCCGTCGTGCTGATCCACGGGTTCGGCGGCAGCCTAAAGGGTTACATCTGGGTCCTCCGGCGGGTCGCCCACGCCCACGGCTACGCCATTGTGGCGCCGGCCTACGGCGCCGGTCTCTGGTACAACGCCGGTGGCCTCGATGCGGTGAGAGATACCCTCGAATGGATGGCTTCCACCGGCCGCTTCGACATGGAACGGCTCGTTCTCGCCGGCCTCTCCAACGGAGCCTACGGCGTTACGGCAGCGTACCTTGACCAACCCGAGCGGTGGCGGGGCGTG
>BJHF01000176.1 GCA_014191855.1 Deltaproteobacteria bacterium
GCCGTGGACCAACGCCGCGTTTTTCAACGCGACTTGGGATCCTCCTTTCCCACGATCCGCACGACCAAGCTCACAATACTGATCTCCCGGCGTTACACATCGCTTCTCCGTGGGCACTCCGTTGCCCGCGGTGGCGCCGACGCGACGGCGAACGCCAAACCGCCCCCCGGCGGCCACCGCGGTGCTCCGCGATCCCCGCCTGAGGCAGGGGACCGGGCAGCGAGCACCGCCCGGTCGACCCGGTCCCCCTGGCCGACTACGCTCCTGGATGCGACACGATCAACGACGCCTCGCGCGGCCGGCCATCGCGAGCCTTGGTCTGCTGGCCTGCACAAGCGGGCCCACGCCCGATACCTCCCCTGCGGACGCCGATACCCACGCCATCGACACCGCGGAAACGGGCGCCGAGCCCCACACCGGAGACAGCGGTCGCGACACGAGCGAGGATACCGCGCCCCCGCCCGACCCGCAAACGGTCATCGTGATCGTGCTCGACACGGGTCGCTTCGATCTCTTCGATGAATTGACGATGCCGAGGCTATATGCTCGCCGCGGAGACGGATTGTACGTCGCGGTGCAGGCGAACGTGGCGGGGTGGACGCTGCCCACCACCCTTACCCTCATGAGCGGCGTTCGACTTGAGGAACAGGGCCTCGATCCGCAAGGACACGCGCTGCCGGAAGGGGCGTACACCGGGCTGCCGCGCAGCCTCCACGACGAAGGCTGGAATACCTACCTCAACACCGCCAACAACCTCGTTTCCCACAACCTCGCGGATGGGTTCGATGTGGTGATCGAGCATGGGGCCGCCTGGGGCCTCGCCGAGCAGGGAGCGGAGGTGGTGAGCGCGCTCGCGGCCGCGAATCCCGAAGTGTCGCAGTTGGTTTGGTTGCAAGCGATGAACCTGCATGTGCCCCTACGACAAGCTCGACGCGAGCTGCGAGGCGGAGGCGGTCACCGCCGATGCCGCGTGCCCCGAAGCGGTGATCCACGCCACGGGGGACGGAAGCTTCACTCCCGGAGAGTTTTCCACGTTGAACAAGGATGAGACGGATGCGTGCCGGGTGGCCCTCGAATCGGCCCAGCGCTGCGCGGCGACGAAGCTCGACACTGACCTCGACACGTTCCTGAGCGCGCTCCCGCCCGACGCCCTGGTGATCCTGACGACCGATCACGGAGAGGGCTGGTTGGACCCCCGGATCGAGCACAATTGGGGCGCGTCGGCCAAGCTCACCCGGGGCTTCTCGCTCCTCCTGCATCCCTCGCTGGCCGGGGTGGTGATCCCGCTCGGGAGCCAGGCCGATCTCGCGCCGACCGTGCTCGACTTTATCGGGGTTGACCGACCGGACCTTGCTTTTGAGGGAGCGCCGCTCCGCCAAGGGCAGACGGGCGTTCCCACGAGCTGGTATTGCGACGGGAAGGGTCACCTCGAAATCGCCGCCTGGAGCGAAACCCACCAGTTGATCCGGGTGAACGACCCGACAGCCGGCGTGAGCTGGGAGCTCTACACTCTGGCGGTAGACCCGACGGGGGACGTGAACCTCGCGGACACAACGACGCTGCCGGCCGCCCTGGTGGAGGCCGCGGAAGCAAAAGCGAGCCGGACCGCCTGGCTCTGCCCCGCGCCCTGATCCCTACAAGCCGCGCGACCACTCCGGGCGCAGCGCGACGCTGCCGCCGAGGGCGCCATCGAGCACCCGCAGGATCCGATCCCGGTCGGTGGGGAGGTTGCCCGCGATGGGGAGGTAGTTGCTGGCATGGTTCGTACGGAAAACGGCGTTGTCCGGACTGGCGAGCGCCACGAACGTACGCAGCTCGCCGAGCAATGCCGGCACATCCGGCAAGACGAAGCTGCCGCGCTGTTCCAGGCGGTGCAAGGGCGTTCCCGGCACGACCGTGAGGGTGAGCGCCGAGAGATAGGCCGGGTTCATCGCGGTGGCCAGCGCCGCGCTCGCGATGGCGTGCTCCGCCGATCGTTCAACGCCCCCCGCCCCCAGCAGGAAGATGACCGAGAGTTCCATGCCGGCTTCGTGGGCGAGGCGCGCCGCCTCGACATGCGTCGCCGCGTTGGAACCCTTGGCGATCCTGCGTAACGTCACGTCGTCGCCCGACTCGGGGCCGATGTAGAGCCGGGTGAGGCCCGCGGCCCGCAGGGCTGCCAGCGCTTCGGGGCCGTGGTCGAGGACGTTTCGGGCCATCGCGTAGCACGACACACGGCGCAGCGCGGGGAACTGGCGACGGGCCTCCCCGAGGATGCGCTCCCAGGCTTCAACCGGGAGCACCAGCGCATCCCCGTCGGTGACGAACAGCTTTTGGACGCGGGATCCGTATTGAGCCCCGGCCGTGCGCAAGTCCTCAAGACACTCCTCGACCGGGCGCGGGCGGAACACCGGCTTGTCCCTATACATATCGCAATAGGTGCAACGATTGTGGGAACAGCCGATGCTGGCCTGCAGCAAAAGCGCGTCGGCCTCGGAGGGGGGGCGGTAGACTTTGCCGACGAAGCGCACGGGGACGCGTAGCACGCCGGTGGGCTACGATGCGGCGTGCCCTCGTGGACCCTCCAAGTCGCGCCAGCGACGGCGTGGCTGTTTCTGGCGATTCTCGCGGAGGTCGACGGTTTCGCCCTCTCCGCCGCGTTCGCCATGCTCGTGGCGTTTCCCCTCGCACTTCGCATCGACGAAGATGTTCCCCTCTGGCTCCGTCGCGCCGCCGCCGGAATCGGACTCCTCGCCACCACTGCGCTCCTGTTGCCCGTCGGTCCCGGCGCAGGCGCCGTCGCCGCCCTCTGGCTGCTCGTGACGATCCCGCACCTCGCCTACGGCTTCGTACGCTTCCTCTCCAACCCCAGGCCGCGCCTCCCGTTTGCGTGGGCGGAGGCGGCCGCATCTGTTGGGCCGGTCGTATCCTCGGTCGCGCTGATCACCTCCCGAAGCCTCGGCACCTTCGCTGGGTTTCCCGAGCCGCTGGCTACGCTCACCGTAACGCACTTCCACTTCACGTTCGGATTGCTGCCGCTCGCGCTCTCCGCGCTGGCCCGGCGGGGCTTCGCCGCCACAACGCCCCTCTGGGCGCTGGTATTTGTGCCGCCAGTCGTCGGCGCGCTGATGGCAACCCGAAGCGACGTGATGCGGCCCTCGCTCCTGGAGGGAGGAGCGGCGGCGATCCTGGCGTTGTCCGCCCTGGCGTGGACGGTGGGATCGTGGGCACCGTTGGGAGGCCTGCCCGGCCTGGCCCGTTGGACAGGTCGGGGCGCGGCGGTCCTCTTTTCAGCGGCGGTCGCGCTCACGCCCATTTTCGCGACGACGCACGCGCTCGGCTCCCCGCGCCTCGACTTCGCGGCGATGCTCCGCGATCACGGGAGCTCCCTCGCGATCGCACTCACGGCCCTCGGCGCCCTCGCGGCGCGCTACGCTCCGCTCCGCGGGATCACGTCCACGGTGCCGACCATCGACGCCGTCGCCGCCCCTACCGATATCGCGGAGGAGCGGGCCCTCTTCCGCGACTGTCGTGTCTGCGATCTGGGCCCGGCAGCCGGGGGTCGATTCGAACGCTTGGCGGACGCGCTCCTGGCGTACCGGTTCTACCCCGACTCCGTGATGTGCTCTACATCCAGCTTCGGAGCCGAGGATCGGCCCGCGCGCGTCGGAGATCGCATCGGGATGTGCCTGCTGGTTGCGCTGTTTCCCGGGATGCCAGCCGTTCGGTTCCCGGCGACGACCGTGGTGAACCTTGCGGAGCGGCGCGAGGGGTTCGCCGCCTTCGGCTACCTCACGACGCAGGCGCATTACGGTCGCGGTGGGTGGAGCGCAACCCTGGAAGCGCAAGGCGAGCGCGTGATCCTCACCCTTCGAAGCCGAATGACGCCGACGCACCCGCTCGCCGTGCTCGGCCTCCCGGCGTACCGATGGTTCCAGAAGCGGGCGCACGCGGCCGGTATCGCGAGGTTGGGGGCAACCCCGTGACCTCCCGGTGACACCCCCCGCGAAGCGGCGCGCTAAGCCCGCGCGGCCGCGAGCCCGCCTATGCCCACGACCCGCCCAACCCGCACCCCGATCGCCATCACCGGAGCTGCGTGTGTGCTGCCCGGCGCGCCGAGCCTCGACGCCTTTGCACGGCTGGTCCTGGAGGGGCGCAGCGCGGTGGGCGATCCGCTGGAGGGCAGGTTTGGCGTGCCCAACGCGCGCGTGCGTGGCGATGGTCGTGACCGTGCCTGGTCGCTCGCGGGCGGCTACGTGGAGGGCTTCGTTCCGGACCTGGCAGGGGTCAACGTGCCCGGAGTGGAGGGGCTCGACCCGCTTGTGCAGTGGCTCCTCCACTGCAGCAAACACGCGCTGGGAAGCAGCGGTGGCGCGAATGGCGTGCCGACCGTACGCACCGGAGCCGTGTTCGGGAACCTCTCGTTCCCGAGCGATGGGATGGCGCGCTGGGGCGAGGGGCTCGCAACCGGAGCCCCGTCGGGCGACCCCCGAAACCACTTCATGTCCGGCTTGCCCGCAGCGATCGTCGCCCAGGCGTTCGGACTGGAAGCGGGCGCAACGTGTGTGGACGCTGCGTGCGCGTCGTCGCTCTACGCGCTGAAGTTGGCGTGCGATGCGTTGGAGTCCGGGCGCGCGGATCGGATGCTTGCAGGGGCCGTTCAGCGCGCCGACTCGCTGTTCCTCCACGTCGGCTTTTGCCAGCTTGGCGCGATGTCGAAGACCGGTCAGAGCCGTCCCTTCCACAAGGGTGCGGACGGGCTGGTGCCCGCCGAGGGGTGCGTGGTGTTCACCCTGCGCCGGCTGGAGGATGCGGTGGCCGGGGGCGAGCCGATCCTCGGCGTGATCCGGGGGATCGGGCTCTCGAACGACGGGCGCGGCCGCTCCCTTTTGGCACCCTCCTCGGAAGGCCAACAGCGCGCCATGCGCAGCGCGCTCGGCGAGGCCGGCTGGGAGCCGGGAAGCGTTCAGCTCTTCGAGTGCCACGCTACGGGCACCCCCACCGGTGACAAAACCGAGGTCGAGAGCCTGCGCGCGGTGTACCCGGGCGGCGCGCTGGGATCGCTCAAGAGCAACTTCGGGCACCTGATCACCGTGGCCGGCGCGGCCGGGCTGCTGAAGGTGCTGGTGGGAATGCGCGCCGAAACCCTACCACCCACGCTCAACATCGAGGATCCGCTGGACGAGCTGGGCGGGTTCACGCTGCTGGGCGCGGCATGTCCGTGGTCTACGAACGGCGCCGCGCCGCGACGAGCGGCGGTGAGCGCGTTCGGGTTCGGCGGCAACAACGGGCACCTGCTCGTTGAACAGTGGAGCCCTGAGCGGCCAAACGCCGCCGGGCGCGCGATCCCCCCGGCGCGCTCGATGCGTCGCGCTCCGCTGGCGGTGCTGGCGCTGGTTGACAAACGCGGCGGGGACGAGGTGGCAGTGGCCCTCGAAGGGCTGCGTTTCCCGCCTTCGGACCTGCAGGCTTCGCTGCCGCAGCAGACGCTGTTCCTTCAGGCGGGGCGCGATGCCTTCTTCCAGGCCGGCGTGAGCGTTCCGCGAGAGCGGCTCGGCGTGTATGCGGGCATGGCTTGCGATGGGCGCATCACCCGATGGGGTTTGCGTTGGCGCGCCATCCACGGCGCTACCGGTTCCCCCGCGCCAGACGACCTCGCGCCGCCGCTGCGCGCCGAGCATGTCGTCGGGACCATGCCGAACATCGTCGCGAACCGCCTCGGGGTGCAGTTGGACGCGGCCGGGCCGGGCTTCACGCTCAGCGCCGAGGAGGTGTCCGGGCTCCGCGCGCTGGAAGCCGCGTGGGATGCCCTGGATCGCGGCGACATCGACCTCGCCATCGTGGGCGCCGTGGACCTCCCCACGGATCCGCGCGCGGTGGCGGCGCGGCACGCGCTGGGGCGCACGGAGCCCGTGCAAGACGCGGCCGTTGTGCTGGTGGTAGCACGGGCTGAGGGCGTGAAGAACGCCAGGATCGTGGCCTGGCTCGACGAAGATGTCGAGGGGCCGGTGGTGCGACCGCACCCGCCGCGGCACGGAGCCGCCGACGGGCTGGTGGCAGTGGCGGACGCGATCCGCCGCGGCGGCGACAGCGTGGTGCAGTCCTCCGCGCTCGGTGGACAGCGGGCGTCGGTGGGTGTGCGTGGAAACGGCCGGTACGTCGAGGGGCGCTCCATGCCCCCCACGGGCCCGGTGCTGCGGGTGCCGATGCACCCGGTGGAGGCGAAAGTGTCACACGTCAAGGTACTCCCTCGTGCGCCGGCGCTGGTGCCGGTGGGCGCTTTCGCTCCCGCAGCAGCGTTTGTGGCGCCAGTGAGCCCGGCCGCCGGGTACGCGGCAACACCAACGGCGACGGCGACGGAGGCCGGGCCACCCGACCCCGAGTCCGCCGGCTGGGAGTCCGGTTTTGTCGCCTGGCGGCGCGCGGTCGGGAGCACGCACGGCGCGTACGTCGATACGCAAGCGCAGCTTCACGCGGCGTTCTTGCAGAGCCACACGGCGATGACGGGGATGTTGTTGCGGGTGGCGGCGATGCCGGGGGTTGTAGAGCCCTCGCGAGCCCCCCTCCCCGGCTTCGCCGGACCTCCCCCCGCTCTGCGGGGGGAGGACGAGAGCGCCCCGGCGCCCCTCGCGTCGCACGCCCCGGCGCCCCTCGCGTCGCACGCCCCGGCGCCCCTCGCGTCGCACGCCCCGGCGCCCCTCGCGTCGCACGCCCCGGCGCCCCTCTCGTCGCACGCCCCGGCCCCAAGTCCTCCCCCCC
>BJHF01000177.1 GCA_014191855.1 Deltaproteobacteria bacterium
CACTTCGTGTCGTTGTTGCCCAACGCCTACAAACTTCGCGCGAAGCTGGTGAACGCCGCGTGGGAGGCCAACCCCGATGTGACGACCTGGCCGGTGCTTGGGTCGCACGCTGGCCGGCTGAAGTCCGCTCGCGCGCACGATCGCGAGCCCGCTCGCGCGCACGAACACTACGACAACAACGGATACCCGACCGTCTGCGCGAGCAGGACCTCGTGATCGTGCCCGAGCCCGAGCGCGTTGGCTAAGGCCTGCCGGTCCATCCACGCGCGGATCACCGTAGAGAGGCCGTTGGCTGCGGCGAACAGGTAGATGTTCTGCGCGATAGCACCTGCACAGGCCGAAGCGTAGCGGATTCGCTGCTGTTCGGGGACGAGCAACAAGCGACGATGATCGGCTACAAAAACCAGATCCATCGGCGCCGAGTCCACAAAGTCCTGGTATCCGGTCACCCTGCGCACATCGGTGCTCGTCACCCGGCGCAGCGCGTGCGCCTCGGGCTCGTACAGATACGCGCCGCCGGGCATCGCTACGTAGAGCTCCACCTCTTGCGCGTTGATCGCCGAAGGCGCGGTGCGTCCGCCCTCGTCGCGGTTCACGCCCCACGCCGCCCACAACAGCGTCGACAACAACGGCAGCGGAAGCTCGGTCCCCGCAAACTCCCGAGACGATCGCCGCAGGCCCAGCGCGTCCAGCAACGGCAAACCGCCGTGCATCTGCGGCGGCGGCAGGCGGATGCGGTCCGCCGTGGGGTCAGCGACGGGACGGGGACGAAGCTGGCCGATCATGCCCAGCGCGACCTTCGAGAGGGTATTCATTCGGACTCCGTTGGCAGGGTGCAGTTTGTGAGTTTGCTTACACCTCATAGGACCGCGCAACGGACGCGACAAGCGGGCGAAAACACACTCGTGGGCCGCACGTGCCATCGAACCGCGGCCCGGAATTTTTAACTCTTGGTGTGCACCCACCGCCGTTATTGGCTACAGTCGTTCACATGCTCACCCCCGCTCTTCGACTTCACTACCACCCCGCCTCCTACAATGCGCGCCGCGCCCTCGCCGTCGCGTTCCATGTAGGCGCCCCCGTCGAGATCGTGGTCTGCGATCTGATGGCCGGGGCCCAAGGCACGCCCGCGTTTCGGGCGCTCAACCCCAACGGGCTGGTGCCGGTGCTTGAAGACGGCGACTTCGTGCTGTGGGAGTCGATGGCGATCGCGCAGTACCTCGCCGACAAGTACCCGTCCTCGGCGTGGCCCGCCGATGCTCGCGCCCGCGCCGACATCACCCGCTGGCAAGCATGGGATCTGGCGCACTTCGGCCGCGCGGCTGACGTGCTGCTGTTCGAAAACCGCCTGAAGGGCATGTTTGGCTTGGGGGCTCCGAATGAAGTAGCGGTCGCCCAAGCGGAAGCCGCGTTCACCAAGCACGCCAAGGTGCTGGACGCGCAGCTCGCGTCGCGCCCCTACGTGGTAGGCGACGCGCCCACCCTCGCGGACTTCGCGTTGGCGGGCACCTTCGGCTCAGCCACGTACTCCGGAGGCCCGGTCACCGGTTTCGCCAACATTGACCGTTGGTATGGGAAGATGCAAGCGCTCCCCGCTTGGGAGCGCGTGTCCAAGACATGACCGACCCTGAGGATTTTTCGGCAGCCGGTCTCGAGCTTTACGCCTACACCAGCACCTACGCGGGCGCCCCAGACGAGGCCAGCAGCGTGCTGAGCGCGATCCGCGAGGTCGCGGAGGTACGCAACCCGCAGCTGGGCATCACCGGTGCGCTGGTCCATGATCGCGGGCGCTTTCTTCAGGTGCTCGAAGGGGAAGCAGCTGCGCTCGACACCTTGGTCGCCGCCATCCAGCGAGATCCGCGCCACCGGGACATGACGCCGCTCGTGCGCGCCCCCATCCGCGAGCGCACCTTCACCGGTTGGAGCATGGCAACCTACGACACCGGCACCGACGATGCGAGCGCGGCCGCAGCGCAGGCCGACACGAAACCCGCCAGCGCTCCGGCCGCGGCCATCGACCTCCAGCGCATGACCGAGGCGTTTCGCGCCAATTTCCGACTCGCCGCCGCGGACTACTTTGAGTGCATGACCCGGCTCCTCCGGAGCCCTACCTACGGAACGCACGCATGAAGACGCTCCCACCGGACGCCAACGAGGATGCCGAAGACGCCTTGGTGTGGGGCGACGACACTCAGGAGGTGGAGCATGCCGCGGCGCAACACGCCTCCGCCCCACGCAGCGTAGAACCATGGACGGTGCTGGTCGTCGATGATGACGAGTCCGTACACGTCATCACTCGCTTGGTGTTGGCCGGGCTGACGTTCCGGGACCGGCCGATTGAGCTGCTCTCCGCGTACACGGCGGAGAACGGCATCGCGGTGCTGCGAGCGCACCCCGAGGTCGCGCTGGTGCTACTCGACGTAGTGATGGAGACCGATGACGCCGGTCTGCGCGCCGTTCAGCAGGTGCGCGAGGAGCTGAACAACGTGAACGTGCGCGTCGTGCTGCGCACCGGCCAGCCTGGAAAGGCGCCGGAGCGGGACGTCGTCGTACGCTACGAGATCGACGGCTACGAGCTGAAGACAGAGCAGACCTCTCAGAACCTCGTCACCGTGGTCATCGCCGCGCTGCGCTCCTTCGATCTGATCCGGAGCATCGAGCGCAACCGCGCCGGCCTCGAGCTGATCATGAACGCCACGGCCGAGATGTCGCAGCTGCGGAGCGCCCGCGCGTTTGCGGCGAGCGCCCTCCAGAACCTGCAAGCCTTGTCCAACCGCTCCGGCGGTGCGGTGTTCTGCGCGCCGAGCGGCCGCGCGACAGGGACCGACACACTCCCCGTCGAGGTGCTCGCCGGCACCGGCCCGTACACCGACTGGGCGGCGCGGATGTTGGACGACGCCGACCCCGAGGGCCGAATCCGCGCCGAGATCCTCCAGACGGCGTCAGGGGGCGACCCGCTCCCCGATCCCCTTGCGTTGGGGACGGCGCTCGTGCTCAAGTCGCCGCACGTGCGAAGCGCGACGATCTGGGTGCACGACGTCTACGCGTTGGACCCCATCGAAAAGCAGCTCTTGGACGTGTTCTGCTCGAAGATCGCGGTAGCCTTCGACAACGTGCAGCTCATCGAGCTGTTCCGCAAAGCCCAACAAGCCACGGTCGTCGCGCTCGCCGATCTCGCCGAATACCGGGACACCGACACCGGCGAGCACGTGCTCCGCGTGGCCCGCACCACCGACCTGTTGGCGCGGGATCTGCACGCAGCAGGCAAGTTTCGAACCGAGCTGGACGAGCTGCTGGTCGAGCAGATCGGCCTCGCCAGCATGTTGCACGACGTCGGCAAGGTGTCGATCCCCGACGCCGTGCTGTTGAAGCCTGGCCAGCTCGACGCCGACGAGCGGCGGCTGATGGAGACCCACGCCGGCGTAGGCATGCGCATCCTCGCGCGCGCCGACCGCATCGTCGGGCAACGCAGCTACCTGACGCTCGCCGCGGAGATCGCGATCGGCCATCACGAGTGGTACGACGGCACAGGATACCCGCAGCAGGTCGCAGGTACCAAGATTCCGCTGTCCGCGCGGATCACCGCGGTGGCGGACGTCTACGACGCGCTGACCAACGCGCGCCCGTACAAGCAGCCTTGGCCCGCGGACGCGGCCAAGCAATACATCATCGAGCGCTCGGGCACCCAGTTTGACCCGGCAGTCGTCGAGTCCTTCCTGCGCGTGCTTCAGGCGCCGGAGTGGAACACCCCGTTCGGCGTGCCGACCGAGGTCGGGCCCTTTTCGTTATGAAAGTGTGCGTCGTCAGCGATAACGCGGCGTTTATCGCTGACGTCAAAGCTCGTTTTGATGAGGTAGGAAACGGATTTCTGTGGGTGAGCGCGGCGTCCAGCGAGCCCTTGCCGGTAGCGGGTCTGCTGGTGTTCGATGGGGCCAGCCCTGCCCACGCCCCGGTGGTGCGGTTTGACGCGCCCCGGTGGCTGCTGTGCACCGGTGCTCCCCCAACGGACCTCGCGGGGTGGGATGCCGTGATGGAGTGGCCGATCCCGGTGGCGCGGCTCGCCGAAGCCATCGAGCAAGCTCGAAATACCATCCGGGCGCGCTCCGGAATCGCCGGCACCGATCTCCTCGCCTCCGGCATGCGGCGCATCCTCGAGTTGGCGTCCGAGTCCATCGAGCTGACCGACACTTCGGTGCGCCTGCTCTACGTAAACCCAGCGTTTGAGCAGATCACCGGCTGGCTGTTGGATGACGCCGTCGGAAGTCAGACCGGCGAGCTCTTTCGCGCCGGCACGCATGATCCGTCCTACTACGCCGAGATCATGGCGACGCTGCGCCGCGGCGAGGTCTGGCGAGGCCCACTGATCGGGCGCCGACGCAACGACGCGCTGTCCTTTCAAGAAGCGACGCTGGCGCCGCTGAATGGTCCGGACGGAAAGCCGATGGCGTTCGTCGCGATCAAGCGAGATTTAGCCCGGGACACCTTGACCGAGCGGGCGTTGGAGAGCCGCGAGACCCGCCTCCAGACCATGCTCGAAGGTGCGGGCGACGGCGTGCTCGTGCACGACAACGCCGGGTTGATCGCCGACGCCAACTCCAGCGCGTCCGCGATGTTGGGCGTCGATCAAGACGATCTGCTCGCCGGGTGCCGAATCGGCGCCTTCTTTGAAGGCTACACCGAAGCAGAGCTGGTCGCGGCTTTTCGCGACGTCGTCGAAGGCGCGCCGATCACCATCGAAGGCAACTTTCGCCGAGCGGACGGGCAAAGTATCCCGGTCAGCTTGCGCATCGGCGCCTTCTTGTTCGGCGGAGAGCGCTTCCTCGTGACCCTCGCGCGGGATGTGAGCGAGCGTGTGGAGCTCGAACGTCGGCTGCGGCTCCGGACCGAGGAGCTTGACGCGTCGCTGGCAGACTTGAAGCGCACCCAGAAAGAGCTCGTCCAACGCGAGAAGCTGTCGGCGTTGGGCACGCTCGTGGCGGGCGTCGCGCACGAGGTCAACACCCCGCTCGGCGTGGCGCTCACTGCGCTCTCGCTGGCCGACGAGGCGCTGCAGGGGATGCGCGCGGCTTTGAACAGCCCGACGCCCTCGCGCCGCACCATTCAGGCGCGCATGGACGAGCTCGATGAGTCCATGAAGCTCGCGCTCCAGAACGGACGACGCGCCGCCACCCTCGTCGCCGACTTCAAGAAGATCGCCGTCGATCAAGCGAGCGAGGCGCTACGTCAGATCGACCTCGGCGAGTACCTGCAGTCGATCCTGTCGTCGCTGAGCCCAATGCTGCGCAAGGAGAACGTAGTCGTTCTGACGGACCTCTCGCCCATCCCGATGCGCACGCGCCCCGGCGCGATCGCGCAGGTGGTCAGCAACCTCATCCAGAACGCCGTCACCCACGCGTTCCCCGACCCGGCCAGCGATCGTCAGCTCTGGGTGCGCTGCCAAGAGGTGGGCGGAATGGCCCAGATCGAGATTGAAGACCGCGGCGCCGGCATCGACCCGGTCACGCTCAAGGCGGTGTTCGATCCGTTTGTCACGACCCGGATGGGCGGCGGCGGCAGCGGACTGGGCATGTACGTCGTGCACAACCTCGTGGTCGAGGTGCTCAACGGCACCGTCGAGGTCGAGTCGGAGGTAGGGCGCGGAACGCGGGTACGGGTGCGGATTCCGCTCACGCCGAAGGCCTGAGGCCTCATGCTCCGAAAACGCGCGCCTGCACGTCGCGCGCGTGCCGGACGTACCAGCCCGGGTCGCACAGCGCCGCCACCTGCTCAGCCCCCAGCACGCCGCCCACCTCGGGATCGGCGATCAGCAGCTTCGGCAAGGGGATCCCCTCCCCCCACGTGCGCATCGCGCTGCGCTGCACCAAGCCATAAGCGGCCTCGCGCGAGAGCCGAGCCATTCCCGGTCTCTCCGCCCGACGAGGCCCAGGTGCCCCACGAATGAGGAGTGCTCACGGATGCCTACTGCGTTCTTATCGGATTCCGGAGGGAATGACGCCCGCAGCACGGCGCCGGCGACAGCAGCGCGGTCTTGAGAACGAATCGAGGCAAATGGCTCTGCCTCAACAGATAGGAGTGCGAACAGCGTGGACCCGTGATCGATCGCTACGAGCACCCTCGCCAGCCGGGAGCGACACGACGAAGGGTTGGCGAGCGATGCCAGGGTCTGCCACGCGATGGCACTATTCAACGGGTCGGCCAGCAAACACTCGCGCAGGTTCTCATCTTCGGTCAAGGTGAGGATCCGTTCCACGAGTGCTCCGGTCCCCTGTTGCAGCACCAGGGCGAGTGCCTCTTCTGCGAGTACCTCGAGCACGATTCCAGGAATGTCGTCGATCGAGCGCCTTCGAGTCCAGACGAGTAGCGCATCGGCGCCAACGCGAACGAGAACGGCTCGGAGGCCACGCTCGTCGGGCCGGGTTTCGTTCATCGCGAAGGCAGACTCGATCCAGGCTGGGTCGCCCGGCTCTAAGAGCCGCTCGAGCGCGCGCAGGTCGGATGCAAGAAGTGGCCTGACGGTATCCTCGGCTGCGTCGAGCAATGCCCGCCGCCGCCCGGAGGGCAG
>BJHF01000178.1 GCA_014191855.1 Deltaproteobacteria bacterium
TTGAAGAAGCAGGAGAAGAACTGGCGTCTGGAGGGGTATTGTCCGACGACCCCGTGGTACCGGTTCGTGGAACCCGGTGTGCTGTTCGCGATGGAGGTCGACTCGTCGAACACCCCGGCGACGGCCTCGTGGGTGGTCCTTCCTCTGGACCATCCGGCGCGGGTTGCCATTCTCCGCCACGGGGAGAGCGCGCGACTGCAGAAGTCGGGGATGGTTGCGCTCCACGGTGCCGAGGGCATCTTCTGCCGACGTGTCCTTTCTGAGCATTTCCCCAATCTTTTCACCCCTTCCGAGGGCGCGCCGTCCATGAGCAACACGACCACGGGGCTTGAGCCCGATCCGCTCGGCCTCTTCGAGATCCTCGCCCGTGCCGGGCACAAGCTGCCCAGCGCGGTGGCGGACCTCGTGGACAACAGCATCTCCCACGGGGCCACGACGATCGACATCACCTTTCCCAACCCCAACCAGGGTGGGCGGTGGATGTGCGTGCGGGACGATGGGAACGGCATGACGCCCAGCGAGCTGCGGGACGCGATGAAGATCGGACACCGACGGAGCTACGCCGACAACGACCTCGGCAAGTTCGGCTACGGCCTGAAGGGGGCGTCGTGGTCGCAGGCGGACAGCCTCACGGTCGTGACGCGGACGGCCGGCGCGCCTGTGAGTCAGATGACCTGGGACAAGGAGCACCTTGCGCTCACCCGCGCGTGGGTGCCGCTCACCGCCCCCGTTGACGCAAAGTACGCATCAGTGGTGGACATTCCGGTCTCCGGTACCGCCGTCCTGCTGACGAAGATGCGGCCGCCGGTGGACATCCCCCCGAGCCGCGGGGTCGACCCGTACACGCTGGAGGTGACGGCGATCCGGGAGCATCTGGAGCTGGTCTTCCACCGCTTCCTCCAGGGACGAGTGCCCGGGAAGCCGAAGATCTCGATTCGGGTCGAGGGTCGCGAACTCGTCCCCAACGACCCGATGGGCCATCCGTTGACGAAGCAGTTCGATGCTCGGACGATCGAGCTCAACCCGCTCCTGCCCGACCGCGCCGCGCGCATCGGCGTCCAGGCGTTCATCACCCCCAACGAGGAGGAGTTCGACAAGAACCACCGCGACGATCCGCCGGACGTCGCCCGGGACGCCCGGAACCGCCTGACTCTGGGCGGTCGCTGGAACGAGTCCCAGGGGTTCTACTTTTACCGCCTGCACCGGCTGATCAAGTGGGGGGGGTGGGAAGACATCTTCACCCGCGACGAGAAGACCAAGCTCCTCCGCGTCTCGGTCGACTTCGACCGCAACGCGGACGACCCGCTCCAGGTGGACATCAGCAAACAGCTCGTGCGGCTTCCGCTTGAGGTTGCCGAACACATCGAGAAGATCGTCAAGGAACCGAGGGCGGAGGCCCGGAGCCGGTACGCAAAGAAGGTCGATGTTCCGCCGCCGCCACCGGTTCCGGGGGGGAAGGACGGGCCGCAGGTACCGCCGCCGCCGCCCGGCAACGGACCCGGGAAGGGCGGAGGAAAGCCGAAACCGCCGAAGGGCGAGCGTTCGCCCATCCGACTCGTTGAGGGCGGCTCGCGCGCCTGGGAGCGCAAGCTCGGCTTCATGGGTGAGCAGGTCGAAGTCACGCCTCGCGTTGCCCAACTCGTCGCCCTGGTGAAGGCGATCGAAGGGGACACCGAGGCAAAGACGGCCCTGTCGGAGTTCCTGCGGGTGCTGGAGGCCCGCGGCGTCGTTGAGATCCTCGATGCAGGCTGAGCTCTTCGGGAGCCTCAACCTGCGCCCGCGGATCCGGCACTGGACCGACGGCACCGCGTGGCGGAACTGGGAGCGGCACGAGGCGTGCCTGCGGGCGCAGCCGAAGTGGAAGCCCCATCAGATCGCCTCGGTCGAACGAGAGTCGCTCCGGATCATGGGGAAGACCACGCCGCTCGACCGCGGGCCCTTCCAGTGTCGAGGGCTGGTGGTGGGGTACGTCCAATCCGGTAAGACGGCGAACTTCACAGCCGTGGCGGCGCGCGCCGCCGACGCCGGGTATCGGCTCGTCATCGTACTCTCGGGGATCCACGACTCGTTGCGGAACCAGACCCAGCGTCGCCTGAACCGCGAACTCGTCCAGGTCGGCGTCGACTGGACTTCGCTCACGACCGAGGACGCGGACTTCCGCGAACCGGAGGTGGCCAACGGCTTCGGGGCAGCCGGCACCGTTCTGGTGGTGGCGAAGAAGATCGTCCCCATCCTGGAGCGGCTGAACCGATGGATGGAGCGGCTTGAAGGCCAGTTGGGCGACGTCCCCGTGCTACTCATCGACGACGAGGCTGACCAAGCGTCGATCAACACGCGCGGCAACCGTCCAGACGCCTCGATCGATGAAGAAGCGGGGGAGGACGAGGCGAGTCCCTCCCGGACGAACGGACTGATCCGGGACCTGCTCCGCAGGATTCCGAAGGCGACGTACATCGCCTACACCGCGACCCCGTTCGCCAACGTCCTGATTGACCCTGACGCGGCCGACCGAGAGGTGGGCGCGGACCTGTTCCCCAAGGACTTCGTCGTTCAACTCCCCCGCCCCGACGGGTACACCGGAACGGAGGAGTTGTTCGGCGTGAGCGCCACTGGGCGAGACGTGCTCCGCCATGTCGACGACGAGGACGTCCGCGCGCTCAAGCCGAAGCGTCGGAAGAAGGGGGAGTCGCTGGTAGCCCAGCAGCAAGGTGCCATCCCGCAGTCGCTCGCGGATGCCCTCCTGGCGTTCACGCTCGCCGGTGCCATCCGGCTCCTCCGTGGGCAGACGGGGAAGCCCCACACCATGCTCGTGCACGTCTCCCAGGTCCAGCGCGACCAGCTGCGGATCGGCGGAGCCGTCGAAGCCCAGATCAAGGCGTGGCGTGACCAGGAGCAGGTGGCACCTGGCTCGCTGAGGAACCCTCTTTCCTCCTCCCTGGATGCTCTAGGCGCGGTCAACCTGCCGGCGCCTCGCGATGAGGTGATCGCCGAGGCGGTGGTGAACCTCGCCCGCCTTGAGGTGGTGGTGCTCAACAGCACGACCGGGGAGGAGCTCGAGTACGAGGAACGTCCCGGCCGTCAGCTGATCGCTGTCGGCGGAAACCGGCTATCGCGAGGACTCACGTTGGAGGGGCTGACGGTCGCCTACTTCCTGCGCACCACGACCATGGCGGATGCGCTCCTCCAGATGGCCCGGTGGTACGGCTTCCGCACCGGCTACGAGGATCTCATCCGCATCTGGACGACGAACGGCATCGCCCAGTGGTTTGTGGAGCTCGCGCTGGTCGAAGAAGCACTCCGAGACGCGATCGTGGCGCTGGACAAGGCCGGGCGACGGCCTGACGAGATGGCCATCCGCATGCGGGCGCACTCGGAGCTGCTGCTGACGAGCAAGGCGAAGAGCCGGATGATGGTAGAGGATGCGCGCTCGTGGTCGGGGGAGAACCCCCAGACGATCCTGCTGACGCTGCGCGACCGCGAGGCGCTGGAGCGCAATGTTGCGCTGACCGCCGGCCTCCTCGATACGCATCCTCCGTCGCACGCCGCCCACGGCGGTCTCCTCAGCCACGACGTCCCCGCGCGCACGATCAGCGACTTCCTCCGAGAGTTCCACGTACACCCAGACAGCGTCGCGTTCCAGGCCGAGCGAATCGCAGACTGGATCATGGAACGCGCCGCGGTCGGCGAGCTCGCCTCATGGACGATCTTCGTCGCCAACCCGGATCGAGATCGGCGGGTGCTGCTCGGCCGCCGTCCGTACGGGCTCGTGCGACGTTCGGCGACGGCCGCCGAGTCCATCGGCATCCTCACCGACCCGCGCCACGAGGGAGTCGACCTCGCCGGCGGCCCCGAGCACTACTGGGCCGGCACTGCGTTCGACGCCCGGGCGATGCGACGTGATCGGCCTGCTGGCCAAGGCCTCCTGATGATCTACCCGATGGACCCCGAGCCGCTGAGGGCGGCGACGCGCACGGTGATCGGGCTCGGCCTGTCATTGCCGGTGACGGGCGACAGCGGCAGATCCTACGTGGTGAACCGGGGAGTGGCCCATGGGTGAGGTTGACGCCGCTCGGTGGGACCGGCTGCGGTCGCTGCGGTCGCCCGGGGCCTACCCGACGGAGCCGGCCGTCGCGGGCTCCAACGCCTGCTTAATGGCCGTTGACGCGGACAGCCGGCTGCACCTGCTCGTGCGGGTCGCGGTGGCGCCGCCGACGCTCCCGCCTGACCTCCAGAGCATCGTCGTCCGGGTCGTCGAGGGCGATGCAGGCCTCTACCTGGACGTGTCGGCGCGCAGCCACCACCAGGCGATATTCAGCACCCTCGCCAACCAGATCGTCGAGGCGGTGGAGGTTCAGCGACGCGATCCCGCCACGGCGGTTGACCGATGCCTCGACGACCTACGCGCTGCGTTGCGCCCCGTGGCACCTGAGCTTGGCGTGAGCGAGCAGATCGGGCTGTTCGGAGAGCTTTGGGTGCTCGGCAACGTCCTGATCCCCACGCTCGGGTCGCGCGCCAGTCTGCTCTGGAGTGGACCGCACCGAGAGCGGCACGACTTCGTCGGCGAGCGCGTCCACATCGAGGTGAAGTCCACCACGAGCTCCGAGGAGCGGCACGAGATCACGCGACTCGACCAGCTCCGAGCGCCACCGGGGAAGCGGCTCCTCCTCGCCAGCGTGATGCTGGAGCGCTCCATCGGGGGCGCGGACACGCTGGCGACGATGATCGACGTGGTGATCTCGCGCCTGGGGAGCGACGGGCGCGCCATCGACGCGTTCGAGGACGCGCTGTCCAAGGTCGGCTGGCACGACGGGCTGCGGCAGACCGCTTCGCTCTTGAGGTTCAACCTGCGCGATGTGCACTTTTTCGAAGTGGCGCGGGACTTCCCACGGTTGCCGGATGACTATGTGCCGCCGCGGGGGGTGGCGGGGATCAGGTACGCGATTGATGTGGCGGCGCTGCCAGGACTACCCGCAGAGCAAGTGACGACGCTGCTCGACGGGGCTCTTTGACTGTCCCGTCCCAGCGTTTTCGCCCTCATGGCGTCCCAGGGCGACGCCCACTTCGCGCCGCCGAAGAGGCGGATCAACGCCGACCAGTGCCCGCCGAATGGGGATACACCGTGGGACGGGAGCCGGCAAAATTCGATGGGACGGGACAACATATTGCCGATGGAAAGACATAATTATCCGTGTTCTCCGCGCCCCCCGCGACCGAGTTGACAGGCGTGCGCCGTTGCGTCGGAAGGGGCTGGGGCAACACGCAGACCGGGGCGCGGCGGTCGAGCGGCCTGGGCGATAGCGCGCGGGAGGGTATGCCGATTACGCCGCGCGCCGCCGATGTGCGGCCACAGCTGTCGTGCTTAGGCGCCGCCGAGCATGACCGACCGACGTAGCTGCGTCCGTTAGCGGCCAGAGCGGATCAACGGTTCTTGAACCCGACGGCGCGGCGTTGCCGCTCACAGCCTCAACGAAGGCGCAAAGCGGGCGCGCCCGTGCCGCAGCCCTCACGGTTCCCCGCCGAAGAACAGGTAGACCGTGCCCGCATCGCTATTGGCACGAGGCGCTCCGGCCCCGAAGTCGTCGTAGCCGTCCCCGTTCATGTCGCCAAGACCGGCAATCGACCGCCCCAACTCTTCGGTTCCTGATCCATGGATGCGGCCATCCATCGCCGACGGGTCCAACAGGCCCGCCACGGGGCTCAAGGCGATGAGCACATCTCCCGCGCCCGAACCGGAGCTTGTGGCCCCGTAAGGGTTATTCGTTGGAGCGCCCACGATCAGATCCGGGAGGCCGTCGCCGTTCAGGTCTGCCGACGCCGCGGAGGCCCCGACTCCGTAGGTCGAACCGTCGCCGACGATCTGGACCACCGCATCGCCGAGCGAGGCCGTGGAGGCGATGGGCCCCAACAGCAGCAGGGCCGAGCCGCGCTCGTACCCACCGGCATCGTCGCCGGGCACGCCGACGACGCAGTCGTCGAACCCGTCCCCGTTCGTATCCCCGACGATCGCCACCGAGTACCCTGTGTACGAATTGGCGGCGCCAGTAAAAACCGCGGTCGCGTCGGAGAGCGCGGTGACCGACGCATCCTCGACGACGTACACGTGCCCCACCCAAGAACCAGAGCCGGAAAAATACGGTGCCCCAACGACGAGGTCATCGAAGCCGTCGCCGTCGAGGTCTCCACCGCTCGACACCGAGAACCCGGCGGCCTCTGCCCCGGAGGTGTCGGAGTCGCTCTCCATGAACGTGTCCAACTCCATGTCTTCCGAGACCACGTACACCCTCCCGCCGCCTGAATATGGATAATTTGTGGGCGCCCACTGAGCCCCGACGATCAACTCCAACGTCCCGTCGCCGTCAATGTCTCCGCTGGAGAGCGCGCTGCCGAACCAGTCCGTTTTGGCCTCGCCATAGGCGATCCGGGAAGCGTCTCCGAGCGAGGACGACGTATCCGCGGCGGTCTCCACGTACACCGCCCCGACCCAGGTGGCGCCCGACGGACCGTCGGCGAGTCGCGCCGCGACCG
>BJHF01000179.1 GCA_014191855.1 Deltaproteobacteria bacterium
GAACCCGTCGGGCTCCGCGGTGGCCCAGCCTAGCCCTGCCGCTGCGGCGCCGACACCAGTTGCAGCGCCCGCGCCCCCCGCCCTTCCGGCGTCGGAAGGGGCGATCCCGTTGTTGCCCGGGTTCGTGCCGGTGCCCCCAGGCCGATTCACCATGGGCGCGCCCGTTGGCGAAGTCGGGCGATTCAAGGATGAAGTTGAGCATCCGGTGGTGCTCAGCCGGGCCTACGCCATCGCGACGACGGAGGTCACTCGGGGACTGTGGGAGAGCGTGGTGCCGGGCGGCGCCCCTCCGGGCCAGGGAGCCGATCTCCCGGTGGAAGGCGTGAGCTGGCTCGATGCGATCACGTTCTGCAACGCGCTCTCGGCGGCCGCGGGTCGCGCCCCCGCCTACTACGTCGATGGCGCTGTCGTTCGCTGGTCGCAGGAGGCCAACGGATATCGGCTGCCCACCGAAGCGGAGTGGGAGTTCGCGGCCCGCGCGCAGCAGCTCGGAGCGTTCGCAGGCGGCGATGCCGCTGGTGCCACCGCGTGGTTTGTCGCCACGAGCAACGGTTCGCCGCATGCGGGGTCGCTTTTGGCCCCGAACCGACTGGGCGTATACGACATGAGTGGGAATGTTGGGGAGTGGGTTTGGGATCGCTACGGCGACTATCCGGCGGGCGAAGTTTCGGACCCGGAGGGGGCTGGGGTCGGAGAGACCCGGGTGATTCGCGGCGGCTCGTACAAGGATCCGGAGCGCGCGGTTCGCGTGGCGTATCGGAAGGCGGCGCTGCCCGACAGCCGTTCGCTGCCGGTGGGAGTGCGGTTGGCTACTTGGGCCGAGTGAACATGGGGAGACGACGTTGACGTACAGAGCGATGTTTGCTGCAGCGGGGTTGGGGTTGCCGTTCGCCTGCGCCGCGTGGGCTTGGATGCACGACCTCGGGGGCGGCACGTTCGCCACCGAGCGGTTGGCCGTCGCAGGCATACTGCTCAGCCTTTCCGCCGTCGCGACCTTTGAATTTTTGAATTCGCAGAGCGCGCTGGGCAACTCGCGGGCCAGCCTGGCGGCGCTGCTTGCCCGCACCGACTGGGCCGATCTCGTGGCGGATCGGGGGTCAACCTGGGCGGAGCGCGCAGTCGCCCGCACCCGCGCAACACCCACGGCGGAGCGCCTGCCAAATCCTCGCGAGTGCGTGGCGACTCTGCAAGCGGAAGCCGAGACCGGCGGAGTGCTGCTTCGCTGGTTCGCGACTGGCGCGGTCCTCGTCGGGCTCGTCGGAACCCTCTATGGACTGGGCGGATCGATCACGGCAGCGGTGGCGCTGTTGATGGCCCAGTCCGCCGGGGATTCGGCAACATTGTCGCAGGGGATGGCGGCGGCGCTTGAGCCGCTCACGTTCTGCTTCCAGACCAGCCTGCTCGGCGTGGTTGTGAGTCTCGTGCTCACCCTCGCTCGGATCGTGCAGGACGCCGAGATCGACGCACATATGGCCGAGATCGAGGAGCTGCTCTCCGAGCGAATGTCCAGCTCCCTGTTCCCACACTGGCGTGGCCCTGCGGAACGAATCGAGGCCGCGATGGCGGGCCTGGCCGCCGCGGCGGCGCAGATGGCGCTGGTTCCGCAAGCGATCAAGAACGCGAGCATCGAGGTTGCCGGTCAGGTGGCGGGCGAGGTTCGACGCGAGCTGGCGGGGGTGAAGGACGGAGTCACCGCAGCGGCCAGGGAGGGCTTCCGGGCGGCGGGCGCCGAAACGCTCCAGGCGCTGGCGGCGCAGGATGAACCGCGTCGGCGGCAGACCGCCGAATTGGCGAAGCAGCTGGCGGCTGCCGGCGCGGCGCTGACGGCCGCCGAAGCCACAATCCGGGGGGACCATGACCACATGATCGCGGCCGCGGTAAAGCTGGATGCCGTCCACGCCGCCATCACGACGCGGACGACCGCGCTACTATCGCGGCACGTCCAGGAGGTCGGCGATCTGACCGCGAAGGAACGCGCGGCGCTCCTCAAGGAGGCCACGGTGCAGGTGGATCAGATGCTCTCTGCCCAGCGCGCAGAATCCACTCGCGTCACCGCCGAGTTGAACCGACAAGGCGGCGTGGTGACCGCGGCATTGGCGGCGGCTGCGACGTCGATCGGTGAGACCGCGGGGGGCCAATTGGACGCCGCGCGGGTCGTCGCGGCGACCACCGGCACCACGGTCGCGAACCTGACGGCGGCGGCGAAGGCGTCCGATGCGGCGTTGAGAGGGGGCGCCGCGGCACATACGGAGGCCGCAAAGTCAGCGGCGAAGGCGGCAGAAGGGGCGACTCGTGCGGCGGCCGCGGTCACGGCCGCAGCCGCTGGAGCGTTCGGGACTCTCGGCGAACTGAAGTCGGAGACTGCGGCCACACGGGGCGCCATCGAGACCCTCGCGCGGCGCATGTCGGAACTTGCCTCCGTCGAGTTGGCCGCCGCACAGGCAGCCATTCGCGAGGAGGTAGACGCTGCTCGCCTGGCGGTCCTGGCCCTCGCGGCCACCCCGCCCGCAGAGACCATGTTGCTTGACGAGGTTGACGAAGCACCCGTGGTCGGGGCGGCCCACGGCGAAGCTTCGTGACGGGCGCTCGACGACGGCCGTCGGACGATGGAGTGCTCTGGGGCGCGGTCGCGGACACAATGACGCTGGTCAGCGCGGTCTTCCTGATCGTTTTTCTGGCAGCTCTCCTGTCGTACCGGACGGAAGAGGCTGCACGGACGGCGGCGGAGGCCGATCGCGCCTCCACCGAGCGGAAATACACGGAGCTGGTTGATCGCGTGCGTTCGAGGAGAGAAACCGCGAAGGCGGTCCTCACGGATTCGGCCGGGGCTGAGTTAG
The DNA here is from genome assembly GCA_014191855.1 of Deltaproteobacteria bacterium. Taxonomy (GTDB): domain Bacteria; phylum Myxococcota_A; class UBA796; order UBA796; family SXON01; genus SXON01. The sequence goes on from BJHF01000179.1 coordinate 2,838, forward strand.
GCGTGTTGCCGGACGGAACCCTCCAGCTCCCAGAGTCGCTGTTGTTCGCCACCGGCAGCGCCGAGCTTACGGGCAGCGGCGCCGCGTTCGTCCGGACGTGGCTGGCGGTGCGCATCGCCAAGGTCGTCGAGGACCGCACCCAACGGGTGTTGATCGCAGGACACACGGATGCGCGCGTAATCCTCGGCGATCTATTGAGGAAGTTCGCCTCAAACTGGGAGTTGAGCGCACACCGGGCAACGATCGTGCTCCGAGCTGTGCTAGATGCCGAGCCCGGGATCCCACCGGGGAGCGTGTACGCAGCCGGCTTCGCCGATACCCTCCCGCTACCGGGTATCGACCCGAACGACGGGCAAAATCGAAGGGTGGAGATACACTTGACCGCAGAGGGTACCGGGCTGTTGGAGGAGTGAGCTCAGGGCGCGCGCTGGAGGAGCCAGCCGTCGCCGACAATCTGTCCGGCGACGACCTTGCCTTCCAGTCGAGTACGGTCGAGAGTCGACTCGTCGATATGAAAATCCAAGGTCACTGAGTCCCCGTTGATTGTGCAACTTGCCATCCCCGCGGAGACTGTCCGTTCGCCTATGCCGGCGGGTGCTTCGAATGTACCGTGCGCGACACATGTGGGCACCTGTAGGAGCACCTTCCTGGGGCCCCACACGCCGCGATATTCGCCCTGTGCGAGGCCGGCGCAGACCGGATCGTCGCTGGCGGTGGGGAGTGCGGAGACGGTGGGAACGCTGGGCACGGCGGTTGCCGCCTGGGGTGACTCCGGCGGTGTTGTAGCGGGTGGCGGTGAAGTCGTTTGAGCCACGGCGAGCGCGGCGATGGCGCTGACGACCGCGAGCCCGACGGCGATCGGCGCGAACCAACCCTGTGCCGCGGGAGGCTCGGAGATGCGCGGCGGTAGTTTGTTGTGCAGAGGCCGCGCGGCGAGCGCGGCGGCGGTCGGCGTGACTTCTGTCGGCGCGATGGCCACCGGGGTTTCGGCCCGCGTTTCTCGCCGTGCAGTCGGACGAGGGAGCTCAGCCACCAAGCCGCTGGCGAACGCGTCGCAGTCGGGCCATCGATCGCCCGGGTTCACGTTTATCGCACGCTCGATGGCGATGGCGAGTCGCGCATCCACAGCGTGATGCTCCTCGGGGAGCCCGTATCCACCCGCGTCCACGGCGCGCTCCAAACGTAGCAGTCGGTCACCCTCGACATGCTCGTAAGGCACCTTGCCCGTGAGCATTTCGATGAGTACGACGGCGAGCGAGTATTGATCCGCGCGATGGTCAATTTCGTCGCACCGCAAATGTTCGGGCGCCATGTACACGTACGTTCCCATTCGCGTGGTGTGAACCGTCGATCGAGCTCCGATTGATTGTTGAAGTTCGCCACGCAATTTGGCGATGCCGAAGTCCGCGAGTACGGGGTCCAGCGATGCACCGGCCCCGTTGCGTAGGAGGATGTTCTCCGGCTTGATATCCCGGTGGACGGTGCCGGCCCGATGGGCGTGAGCGAGCGCGCTGAGCACGGCTGTCGCAACGCTGCGTACCTCCATGGGCGTCGCATTGCGGCGGTTGCGTTCCAGCCAGTCTCGTAGGGTACCACCGTCGATCTTGTCCATCACGATCGCAGCGTTGGTGTCGAGGTCAAGGACTTCGTGGGCGCGCACAAGGTGCCGATGGCGTAGAATCTCGCAGATTCGCCCCTCGCGGACGAATCGCTCCCGAATGGCAGGGTCGCTTGCCCCCTCCGGGTTCAGGACCTTGACGGCGAATTCCTGTCCGGAGTCACTGTGTCGCGCGAGATATACGGTAGCAAAGCTCCCGCTTCCGAGCGGGGAGATCAGATCGTACGCACCGATTCGGCGGAGCGACGGGCCCCCAGCGTCGGCGTCATCGCTCGGGGTCGTGCGTCGACCCGCTCCCCCGCCTTTCGTCTTCGCCACCCCCAATCAACCCGGAATCACCACCTCATCCCCCACCTCGATGAGGTTGGGGTTGGGGAAGCGATCCTTGTTGGTAGCCCAGATGTCGCGCCACTTGGAGGCATCCCCCAGCTCGCGGCCGGCGATCTTGCTGAGCGTGTCCCCCGCGACGACGATGTACACCCGACCGGTGTTGGTCGGTGCCGAGACCTTGGAGCCGCCGGACAGGTACGTTCGCACGGAGGTGCCGTAGTCGTCAGACGCCTCGAAGCGCTTGATCGCCTCGTTCACCGCCGAGAGCAGCTCGGGCTCGCTGCCGCGTACGCCCACCGTGTAGTGGTCGTCCGTGAGGTTGTACTGGGCGATCTTGAACGCCCCCTTCTTCTTGGGGTTGTCGGCGTACCACTCCTGAAGCTCGGCGTTGGCATAGGGGTAGTCGTAGATGAAAGCGGAGAACTTCCCGGCGTCGAGCGCCTCCCAGTACCCGTCTTCCATCCGAACTAGGTCGGTGTAGCCCTTCACCATCTTTTCGACCGCCTCGGCGGCCGCGTCGTCGTCAAAGATGCCGATGGACTTGCCCCAGAGGTCGGCGGTCGTCTTGACGGTTGAGTCGGCTGGGACGACGAGGCAGAGCCCGTAGTCCAAGTATCCTTCCGACCAGGTGATCCCCTCTTTCTCCGTGGGCGTGTACCCCGAGACGAGCACGTCGAACTGCTGCTTGTCGACCAGCATCGCCGGAAGCTCACTGTACTTTCCGTGAACCACGGTGACGTCGGGCACGCCGATGGTGGTCGCGACCCACTTGGCCACGTGGTAGTCGAACCCGTCGGGCTTGCCGGCTGCGTCGGGGAAGTACATCGGCGGCGTACCGGCGCCTTCTGGCTCGCCGGTGTCGATGCCCACGAGCAGCGAGCCTCGCGCACGGATGCGGTCAATCGCCGGGCCCGCGATCGTGGCGGCCAGGGGCGCCGTCTCGACCGGCGCGGCGACGGGCGGCGCTGCGGGGGTCGGGGCTGCCGTTGGCGTCGGCGTGGAACCCGAGCAGGCGACCAGCGCGGCGGTGAACGGGAGGGCGAACAGGGCAAAGCGCATGGGGCAGTCCGGGAAGCGGCCGATTATCGCACGAACGCGACGGTTGGGGGGCCGACGCCGTTGCGCTTTGTGGGGAGTCGCTCGGTCGTAGGCGCCGGAGGTGCCAGTCAGAAGCACTCCCAGGTTCCGACGTGTTGACCATTACGTCGCTTGGAGGCGATCAACCAAGCGTCCACAATCGCAAGCGGCCACGTCAGCAGCGCACAGGCCCCGCTGCTCGCCCCCACCAGGAAGAGGCTCGCGATGAAGAGAAGTATGCCCTTCGCCACCTGTCCGTTGTAGAGCTGCCCGGCGCCGGTGATGCAGATGACGTTCAGGAACGCGGCGGCGAGCGGAGAGGCGTTGGGGTCGGGGGCGATCCCGCCCCGATTGGGGTCGTAGGCGTAGGGAGGAAGCAGGGTCGGAGGGCCGGCGGCTTGCGTGGCGGCGCGTTGCTCCGCGATGGACGGGGGGGCCGGGATGGAGGCTGACCACTGATCGCTTCTCACTTTCTGCAGCGTAAAGCTACGTGAAGTCGGGGCGACGCCGGAGGACCGGCAGCGTGGCGCGTTCGAATTGACTGGCCTAATGTGCCGTCCGCCGTGCCCGC
>BJHF01000180.1 GCA_014191855.1 Deltaproteobacteria bacterium
CGATCCGTTGCTTCAACCCGGTTTCCCACCGCAACACGGCCACCCCGTCCGAGGTCTACCGTGGCGCGGCCCGCTTCGATCGCCCGCACCCGCCCCGTCGCGACCACGTGCTCCTCGCCCGAGCCGATGGTGACCTCAGAATCGCCCGGCGCCGCGAACCCGAACACCCGCACCTCGTCCCCCGGCGAGAGTCCATCTCGACTGCCCAGGTTGATCGTCATCACCCCGTCAACCACCGACTCCACGTGCGCGATGGAGCGGAGGATCGGGATGGGCGTCGATTCGCCGGTCCCGACGCCCGAAAGCGGCGGTGCGCCAGCCGCGGCACCGCTCAGCGGCACGGCGCTCGTCTCCACCGTCACCACCCACACCACGCCACCGTTCACGAACAGGTCGGTCGCGCCGGGAATCCAGGTCGTTCGCTCGATCTTGGCGGGTTCCCCCGACCACACGTCCACCCGGCCGCCATCGAGGAGCACGTACACCTCGCCACCCACCGCCGCGCTCGCCCGGGGCGGCGAAGGGTAGGTTGCGAGCACGGTGGAGAGGTCGGCGGCGAGGGCGAGCGTGGCGAGGAGCAGCATGAAAACCTCGGGCGGAGGCTAATCACGAGCGGGCGGGCGGACATCCCCCGCCTGCAGGACGGGCGCCAAGTCAATCACACGGCCACCCCACCGCCTCCGCCATCCCATTGTCCTCGTCGCACTCCTCGATCACCCCGCTTCCATCCACGCGCGCTTTCACCCCCGCGCCCCACTCCTGCTTGGTGAGCGTAAACGGGCCCGCCATCACCGTTTCGCCGCTCTCCACGCGCGCCACCGTGCCCGTTTGCAGGATCACGCCACGCGTGGCGATCAGCTCCACCAACACATCCTCCGCCGCCACCAGCCCCCGGTTGCTCACCGGCACAAACAGCCCCGCTTCGCCGTTGGAGCAAGTGTCTGCGCAGCCGCTCAGCGCGCCCACCACGAGGTCCGGAAGCCAGCTCGCGGGGCCCTCCAACGAGCCGCCCGCGCGGAAGCTGTTCCACGTGAGCCAGTTCTTTTCCGGCCTGGCCGGGATGCTCAAATCGTCATTCACGTTGCTGATCGAGTACGCAAATTGGTTCCAGACGGGCCGGCTGGGCTCCCAACTCGAGTCGGCGTCCCCGATCACGGTAATGCCCGTCCACCCCGAATAGGCGTAGTTGTTCGAGGCGAGGATGATCTCCGTCGAACCATCAGCGTCCACATCCGCGATGAGCGGGTACTCGAACAGCGTCCCCGAAGCGTGGCCATCCACCACCAGCTCCACCGCGCCGGTTGAACCGTCGAACACCCAGAGCGTGATTTCGTCGGCGTAGACCACTTCGGCCGCCCCATCGCCTTCAAAATCGAACACGGCGCTCCCCGTCACCGAGCTCGATGCGTCCTGAACCGGCATGCTCCACCGCGTGGTGCCATCCCCCTCCAAAACGCTGTAGGCGTACGCGCCCGCCACGCCGATCTCCGGGGCGCCATCCCCATCAAAGTCAGCCACGGTGGCCGGCCCCCCTCCGCCACCACCCGGCACCGCTACGACCCAGAGCACCACGCCCGTGTCGTCCGTGAGCATCACCCAGCCGTTCCCGGTGGTGACCACCTCGGCGAGGCCGTCGGCGTCGAAGTCTCCAACCGCGGGGATCCCGTCGAAGGCGCCTGTGGTCCAGAGCACCGCGCCGTCTGTGTCATAAACAGTGTTGCCGGTCACGACCTCCAGCTCGGGATCCGCGTCCATGTCCGCCGCGAAGCTCATGCTGTAGCCGACGCCGCCAGCCCCCACCCAACGCACCGAACCGTCGTGATTGAAAACCTGGCGCCCGAAGATGACTTCGGCCAGGCCGTCGCCGTCGAGATCCGCGATCGCGGGGGCGCCAACATAGGAGAGCTCCGAGCCCGCCGCCCACTTGAGGTTCCCAAGGTTGTCCAGGCACACCACCGCGTATTGGGTGCCGGCGGTGCATACCTCGGCAACACCGTCCCCATCGAGATCCCCGAGCGCGACGCCGGCTGAGCTGTACGTTCCGGCGGCCACGCTCCACAGCTCCCCGGCGCCGTCGCCCGAAACCGCGGTGATCGTTCCCGCCGACGTGTACGCCCCACCCGTGAAGCTCGCGAACACAACCTCGGGCACGCCATCCCCCGAGATGTCGCCCACCGCCGGCGTGGTCATGATCTGGTCGTACCCGGGAACCCCGGCGTTCACGCTCCACTGCCACTCAACCACGGGGGTAAACGTACCCACCGTAGGCTCCCGCACGCAGCCGTCGTTCACGACCACGCGCTCGGAAACGGACTCATCGTCCGCGTCGCACACATGGTCCACCGGCTGCGGGGCGACGTGCTTGGCGAGATCGTAGTCGCTGCAACCGGCGGCAAGCACGAAGGGGAGCAAGGGTCGCATGTTCGCCACATACCCGATGTTTAGGCCCTCGCCGACCTCCCGCCCGCGCATCGACTCGGCTACCGTTCCCGGATGCTGCTGCGCTCCCGTGCGCTCCTCGTCGTGGCCGCCGCCGCCTGCCTTGCCGCGACGCCCGAAACAATGGCCGCCGATCCCGCATTCGCGCCGTTCGCCGACGAACCCGCGATCCTGGCCTACCTGTCCGACCCGGCCGCGGTGACCAAAGCACAGGCCCGGCCGCTCCCCGCCGAGGCCATCGCGCTCTCCAACCTGGCCGAAGCCTGCGTGCACCGCGTCGTCGCGCCGGGAGCCGACGCAGCCTCCAAGAGCGCCGCGTACATCTGCGCGGATCGTGTCGCCACGGTGATGATCGAACGGTTCATGGCCGGCAACACGACCGGCGAGCCGCCGTTCAACAACCTGCAGCTTACCCACCTGGTGATCGTGCTGTCGGCGGCTGAATTCGTCGCCGGTCCCGCACGCTTCGATCCGGCGCGCCACGACCTGCTGGTCCGCGCGGCAGACCTGCTCGCAGCGCGCCTCGCCGACGATCCCGATGGCGTTCCGATCTCCTACAACCTCGTTCCCGGGCGCTGGCCGGCCGACGCGGCAGCGAGCATCTACGCCGTCTGGCTGGCCGACCACGTTTCCCCTCGCTCCGGGGGCCGCTGGCGATGGAAGGAGCCCGCGCGGCTCTACCTGGCGTGGCAATCCGGTCGGGGAGTGGCACCCGACTGGGGGCTGCCGGTCTCCGAGGTGAGCGGGAGCTATCCCACGAGCAACCTGCCCCGCGGCTCGGCGCTCTCGTGGACCATCCGGTACCAGGCCGAGTGGGATCCCGCCGGGGCGCTGCGGCTTTATAACAACTACAAGGCGCTCTATTACGTAGACGGCGGCTTCGCGGTCGGCTTCCGCGAGTTCCCCCCGGGGATCGATCGCGCCAAGGATGCGGACTCCGGGCCCATCGTCGGAGGCGCGGGCGCAGCGGCGACGGCCTTCGGCATCGGCGCATCCGGACTCGTTGGAGACACGTTCGCACACGAACGACTGTGGGCCACGGCGGTCGTGCTCACCAACGGCTATGCGCAGATTCCCGGCGGCGAAGTCGCCAACGGGCTGCTCGCGCGCAGCATCGCGGTAAACCAGGCGCTCCTCACCCCATGGTTCCGCGCAGCGGGGGGATAGGGGCGCCTCGCATGTCCACGCCTCCGCCGACCATCTTCGGGTGGCAGAACCAGCCGCTCCCATTCACGCTCGCGGTGCCGCTCAACGCGCCGAAGGCCGTCGGGGTCGTGTTCCCGGGTGCCGCCTACGGGCAGGACCGGCCGCTTTGCACCATTCCTCGCGACGTATTCGTGGCCGCCGGCGCCGAAACCTTCCTCTCCACGCGCTACTACGGGCTCGATCCTGCGCTGTCCGCCCTCACCGGCGATGACCGCGAGAGCTGCATCGCGACCGACAGCGGGGCCTTCGGGCGCGCCGCCTTCGAGCGTGCCGCGGGAAAGCCGGTGATCCTCGCCGGCAAGTCGATCGGCACGTCCGCCATGGCCCACGCGCTCACCCAGGTGCCCGATCTCGTTGCGGGCTGGTCCATCTGGCTCACCCCATTGTGGAAGGACGAAGCGGTGTTCGCCGCAATCGCCGCCGCGGGTGCCCGCGCCTACGTGCTCATCGGCACGGCCGATCCCCAGTGGGACCAGGCCATCCTCGACGCGCTCAACAAGAAGGCGATGAAGCTCACCAAAACTGTTCCCACGGTGAAGGTCGTGGACGGCGCCGACCACGGGATGAGCGTGGCCGGAAACGCCACGGCCACCGCAGCAGTGCTCACCGAGCTCAAACCGGCGTTGACCGCCCATGTAGCGGCAGCCTTGCTCCCGCCGGTCACGAGCCCGAAGTAAACGGGGCGAATCGCCAGGCCCGGTTGCGTTGCCGATGCGCCCTCGCCGCGATTCGCGGCTCCCACCGCGATAGCTTGCCTCGATGCCCGTGTTCGCCACCCAGGACGGCCCCGTCGGGCTCTTGACGCTCCACCGCCCCGAGAAGGCGCACGCCTACGACCGCGATCACCTCGACGCGCTGCTCCAAGCCGCGCACTCCCTCGCCGATTGCACCTGCGTCGTCGTACAAAGCACGGGCGACCGCGCCTTCTGCGGTGGCGCCGATCTCGACGCGATGAGCGAGGCCTCCCCCCTCGACGCCCTGGACCTCTACAGCCAGCGCGTGTTCACCGCCCTCGCCCGCCTCGCGGCCGTCACCATCGCCGCCATTCAGGGGCCCGCCGTCGCCGGCGGTTTTGAGCTGGCGCTCGCCTGCGATCTCCGCGTCGCGGGCCCGCGGGCGACGTTCTCCCTGCCGGAAACGCGGCTCGGCATCCTCCCGAGCGCTGGCGGCACCACACGCCTCGCGCGCCTCGTAGGCGTTTCGCGAGCCAAGGCCATCATCCTCGGCGGGGAAACCCTCGATGCGCCCACCGCACTCGCCTGGGGCGTCGTGCACCGCCTCGCCGCCGAGCCCCATTCCGCCGCCCTCGACTGGGCGCGCACCATCGCTGGCCGCGATCCCGCTGCGCTCGCGCTCGCGAAAGAAACCCTCGATGCGAGCGAGTCTGCCGCGTCCCTGGCGCGCGAGCGCACCGTGGAAGCCATCCTCTACTCCCGGAAATCCCAACCATGAACCCCGCCTCCTCCTCCCCCGCGCCGCGTCCGGGGCGCTGGCGCGTGCTCGGTGCGTTCGTGCTCGTGGCGCTCGTCACCCAGCTCCTTTGGCTGAACTTCGCGCCGCTGCTCGTGGAGGTGCAGGCCGACTTCAAAGTGGATGAAACCACCGCTTCGGGGCTGCTCCTCGTGTTCCCGCTGCTCTACTGCGTGCTCTCGGTGCACAGCGGCCGGCTCATCGATCGGCTCGGCTACAAGAAGGTGGTCGGCCTCGGCGCCATCGTCGGCGCGCTCGGCTCGCTCATCCGCCTCGATAGCGACCATTTCTGGTCCCTCTTCGCGGGGCAAGTCGTGATCGCCTGCGCCCAGCCCTACGTCGTGAACGGCATCTCCAAGCTCGTCGCCGACTGGTTCGAGGGTGAGGAGGCCGCGATGGCGACCGGGCTCGGCACGGTCGGGATGTTCCTCGGCATGGCGATCGGCATGGCGACGACGCCGCCCCTCTACGCCGAGTGGGGCTGGCGGGGCGCGATGCTGGTGAACGCCGGGATCGCGATTGCGGCAGCCGGCGCGTGGTACGCGTTCGCGGCTGAAACGGGCGTTGCGGAGGCAGAAAACCCGTCGCCGTTCGGCACGCTGCTCAACAATCGGCGCCTGCTCCTGCTGGTCGGCCTCGGCGCGATGGGTCTCGGCTTCTTCAACGGGCTCACCACGTGGCTGGAGCAGCTCGTGCACCCCGTCCGCCACGGCGGCCTCGACGCGCAGGCGGCCGGGCTGCTGGGCGGCGCGATCATCGTGGGCGGCATTGTCGGCGCGATCGCGATCCCGCCGATCGCGGACAAGCTGCGGATCCGGAAGCTGCCGCTGCTGCTCTGCTCGATCGCGGCGGGCGCTGCCTACGTCGCGATGTACGCGGCCACGGGCCAAACGGCGATCATCGCCGCCGGCGCTGCGCTCGGCTTCGCGTTCATGCCCGCGTTCGCGCTGCTCCTCGCGATGACCGGCGAAGTGGTCGCGCCACGCGACAACGGCGCGGCCACCAGCCTCGTCATGCTCGCCGGAAATGGCGGTGGCGTTGTGATTATCGTCGCGATGGCCGCCCTCGACGACTGGACCGGCCCCGCGCCCTGGGCGCTCATGGGCGCGGCCGTGGTTGCGACCATCGCATTCGCGGCCGCCGCGCCGGAGACGTTCCCGCAAGGGGCGGCGAAGGTGTAGCCCGGCCCCCCTCCGCCGCTTCGCGGCACCTCCCCCCGGCTCGCCAGTCCGCCGGCGGGGTGGGGTGCCCGGAGGGCGAAGGGGGGTTGGGCGGCTACTTCCCCGGAGC
>BJHF01000181.1 GCA_014191855.1 Deltaproteobacteria bacterium
TCTCCCGACTTCACACCGGGGCCGATCTCGACGATCTGCCCGTTTTCCACCCGGAGCCCGCCCTGAAGTTCACTCCCATCCCCCACGAGGATTCGGGCGTTGGACAGGGTGAATGACCCAGAGGTGCCGACCACGTAGCCGCCCCGATCGGCGAGGCGGGTGTCGTTGGGCGCCGCCGGCAGGGGCGAGACGATCGACCCAGCGGAGGTCTGCACCGCGGAAGGAAACGCCGCCGACGCCGACCGCGTCGCGACAGCGGCGCCAAGCACCCCCAACCCAGCAATCAAGTCACGGCGACTAACGCGGCCCATCGGGGGTGCCCTCCTTTACGCGGTCGTACACCAACGCACCATCGACCCAGGTTTTTACGACCCGCGCGGTGCCGTCGAGCGGGTACTTGTCGAACAGGGCGAGGTCGGCGTGTTTGCCCACTTCGACGCTGCCGACCCAGGCATCCACGCCCAACAATCGAGCGGGATCGAGGGTAATGCTCTCCAACGCGTCGGCCTCCGTCATCCCATACCGCACCATCTTGGCCGCCTCGATGTTGAACCTCTGAACATGGCTGGCAGAGTCACTGTGCGTCGCCACCGGCACCCCAGCGCTCGAAACCAAGGCCGGCCCCTCCGGGATCCCGTCGAACGCCTCCAGCTTGAAGCCCCACCAGTCCGGCCACGTTGCGATGCCCGTGCCGTGGGCCGCCAACACATCGCGCACCTTGTAGGTCTCCAGCGCATGGTGGATGGTCACGATGCGAAAGCCAAATTCGTCGGCGACGTGGAACCAGTCCACGATGTCGTGGCTCTGGTAGCAGTGTAGGTTTACCCGAACCTTTCCGGCGAGCACGTCGGCGAGCACGTCGAGGTCCAAATCCACCGGCGGCGGGGATTTGGCCCCGCGAGCCACTGCGTACTCCTTCGCCTTCCGGAATTCCTGTCGCAAGAGCGCGATCTCACCCATCCGCGTCTGCACCTGATCGTCGTCCTCTGCGCTGCCGTACACCCGCTTCGGGTTCTCGCCACACGCCATCTTGATCGACCGCGGCGCCTCCGCGAACACCATCGGGTCCACCGTGCGGCTCGGCCGCAGCTTGAGCACCACGGCCTGGCCCCCGATCAGGTTCGCGGACCCCGGCAGCACCTGAATCGTCGTGATCCCCCCGGCCCTCGCGCGCGGAATCGCCGGGTCCTCCGGGTCAAAACTGTCCTTCACCCACACACGCGGCGTGAACGGCGAAACCGCCTCGTTTCCATCGCTGTTCCCGCTCCCCCCCGGCCACGGGTACACGCCCATGTGCGAGTGCACGTCGATCAGGCCCGGCATGAGGTACTGGCCCGTCGCATCGATCATGGCGAGACCGGCGGGAACAACGCCGCCAACCTGGACGATCTTGCCCTGATCGACCACGACCACGGCATCGGGGAGCGCCGGGCCGCTCACGGGGAGCACCGTCGCGTGGACGATGGCAAACGCTGCAGCGGAGAGGGGCATGGGGGCGGGAGGGTACCACCGGGGTCAGGACGTTGCCATTGCATTTCAAGGCGATTGTGTTCGGTTCCGTCGAGAAGAGGAGCAAGAAAGGGTCGGGCGATGCTCGGTTCCTTGTCCCCTTCGTCGAGCGCGGCTCGGGGAGCATCGCGGCGCGGGTGCGGGAGGCGGGCGGAGGCCGGGCGAGGGGCGGGGTCAGGACGTTACCATTACGTTTCGACGCGATTGTGTTCGGTGGGCGGGGTCACCCGGGGCGGAAGCGCCGCCGCGACCGCAAGATCCCCCGCCGCCGAAGTCGAGTCCTTCTCGATGGCCGCGCCCCAACGTCGAGCCAACCTGTTCAGCCGCCGCGCCCGCCCCGGCCCCTGTCGCGCTGCCAAAGCCTACGCCTGACGGGGGAAAAAGGCCCTTTTACCCTATCGCGATCCGAGAGCGGCGCGACGGCGAAGCGGTCGGCCACCTCGATCGGCTAACCAGCCCGACTCGACTCTTCGCATCGGCCAATCGGGCCGACTCGACTCCGGAACAGAGCACCGCCCGCGCCTCTCTCCTTGAAAATCAGTTCGCCTCGCTCAGTTCTTCAAGGAGATGAACCGTACCCGCCAAAAAGCAGCCCTTTCTCGCCTCGCGGCGCAGGTCCCGGTCGCAGGGCTCCGAGGCCCCAGCCAGGTGGGCGAGTCCACGCTTTCCCGGGCGCCCGCGGCGGCCGACCCCAACCTGGCCCTCGCTGGTCTCACGGACCTCGTGGTCATCGACGAGATCCAGCACCGCCCCGCCGCAGCGCGGCCGCGGCAAGGCGCGGCGCGGGTGGCGCGGCCCCTCGAACGGCCGCAGCGCCGCCAACCGAAGTCGAGGTTCACAGCGATGAACACCGACTTCAGTTGCACCGCGAAACCGAACTCGATGTTCAACGCCATCAACATCGAGAGCGGTTTCGTCGTGAAACCGAAGTACCCGTTCAACTTCGTCAACAGCGACTTCGGTTGCGCAGATGCCCGATCCCCGTCGACCAGCCGCTCCGTTCACCCCCGCGGAAGCGGCGGAGGCGTCCCGCGCGACGGACGGCCTAGCCGACGCCCTTCGCACGATTCTTCGCCTCCGCGCGTGACAACCCCTCCCCACCCACGTACACTCGCGACGCCATGCCGGTCTCGCGACGCCTCCCCGCCCCCTTCCTCCCTTTTCTGCTCGCGCTCACGGGCTGCGGAGAATCCTGGACTTGGGATGCGGGCGCCGACGGCAAGGACACCGCCGCCCCCGTCGTAACGCACGATGTCGATCGCGACGGCTTCACCGAAGCGGGTTGGCTGGGGCTCACCAACATCGGCGATCCGGCTGGCGCCCCCGCCAGCGCGCACGGCGCTCTGCTCGCGGCCGGCGGCCAGCTCCGTATCGGGCCCGTGACCGTCGAGGCGGGGTCCGCCTGGGACATATCAGCCGTACAGGCCGAGAATGTGGACTGTCCGACTACGAGGTGCGGTGGCGAATCCGGCACCGCCACCGACGACCGGCTGCTGTTCTCCGGCGGCGCCGTCGATGTCCGGCTTGGTGGCCCAGCTTCTGCGCTCGCGGTGGAGTTGGAGGGCGGCGGCCTCTCCGGTCTTACGCGGCCAACGTAGTGGGGCGGGATTGGCGTGCGGATCGGGAAGCGCTGGGTTGCCGCATGATCCCTCCCCCGCTGCCCCCCTCCGCCCTTCTAGCACCTTCCCCCGCAGAGCGGGGGGAGGACCTTGAGAATCCACCGCTGCCGTTGATCACCCACCCCTCCCCATGACCAACCACCGCCTCCCCGAAGACCTCACCCCTGCCGACGCCCGCGGCTGCGCAGACTGGTTCACGCGCTACACGCCGTTCATCCAGGCCGAGACCCGCCGACAGATCGCGTACAAACGGCGCATGTGGCCCGACGTGCCCGACGGCGCGCACGCCAAGTACACCAACCACACCTACCCGCACATCCTGCCGGATTCCGACTGGCGTCTGAACCTCTTCGCCCCAATCGCCGCACAGGCCGAGGCGTACCTCCGCGCCGAAAATATCGAGATCCACAGCGAAAAAGCGAACCTCCGCAGCTCCCAGTTCGCCTGTCTCAACGTGCTGTTCCCGCTCAGGCTCAACCTCGACGCTGCCCGCGCCTTCCTCGCCCCCTGCCTCCCCGGCGTCCGCCGGGTGCTGAGCGTCGAGTTCGAGGTGACCGGCAACGACGACGCGCTGGCCTTTATGGGCGATCCCCCGGGAGGCAAACGGGGCGCCAACCGAACGAGCATCGACGCCGTGGTCGAGTGGCTCAATGACACGCACGACACCCCCCAGACAAAGCCCCACTGCACCTTCATCGAGTGGAAGTACACGGAGGAGGGCTTCGGGAGCTGCGGCGGCTACGCGTCGAAGGGCAACCCCAACCCCCGTGTGTGCGAAACACTCGACCCGCTCAAAAACCCCGTCGCTAGCTGCTACCTCGCCTCGGGCGCCAGCTCGCGGGTGCGACGCAACTACTGGAAACACACGCCGCCCACCTGGCTCACCGCCCTCGCCGGCGCCACGGGCTGCCCCTTCCGCGGCCCGCTGTACCAGCTCTGGCGACAGCGCCTGCTGGCCGATCACTTCGCCTCGACCGGCCGATACTCCAGCGTGAACCTCGTGGCCGTCCACTGGAGCGCAAACGCGTCCCTCGCCGATGTGCCCCCAGCCCTCCGTGGCGCCGCCCAACCCAAAGAAACCGTCGGCCAACTCTGGAACCGCGCCACCGGCGGGTTCACCGAGCTACCCATCGAAGCCCTGCTTCGCGCCTACGACGACGCTCCAACCTCCCAACTCAGCGAGTGGCGCGAGTATGTCCGCGAGCGCTACGGCGTGTAGCGCCCCAGTCTCCCCTCTGCTCCGTCCGTCCGTGGTGCCATTCCGCCTCACGACGCACGCCGCCCGTTCACCGCCGATCCGCCAACAACAACTGAACCTGCGCCCGCGCCCGTCGTTCGCCTTCGCCATCCTCGCAAATCGCGCAACCGAACGCCTCCAGCAACCACAACACCAGCTCGTCCGACGATCCGGGCAGGGCCTGCGCCCGGTGCAGCCGCCACCACTCAAGCCCCTCCTTCTGCCGGCCCCGACCCAACAAAACCAGCCCCGTCCGCATGATCTTTCGAAACTCGTCCCCCGTCCCTGCCAGCGCCGTGAGGCGGCCCAAATCCAGATCAGAGATCATCTGGTCGGTGCGGTCGAGCATTCGCGACACTTCTTCGTCGAGCGCCGAGGGGGCGCCAGGCGCGTCGAGCATCGCCAGGGAGGGCAACCGCGTGGCACGATCAAGATCGAGCATCAAGCTGGAGGTCTGGTCGGCCGCCGCCAGCGCCCGGTCGGTGAGCATGTCGTCCAGATCACGGTCGAGGGCGCGGTCGAGCTGGCCGCCCGCCGCCGCGAGGTCGCCGCTGCCACACACGAGACACAAGCCGACGACGCTGCGTTCGGCGCCACAACGGGGGCACGGGCTCATCGAAGGCGCTCCGGCGCGAGGGGGCGGAGCGGTTCGAGCACCGCGTCCGCGTCCATGAGGTGGTCGATCTCCAAAAAGCGCTCCAGATCCCGAGCCTCGGGCTCGGTCCACTTGGGGTAGTCCACGGCCGGCAGCTTCGCGAGCAACCGGCGACGGCGGGTGGGATCGGCGCTGACCTTCGTCTCCCGCCGCACCTCCGGGTTCGCAGCCTTCAGGTCGGCCTTCTCCCCGTTCGGCTCGTCGTCCATCAACCCTCCGATCCACTGGTAAGGGTGCGCCCGGCTTCGCCCACCACCTCACGCTCCAGCTCCTGGAGCCGGGCGACGGCCGTAGCCAACGAAGCCAACAAACGCCCGTGTTCGTCTCCCAGCGCACGGAGCCGCGTGGCGTCGCCCCGGGCGGAGGTGACATGGTCGGCCATGCGCGAAACATGGCGGCTGCGGCCAATCAGCTCGGGGAGCGTGGGATCGCGCAGCGTGGTCGCTCCGCCCTCCTCCAGCTCCAACAGCAAGGGTTGGTGCTCCCGAAACTGCGCGAGGTCGCGCACGAGCGCTTCGCGAACGCCGGCGCTGAGCGTCGGATCTCGCAGCACCCGGATCGACGCCGAGCGGAACCACTCCAGCAGATCGCGGCGGGTCGCCTCGGTTTCCTGCTCCACCTGGAGCAGCCGCGCCACGATCAACGACGGCGTTCCAAGCCGCGAGGCCCGCTCCAGGAGCCGCACCCCTTCGCGGCGTTGCTCTGGCACGAACCAGAACCAGAGCGCACCGAGCACGCCGAGCACCTCGCGGTGCTGGATGCGGAATTGCAGTGCGCGAAGCAACGGCTCCCGCAACGGGGCAAGGTCGGTGACCGGACGACGACGCTGCCCGAGCACGGTCGCGAGCGCCCGGGCGCGCAGGAAGTGGACCGCTGCGAACACCTCCGGCGGCAACGGCAGGGACTTCGCCGACATCGGCGCTTCCAGCAGCTCGTCTACCAGCTCCTCGTCGAGCGGCGGGAGCGCAGGTTGGTGCTTGGCGAGGAACGCGTCCAACGCCGACAACAGCGCCTCGGGATTGGACTCCTTGCTCGCGAGCACGACTTCCAGCGCGTCGGACACGGCCATCAGCCGCGTGGAGGCCTCCGCCTCCAGACCCGTGAGCTGCCGCAGCCGCTCAATCGCGAGCGCGGCTTCGTCGCGGCGCCCCTCCTTCATTGTCCCATCCCACCGATTCCGCCCGATTCGATCCCACGCCGTTCTACCGGTAGAACCGTTGGGATCTCGCCGGTTGGCGTGTCCCACGGGTTGGCGCACTTCGGCGTAACGCGACGACGCTCGTGTC
>BJHF01000182.1 GCA_014191855.1 Deltaproteobacteria bacterium
CTGCGATGGCGGGGTGGATGGCGCCGACGCGGCCGACGCAGGTGAGTGGTTCGACGACGCCGACGGAGACACCTACGGCGATCCCACGACCGGCGTAACGAGCTGCGCCCAGCCCGCCGGATACGTCGCGGACAACCAGGACTGTGACGACACGACCGACGCCGTGAACCCCGCCGCCACGGAAGTGTGCAACGGCATCGACGACGACTGCGACGGCACCACCGATGGCGCCTCGGCCACCGATCTCGCCACTTGGTACCTGGACTATGACGGCGATGGTTACGGGGGCTCCCGCTTCTCCACCACGAGCTGCAGCGCCCCCGCCGGCTACGTGTCCAACACCGACGATTGCGACGACACGCTCGACACGGTGAACCCCGCCGCCACCGAAACGTGCAACGGAATCGACGACGACTGCGATGGCGGCGTGGACGAGGGCCTCTCCGCCGTGACCGGCTACGCCGACGCGGACGCCGACGGGTACGGGGATCCTTCCGTCACCTCCTCCGATTGCACCGTTCCTACCGGCTATGTCGTCGACGACACCGACTGCGACGACGCGGACGGTGCGGTCAATCCAGGCGCCACGGAGGCGTGCAACGGGATCGACGACAACTGCGATGGCGATGTGGACGAGGGCCTCATCGGCATGTCCGCCGCGTGCCCGGCCGAGGACTGCATCGAAGTGCTGGATCTCGATCCGGCCGCGACAAGCGGCAGCTACTACCTCGATCCCGGCGTGTACTACTGCGACATGTCCACCGATGGCGGCGGTTGGACGCGCGTGAAGGACGATCTCACCGTGTGGGGCACCAGCTACGACACCACCTACTACAACTCTGAAGGGTTTACCTGGACCGAGACCCTGTTCATGTACGCATCCGGGTCGGTCACTGCGCACTGCTCCTACCCGAGCTCGCTCACCGGCTGCAACAACCTCGGCTTCCAGTTCGCGAGCGAGAGCTGGGGCACGCCGCTCAACTGGGGCAGCTCCATCTGCGGCATGGCCACCACCGACTACACGGGTGCAACCAGCTACATCGGCGGGTACGACTTCGTGATCTCGCGAGCATCAAGCACCGACACCATCCGCCTCGGCACCCTCGAGGGCATCTCTTCGTGCACCACGGGGGACAACCCGGGGGCGGCATACGTGGATGTGCTCGTTCGCCGCTAAGCTTCACGCGATAGACCGCGCGCGGTGTCAACACAGTGTTGACGAGGCGCCGGGCTCCCCCCACTCGCCTCTTGATTATTTTCGTCTTATCGGCAAGGCTGACGCTGACGAGGGCCCACACCACATGACGCGCTTCTTCCTCCTCCCCCTGTTCCTGCTCGCGGGATGCCCGGAAACGGACACGGGCAAGGATCCCGGTGACTCCGGAGACACCGACGACACCGATACCGCCGACACCGATACGGGAGAAACGGGCGACAGCGGCTGCGTGGACACCGGCGGTATCAGCTACTTCGAAGACGCGGATGGCGATGGTTACGGCGCCGGCGAAGCGCGAGACGCTTGCGACATGCCCGAACATCCCGTCGGAGAGTCGGGCGACTGCGACGACGCGGACGCAAGCGTCAACCCTGCCGGCACCGAGGCGTGCAACGACAAAGACGACAACTGCGACGGCGCCACCGACGAGGACCTGGCGCAGACCTGGTACACCGACCTCGACCAGGACGGCTACGGGGACTCCGCCTCGTCCACCACGTCGTGCAACCCGCCGCCAGGCACCTCCACCGTGGGCGGCGACTGCAACGATGACGACGACTCGGTGAACCCCGGCGCAACCGATCTCTGCTCGGGGGAGGACGAAGACTGCGACGGCACCACCGACGCGCCGGGCACCGCCTCCTACACTGCGACCGACGGCACCGCGTACGACGTCACGGGCCCGCTCGCGGCTGGCACGGCAGACGCTCCGACCTACGTCGGCGACCAGACGGGGTACCAGGTGGAGGTCACAAGCGGCACCGTCCGCCTCTGCGAAGGCACCTGGTACACGAAGATCGTGCTTGCGGGCCTGGGCTCCGATCTCACGGTGGAGGGGGTCGATGGGGCGGCGGTCACGACGCTCACCACCGGGGGCACCTCGGGCGGGGACGACGGCTCGGTCATCGCCGTCACGGGGGCGAACCTCACCATCCGGGGGCTCACGATCACGGGCGGCATTGGCAGCGAAGACAATACAAAGGGCGGCGGAGTCGCCGTTACCCAGTCGGGAGCGGTCGCCGCAACGCCGAACGTCACCTTCTACGACTCGATCATCACCGGAAATGCCACCGACTACGGCGGTGGCATCGCGCTGCTCGACTACGCCAGCGTCGCGTTGCACGACTCGTGGGTGACGGGAAACAGCGCCACGGCCGTGGGCGGCGGCGTGTGGGTGCAGGATCACGGCGAGCTCACCTGCGAAGCCACCTTCCTGGGCGGCGGCGGCTTCACGGCCAACGCGGCCCCCATCGCCGGGGGCTACTACTTCTCGAGCAAGACCAACGGCGTCATCGCAAGCACCGGCTGCGACTGGGGCGAGGCGGGCACGGACGACAACGCGCTCTACGACATCCAGCGCCAGCCTTACTACCAGAACGCCTGGTGTTTCGGAAACGCGACCTCGCTCACCGACTCTGTGTCGTGCGACAGCAGCGGCTGCACGGGCACGCAGACCGTCACCTGCGAGTAGCTGCTCGGCGCGTGTTCCACGTGGAACGCGGGCACGCTGCGAACGGCGCTACCCAAGCCGGGTGAGCACGTCCGAGAGCGCGCGGCCCATCGTCGCCTTCTCGCCAAAAGCGCGGAGAATCGCCGATTCGTAGCTGTGGGTGCGCTCGCGCGCCACGTAGTGCACGCTCGCGCCGAGCAAGCCGGGCAGCACGAGATCCAGCTCTACAATGTCGCCGACAACGAGGGTTTCCTGGGGCGTGGTGCCAGTGTCGCGCCACACGTCGGCGAGCACATCGAAGTAGCGGCCGCGACGCGGCTGAATCGGGCGACGCAGGCCAGGAACCTGCCAGACGGAGCCCACGCCACCAATGCCGAAGCCCTGGGTGGTGGGTTCGGAGATCTCGAACTTCCGAGCGTCTCCGGCCACACCGATCGGCCGGCTCAACCCGAGGGGCCGGAGCTTTTCGGTCACCTTCGCCGTACTGGAGTTGGTGACGACGCGCACGAACGGCACCGCGGCCATCGCCGCCTCCAGCACCCGCACCGTGTCCTCCCGAAATGCAGGATGCAGCGCCCCATACGCGGCCTGGTACAGCGCCCCACCCAGCTCCCCGCGCGTTTTGCGGGCCTTGGGATCCTCACCCGATAGCGTCGGCAGGTCGAGCTCGGTGCAGAACCGACCCAACGCGAGGGTGGCGGCGATGTACGGGTCGGCGTCCCCAGGAGCCGCCGCGCCGCTGCCCATGTCCCAGCCCAATTCCGGGGCGTCGGCGCGCACACCCGCGATGGCCGTGCGCCACGCTTCGCGGCGATCCTGCCCAAAGATACGGAGCACCATGCCCTCGTACGCGGCTTCGAATTGGTCCCCTTCCCGGCCGATGTCGGTGAGGGTGCCATCGAAGTCGAAGATGATCAGGCGGAGGGGCAAGCGAACACTCTGGGCAACGCGCGCGGCCTATCCCCCTTCGTCAGGCCGGGGCAGGGCGCGTCGCGGCGCCTTCACGGGTCTGGCGTCCAGTACCCCTGCTTTCGCAGCCCCTCCCACACCTCCAACGACACGGGGTCGCCGGTTTCCGTCGCGAGCCGCAGCCCAAGGCGCCAGGTCGTCATCGCGGGCGCGAGCGGATGGTCCGGCGGCGGCGCGGTCCTCAGCCCATCGACGGTTAGCCAGTTCACCCCGTCGTAGGCCGACATCGTGCCCATCACGCCTTCCGCAAACACCGCATCATCGCCAACCGCCCACTGTAGCGGGCGCGCGGATACCCCGTCGGGCGTCCCGATTCCCGCAGCCAGCATCGCCGTCGGCATCACCCGGCGCAGATCCACCAGCTCATCGTGTTGGCCATCGTAGAGCCCGCCGGGCCCAAAGAAGGGCCCCGCAACGACGAGTGGCACGTGGAGCGTCGAGTCCCAGAGGCCGGCCCGATGGTTCATGTAGCCGTGGTCGAGCAGGTCCTCGCCGTGGTCGGCGACGACGATCACCAGGGTTGTCGTGAGATCCACGTGGGAGAGCAGCTCCCCCAGCCAGAAGTCGGCATAGAGCAGGCCGCTGTCGTAGTGGTCCCGGATGTGTTGGAGCTCGGCTTCGGTGAGCGTCTCCACGCGTTCGCCCGGGGCGGGTTCGGCGGGCATACGGTAGAAGTCGGTGCTCAGGACGGTGCGGCCGACCGCGTGGACGAAGTCGGTCGGCGTCCGATCGGGGAAATATAGGCTCCCGCGCAGCTTCTCCACCGCCAACGGGTCCGCGAGGATCGCTTCTACCCGGGGCGTCGCCCCGACTGTTCCCCAGGGATGCAAGAAGGGGCCGCGCTGCACATACGGGGAGTGTGCGTCGTACCCGTGGACGAAGGCGAACCAGGGGCGGGGGTCCGGCTCCGCCATCCAGGTCACCGCGCGCGGCACGCTGTCGAAGAAGGAACCGAAACGCGTGGCGCCGCTTGCGGCCTCGAAGGTGTCGAAGCCGTTGTCGAACCCGAAGGCGGCGATCACGTGGCCGCCGCCGGTAAACGCGCCCGTGCGGTAGCCATAGGCGCGGAGCACGGAAGCGAGCGTCGTCGCCGTTTTGGGCAGGGAATAGGTGGCGTAGTCGGGGAACGCGATCTCGGATGGATAACGCCCGGTGAACAGCGCGGCGTGACTGTACAAGGACTCGTTGCCCACGGCGTAGGCGCGGCTCCAGCTCGCGCCCTCGGCCGCCAGCTTCGACAGGTTCGGCGTGGTATTTCGCCCGCCGTCCAGGCTCGTGTGGTCGTAGCGCACCGTGTCCATCGAAACCAACAGGATGTTCGGGGACGGCGCGATGATCGACGGGCCCGAAGCGCAAGCGAGGAACAGTACGATCATGGCGCGGAAGCCGGCTCCGTTGGCTTGGGCGGCGCCTTCACCCCGAGCGGTGTCCAGTCAACCCCCACACGCACCATCCCGGCCAACGCAACGACCCCCTCCGGTCGTGGCACGCCGCCGCCCCAGCCCAACTCAAGCTGCGTCCACCAGCGGTTCAGACGCACCTCCGCGCGGCCCCCAACGCCCCAGGCGAGCGGTGTGTCGTCAAACGTCGCAAGGTCCACGAACAGCGTTCCCCGCGCGCGCAACCCGAGGTTCGGCAGGTTGGCCCCTGCCGGGTACTCGTTGCCGGCGCCGCTCTGCGGGGCCGCGTCGGCGCTGCCAACCGAAACCCCGAGGCGCGCGGCAGCGTAGTCCTCCACCCAAAACTCGCTCCACGCCGCGCCCGCGATCGGCACCTGATACGGCATGTCCCCGCCGAGGCGTGTGCGTAGAAACTCGCCTTGTCCCTCTGCTGCACCCGCGCGCAGCTCCACCCGTGGCGAAACCAACCACCGAGGGCGCCACCGGAGCTCCGCGAGGGCGTGCGGGGACACCGGAGCGCCGACCACCTCGCTCAGGGGGGCATCGAGGCCGGCCGAATAATCCACGCCGGCCCGCAGCGAGAACTCCAGTGTCTCCTGCCGATCAGGCCGCCAGTACGCGCCGAAGTCCAGCGTTTCGACCAGCGTGGCTCCGGGGATCGTCGCCATGCTGCCGTCAACCGCATCGAAAAACACTCCACGCAGCACAAGAATCCCGGTGAACCCCGGCCCATTCTGGATCGCGAACCCCCGCCCTGCCTCCGCGCCCACCGTCGAGACCAGCCGCGCCCGTGTCGGATCGGGCAGCCCATCGGTCCACGGCGAAATCATCAGCCCGGCGGCTGCGCCTTCCGCGCGCGCCTTCGTCCAGAGCCAGCCGCGCGCCACCTTGGGCCGCACCTCCACCTGAAGGGTGTCGGTGTAGAGCTCGGCGGTCCACGCGTCTTTGTACACGCCGAAGTCGAATTCCCCGTGCCCGCCGCCGTCGGCCTGAAAACCCCCGGAGCCGCGCACATGCAGCGGCTCGGCGAACGCGAGCGGGGCGAGGAGGACGAGGAGCATCGCGGGCGAACTAACCCCCCGCCGGCCCCCCGAAGACCACCCCCATGACCACCCCCGCCCGAAGGTTGCTCGCGTTCCAATTCCACGTGAGCGTGCCCTCCGGCAGCAGGACGGTGCCCGTGTACGATGTTGGCGCGATCGTCAACGAGCTTTCGAGGCCGATCCTCGGGCGGATCGCCGCCGTGCCG
>BJHF01000183.1 GCA_014191855.1 Deltaproteobacteria bacterium
GACGGGGTGTGTGAGCGATTCGACGCCCAGGTGCTGCCACACGAGGTCGAGCACCTGTTCGGGGCGCTGAAGCCAGTCCTCGTAGAAGAGGATCAACAACTGTTCGCGCGGAAAGAGTTCCAGCCATCGCGTCAGCTGCCGGCCATAGAACCCGCGTGTTCTCAACTGCCAGATCGCGCGCCACCCTTGCGCGATCCGTTCGTCCTCGGCGGCCCAGGCCGCTTCGAAGGTCGCGAGGGGCTCCACGCCTTCGTGCCGCGAATGAAGGTACTGCGAGTACGCCCGTTCCACAGGATGACGCAGGATCGCGATGAGCCGCGCGCGGGGGACGTACTGATAGGCGACGGCCGGGGCCCGCTGATTGGACAGGTACTCGGCACTGGCCTCGCCGGCGACGGATCCGGGTGGACAGCCAGCGAACAGGGCCCTGTAGTCCCCCTCCTCGGAGACGATCTGTCGCGCCGTTCGCTCACCCTCCCGACCAGGCCAGCTGGGGGGTGAGCCTGCGTACGCAAAGAAACGTGGCTCCTTCTGCGCAGTGCAGAACACCCCTGGGTGCCTCGAAAGGGCCCCGAACAACGCCGTGGTTCCAGCCTTGGCGGCTCCGAGAATGAGGAAATCGGGAAGCTTGCCGGCCGGGTTCATGGTGACGACTTCTCGAGATCGTTCCGCCCGACGATCGTTTCGAGCGCACCCTGCCAGAGGAATCCCGCGAGATTGGCAAGTTGCCAGACACCCAGCAGGGCGATCACTCGGGCCTTCATTCCCGGGGCCAGTCGCCCGAGCGGCTGGCCAAGATAGCTCGGCAGGCCCAGGTGCAGGCGGAGGTCTTCCGCCATCCTCCCGCTGCTGCGCTTCCGCCGCAGGCTGTGGTAGCGCCAAGCCCCGCGCCCATAGTTGAAGTACTGGCGCACGAAGCCTCGCAGCGCGGCGCGATGCTCATGGCGAACGACGGCGTCGGGACAAGCGACCAGCCCGCCACTGGCGATTCGCCAACGATCGATGAAATCGCGGTCTTCCGCCGCAAGCCTCCCAAACCGCCCGTCGCACCCGCCGATGGCCAGGTACCCCTCGCGCTCCACGGCGAAATTCAGCCCGGGCAGGAACCGCGGCTCACTGCCGGGCGGATTGAAGAAAGCATCGACCGCCTCCGTGATGACCTGGCCGGCCGCGGCGTAGGAATTGGCCGGCGCGGGATGTTCCACGAGGCCGCCGACGAGGCAGCGCGGATTCGCCTCTACCCTGGCCGTGATGCGCTCCAGCCAGTCCGGGGCCGCCACGCAATCATCGTCGAGGAAGGCGATCACCGGCGCCTCGGCCCGCGCGACCCCGGTGTTCCGATTGCCTGCGACGCCGAGGTTCGGGCCGACATGGTGGATCAGGTGCAGCCGGTCCGCAAACTCCGCCAACACATAGCCGACCTCCGGAGTCGAAACGTCGACGACCACCAACTCGAAGGCCTCCTGGGGCATCGTCTGGGCGACGAGCGATTCCAGGCAACGCCGAAGAGACAGGGGGCGGCTGTGGGTCATCACGATCACGGAGACGCGCAACGCGACCGGAGAGCTCCGCGGTGTGGAGATCGGCTGACCCCCCGCTGCTTCTGCGGGCGACGCTTCTGCCGATCGGCTCGAGGAGGGGCCCGCAGCTTGCTGCATCACGGTTCGTTCGGACGATAGGCCATCTCGAGCCCCATTAGCGGCCTCCCGGGTCGACTTGGGACGCATTCTCGGAGGCGGTCGCCGTTGAGCGCACAGGTCTCGTCGCCATCGCCTCGCGTGCCAGCGTGGCGAACTCCGCCAAGCTCTTCCGGCCTCCAGGGACGGCAACCCAGGCCGCACCGTACAAAAGCGCGTAGAGCAGGAGATCGAGAAGGAACTGGAGCGGCACGCTGATTCCGTGCGGCACGATCCTCATGACCGCCAGCCATCCGAGACCGGCCCCGACTGATGCCGCCGCGGGCAGAGTCATGACGCCGAGCACGTCGCGTGGGCCGACGGGGGACGTGCGGCAGCAGTACACGACGCCGGGATACCAGAGTGTGCACGTGACGAGAGTGTGGGCGACGGCCACGCCCAACGCGCCCCAGCCGACGCCGATGGCGTAGGCGGCGACCATCGGCACGAGAAGAAAGGCGCCCCAGCGCAGCTGACGATCGGCGCGTCCCGTCGTGACGTAGAGCCAGTTGGTGACCACGTTGAAGCGGCCGACGAACGCTGCCGGCGCGAGCACGCGATAGATGGGTGCGATTCCGATCCACTGCACGCCGAGAATCGTGAGGATGGCTCGCTCTGGCCCCGGGGCCTCGGCTGCGCGCCCGCGCGGGTGCCCTCTCGCGCCCTGCGGGTTAGATGCATCGGTCTGATACCCACAGTTCACCCGTCTACCGCAGCGTGGTCCGCTACCCCCAACCCCGCCCGCCTCGCGCCCTCCAGATAGTGCTCCGTCACGCTCGAATCCCGTCTTTGCGCCACGCGGCAAAGAAAACTACGCCATGTGGCGGGATCTGCCGGGCAGGGTGAGAGCTCACGGCGGGCGCGTTCCAGATAGGCCTCCAGCGCCAACTGCGCGGCCTGCTGTTCGCCCATCCAGGCAAGGCAGATCGCCCGCTCCAGCAGCAGGGCGAGCGGCGGCTCGGTCACGGCTTCGAAGGCATCCATCGCCTCGCGGTAGCGTCGGGCATCGAGCAGCGCCTGCCCCAGCGTCCATAGCTCCCATCCACCCATCAGCGGGTTCAGACGCCGTGCGCGGTTGATCAATTCGATGCTGCGTTCCGACTCACAGTTCACGATCGCGTTCCACGCGCAGCTCATGATGATGTTGACGTGGTTGGGGTTCAGCGTGAGCGCGAGCTCCGCCTCGTGCGTGGCCTCGGTGTAGCGCTCCAGTTTCAGGAGTACGTAAGAGAGGCTCGCGTGCGCATAGCCGTCGGCCGCATCGAGCTGCACGGCCCGGCGCGCGGCCTGCAGGGCTTCCTCGATCGCAGCCTCGGGATCTTCCGCCCAGCCTTCCTCAAAATCACCCACGCGGACGAAAGCGAGGCTCGCGCGTGCGATCGAGAGTTCCGGATCTAGCGCGATGGCTTCGCGCAGCAACTCTGCCGCACGGGCATTTGCAGCACGCGTGAAGGTCGTTCGCAAGGGGCGCGCCTGCAGCACGCGGTCGTAGGCGCTGGCCGATCTCAGGTTCCGCATTCGTACAACCTTGACGCCTTCGGCCACACGCGCCACCACTGCCTCGGTGATCTCGTCCTGTATGGCGAAGATGTCGTCGAGTTGCCGGTCCCAGCGCTCTGCCCACACGGGCGATGCGCTCTGGCCGTCGACGAGTTGCACGCTGATGCGCACGCGGCTGCCGCTCTTGCGAACGCTGCCCTCGAGCACGAACTGCACGCCGAGGCGCGCAGCGACATCTTTCACATCCAGCACGCCATCGCGGAACTGGAAGGCGGAATTGCGCGCAATGACTATCAGCTCACGGAAGCGGCTCAGCTCCGTGATGATGTCCTCGCTGATGCCATCGCTGAAGTACCCCTGCTCGGGATCGCTACTCAGATTCTGCAGCGGCAACACGGCGATGGAAGCGCGATCATCGCGAGCGGCGAGCGCCTCAGCTGATCCCGCAGCAGGTGCAGGCGAGGGCGATTCGCCCAGCACAGCGCGATACAACCGCACCGGATTGCCGATATGCCGCAGGCGGTGCTCGCCCGTGTCCGTGAAAGCCACCGGGAGTTTGTTGCGCACCTGCTCGAAGACACTGTCCGCGATGCACAGGCCGCCAGGCTCGGCGAGTTTCTCGATGCGCGCAGCGATGTTCACGCCATCGCCGTGGATGGTACCTTCGGCGGGGATAACGTCGCCCAGATTGATGCCCATACGGAAGGCGATGCGCCGTTCCGGCGGGATGGATGCATTCAGTTCTCCGAGTGCGCGCTGGCAGCAGATGGCACAGTCCACAGCAGCCAGCGCGCTCGCGAATTCGACGAGCAGGCTGTCGCCCGCAGTGCCCACCAGCGTGCCGCCGCAGCGGGCGATCTCGGGGTCCACGATGCTCGTACGGATCTGTTTGAAACGCGTGAGCGTGTCGGCCTCGTCCGTGCCCATCAACAGGGAATAGCCCGCCACGTCCGCGGCCAGGATGGCCGAGAGACGGCGCGTGACGGGTTCGTTTGCCATCGTAGTTTCAGCCTGTCTTTGTTGTGACCGCGGGCGTCAGTTGCTCACTTCGCCTTGGCCGTTTTTTTGGCGGGCGCTTTCTTCGCAGCCGCCCTCTTCTTTGCCGTACCCTTCTTGGTCGGTGGGTGATAGCCGCCATAAAGGCCCGATTGCGAGATCTGCGCCACGATAGCGGACCTGCTGAGGAGCCTTCGGAGGCCTTGTAGGGCAAATACGAAGCCCGGTGCAAGGGGGGTTTTCGGGACGCGACGCGCTCTGGGGCGAGTTCAAGATGGCCGAGGCGTAGATTTCCGGGCGAGTCCGGCCCCGGGGCCTCGGCTGCGCGCCCGCACGGGTGCCCTCTCGCGCCCTGCGGGTGCCGCGCCATCCGCCCGAATCACGATCGCCGTCGCTGGTTGGGCGGGACGCGGACGGGCGCTCAGTACTCAGGGAAGACCGACTGCCTGGGCGTCTCAGGCGGCGCACGGGCGGGCCTCGGCTGCGGCACCTTGGTCGGAAGACCGAGGTGCGAGAGGATGCGCCGCACCACGGCCGGGTGCTCGATCGTGGCGACGAGGTGGAGGCGACCGCCGCACGTCTGGCAGGCGAGGACGTCGATCGACCAGACGCGGCGGAGCAGCTCGGCCCACGACGGGTGCGGGAAGCGGCGGGGGCGAGCGCGTGGCACGGCGGAGCCCGGTGGCGCGGCGTCGCTATTCGGAATCCCGGGCGAAGGCCCGGGCACTGGCGGCGACACCACTCCGGGCGGCATCGCGCCGCGTGCGGGCGCGGCGGCCCGCGGCAGGCCGATGGCCGGCGGCGACGCGGTCGCAGTCGTCGCGGCCCCCGCCGTCGAGGGCGCAGCCGCCACCCGCGCACCCGCCACGGCGTCACGCCGGATGCGCGCGTGGGGTGCGAAGGCTCCGTGGTAGATCAGCAAATGGATGCGCGGCCTCGGGACGAGCGCCGCGAGCTTCTCGATCAGCTCGGTGGGCGTGAACAGGATGGCGCAGGTACCGTCGCGCCAGGGGCGGCGAAGCGCGAGGCAAACCGTGCCATCCGGCAGGATCTCGAGCGCGTCCCGGGCCACGGGCGGGCGCAGGACGTAACGCACGAGGCCCTCGAGCCGGCGGTGGTCGCCGGCCGGGACGAAGGTGCCGGCGTGCAGGTCGAAGCCCGCCACTCGGGCGTGGTACGGCCCGCGCGAGGACGGCATGCCAACCGCGGCCGATGCGGTCGCACCGGCGCCAGAACCGCCGTCTTCGTGCGCGTCGATCGCGTTGCGCAGCCGCCGCACTCGCCGCCCTGCGCGATCGCCGGTCGCGACGCGCCCGGCGACGGACGCCCCGGAGAGGCCGGCGAGCAGCGGCGAATCCTCAGCGAACCCGTCCGCGACCTCGTCGACCCCGCTCGC
Organism: Deltaproteobacteria bacterium; assembly: GCA_014191855.1. Lineage (GTDB taxonomy): Bacteria > Myxococcota_A > UBA796 > UBA796 > SXON01 > SXON01. The sequence goes on from BJHF01000183.1 coordinate 5,569, forward strand.
GCGCGTTGCGAGGTCGCCCGCCTCGAGCTCGATGCCGCGTCGGCGCGCGAGCCGGACGATCCGGCGGCGGACCGAGGCGACGAGCTGCGCCATCTCGCCGGCCGAGGGCGGTGGCAGGGGAGCGAAACGCGCCCCGCCGCCCGGTGTCGGGACGAAGACGCCGTCGGCGACCAGGCCGTGGAAGTGGACGTTCAGGTTGAGGGCGGCGCCCGACCGCTGGATCGCCGTGACGGAACCGCCCACCCCGCCACGGAGACCGCGCCGCCGGGCGCGGCGGCGTTGCAGGCCGAGGACCGCACGGATGAAGACCGCGAGTACGGCGCGGCACAGGCGGTGGTCCCAGGCCATGGCGTACCGGAGCCGCCAGGGGCTGGTGAGCACCCACTGGCGGATGGGCAGACCGCCGAGCACCGAATCGACGAGGTGCATCGAGCGCTCTGCCATGCGCCGGCCGCAGCACGACGGGCAGAAGCCACGCCCCTTGCAGGAGAAGGGAACGAGGGTCTCCGCCCGGCAGCCATCGCACCGGAAGCGGCCGAAGC
>BJHF01000184.1 GCA_014191855.1 Deltaproteobacteria bacterium
TGGTCATGTGGCAACCGGGGAAAACGGTGAGCCGCAGAGGCCGCACAAGCGGACTCCGAGAGCCGGCCGCTGTGTGAAGCAGCGCCGGCTCTTGTCCCTTGTGACACGTTGGCTGGATCCTGTCGAGGACTTTTCGCACGGATCTCATCTCAAGCTCGGATCGCATGGGTAACGGAGTCATCCAGGACGATGGGAGACTACTTGACTTTTGTCAACTTGACTTTTGTCAACCTCCCCCCTGTCGGCTCCTGTTGCGGAGCCCGGCGCACGCGAGGGTGCGCAAGCCAGCTCAAGTCTGGAGTGGTTCAATCGACGGGCGCTTCCCGGGGCGATCTGCAGGCACACTTAGGCAGGTTTGCGGCGGATCAGGGCACTTGGGCACTTCCCTTGCCCCCGGAGACCCCTGCGTCAGAGAGACGCAATCACCGCAGAAGCAACGGAGCGTTGATTTTTCTCTTGTCTTGGATCGGAAAGACAAGTGCCCAAGTGCCCAAGTATAGCTCAGACGCCCAGAATACAGGATTGAAGAAGTGCCCGAGAAGTGCCCGATTGGCACTCGCCGGCGAGAGACTTTCAACCCGATGGCGCAGCCTTGCGCTCTTCTTCCGCCGGCTACGGTGCGCTGATCAGTGGGCCCATCTGCTCCCCGTCCGGCCCCGGCCGCGTGGACGGGGAGCCGACAGGGGGGGGGAGAGGGGAACGGAGAGGGAGAGGGAGAGGGAGAGGAAGACGGCCGCGCGACCGGATGCGACTACCACGGCGTCATCGTCGCCGACGCCGCATCCCTGGCGGTCGGCCTCTCGCTGGTTCAACACCCATCGGCCATTCTCAACCCGGACGCCCCAAAGAGCCGATGGCGAGCGAGCGACCGCTGGGACTCCGGTTCACTCATCAATACGTGAGTCCATCAAGTTGGAGGTCTCTCGTGCGGTGTAGCGAGTGCGGTGCCGATTGGCGCCAGGGTGGCCAGTGCACGTCGTGCGTGGCCGTGTGCGTTCCCTTTCCCGAATCGGGCGACGGCGTGCCGCGCGGTGGGCCGCGCGCCCGGGCCCCTCGCCGCGGCGACCAGCCGACGTCCGACGCTTCGTCGCTGGCAGAGACTTCCGCGTCGCCCAAGCTGTACATCTACGGCTACGATCCCCTGCGCCTTCCGCGGGGGGTCCACACGTTGGTGACGGGGCCGGCCGGGAGCGGCAAGTCCACGGCGGTCACCTGCATCGCGCTGACCCTTGCCCTCCAGGGGGAGCCTCGTGCTGTGGCGGTGTAGCGAGTGCGGAGCCGACTGGCGCCAAGGTGGGCAGTGCACGTCGTGTTTTTCCGTGTGCGTACCGGTTCCCGAGTCGCGCGACGGCGTCCCGTACGGCGCGCCAGGGGCCCGCGCCCATCGCCGACGCTACCATCCGACCGCCGGCGTCTCCTCCCTGCTCCAGAACGCCTCGTCGCCGAAGCTGTACACGTACGGCTACGATGCCCTGCGCCTTCCGGCCAAGGTCTACATGCTCGTGACGGGGCCTGCGGGCAGCGGCAAGTCCACGTTGGCGACGAGCATCGCGCTGACCCTCGCCCTTCAAGGGCTGCGCGTGCTCTGCATCAGCGCGGAGGAGGGCGCGGGACCGACGACCGTTCGCCGGCTTCGTCAGGCCATGGCGTGGCTTGGGGATCCGTGCTTGCCAAGCTCCAATCCGCTCATCTCGGACAAGCGCGCGCTTCGCGATGTTCACGACGAGGTGGTCGCGTTTGAACGTGACGGCGGCGACGCGGTCGTGTTGGACTCCCTCACCGTCTTGGGCGCGAGTCCCCAGTGGGTCGCGGAGGTGGCCACGGGTCTCTCGGTCGTGGCCATCAGCCACATGAACGGGAAATCGGGCCCGATGGGGGGCGAGCGGGTCGCGTACGACAGCGACGTACATATTCGTGTTGAGTCGTTCCAGGCGTCGCTTTTGAAGACCAGGTGGTGCGTCGACGGGGCGCCGAGGTCCTGGCCCGTCGACGACGTCTGGGTGGCCAAAAAACAATCGTTCAATGAGGTGATCCCGTTCCCGTCACGCCCTCGGATGGGATCGTGACCTCTCCCCTCGGCACGCCACCCTGGGTGTGGAGCGAAGCCGCCTACACCCGGGCCCTCGCGCTCAACGTCGGCTCGGACGGCGCGCTCGCCACGTTCGCGGGGTTGTGCTTCTACTGCGGCCTTCCAACGGCACAATTCAGGCCCTCGCGTGACGCGCGTTCGTGGTCGGTCACCTGTTCGCGGTGCTCGGTGCGCGCCTTTGTACGGAACCCGCGCCTGTTGTTCGCGGCGTCCGCAATCCTGAATCCCCTGCGGTCCCGGGGACTCCAAGCGCTCGGTGACGGCATCCAACGGATCGAGCGCATGGGTGTCGCCCTTGAGGCGATCAGCCCGTGGGACGAGGTGCTGTTCGGCTCGACGCGCAAACTCCAGCTCCGCACCCCCGTGGCCTGTCTATTTTGCGGCGAGGTCGCATCGGCCTCCGCTCGGCGCGATCGCTACGGGCTCGCGTACGTTTCCTGTGAAGCCTGCGTTAGCCGCTCATTTTTTAGAACCGATCACTGTCTACGCATGGCGCTGGGATGGACAGCTTTTTTGGCGACGCCCGGTGCGACCGACGCGTGGATGTCCGCCTACCATGAGGGCAAGACCCTGTGGAGGGGATGGCTGGATGTGAACCGGCTCGACCCAGCCGAGTCCGCGGCCGACACCGAAGTAGACGCTGCGAAGGAGGTTCGATGAACACGACTACGGCTCACCCCGAACCTCTGCCGCCCAACGTGGTTGCGGACCCGTGGTCCACGCCTCCACCGCTCGAGGGGCCGTCCTGGGCGCGAGCCGCCTCGCGACATGAGGCGGCGGCCGCGGCCGGCGAGCAGCGGCGTTCGATGATGCTAACGGAACAGTACGGTGGCGAGCGTTTCGCCCACGCCCAGCACGAGTACGAAGAAGCCGTGCGTCGAGCCGAACTCAAGGCGCTGCGCCAGCGGATGGAAAGGCTGCGCGATCGGCAGGATCGGGATCGTCCTTTGGTTCGAGACGCATTCCTTGGCTTCGCCGCAGCATTCGCCCCGATCGCGCTGCTCGTGAACGGGTCCCAGCTCGGTGGAACCGCCCGCAAGGCCGCCTACCTCGCAGGCGCGGCCGGGGCCGCGTACGCCGCAGCCGAGTGGATGGAGCACAGCCACGAGCGGCGGCGCGCGCAGACCGAAGATGAGCTGGACCGGTGCGAGGTACGCGCCGTGGCAAAGGGAGTACCTCAACCGCCCCCGCCGCGATCGGTGTTGTCGCAGCTCATCTCGGGGGGATCATGAGCACGAAGGCGCGGAGCGGCTCGACGTCAACCCGTCGACGGAGGCGGCAGCCACGGAGTTGCGATGGCTTGGCCGGACGCGGAAGCGAGGCCCTTCGTCGGTGTGGCCGAGTGGTCTACACTGTTGTTAGGCCCGTTGCTCGTGCGAAGAACTTGTCGCGGGCGCTCGGTGCGGCGCGACGCTTCATCTGCGACGCCCTCGTGCACGCCGAGCGCACCCGTGGCGTATTCACGCGGTGTGGTGCTGAGAGCCGCGCGTGGGAAAGCGTCGTGAATCAGGCGATTTGGGAATTTTGCGGCGGCGCCAACCTCGCGCCCTCACCAGACCCCACGGTGAAGTACCCGTTTTTCAAACGAGAACACAGCATCACGCTACCCTGCACCGACGGAACCGCCGTCCGGCGGCGCGTCGATTATATGCTGCGGCTCCCGGGTGCCGGAGGCGAGGCGGTCGCCGTTGAAATCAAGGCCCTTCGCCGGAAACAGAGCCCGAGGGCCGCTGCGCTCGCGGTTCGTGACGACGTCGCAAAAATGCAGTTTCTCCTTTCGCGGGGCCTAGTCTCAAGTGCGCTCGTCGCCGTTTTCGGTCTCGGCCTGACCCAAGAGAAATTCGAAGATCGCGTCACTTGCGGAGCAGGTACGTTGAACGTGAAGTTTCCGCGTATTCACCCGGCGATCCGTGTGGCGTTCATTGAGGTGGACACGACACGCCAAGTGTGATCGCAGCCTCCGGTGGCCGCGCGGCGTTGAAGGCCTGCGCCGCCGTTTGCTTCCGGCTCGCGACCCAACGGCGCAGGTCATCGGGGTCGAACCGGAGCACCCGGGGAGACAGTCGGATCACCGGCACCAGTCCCTTATCGACCCACCTCCGGAGGTTCCGGGGGGTCGTGCAGAGGAAGCGGGCAGCGTCGTGGGTGTCGAAGAGGTCGGGGCTGGGTTGATAGGGCATGTCTGCCTCCATGCGGCAAGGATGACACAGTTTTGCAGGTTTGGCAACGATATTTGTGACATTCCGAAGCGGACGATTCGACGGCGGGGCGCAAGGCCCACCGGCCCCGGTACACCCGCGTGAGGGCTGCCGGCGAGCGACTCGAACGCGAACCGCGCCCCGATGGGACGGCGGAATGTCACGAAGCGCCTCATCGGACTCCCGCGTCGGCATACGGATTGTGGTAGACACGGAGCATGCTCCTGCTGCTCGCGGCCTGCGCCCTCATCACCGACGACGACCTCGCGTCGCGAATGGATATCGACGGCGACGGGGTTGTGCGTCCAACCGACTGCGACGACGAAGATGCCTCGGTTGGAACGCCGAGCACGTGGTTCGTCGATGGCGACGCGGACGGCTTCGGAACCGAGACCACCGTCACAGACTGCGACCAACCGGCGGGGTACGCTGCCCAAGGCGGTGACTGCGACGATGGGGCCAGCAGCGCGTTCCCCGGCGGCACGGAGGTCTGCGACGGCGTGGACAACGACTGCGACGGAAACGTCGACGGGGATCTCGCCTCCGCCTGGTACCAGGATCTCGACCAGGACGGCTACGGCAACCCGGTCGTATCCGAATCGGCCTGCACAGCGCCCGAGGGCTTCGTCGGCGACGCCAGCGACTGCAACGATCTCGATGCAAGCACGAACCCAGGCGAGCGGGAGATTTGTGACGGCCGCGACGAGGATTGCAGCGGGATCGCGGACGATCCGCACTGGTACGCGGACGGCGACGGTGACGGCTACGGGGTCGCCGACGACTATCTGGTTCAGTGCGACGCGCCGGAGGGGATGGTGGCGTACGGTACGGACTGCGACGATGCAAACCCGCTAATCCACCCGGGCGCGGTCGAAGTCTGCGATGACGCCGAAACGGATGAGGACTGCGACGGCCTTGCGGACGACGCCGACCCGGACGCGACCGGGAAGTCCACCGGCTACGGAGACGACGACGGTGACGGGTATGGCGACCCCGACCAAGCGGGCGTTTCATACTGCGACGCGCCGGAGGGCTTCTCGCTCAGCGATGGCGACTGCGACGACGGCGATGCCGGGATCAACCCGGGCATAGACGAGACCCCTTACGACGGCGTTGACCAGGACTGTGACGGCTGGGGCGACAACGACGCAGACCACGACGGTTACGACGACGCCGGGCACGGCGGAGACGATTGCGACGATGCCGCGGAGGGGTCGAATCCCGGTGCCTTGGAAGTCTGCGGAAACGAGATCGACGAGGATTGCGATGGTCAACTCGGCGGCGTCTGCGCGCTGAACGGCGACGTCGATGCACTCGACGCTCCGGCAATCCTCACGGAGGCGGTCGGCAGCCAGTGGGCAGGAGCGTCGCTGTGCAGCCCGGGCGACCTGGATGGCGACGGATACCGTGATCTGGTAGTCGGCGCGCCAACGTACAGCAGCGCGGGCGCGGCGTACCTTGTTCCAGGCCCGTTCCTCGGTAGTGCAGATATCGACACGGCCGCCAGCCGGATCATCGCAGGCCCCTCCTCAATCGGGCGCGCCGGCGCTGCGGTCGCTTGCCTGGATATCGACGGGGACGGGGTGGACGAATTCGCGGTCGCGGCGCGACTCGCCGACGGTCCGTCGGGCGCCACCTGGGTCGGGGCGGTGTACGTGGAGACCGCCGCGGATACGTCGTCCTCGCTCGGAGACGCTTCCCGGATCGCCTATGGCGAGGCCAA
>BJHF01000185.1 GCA_014191855.1 Deltaproteobacteria bacterium
CGATGCGGGCACGGCGGACGGCACATTAGGCCAGTCAATTCGAACGCGCCACGCTGCCGGTCCTCCGGCGTCGCCCCGACTTCACGTAGCTTTACGCTGCAGAAAGTGAGAAGCGATCAGTGGTCAGATGGTGGGGGGGGCGGGGGCGGAGGCGGGAACCAAGTTGGTACGGGACAACCTCAGCGAGCTCGCGTACCCCGCTTTGATCGTGGTCAGCGACGACGGCGCCGCGAGTAGCGTTGCCGCCACCATCAAATCCGACGCCGGGAGCGAAGACGTCACCCTCACCGAGTCCGACGCTTGGCTGCACGGCGCGGCCACGCTCAAGGCGCTCCCGAAGACCGACGCGACGCTGACGCTCACCCTCTACGACAAAGGCAGCGCCTCGCTGATGTCGTTCTCGGGGACGCTGGGCACCGACGGCGCGGTGAGCTTGACGGCGGATGCGACGAAGGATGCGGGTACGGGTACCGACTGTGCGTCCAGGACGGGCTGCACGACGGACACGTCGGCGACGGGGCTGGACATCGAGCTGCTCGCGGGCGAAGTGTTCGCGGCTTCTGGCGCGTACGAGCTGGGTTTGGACCTCGCTGGGGTCGACACGTACGAGGTGGCCTACGCGACGGTAACGGTGACCGAGAGCACGCAGGTGACCACGTGCGACAAGCGGAGGGTGTGCACCACCACCGGCAGCTCCACCACGACGAAAGCCGAGGTGGGCTGGGACGAGATCGGCGCGGTCTGGGAGGGGGAGCTCACCATGGAGCCGGAAGGCGTCATCGATGTGAAGGTGAAGACGCGGGACGCGGACGGCAAGGAGGTCGAGAACACCAAGGTTGCGCTCGGGATGCCGTGGGTCGACGGCGGCGAGGGCGTGAATGTGCTGGCGGTGGAGGACGATCCGTTGACTTCGGTGGGGGTGTTCCCGCGGCGCTATGACCGGTGCGGCTGGAGCCAACACTGCAAGACCGCGTGGGGGATGGCCGTCACCTCCGGCGGCTGGACCTCGTCCTCCGTACCCGCGACCGCCGAGCTGGAATTGGACGACGGCGAGACGATCACCATGACTTCGGCGATCCTCTGGCGGATGCGCAAGCGGCCGGAAATCTTGTTCGCGGCGTGGGAAGATTCGATCAACACCTACATCAACGATATCATCGACAGCCCGACTTACATCGAACCCCAGACGGGGATCAACCCGCTGTGGGCCTCCAACGGCAAGATCAACATCACCGGCGGCGGCATCACCTTCGTAGACGACAGCGTCTTCAACATGACCGAGTCCGCGATCTGCGTTTCCGGCGGCTGCTTCATGTTGGTGCCCGACGGCGCCGGCAGCTACGAACTCTCGATCAGCGTGTACGGCTCGGACGCGACCAAGCTCCCCGACGACCTGGAGCTCACCGTCACCGTTACGGACGGGGCGGGGGACGAGGTGTTCTCCGTGACGGACACCGCCGAATTCGACGACGAGGTCAGCGCCGTGTTCGCGAACGAGGTGAGCTTCTCTGACGATCCGATCGGCCTCGATCTCTCCGGCGAGGTGAGCCTGCTCGGCGCCGCCGACAGCAAGGGCAAGCAGAAGACCCTCGCCAAGGGCTCGTTCTACGGGTCGTTCTCGCGCGATGGCGATGGCGACCTGGAGCTCGCCGGGGCCGACAAGAACGACATCGCCGCGAAGGGCGACATCCTCATCGGCGGCGAGCCCATCGACTTTGAGCTCACCGACACCGACAAGGACGGGGTGGTGGAGGGGCCACCGATCGTGCCTGTGCTCCGGAAGGGTCCCGGGGGCGGCAAAGGCAAGAACAGCCACACCTGGAGCCTCGAAGAAAACAAGGGGGCTTGAGGGAGGTCCGCGAGGCGTGACGGCGCAGCGACCACCATTCTCACAACGTCGGAGGCGGCGCGCCCCCCTCCCCGTAATGAGAGCGTTTCGCCAACGTTTTTCTCACATCGGACCGAGCGAGGGCCTCACCTCGTGCGATGTGAGAGTTTTCGTCCATTTTCCGCTCACAACCGAGTGGGTGACTCTCACAACGGCATGGGCGGCCGGTCCCCCCCACGGCAATGAGAATCGCCTTACGACGGAATCGGTCCCTCGCGGCGACCGCCGCCGCATGAGACGCGCGATGCGAGGCCACGCCCGCGCCGCCCCCTTCCGGCCTGCGCCCACCTTCCCCCGGCAGGGGCCGGGGAAGCCTGGCACCGAGCATCCCACCCTGGATGAAACCAGATTTTTCGCATCACCACCTGGATGAAACCGCCTGCGCGCGAGCCTCCACAGGGGGCCGCGCCCCACCAGATAAAACGGCGTTTGCCCGTTGGGCCGGCGCGGTCGCCGGCCCAAGGACTCGCGCCGCGGTTCATCTGGAGGGGGATGCGATTGGAACCGTTTCATCTGGAGGGGGATGCTCCCAGCGCTGTCACCTTTTGGGGGGGGTGGGCGGATGCGGTAGCGCCCGCGAGGCCACCGGCCGCCGCCCCGCACGCCCGCGCCGCCTACATCCGCGCGATCCACCCCCCGATCACCGCCACGAGCGCCTCCCGCCGCGCCGCGAAGTCGGCCTCGTCCGAGAACCGCACCACCGCCCGGTCGGGCCCGAGCCACTCGAGCAGTCCGGCCGGATCGGAGACCGCAAACCCCCCTTCGACGCCAGGCTTTCGCTTGGCCCCCGTGTGCAGCACCAGCAGCACCACGGCCCGCCCGCGCTGCCGATGCACGTTCAACGCCGCAAAATACTCGTGGGTTCGGAACGAGAGGCAATTCCACTTGATCCCCTCCCCCACCGCGGGCGACACCGCGAGGATCGCCCTGCGAACGCCCTGAAGCGTCGCCGCGAGGTCGGGATCCACGTCGCCGAGAAACTCGTCGACCGTCTGGTACTGCTTCGGCGGCACGGTCAGTCCTGGCGGGTCGTCACCCCTTGTGCCTAACCGCCCAGTCGCCCGCCCGGTTAGAGGCGACGCGTGAAGAAGCTCCTCGACGGCATCCGCGACTTCCACGACCGGGTTCGCCCCTCCTACCGCGAGCGCTTCGCGCACCTCGCGCTGGGGCACTCCCCGGACTGCCTGTTCATCGCCTGCGCGGATAGCCGGGTAGTTCCAAACCTTTTTGCGTCCACCGACCCTGGCGATCTCTTCGTACTCCGCAACGTGGGCAACATCGTGCCGCCAGACGACGCCGGCGCGGCGTCCGGCGCCGCCCACCCCGACGACTCGGCGGGGGCCGCCGTCGAGTTCGCCATCCTCGGCCTCGCCGTGCGCGACATCGTCGTGTGCGGGCACTCGAGCTGCGGAGCGATGCGCGCCGTACTCTGCGATGAACGCCCGGCCAACGCCCCGAACCTCGACCGATGGCTGCAACACACCGAACCGTCTCGGGCCCGGCTCGAACGGGAGCCGGCGCTCTCGCCGCTCTTGCCCCAGGTGGATCGGCTATCGCAAGCGCATGTGCTGCAACAGCTCGATCACCTGCGATCCTACCCGGCCGTCGCCGAGCGCCTTGCAGCGGGCAAGCTGAACCTCCACGGCTGGTGGTTCGACCTCAGCAACGCGGAGGTCCTGGCGTTTGACGGGGAGACGCGGGCGTTCTCCTCATTGGCTGAGCAGTTGGCCCGGCGGGGGTAGCGCTGCGGTGCCCCCCGCTTCACGGCCCCGGCCGATCCCCCTCCCAGAGCAGGTACACCACGCCCTCCGAGCCGCCCAGCCACGCCGCCTCGATCTGGCGGCGATCGTAGGTGCGGGGCACCCCGCCGTCGCTCGAAGCCGCCGGATCGTTCACGTACACATCGCCGTTCGCGGCGAAGCCGGTGACCACGAGCAGGTGGCCCGCCGTGGACGAGATCGGCGCGCCATCCACCTCGCCGGGATCCCATGCGGCCGAGATCGCGACGGGGGCGCCCGCGGCGATCCAGGGCTCGATGTCGTCGATCGAGTCGAACCATCCTACCTCGCCGGTGAGCCCGCGGGAAGCCGCATACGCCACATTGAACGGCCAGTTCCCGTTCCCACCGTAGGTCTCATCCCACGTCCCCGCCGCCGCCTCCGGCACCGAAACATCGTACCGGTCGTTGCCCATCTGCTGCGCCCACCACGCGAGGATCATCGAGGTAGACGTGGGGCTGCACCAGGCCTCCCCTTCGTCGAACACCATCTGCGAGCGCGCCGGCACGTCGAGCTTCGTGCCCCAGGCGTCACCTCCCGCGTCTGCTCCGCGACTGACGCCCGTTTTGGCGAGGGCGAAGGCGAGTCGTGACACGATGGGGCTCGCGACGCCATCCTCCGATTCGAGGGTGACCCGGATCCGCGCGGCTTCGGCCGGCGCGTCGAGGAACAGCGTGTCCGTCCACACCTCCCCGAAGCCGTCGCGTTCGCCGTCGAAGGAGTGTCGCGACACGGTATCGGTCCCCGACGCCCAGACGCCGAGCTGGTACCAGGACGTCCAGGTGCCGCCCACGCGGGCCTGCACCTCGATGGACACCCACGTGCCGCTCGGCGTGGTGACGTTCCACGAGGGCACCAGCGCGTTGAAGTCGATCCCGGGGCTCACGACCGCCGAAGTGAAGGTGCCCGATACGCTACCCGAGGCGAGCCGGAGATCGTCGGCCACCAGCAGCGACTCTGCGTTTCCCGCACTCCAGTCCGCCGAAGAAACAAGGGTACAACGGGCACGGTAGTCGCCCAACGTCACACAGCCTGCGTCGTTTGAGCCGCCCGATGTATCAGATGTATCAGATGTATCAGATGTGTCGGTTCCCGTGTCGCCGTCGCCGCTGGGAGCGCGACGCTTCACTGGCGATTCGTCGTCCACGCAGGCGAGCAGGCCGATCGCGATCAGGGTGAGGTAGCGCACGGCCTCCGCTAACCCGGCCGTTCCCGCTGGCCGCGGGCGAAAACCGTCCCTACCTTCGGGCTCCTCAAGGCCACCCATGCCCGCCACCCACCGAATGCCCGTCGTGTTCCTCCCCCACGGCGGAGGCCCATGGCCCTACGCCGAGATGGGCCTCGACCCGAAGGAAGTCAAGGATCTCTCCGCCTACCTCGCCAGCGTGCGCGACGCGCCGCCCGCGCCCCCCAAGGCGCTCCTCGTGGTCTCGGCCCACTGGGAAGAGGCCGAGCCCACCGTGATGTCCGGCGAAGCGCCGCCCCTGTTGTTCGATTACTCCGGCTTCCCCCCAGAGACCTACCGCCTCACCTGGCCCGCCCCCGGGGATCCTGCGCTCGCCTCCCGCGTGCGTGCGCTCCTGGAGCAGGCCGGCTTCGCCACCGCCGCGAACACCACCCGCGGCTACGATCACGGCACCTTTGTCCCGTTGAAGCTGACGTACCCCAACGCGGACGTGCCCGTGGTGCAGCTCTCCCTCAAGCGGGGCCTCGATCCCGCCACGCACCTCGCCATGGGCCGGGCGCTCGCGCCGCTGCGCGACGAGGGCGTGTTCATCGTGGGCAGCGGCATGACCTACCACAACATGCGCGGCTTCGGCGATCCACGGGCGATTCCATCGTCCGAGGTGTTCGATGCCTGGCTGCGCGAAGCCGGCACTGCCGCGCCCGCGGTGCGGGATCGCCTGCTTACGGACTGGGCCCGCGCCCCCGGCGCCCGCGCGGTGCATCCCCGCGAAGAGCACCTGCTGCCGATGAT
>BJHF01000186.1 GCA_014191855.1 Deltaproteobacteria bacterium
GCCGTGGACCAACGCCGCGTTTTTCAACGCGACTTGGGATCCTCCTTTCCCACGATCCGCACGACCAAGCTCACAATACTGATCTCCCGGCGTTACACATCGCTTCTCCGTGGGCACTCCGTTGCCCACGGTGGCGCCGACGCGACGGCGAACGCCAAACCGCCCCCCGGGCGGCCACCGCGGTGCTCCGCGATCCCCGCCTGAGGCAGGGGACCGGGCTGCGAGCACCGCCCACCGTGTGCCCCGGCACAAACCCGCGGTGAAACCCCCGGCCTCACATCGGTCATATGCCGGAGCATCCTCCTCATTTCCGGGGAGGCGACCGCCCCCCGACCCGGCGAAGGGGGGTGCTAGTTCAGTGGATGCCGGTGCCCCGATGCTGATCGCGCTCCTCCTCGCCGCCTGCGGGCCCGCCCCCGCGCCGGTCGATTTCGCGCTCCTGCCGCCGAGCTGCCCGTCGCCGCACGCAGCGTCCGCGCACCCCGCCCCAACAGCCACCCTCCCCCGCACCGCCGTGATCCCGCAGCCCCCCCCAGCAAACGCCCGCTCCATCCTGTGGATCTCTCTCCATACCGTGGGAGCCCGGCACCTCGCGATGTACGGCGGTCGCGCGCAGACACCCCGCCTCGCCGAGCTTGCCAGCCAGGGGCGGCTGTACACCCACGCCTACACCCACTTCGTCGAGACGGCGATCAGCCACTTTACCCTGCTTACCGGCGTGCTTCCCGACCTCCATGGCAACGTTCCCGGCAACGGCGGCTCGCTCTACAAAGGCCCAACCGCCGCAGAGATCACCAAGGCCAACGGCTATCGAACCGCCGCCTTCATCGGGGGCATCACCCTGGAGAAACACTCTTCGGGCCTCGATCGCGGCTTCGACGTGTATGATGACGACGACGTCGTGCGGTTGGACACGCGCCCCGCGCCCCAGGTGGTCGGCCGCGCCACAAGCTGGTGGGCCGATCAGCAAGGCCCGGCGTTCATGTTCGTACATCTCTTCGATGCCCACTTCCCGTACACCCCAGCCGACCCCCGCCGCTACGACCCCAACTACACCGGCCGTTACGACGGAACCGACGCCACCCTCCACGCCCACCGCGACGCCGGCCGCGCGCTCCCGGAGCGCGATCTGGATCACGTGCGCGCGCTCTATGAGTCGGAGATTACCGAGCTTGACGCCGCGCTGGTCCCGCTCCTCGCGGCAGCGGGTCCCGACACCGTGGTGGTGGTGGCCGCCGACCACGGCGAGTCGTTCGAGCACGGCTACTACTTCAACCACCGCGCGAGCCTGTACGACGAAACGCTGCATGTTCCGCTGATCTTGCGCGCACCGGGTCTTCCGACCGGTCGCGACGACCGATTCACTGGGCTGGTGGACGTGCTCCCCACCGTGCTGCGCCTGGCGGGCCTGCACACCGATGCCCCGCTGATGGGCCGCGACCTCGCCGATCCTCCGAGCGACGTGCTGTTCGCGCTCACCGACCGGTGCCTGCCTCCGGGCTTGTTCGCCGCGCGAACGCCGAACGCCAAGGCGATCTGGGGCCCGGACGGCGCCGGCATGGCCTTCGATCTGGTGGCCGACCCAAACGAGCAGAGCCCTGGGGGTGTACCCGAGCTGCTGCGAAGCGCGCCGCGGCGATACTCGTCGATCATCCAGGCGCTCTCCCCCTATATTGCGAACGCGCCCCAGCACCAAAAGCGGCCCGTGGACCGTAAAACTTCCGCACAGCTCGAGAGCCTCGGCTACGTCGTCGGTCGCCCGCCCCCGGCTCCTTGATGACGCTCCTGGTCCTGCTCGCCGCCTGCTCCACGTCGCCCACGGCTACCCCCTCGGCGCCGGTGCCCGCGAAGCGCACGGGCGGCCCGCACGTCGTGCCGCCCCGCGCCCCGGGCGGAGCGCCCGCCTCGGGGGGCGCGCTGCAGGATCCCACGGGCTTCCCGATGTTTCACGAGATGGCTCCCCCCGCGGGCCCATCGCCGGAGCTGGGAGCCGCTGGTTCCCCCGCGCTGCGCATCACGGAGGAGGTGACTGGGGGCTTTCGGCCGCAGATCGAGGTTGGGCCTGGAGATACCCTGCACATCGTGTACTACGACCACCAGGAGGCGGGGGACATCGTTCGTTATCGAACGAGCGCGGACGGCGCGGCATGGGGGGCTCCGGAGGCCGTTTCACCGCTCGAAGGGCGCAACTGGGGGCCCGATCTCGTGGTGCGCCCGAACGGGCATGTGTTCGTGAGCTACGACCACGCGGCTGCTGACTTCAGCAGCCAAACCTGGCTCCGCGAACGTACCGAATCGGGGTGGTCGGCCCCGGTTGCGCTCACGCCCGGCGGCGAGGTGGAGAGCGGCTCGGGCCACATCGCCTGGGCGGGGGGCGACGATCTCGCCTTCAACTATATCGGCAAGCGCCTCGGCCCCGCGTACCGCTTCGTGGCAAATTGGCGGTGGCGAACGGGCGGAGTGTGGAGCGAACCGGTGGCGGTCAGCGACGGCACGCAGGACGCCTGGCACACCAACGTAACGGCGCGTCCGGACGGTTCGGTTTTGGCAGGTTGGGATGTGGGCGCCGGACAAACCGAGACCACCCTGTACGTGGCAGAGGGGCGGAACGGTCGTTTTTCGACCGCTGAAAACATCTCCGCCAGCTCCTTTCCTGGCGAGCGGGTCCATTTTGCCTTCACGGCCGATGGTCGCGACTGGCTCACGTGGTTCAGGAAAGTGCGCGGCGCGCCGCTCCACGTGTACACCCGCTCGGGGAAGCCGGGCGCCTGGGGAGAAACGACCGACCTGGCCGCGGGCTTTGGCGGCTACCACTACGACCCGCTGCTCGCGGCGTCAGGGAACACCGTTTGCGCCGTGTGGGGGTGGCACGGATCCCCCAACGGCGAGCTGCTCTACAGCTTCAACCGGGGGAATGGCTGGGACGTGGCGAAGCGCGCGGCCACCCTTGGCGCGGGAACGCCCGAGCTGCCGTCGATGGCGGCGGACAGCAAGGGCAACTTCCACGTCGTTTGGGGGCAAGGCACGCGCGGCAAGACCAACATCTACTACACGCGACTCACGCCCTGATACAGGCGGCGATTATTCGTTGTCTTCGTCCGTTACCTTGCCCACCTCAGGATCGACGTCCACGATCTCCTCGTTCGGCATGCACGCCTCCACGGACCCGCCGGAAAGGAGCTCGCCGCTTACGCAGCCGCTCGCCGTATCGAGATCGGTGAAGTTGATGGACAGCACCTCATCGCCCGCTTCAAAGAGGAGAAGCGCGTAGGTGTCTGGGTCCATGCTGGGCACGATCTCGAGGTCATCGCCGATGAACAGCAAGTTCTCCTCGCCGATCGGGCCGCACCAGGAGGGGTCGTCGGGGAGGCCGCACCCGAAGGTGGTGAGCGCCGACACCGGGCGGTCGGCGCCGGACGTCGTGGTCATCTCCACGTCGATGAGCGTGCCCCGACGCAGCGCTGCGAACTCCAGGGAGCCATCCCAGGAGAGCTGCTCACCTTCGAGATCTGCGCTCAGGGCCATGAACTCGATGCGTAGAGGGAGTGATGGGTCGTAGCCATATTCAGCCCCTTCAAGGGCGGATAACTCCGGAAGCCCGTTGGGGTTGTGTATCACGAGGCGTCCATTCCAAACCCGCCCGCTCGCCGTCGCCTCGCAGCCGACGGCGGTCAACTCGTAGCCATCCGCGGTGAGCGCGGCGACGGGACAGCCGTCGATCTCCGCGTCGACGTGGGCGGCTGAGTAAGCGTTGGATGCGAGGAATACATCGCCGCCGTAGCCGGCGAGGAGCATCAAGCCGAGCTCGCCGGAGGTCGCGGCGGAGAAGCCGGCCGCTTCGGTGGAGGGCGCGGGCGCGTCGGGGGCGGGCTCGGCGGAGACCTCCTCCTGCGAGCGGGGGCAGCCGAGGACGAGGATGAGGGGCAGGAAGCGGTACATGGGGTTCTCCTCCACCGCCAGGTTGTGGGCGGGGTAGCCAGGCCGTTGCACGTTCGATGCCAGGCGCGAGACCAAGACTGAACCTCGCGTATTTACGAGTGCCACGAGGACAGCCGTACCGCTGCATCGTCGTTCGTTTCCGCGTGGCGTCCACGATCGTGGACGGGCGGGGGGGGCGGGCGGGACGGGGTGGACCATGGGCGATGCGCCAGGCCCGCTCCCCCCGGGCTGGCGCCCGGCGCGGCGAACACGGCCGCGCATCGCGTCGCCAGCCGCAGGCACGTCCCGGCGGCGAGCGGCGTCGCCGGGGGGCGGTGTGCGGCGCTGCAGGAGCGGCGATTCTCATATCGGGGGTGGCGGCCCCTCCCCCCACGCGAAGTGAGAATGCTTCAAGTACGTTTTTCTCGAATCGCAGGGAGCGAGGGCGTCCCTCCCGCCGTTGTGAGAGCTTTTTGGCTGAAGCCCTCTCATAACGCCGGGGGCGACTCCCACATCGCCCTGGGTGACTCTCACTTCCGGGGGGGCGGCCTGGCCCCCACCGCGATGTGAGAAAACCGGGCCGGCCGCGAAAGCGCGTCGCCCCCGGCGAGCGCTACTTCGACTTCCCACCCAAAACCCCCTTTCGGCCATCCCAAGCTGGCCGCCCGATTTCGTCGGCGAAGCTCGCCGCGTCGGGGAGTGGGCGGGCGGCGCGAACCTTGAGTTGGCGCCTGAGCGCGGCCGTGAGCGCGGCGTCGGGCGGCACCGTGAGGTGGCGATACGCGGAGCTGACTCCAATCCCAAGGAGGGCGGCTGATTCTTCGCGGGAGAGGCCCGCCTCCGTGGCGAACCGGACGGCCGCCCTCGTCGCGCGGGTGACGTCGCCGTGCCGCGAACTTAGGTCGTGTCGCGACACCACCGCCGCCGCGGTATCGGCGAGGTGCGCGCGCACCACGTCGAGCGGCGCATCCCCCGGTGGGATGCCCTCCCAACCCGCGATCTTGTACAGCTCCGCGCCACTCACGCGCGGTAGTGTGTCTCTCAGTCGCGACACCGTGCCGGCCGCGGTGAGGCGCAGGCCGAGCAGGTCGGGCAGGTTCGTGTTTTCTCGCCAGGGGTCCGGTGGTACGCCATGGCGTTCGTCATTGCAAAGGACGTATTCGAAGGCCGAGAGGAGGTGCGCGCCGTCGTTGATCGGGGTGATTCCGGCGGCGGGGAACCGCACTTGGAGCGCGGCGCTGAGCGCGACGCCGAGGGCCTGCGCCAGGCGGCCGGCCCGGGCGCGTTTCGTCAACACCAACACGTGGATGTGCGTGTCCGAGATGTGGAAGGCAAGGAGCTCTGAGCCGGCCACCCGTGCAATCGCGCGCACGGCGGCCCGCACGGCGGCGCGATTCCGCGGGAACGGGGTGCGACGAGGGCTGTGAAATATGATCTGGAAGGCATCCATGCTGCCCGACATAGCAAGCGTCGTGCCAATGGAATAACCTATGTTTTCTCGCGTGGGGGTGTCGGACGTCCGTCGGCAGGTGTCGGACGTCCGACACCTGACCGACACCTGGTCGACAGCAGCGCGGGGGCGTTGTGCGGATCGCTTTGGCCGCTGTCCGGCGCGTTCTGCGGCACAACGCAGCGCAGTTGCGAGGCGACCCTCCCGGGCGCGGGCGCGGGCGCGGGAGGGCGTCGCGGGCGGCGCGG
>BJHF01000187.1 GCA_014191855.1 Deltaproteobacteria bacterium
TCCGCGTTCCCCGATGGTGTACCGGAAGACCTCACCGGTGCGGTCTATCGCTCTTACGTCGGCCGGAAGATGCTCGCGCGCGCTTGGGCATTGCGACTCGCGGACCGCTCCCCTCACCCCACGCTTGGCGCAGACTGGAGCCTCTCCGGGTTGATGAACGAGCAGGCCCACCAGATGAAGCGGGTGTTCGAGGGCGATGCCGACACCTACAAGCCGGCGAGGGTGTAAGCATGGTGCTCGTCCTCGCCGACAACATTCCCGACGATACCCCGCGTACGAAGCCGTTCAAGCGACTGAAGGGCTTCTTGGTGTCCGAGCAGAAGAGCGTGTTTGATGGCGACCTGCCCGCGAACCGCTGGAGCGAGCTGCTCCACGCCGTCAGCGACAACATGGACCAACAGGCGAACTCCGTGCGCATTTAAGCCATCTGCAAGGGTTGCAAGAGCAGCATGCCGGCCCTGGGAACCTCCCCTGCGGTGCCGGACCCCGGCGAGCCGATCCTCGTATGAGCTGGTTCTCCCTCGTGGGCGAGCTGATCGGGGTCGTCAGGCCCGAGCGAGCGGTTTCGACCACGCCCATGGCGCACGTCCGGCGGTTCCAAACGACCAAGGCCAAGAACACGGAGGCCGGCCAGACGTTGGATCGCTTCCACGCCGCCCGTCGGGACACGGAGGCGAAGATCACTGACCTCCGGCTCGACACGTCGCGCCGGGAGAGCTGGGCGCAGGCGATCATGCCCAGGCCCCTGCACCATCACACCATCCTATCGGGCAAAAAGGTGCGCGTCGTCGGTACGCCCCACCCCGACGACCGTGTGCTGCCGTCCGCGTGGGCGGGCCCTGCCGACGGCCGAATCGACCGCGCGCCCTTGAGCGCCTCCATCTCGGAAAGTTCGTCGACGCTTCCCTCCAAAAGCTCTGCGCTCAGAATCGCGGTCAGGTAGCTGCGAACGGTGTTGCGGCTAATCTTGAGAAGCGGCGCTGCATCGCGCGCACTTCTCCCCTGCCGGTGCAACCGCACCAGCGCCTGAACTTTGTGCATGTTGGTCCTTCGAGCGGTCAACGAGGCCTCCCTGTTGGCGGACTGACCATTGATCACTTCTCACCTTCTCATGGTTGAAGTCGCCGAGTTAGCCAGTGTCGCCGAGTCAGTGGCAATCTGGGTCGGGATGGCTCGGTGAAAATGGCGCGGCTTTTCCGCGTTGGCACCCCCGGCGCATCGCGCGCCGGAGCCGCCGCTGTCGCTGATCGGGCGTTTCTCGGGGGGTGAGCGGTCACCCCGTGGGAATCGCCCGATCGGGGAACGCCGCAGCGTGGCCTTGATGCCCGACCAGGCGAATTACGCAGGTTTGCTGGTGAGCGCCCCGTTGATCTCGCGCGGCGAGCCGCTCGTGCTGGGCGAGGATCGGGCGTTTCTCCGAGGGTGGAGCGTCACCCTTGGACAATCGCCCGATCGCGACCGAGCTTGGGGGCGTTGTCGATCCCGTCAGCGCCCGATTCGGGTGGGCTGGATGCCTCGAAGTCTTCCCACGACGGGCACGATGGGCGCGATTCGTTCCCAGCCCCGCGCCAGTACGAGGATGCCGGGCGGCCCGCCGGAGGACTTTCCCGTGTAGCCCCCAATATCCGCGATCCAACCAACCAACTTACCGATGTTGGGGACGTGCTTCTCGTCCCAGGTCGTGGATCTCGCCAGATGCACGGCGTGGATCTCGTCCATGGTGAACTCCTCGGTCGCAGGCGTGGAGGATTCCGCCCGGGCAAGGTAGGTCATCCGGAGCAGGCGCATCGCATCCGCGCCCAAAAGCGTTGACCAAGCCCGGATGGCCCTTTCGCTCCGAAGCTGCATATCCTCCACGTTACACGCGCCAGATTTCCAAGCCTTGTGGAACTCCTCAATGCGCCAGCGGAGGGAGTAGCCGTAGATGGTCAACTTCGCGTCCGTGAACGTCTCGACGGGACGCGTGGTGAGCAGCATCCAGTCCAGCGGCTTCTCGCCAGACGGGTTCGTACCGATTTCGACCGTCCAAACGCACGAAACCTCGACATCGTGGTGCTGCGATGTCTGATCGTCGAGCATGTGGAGCGTCACGCGGGCGGACCGAACGATCATCTTTGCGACGCGTTCCGTTCGGCCGTGCCCGCCCTTCACATCCAGGGAGTATCCGCCAAGGATTGGGGCTTTGGCGACGGTTTCATGCAGATACCGACGGCCACCGTCGGCGGCATCGACCAGACGGCGATCCGAGGACGACCGAATCGTCACCCACTGATTCTGCTCCATCGCCTCGATCAGCACCGGCCACGCGTCGCCGCCTCGGTCGAGTTGAAACCACGGCGTCGTGCCCGACGCGTGCTCGGCGAACAACGCACGCACCGTTGCCATCTCGATGCCCCAATGCTTCGTCTCCTTCTCCTCGGTAGACCGAGCCTTATTCGACTTCGTCGCGGCAGTTTCGGGGCGGGACCACCATCCTTGCCCGCACAGCCCGAGCGGCACTCCCTTTCGGTTCACCACGATGAGGTTCATCACCTGGAATCCGCGGGCGCCAGCGGTTCGGGTGCCCACCGGCCCGGTGCCTTTGGTGTGCTCTCGGTCGGTGATATTCAGGCTTGAACCGTCCTCCGGAACGAACACAAATTCCTCGCCGATGCACCGCCGCACGCAGGCGACATGCGACACGCTCGCGACGTCTTCCCAGTCGATGCGGGCGTTCGACATGAAGTGGTACGCAGCCTGCCGTTCAGCGGGCACGCGGAACACTGCGGCGATGCTCCCGCCGCTTGACTCTGCGACGCGAACCGCGATCTCGCGAAGGCGCGCATTCAGGCGGGCGTCGCCGCGCTCTGCGTCACCGCATTCCTGCTCGCTCCACCGGGTCGGATCCATGGAATTCTCCAAGTATGTCCGATCACCCGGCAGCTTTGACTTGTCAAGATGTGACTAGTGGTGAGGCCCATGGGTCGGGGGACACATTGAGGGCTCCGCCCGAATACCTGCCTGAATCCGCCAGCAACCGCGCGCGACGCTCGCCGACTTCGGTGGCTCGGCGCGGGTTTCGCCGCGGCGGGCGGACCCCCGCACCGGCGCCCCCGTCACAATTTCTCTGCTCGCTGTCCGAAGCCACCTGGCGGCTGCGTCCATCACCGCAAGCCCCATCCCGGGGTCGCGATTCAGCCGAGGCACATCATGGGTTTGTTCTCCAAGTTCTACTCCGCCGTCAAGCGCACGTGCACCACGATCGTCCGCGCCGCGTGGAACTACGTCGTGCGGCCCACGATTCAGCTCGCCGGGCGTGCCATCGACTCGGTCGCGGAGACCTTCACTGGTCGAGGCATCGGTGCCGCGGACTTCGCGGATCGTTTCTGTGAGCTCGTGGAGGACGCCGCGACCGACGGAGTGCGCAGGTTCGAGCAAGAGATCGAGCCCGGACTCCTCGCGTTCCTCGACAACCTGGAGCAGGACCTGCGCGCGCGCTTGGTCGATTTGCTGGGGGCACGGGGAATGTGGGTCGTCCAGTGGCTCGACCGGCTTGAGCGGGAGGTGTTCCACGGCGAGCGACCCGCGGCGCCACGGGTGTTGCCCTGGCGCACGACGGGCGCCTCCGGCCCCGTCGGGGAGTCCTGATGTCGGCGTCTCGTGGGTGGGGTTTGCGTCGCGGGGAGTCCTGCCCTCAATGCGGTAAAGTCGCTCAGTTGCGGTTTCTACCGGACGCGGCCCCGGTGGTGGCACTTGCCTCCGAGAAGGGGCCCACCGTCACCATCCACGGCGTTCCTGTCCTGGAGTGCGCGCAGGGCCATCGCTCTGCCCCCGAGGGCGCCGACATCCTCGCTGGCGGCCTGCAGTCGACGATCGGCGTTGGCCTCATGGCGATCGAGCGTGCGTCGCCTCGCGACATGGACGCCGATTCAGTGACGTCGATGTGTGCGGAGGTCACGCTCGCCATTCCCGGTTCGCGGGGGAAGGCGACCGGTCGCTTCCTGCGGGAGTTCGCGGGAAACGCACGCTCCCTGGAGGACATGGAGCTCCACCCGGACACGCTGGAGGATGTGGAAGCGGTCATCGCCAGCGAGCGCAAGCGCGAGTGGATCGGCCAGCAGCTCGGTCCCGAGCTCGCCGACCAGCGCGAAACCCGCCTCGTCCTGTTCAGCTCCCCTCCCGGGCTCGGGAAGACTACCCTGGCCCGGGTGATCGCCACGAAACTGGGACGACCGCTGCGGTGGATGGACCTCTCCACCATCGAATCCAAGTGGAGCGGCGAGAGCGAAAAGGCCCTGACGGCTGCCTTCGAGGAGGCTCGCGAGCTCGCTGCTATCGTGTTGATCGACGAGGCCGACGCGGTCTGCCGCCGCCGCACCGAGGATGCGCACGCGTCCGCGCAGGCGCAGAACGCGATCCGCAGCCACCTCATCCAGGTGCTCGACGCACACGGTGACCTGGTGTTGATGGCGACCAACCTACCGAAGAACATCGACGACGCGATTCGCAGCCGGGTGACGGCGGAGATCGCCATCGCCGAGCTCGACGCGGAACGCCGACGCTCTCTCTGGCTCCGCTGGCTCCGCGCCACCCGACTCGCCGGCGCGCCAAGCGCCCGGTGGGTGGCCGAGCTGGATGAGCGCGTCGTGAACGCTCGGTTGCCGAGCGGGTTTTCACCGCGCGACATGGAAAAGGTCATCCGCGTGGCTGTGAATCGCGCCGCGCGCGCGGAGAACCCGGTGTTCGAGCGGCGCCACGTCGAACGCGCGTTGGAGGCGAGGCTAAAGGCGCTCCGGTCCAAGGGCCTGACAGACGCCGATCGACTGGCCGCGTCCGCGCGCCTGGTCGCGGGGTTCGGCGAACTTGGCCGCGCCGCACGCGACTCGGTGCGGGCCAAGCGCCACGCGGCGAGCGCGACGATGCACTCCCGCGCAGCTCGAGGGTCGCCGCAACACGTTGTTCAGCTGGAGGCCGCGGTAGGGCAGTACCGCGCGGCCGCCGATGACGCACAAGCCCTGCTCGATCAGCTGGCCCACTTGGCGGGTGCCCAGTTGGAGCGGGACGACGAGCCCACAATCCGGGGCCTACTCGCCAGGCTCCGTACAAACGCAGCTGGGGCCAAGGTGGCTGAAGCCAAGTAGCCCGGGGCCGGGCGGCGTTGCGGTCACGTGCCCGCGAACCATCGTTGATCAGGCAGCTTCCACCAAATCAACCGCTGGATCATCCGGCCTTTGGCGGACGGCGGGTCGCAGGCACGCAGGTCCGCGGAAGCCCTCGCAGCGGGGTCGCCCCGCATCCTCCAACGTAGGGCTATACATCCAGGCCAAGGTCACTATACCGGTTCATGCTCCCATCATCGTGGACAACGTAAACCCGAACCTTGTCGGCCCGCCGCCAGGTGACGGTGCCGCGCTCGAAACGTTGCCATGCGCGTTTGTTCAGGTCCCCTTCAACCTCCTCCTCGATAGGCAGGCCGATCCGAAGTAGTAGGTTCTT
>BJHF01000188.1 GCA_014191855.1 Deltaproteobacteria bacterium
CGAACGCCCGATCACCGGCGGTGGCGCGGCGCTGGGCCAAACGGTCCAACAGTCCAACGATCACCTGGTCGAAGGCGGCGAAGCCCACTTCGAGGGCGCGCGTTGAGGCCTCGGACGCGGCGGCCACGTCGTGATTGAGCAGCGCGCTCGCCAGCGGAACGTCCCGCGCCGTGTCGGGAGGGGCGAAGGCCAGCGGCGAGGCGGCCAGGGCGGGGAGCAGCGCCGGTACACGGATCCCGGCGCGCGCCAGGTCGAAACAAGCGGCCGCAAGCCGCGCCTGGAACGGCGCGATCACCCTGCCAAACAACGTGCCGGCGTCCCATGCCGGCTCCGCGCGGAGCTTCGCAACGCCCTCCCGGAGCAGGGGCCCAGGGGTGCTGAGGTGGTGCGCACAGAGGCGCACATACTCAAGCCCGGCGAGGGCGCCGGCCGCCGGGGACAGGGTGAGCCCCTCGCCGATGAGCCGGCGTAGCGCCTGGGTAAGCGGGTCGGATTGCAGGCGCGTGGCCAGCTCTTCGGCTGGAGGCGGGCGGATGTCGGTGAGCGCCTCGTCCACCGCGCCGCGCAGGGCTCGCTCCACCAGTCCCGTCAGCAGCCCCCCGCACGCCACGGGGAAGCTGACGGCGCGATCCTCAGACCCAAGAGCCACATCGGGCAACGCATCCACCAGCGACGGCACGAGCGAGAGCGCGTACGCGGCGGGATGGATGCCTGGGGGGAGGAAGTGGGCCCCTCGGGCAAGGCGGGCGATCAGCTCGAGGTTCACGGAGGCTCCGCCGCAACTGTAGCAGCTTTGACTGGTGCCGAGAGCGCGCGGAAGATGGATTCGCCGTCAACACCGCTTGGAGCGTCCTCAATCGGTGTACCGTCGGCGAGGCAAAGCGGTGCGCGGCTGGGATCTTCGCCATGCTGGGGGCACGGCACCGCCTTGCGGGCCGAAACACCGTCGCGACGGTTCAACCGACCCGCGGAGAGCCAGGACTCGCAGGCGCCGTCGGGCCCACAAACGGGGAGGACCAGCGCCCACGACGCGTCGACCGTGCCGGCGCCATCGATATGAACCGTCGCATCGAGCCTCCCGTCCGCGCGAAGCGGGGCGTCGTGATTCAACGCCAGCGTGGGTGACCATTGCCAGGCCGCCCCCAGCCGTTGCCAGCCGCCGGTGGCTACGACGCGGAGTCGGCTGCGACCGAGCTGAACGATGGGCCAGGACGACACCAACCTCGGATCGGCGTCAATCCGCGGCGACAACAGGGGCCAGATCGCGCCCAGCTTCGCCTGCGCGACCGCCGACAGCGCGCTGGCGCCTCGGGTGGTGAGCACCTCCCCTGTTGGGAAGGTCCGAAGCTCCACACAGGCCGACTCAAGCTCCAAGCAAACGAGCCAGCCCGCGCTTCCATCCGCAAACGCACGCACGTACTGCGTCGTGAGCCACTCGGGAGGCTCGGCGTTCACCGTCAACTCGTAGCGGGTGGCCTCCAGCTCGGCGTACCGGCCCACCGCGCCGTGGGGGAGGCAGCCCACGAGCAGGGCCGCAAGCCCGATCATGCGTCGCGCAACGCCTTGAGCCGCACTTCGTCCACGAGGATCACCCGCTTGCCTTCCGTCTGGATCAAGTCTTCCTTTCGCAGGTCGAGGATGGCGAAGCTCACCGTTTCGCGCGTGGCCCCGATGAGGCTCGCGATCTCTTTGTGGGTGAGCTTGAGGTTCACGATCCGACCCCGGCTGTCGCGCACGCCGAAGGTATCGCCCAGATCAAGGAACAACGCCGCGAGTCGGGCATGCGCGCTCTTGAACAGCAGGCTCTCGACCCGGTTCTCAAGCTTCTGCCGTCGCTCGCCGACCAGGCGGATCATCCGCATCGCCAGGGGCGGATGACGCATCATCACCCGGATGAAGTCCGCCTTGGGGATGGCCAACAATTGGGTGTCTTCATACGCCTCGCACGTCGTGTCGTGAGGCTGCTCGTTCACGATGCCAAGCTCGCCGATCAGCGCATCCCGCGTATAGAAGCCAAGCGTGAGCTCGCGGCCTTCATCGTTCGTTTTGCTGAGCTTGACGATCCCCGCCCGGAGGATGAAGATGGTGTTCGCGGGCGTGCCCGGCTCCCACACCTTGGTGCGGCGGCGCAGGTCGACAGAGTCGCTCACCTGGTCCAAAAGCTCGTGTTCTCGTTCAACGAGATCGGCGAGCATCGGCGTTTGCCGGATGAACCAGGCCTTGGTCTTGGGGATCACGGGCGCCTCGTGCGCGCCGGGGCGGCGCGACGTACATGTAACGTAGCCACCGGGATGGAGTCGATGGAGGTGGGGCGTCAGCGGGCGGTCGTACAGGACGCGGTGGTGCTTGCGGCCGGGGGATCCACGCGGATGGGCACGCCGAAGGCGCTGCTGGCAATCGAAGGAACGCCGTTGATTCTCTTGCATGTAGCTGCATTTCGGGCCGTCGGATTGCGGGTTCACGTGGTGCTGGGCGCGCACGCCGATCGGGTCGCTGCGGTGCTTCCGCTGGACGTGTCGCGGTTTGTGAATCCGCACTGGGCGACGACCGGACCGGCGGAGTCGGCGGCGCTGGCCCTCGCGGGCCTCGGCCCGGCCCTGGTGACCCCGGTCGATGTGCCCCCGGCGACAGCAGGTGACTTGCACAGTTTGATCGCGGCGTCGGGCCCTGCCGTGTTGTCCGCTCACGGCGTGGATGGGCATCCGGTGCGCCTTGATCCGCCCCACACGACCGGCCGCCTGGATGAGCGCCTCCTCGGCGCGGTGCGGATCGCCAGCGAGGATCCGAATCGTGCGTTGAACCTGAACACGCCGGACGATTGGAATTCTTTTCTCAATTCGCTCAAGCGCCCGCCCCGTTGACCGAAGGGTGAGCAGCGGTTGGGGTTGAGGCCTGCGATCGACGGTCGGGAGGGGGTGGCGGCCCCGCTCCCGGCACGTCGCGCCGGGTCAAGGCACCTCCCGGTCGGATAGGCCGCGGCGATGGAGCTGCGTGGATTCGCCGAGCGCATCGTGTACGGCGCCACGCTGGCGGAGAAGCTCGCGGGCGAAGGGGCCTTCACCGACGTTGCCCCCGGCGCCGCCTTCCCCGTGGAGCGGCCCCTTCGGCCCCCCGAGCTGGCCTTCCCCACGGCGCGCCTCCGCGACGACCTGCCGCCGCTCACGCGGCTCGACGACGCAGCCGCCCGCGGCGGGCTGCTGCACCGGTTCGCGAACCACGAGCTGCTCGCGCTCGAGATCATGGCGTCCACGTTGCTGCGTTTTCCAGACGCACCCGCTGCCTTCCGAATGGGCATCGCCCGCACGATGGTCGAGGAACAACGCCACCTCCGGCTGTACCTCGCGCGGATGGGTCAGCTCGGCGTGGCGCTCGGCGACGTTCCGGTAAACGACTTCTTCTGGCGTTGCACCGAAACGATCGCCAGCCCCTACGACTACGTGCTGCGAATGGCGCTCACGTTCGAGCAGGCGAACCTCGACTTCACCAAGCTGTGGCGTGAGCGGTTCACGACCGTGGGCGACCTGGAGACCGCGGCCGTGCTGGACGTCGTGTACCACGACGAGATCGGCCATGTTCGGGCTGGACTCTCGCTGTTTCGCCAGTGGAAGGATCCGGCGCGCTCGGAGTGGGAAGCGTTCGAAGCTGGGCTCGCCATGCCGCTCTCGCCCTCGCGCGCCAGGGGGTCCCATGTAGACCGGGAGGGGCGGCTCGCCGCCGGCTTCACCGACGACTGGATCGACAGGATCGAGCTCTACTCTCGGTCGAGGGGGCGCCCGCCCAGGGTTTACGCCTTCAATCCCGCCTGCGAGGAGGAGGTCGCATTCGGCCGGTCGGGCTTCGCGCTGGGCGGCGTGGCGGCGGCCCTTCAGCGCGACCTCGCGCCGCTGATGATCTTTCTTGCGGCGAAGGAAGATGCGGTGATCACGCCCACGCTGCCGAGCCCCGGATGGCAGCGGGCGGTGGTGGACGCGGGCTTTGTGCTGCCCGAAATCGTGGCGTCTGCCGATGCGCTGGCCTCGCGCCTCGTGGGTCCGCTCGTGCCCTGGGGGCGAAGCCCGTCGGTCGGGGCGGCGTTCGGCGCGCTCGCGGGGGCCGACAACCTGTGGGTGCCGGGCCTGGAGCGCGCGTTCAGCAAGGAAAACTCCCTGGCCTGGCGCGCCGAGTTTCTCGCGCAGCACCCGGAGCCCTGGCTCGCGCCGCCCGAAGGGGAGGTGTGCCGCACCGAAGCGGAGGTGGAGGCGGCGGCGGCCCGCGGGTGGCTGCTCAAAGCGCCGTTCTCAACGGCCGGGCGCGATCGCCGCCGCGGTCCGCTGGACGCGAGCGCCCGAGGGTGGGTCGCGCGGATTCTGAAGGCCCAAGGCGCTCTTCGCGCGGAGCCACTTCGCGATCGGGTGCTCGATCTCTCCTTTCACTTCGATGTGGCGGAGGTGTCCCGTTTCGTCGGCACCGTGCGCTTCTTCACCACACCCAACGGGCAGTTCACCGGTACGGCGCCCGGCCGATGGTTGGCCACGACCGAACCTGAGTTTGCGCGGGCGCTCTCCGACGAGGGCCGCCAGCCGCGCCGCCTCCGCCAGCTCGGCGAGCAGCTCACCGCGTTCCTGGGCCCCCGGCTGTTCGATCTTGGCGTGCGCGGACCCGTCGGCGTGGATGCGTTTTTGTATCGCGACGGGAGCACGCTACGGCTCGACCCGCTTGTGGAGGTGAATCCAAGGTTTACGATGGGGCGCGTATCCCTGGCGTTGGAGGCGCGGCTTCACCCTCACGCGAGGGCGCGCTGGCGCTTCTTTCCCGTCGCGAAGCTCGGCGCTTCACTGACCGACTGGTACGCCGCGGAGTCGGCGGCGAAGCCGCTCCAGATGGCCAGCGGCCAGCTTCGTCGAGGGGTTTTTGCGACAAACGACCCAGCCACCGCGACCACGGTGCTCACCGTACTGGAGCTGACCTGAGCGGCCCTCCGCATGTCCTGGCCCTGCACGGGGTGCCGACGCGCCCCGCCCTGTGGGCGAGATTGTCGATTCGGATGGATACCCCGGCTCTTTCGGGTACCCTTGCCGAGCAGGTCGCGCAGGTGCTCCCGATGGTGGGCCCCGAAAGCGTGGTCGTCGGGCACGACATGGGCGGCGTGGTTGCGGCGATTGTGGCGTTGACGGCGCGCCCGCGCGGGGTGGTGTTGTCGGGCACGGCGCTCGGTCCGTACTGGTCTCTGGTCCGCGCCACCGCCTGGCCGGGTTTTTGGAGGTACTTCTACGCTCATCACGCGGGCACGCACTTCGTTGCCGGCGCCGTGGCGTCCTCGCGCCGCGCGGAAGCGCTCGCGGCTTTTCCGGGGGCTGAGCCGGAAGAAATGCGGGCGGTT
>BJHF01000189.1 GCA_014191855.1 Deltaproteobacteria bacterium
CCTCGCCGCCATTGGCATGACCGACAAGATCCGGAACCGCACCGACTGGGGCACTGTGGGGCCCTAAACGGTGTATGTGCCTACTGCGCGCCGAAAACGGGCGTTTGTCGGGGCTCGCCTGGCGCGGCGGTCAAAATGGGACCAGCCGCCCCTCCGGTTGTGAGAATCTACCACCTCTCGAACGGGAGCGGCTTCCGTGAGGAAGCCGCGATGGCCGGCAACGCCCGCTCGCCGCGCCCTGGCGGCGAGTCGAGCGATCAGGCCTTCGCCATCGCCCAGAATTGCTCCGTACGTTCGCACACCGAATATGATCGCGTCGAAACGCAATGGCAACGTCCTGACCCCCGCCCTCATCCCCGCCCCCCCAGGATCCGATCCCCTCCCCAAGAGGCTCCCATGCGCGGGTTGGTCGGTGCCGTCACGATGCTCACGCTCATGGGTTGGTTCAGCCAGCACGCGTTTGAGATGCTGGATCGGATGCAGGACCGGGTCGATGTCATGCAGCGCGCCGTCAGCGTCCGCGAGGCGAGCGTAGGCATTGAAGCTCCCCCTTTGATCGAGGCGGGCCACGCCAAGAAGGACTGGAAGGCGCTGCTCGGCGCCACCGACGACCTGCCTTCCGGTACGAAGCAGCGCGCCGTGTGGGTCGCGCAGACCGAGGCGCTACTGAGCGGCGGGCCGATCACCGAGGGAGACCGGCGCCGGCTCGCCGGTCGCGACGACCGCCGCCGACCACACGTCAAAGCCCACCTTCGCGATCAGTAGGACGATCACGACCTGAAACACCCGGCGCACAAAGCCGGCCCCGTTGCCGAGCGCGAGCTTCGCCCCGATCACCGCGCCGGCCATGTTCGCCACCGCCATCGGGAGCGACCACTCCCACTTCACGTGCCCCGTGGCCGCAAAGATCATTACCGCGGCGAGGTTGGTGCCCACGTTTACAGCCTTGGCCGCGGCAGACGCCTTGAGGAAGTCCAACCCCAGCGTGGCGATGAACACGAAAATCAGGAACGTGCCCGTTCCCGGGCCGATGAGCCCGTCGTAGAATCCAATCGCTGCCCCCAAAAGTAGCGCCACGCTGGGCCGCTCCCGGCCCTCCCCGACCGCGCCGTACTGAGGCCGAAAAAAGGTGAACGCCGCAACCGCGACCAAAACCACCAGGACTGCGGGTTTGAACACGCTCGCGTCCACCGTTCGCGCCACCATCGCGCCGCCCGCGCTGGCTACAAACGCCGCCGCCGCCGCCCCGGCCACCGACCGCCACGGCAGCTTCACCTCGCGCACGTAGCGCTGCAGCGCGACCGTGGTCCCGAACATCGCCGCGCCCTTGTTGGTGCCGAGCACCGTCGCCATCGACTCGTGAGGTAATAGAGCCATCAACGCCGGGAGCTGGATGAGGCCACCGCCGCCGGCCATCGCGTCCACCAGGCCCGCCACGAAGGAGGCCACGCACGCCAACACGAGGTCCATCGCTGCGGGATAACCCGGCCGCATGTCGATCCTGCTGTTGCTCGTCGGGTGCGCCAAGCCGCCGCCCACCCATCACGGTGCCGCCTTCGAGGCGCTGGCGCCGGCGTTGATCGCGGAGGGCGTCGTGGTGCAGCACACCGTCGTTGTCCAGGATCTGGCTTCCGATCCGCTGCCGCCGCTCAAGCCCCCCTCCGAGATCGAGCTGCGGCTGCGCTCCGGCGAAGAGCACCTCGGCGAACCCACCGTGATCGACCCCGCCAACGCGGAGCACGCCTCGTTCCTCCGCAACGACTACGTAGGCGCGATTCGTTTCGGCGGCGGGCTCATCCGCACGGGGGAAACGGCGCTGGAAACGCGCGCCCGCTTCATCGAGTTCTCGGCCCAAGGCGAGCTGCGCGCACAGGCGACGGCCTGGCTGGATGAAACGACCACAAACCTCGTCGTCGGCCACAAGATCCCAGCCCTGCCACACGACCCGGCGCTCTCGGCCCCCGCGGTTGCCCGAAAGGCCGTGCGCGGCGCGAATGAGCTCGACGGGAGCGACAACCTGAACCTCCCCCGCATCGCGATCGAGCCCCTGAGCATGGCCGCCTCAAGCGAAGGCGCCCGCTGGGTGCTGATCCCCTATCTACGCAGCTACTACGTACACAACGGCGGGTGGTTCCTGGGCCAGGAGTGGGGGTGCACCGGCGGCGCACGGGTGGAGGCGATGCTCGTGGTGTACGACCGGCGAACCGGCAATCCCGCCTGGTGGCAGGCCGCAGCCGGGCGCCACGTGCAGGAGATGAAAGCTCAACCCAGCCGCGCCGAGATGGACCAGTTCTTGCTGTGGTCCGAGGATCAGGTGGAGGCGAGCCTCGCGGCGGGCTTCCTGAAATAGATCGAGCGGGACAGCCGATTCAACTGGGCGATTCGCGCAGCCCGATCGCCATTGGTCAGGCGTTGGCAGGAGCGAATCGCGGCGCGGGATCCCGGTGGGTCGCGGGTCCTGGTCAACCCTTGAGCAGCACGCTCTCGGGCGCCCCCTACTTCTTCGGCGCCTTCGGCGCATCCGGGTTGAGCTCGATCCGATCGCTGTACACGGTGCCGTACTCCTGGGCGCCGTCCTTCTGGATCCAGCCGAGGCTGATCACCACGTCTTCTGGTTCGCGGGACTTGATGAACTCGCTGACCATCTTCTCGCCGGCGCTGGGCGGGGCCTCGATGCGACCGAACACGCCGCCGCCCTTTGGGGCGCCTTCGCCACCCGTCTTTCCGGTGATCGCCGCGAGCACCGCCGCGTGGATGCCGCCGAGGGCGGAGCGGCGGGTGAACTCCGAGCCGTTCTGCAGCTCGTAGATGCCGGAAGCGTTGCAGACGACCTCCACCTGCGTGAGCCCCTGCTTGTCCACGAGGGTTACCACGACGGAGGCCGGATCGAGCGTTTCCGGGATCACCGCGAGAATACCGGCCGACAACGCACCACCGCGCGAGTTCAGCACGTCGGCGTTCGTGAACACGGCGACCTTCGCCATCCAGTCCGCCGCCGCGGGCTTGGCGAGAGCTTGAGCGGAGGTCGCGAGGAGGATGACGCCGCAGAGGAGGAGGTTTCGCATGGCGGCGGGCCTAACGCGCCCTCGTGGAGCGGCATTCGTTTTTGTGCCCCGCAGGATACCGGGGGTACGTGCGAAACGTCCTGATCACGGGTGCAACGGGGAGCCTCGGCGGACCCGTCGCCGAGGCGCTGCTGGCCCGGGGGGATCGCGTGGCGTGCCTGGTGCGCCCCCGTCCGGGTGAGTCCGCACAAGCAAGGTTGGAGGCGGCAGGGCTGGCGTCGGCAACGGCGATTGAGGGGGAGCTCGGCGGCCGTCTTGGCGCGGTCGGGAAGCAGTCGTGGGACGTCGTCGTGCACTGCGCGAGCGACCGCACTCCGTTCCCGCGCAGCGAGGGCGCGCAGCGGCGGCTGAACGTGGACGGTCCGGTAGAGCTGATGCTTGCGGCCCGATCACCGACGTTCATCCACGTTTCTTCGGCGTGGGTGGCCGGCGCGCGGAGCGGTGTGGCCTTGGAATCGGAGGTGGATGTGGGCCAGGCCTTCCACACCTCCACCCAGGAATCGCTGCTGGAGGGCGAGGTTGCGGCGCGGCAGCACGCGAAGCGGGAGGGGGTGGACCTTCGGGTGGCGCGGCCCGGATGGGTGATCGGGGGGGACGAGTGCTTGTCAGCCTTCGCCGGACTCGTCGCCAACCTGGCTTGGCGAACCCGGCATTCTCGCTCCCAGCTCCGCGTTCCAGGCCTGAAGGGCGCGCGGATGCCACTGGCCCCCCGGGCCTGGGTGTGCGCCTCGATCGCGGCGTTGGTCGATGCGGATGCCGCCTCGAACAGCACGGTGCACCTCGTCGCCCAGGGGCCAACCCAGGATGCGTTCTTCGCCCGCCTCGCCGACCGCGCCGCGTTCCCGGGGCTGCGGGTCTACACCCCCCGCCGCGGCCCGCTGAAGTCCCCCACGCGCATCGAGTCGCAAGCCCACGCGCTGCTCGGCCCGATGTTCGACACGCTGGCCACCGATCTGGTCTTCGACGACCGCGAGGCCCGCCGCGTGCTCGGCCCGCGCGGGTTGGCACCCCTCGATCTGCAAGGAACGGCGTTGCTTGAAGTGATCGATTCGCTCCTGGAGAGGTAGAATGCGCGGATGCGTACCCTTCCGCTCCTGCTCCTCGCCCTGGCCTGCCGCGTAGACGACGGCGGCGCGGACAAGGTGACCGACGCCGTGGACACCGGCACCGCCGACCTCGACGGCGACGGGTTCACCGCAGAGAGCGGCGACTGCGATGACCACGACAACCAGACGTGGCCCGGCGCTCTGGAGCTGTGCAACGGTCGCGACGACGATTGTGACGGCACGATCGACGAGGAGGTGACGACGCCCTATTACCCCGACAGCGATGCGGACGGGTTCGGCGACGAAAATGGCGCGGTTGAGCTGTGTTCTTCCCCGGCCGGCTTCGTCGATCGGGGCACGGACTGCGACGATGCCAACGCCCAGGTATTCCCCGGGGCAGACGAGATCTGTGACGAGGTGGACAACGACTGCGACGGCCTCGTGGACGACGGCGTGGCGGACACCTGGTACGTCGACGCGGACGGCGACAGCTACGGCGATGCGTCCACCGGGGCTCCGGCCTGCGAGCGGCCTGCCGGGGGCGTCGCGAACGGCGACGACTGCGACGACAGCAGCGCCAACGCCAGCCCCGACGGCGTGGAGAGCTGTGACAACGCCGACAATGACTGCGACGGCGCTGTGGACGAGGGGGTGACGACCGTGTACTTCGTCGACGTGGACGGCGACGGCTACGGCGACCCCTCGCTCACCGACGAAGCCTGCTCGGTCCCCACCGGGTACGCCGAGAATCCGCTGGACTGCGACGACGCCGATTCCGAGGTGAACCCCGCCGCCACCGAGCTCTGCAATGGCATCGACGACGACTGCGATGGCGGCGTGGATGGCGCCGACGCGGCCGACGCAGGTGAGTGGTTCGCCGACGCCGACGGAGACACCTACGGCGATCCCACGACCGGCGTAACGAGCTGCGCCCAGCCCGTCGGATACGTCGCGGACAACCAGGACTGTGACGACACGACCGACGCTGTGAACCCCGCCGCCGCGGAAGTGTGCAACGGCTTCGACGACGACTGCGACGGCACCACCGATGGCGCCGCGGCCACCGATCTCGCCACCTGGTACCTGGACTATGACGGCGATGGTTACGGGGGCTCCCGCTTCTCCACCATGAGCTGCAGCGCCCCCGCCGGCTACGTGTCCAACACCGACGATTGCGACGACACGCTCGACACGGTGAACCCCGCCGCC
>BJHF01000190.1 GCA_014191855.1 Deltaproteobacteria bacterium
TTGGCGATGCGCGCGATGTCCTCGTCGTTCAGCTCGCGGTGGGTGCGGTCCACCAGGGGGCCGAGCTTGCGCGCGTCGATGAAGAGCACCTGGCCGCGGCGGTCGCGGAACTTGCCGTTCTTGCGGTCGCGCGCCAGGAACCAAAGGCACGCGGGGATCGGCGTCGAGTAGAAGAGCTGGCCCGGCAGCGCGACCATGCAGTCCACGAGGTCCGCCTCGATCAGGCTCTTGCGGATCTCGCCCTCGCCGGACTGGTTGGACGCCATTGAGCCGTTGGCCAGCACGAAGCCGGCCACGCCCGCAGGCGCGAGGTGGTGCACGATGTGCTGCACCCAGGCGAAGTTGGCGTTGCCCGCCGGCGGCGCGCCGTACTGCCAGCGCTTGTCGTCGCGCAGGCGCTCGCCGCCCCAGTCGGAGATGTTGAACGGCGGGTTGGCGAGGATGAAGTCGGCCTTGAGGTCCGGGTGGCGGTCGTTGTGGAAGGTGTCGCCCTGCGCGATCTGGCCGGAGTCGATGCCGCGGATGGCGAGGTTCATGCGCGCCAGGCGCCAGGTGGTGTAGTTCGACTCCTGGCCGTAGATCGAGATGTCGGCCTTGGCCTTGGCGCCGGTGTTGCCGCCGTGGCCGTTGCCCTTGGCATGCGCGCGGATGAACTCCACCGACTGCACGAACATGCCCGACGAGCCGCAGCAGGGGTCGTACACCCGGCCGCGGTAGGGCTCGAGCATCTCGACCAGCAGCTTGACCACGCAGCGCGGCGTGTAGAACTCACCGCCCTTCTTGCCTTCGGCGCTGGCGAACTGCGAGAGGAAGTACTCGTAGACGCGGCCGAGCACGTCCTTGGCGCGGCTCGCCTCGTCGCCGACCTTGATGTTGCTGATCATGTCGATCAACTGGCCGAGGCGCTGCTTGTCGAGCGCGGGGCGGGCGTAGTCCTTGGGCAGCACGCCCTTGAGCGCCGGGTTGTCGCGCTCGATGCCGGCCATCGCGTCGTCGACGAGCTGGCCGATGGTGCTCTGGCGCGCCTGCGCCTTCAGGTGCGGCCAGCGCGCCTCAGGTGGCACCCAAAAGATGCTCTGGGCGCGGTACTCGTCGGGGTCTTCGGGGTCGGCGCCCTTCGCCTTCTCGGCGAGCAGCGCGGCGTGGCGCTCCTCGAAGGCGTCGGAGATGTACTTGAGAAACAGCAGGCCAAGGGTGACGTGCTTGTACTCGGCGGCGTCCATGCTGCCGCGCAGCGCGTCGGCCATCTGCCAGAGCTGGGCTTCATAGCCGACGTTGGCAGAGGTGGCAGCGGCGGAGGCCGAGGACTTCTTCACTTTGGGCACGTGTTACCTCTTGGAGACTCGGGCTGCGCGATGGCTCCGGGTATCTCCACCCTCAGATCGGCTCACAGCACCCTCCACCACGGCACCGCCAGCACGTCGGGCGCGAGCCACTCGAGGGTGCTGCCGGTGTGCAGCACGAGGC
Source organism: Deltaproteobacteria bacterium (assembly GCA_014191855.1). Classification (GTDB taxonomy): domain Bacteria; phylum Myxococcota_A; class UBA796; order UBA796; family SXON01; genus SXON01. The sequence continues at coordinate 1,468 of BJHF01000190.1, forward strand.
CCGCCCGGGCCTTCTTGCCGTACTCGGCCCGGAAGGTGCGCAGGTGCCTCGCGTCCTGAAGACGTGGGCGGCCCGTCGCCTTGACCTCGATCGGCAGGAGGCGCCCGCCGGCCTCGATCACGAAATCCACTTCCTCGCCGATCGTCGTGCGCCAGTAACACAGCTCCGCGCGATCGAGGCGCGCGTCACGCCAGGCGAGCAGATCGTGCAGGACGAGGTTCTCGAGATGGACGCCGCCGGGCTCGTCGCTCCCACCCAGATGCAGCGCTACCCCCGTGTCGCCCCAGTAGAGCTTCGGCGACTTGATGATCCGCTTGGTGCGGTTCACGGCGTAGGCCGGCAGCCGCACCAACAGATACGAGGTCTCCAGTAGGTTGAGGTAGCGGTGCACGGTCGGCTGCGCCAACGCCACGTCGCGGCCCAGCTCGGTCTGGTTGACGAGCTGGCCGAGCCGCAGACAGACCGCGCGCATCAGCCGGCGGAAGTCAGGCAGTGCCACGATCGAGGAAAGCTCCTGCAGGTCGCGCTCGAGATAGGTGCGCACGTAGCCGTCGAACCAGACCGACCGCTCGCGGGCCGTTCGCATATGGACCGCCGGAGTCGGGAACCCGCCGCGGCGCGCCAGAACGCGCCAGTCCTCCGGCGCGTCCGGCTGCGCCGAGAGCAGGTCGAGCCACGTTTCATCGGGAGCGGCGAGCAGGTCCTCCCACAGGCCGCAGCGTCCGAGGCCCGCTTGCTCGCGCCGCGTCATGGGCCAGAGGGTGAGATAGCTCGCGCGACCGGCCAGCGACTCGGAGACCCGGCGCATCAACAGCAGGTTGGCAGAGCCGGTGAGCAGGAACTGGCCGGGTCGCCGTTTCTTGTCGATCGCCCGCTTGACGGCGCGCAGCAGATCGGGCTCGCGCTGCACCTCGTCGAGGATCACCGGCTGGGCGCCGCCGACGAGGAGATCGGGATCACGGCGCGCCGCGTCCGCCACGTCGAGATCGTCGAGGGAGACATAGCGCCGCTTGCCGGGAGCGAGCTCCTGCGCCAGGGTACTCTTCCCCGTCTGCCGCGCGCCCGTCACCACGACGGCGGGCATGACCCGCAGGCGTTCGGCGAGACTCTGCGCCACGAGGCGAGGGAGGTTGGTCGGATCCATGGCGTGCATGATAATCATTCACAGCGTGAATGAGCAAGCGCCAAGGTCGCGCGCCTGAGTCCTCCTCCCGAGGAGGACAGGTTGCCACTGGACCGCGGCTGTCTGCTGCGACCAGCCGAGCGACAAGAGCAGCGGGACGACAAGATAGCAGACCGTCTCCTGTTCGGATGGGCGGCCTTTGGGGCAATTGGTGTCGTTGGAGTACCAGGACGCTACGCGCTCCAGTACCGAGAACAGCGCTACCAGCTTGTCGACCTGATCGCTAGGTAATCCTTCGATGAAGAGCCGTCGGCCGAGCTCGGCGGCATAGAGCGTGGCTCCCGCTGCGGGGAGCAGTCTAAGATCACGGAACCGCTCGCCCTCTGGGATATTGAGGCCTTCAACCCAGGCTCTGACTGACTCGACGTTGACCGCGGCAAAGGTTCGGACCTGGCCGCCCAGTGTCCGCGTTGGGAAAGTGTTCGCGGTGTTTGGGAACCACCGAACGCGACGGGCATGCTGTAGGTCCCATCCACCCACATCGGAGAAAGCGTCGAGCCATTCCGCGGCATCATCCCCGATCTCACCAACCGTAAGCACCTCTCCCGTGCCAAGTCGCAAGAGGACGATGTCGCCCCGGTGAGCTTCGTTGTAGAATCTCCGAAGGCTGTTCCGGATGTCTCCGAGGTGTGCGTAGCTCGTCTCGTCGTAGACACCCAGACCGCCAGGGCCAGCAATCATCACGTCGACTTTGATGCAAAGATCGCCATACGAGCGATCGGTGTCGCCAGCCCCTACCTGCCACAGGGTTCGTCCGTTCAGATTCATGTGCTGTCCTCGGCGCCTAGGATCGCCCGGATATCTGCGAGTGTCACCATCAGCATCATCGGTTCCCGCGGGCTCTCGTCGAAGCCGAGCGCGAGATAGAAGCCCCTCGCCTGCTGCGAGATCGCATGGACGACGATGCCGCGGATACCAATGGCGTCAGCGGCGTTTATCACGCGCAGCCCGGCGTCACGGAAAAGAGCACGGCCGATGCCTTGGCCGTGACGTGCGTGATTTACGGCCAGGCGGCCCAACACAGCGACGGGGATTGGGTCGGGCATGTTGCGCCGGAAGCGCCCGGGGGCTGTTTCGACGGTGACGGCGCCGGAAGCGAGCGCATAGTACCCGACGACCCGTTCGTGTTCGCAGACAACGTAGGTACGGCTCGCACCGCTCGCCTGGTTGGTGCGGGCCCGGCGCCGGAGCCAGTCGTCAAGAGACGCCTCCCCGGAATTGAAATCTCCGATATCGTGACGATCCGCCAGGGGTTCGGGTGGCGACAGCACCCCTTTCATTTGTCCCAGGGTGCAGGAGTGCGGAGCGAACGGCGCAGCCTTGCATTCGGGCGCGGCGGTGCATCGAGGCGCGCAAGGAACTCTTTGTAAGCGGTGGGGCTGACGACAAAGACCGTACGGTCGAGCAGCGTGTCTTCCGCGGCGTGCCGAGCTGCATCGAGGACGAAGTCAGTCCGGTTCTTCCCCAGCAGATGAGCGGCGCGATCGATGAGGCCGCGCACTTCCGGCTTGATCCGAATGTTGAGAGTATCGCGCTTAGTACCCTGCTGATTGGTGGTGGCCATGAGACTTTCTCCTTTAAGATCGGTCTAGCATAGCGTAATGACCTTGTCATTACACATCTGCGGGCGACATCCGGTGCTTCCGGACGGCCCGGATTCAACGAAGCTGGCCCATGTTCGGCGGGGACCGTTGCGGCGCCACTGCCGCGATGGCCACCACCGCGATCCCTGGCACCACGCCGGTAGGCGTTCGCAGGCGGTGGCGGCGGGGATCATCGTGATCGTGCTCGGCGCGCTCTGGGTGGCGCGCAAGGTGACCAGCGCGCCGGCGCCCGGCAGCAGCCGGTAGCCAGTGTGTCGGACTCGAATCGGCTCGTCGGCTTCCGATGGATGCCGGTTGGCGCGTCGCTCACACGTCGATTACCGGGCGTCGAACCCGTCGAACCTCAACAACTTGCGCCCCTCACGATGGCGGCGGCTCGGCCGCCAGCTCGGCGGCCGTGGCCAACCGGTAGCTGGTGCTTCGGCCACCGCCCGGGTTCCGGACCAGGATGCCGCGCGACACCAGTCCGCCGATGTCGCGCAGCGCGGTGTCGGCGGAGCACTTGGCGATCGCCGCGTATTTCGACGTGGTCAGGAACCCCGCGAATCCGTCGAGCAGCCGGTTGATCACGCGGCGTTGGCGTTCTTCCACGGGATGTCGGTTCACGTGCTGCCACAGCACGGCCTTGCCGAGCACCGCAGCGAGCGCATCATCCGTGCCGTCGATCGCGCGGCCCAGGCAGCCCAGAAACCAGCCGAGCCAGGCGGTGATGTCGAGCGCGCCGCGCGATAGCCGCCACAAAGGCCCGATTGCGAGATCTGCGCCACGATAGCGGACCTGCTGAGGAGCCTTCGGAGGCCTTGTAGGGCAAATACGAAGCCCGGTGCAAGGGGTTGTTCGGGATGCGACGGGCTCTGGGGCGAGTTCAAGATGACTAGGGCGTCGATTTCCGGGCGAGTCCGGCCCCCGCCTCGGCTGCGGCACCTCGGTCGGAAGACCGAGGTGCGAG
>BJHF01000191.1 GCA_014191855.1 Deltaproteobacteria bacterium
GGTTCGTGCGGAGCCACTCGATGCGCGCCGTGAACGTGTTTGTCAGCCGCGCCTCCGCGACCACGAAGCGGGTCGGGACGTCGTCGTCGATGAACGCCCAGAAAGCCTCAGCCCCCGGAGGCGTGGCCACGACGCGACACCGGCCCACCGGTCTGGACAAGGTTTGGGTGATGCACTGCGACCCCTCGGCGGCAGGCACCATGTGGGCCGCCATGGCGGAAGCGAGGTCGGCCTCGCTCACGGTGAGCTCGCGCGCAAGCGCCAGATTGGCGGACAGATCCACGTCGAGGCGCACGGAACCGGAGGCAAGCGGGATCGTGAGGTGGGGGCAAACGTCGAGCGGCATTGTGGTGGGTAGGCCTACGGCCACTTCAGGAAGCCGGGCTTCGTCGGGGATGGCCCGTGGCACTCGACTCCACGCCCCTGCAGTTCCGCGGCGAGACAGGCCGCAAGAACGCCCGGACCATCGATCCACGCCCAGCCTACCTGGGGGGGCGCGGTTTTGGCTTGCCTCGTGGCGTCAGCCTTCGAGTTCGGGAAGGTGCCCTCAGCAAACAAGGGAGGCTTACCGACGATTTGGCGAGCGACGGCCTCGCTCGGCTGCGTGCCGAACCAGAGCAGTGTGGTGGGCGGCGCGGGGCGGGGGATCATGGGCAGCGCGATTCGGTGCGCCGTCCACCACTCTCGGGCTTGGGCGACGAGCCCCGGCACCTCCCCGATCCCGATTTCGGCGTGCTCTCCGCCCTCGGCGTATCCCGCGTGACTCAACGGGTTTCGGAGCGCGTGCACCTTGTTGGCCACGCTCAGCAGCGGCAGCCACGCTTCGGGGTGGGCAAACCTGCCGGTGATCCATCGCTCTGCCTCCCCTCGGCCGCGATGATCCATCCAGTTGGCGCTCGGCCCCGAGGCGAACAGGACCAGGGACACCACCCACTCCCGGACGACGCGGGCCGCGTCGCCGAATCTCCCGGCTCGGGCGAAGGCTTCGGCCAGCTCAAGCTCCGCGTTCAGCCAAGCCACGTCGAGCGTGTTTGCCGCCGTGGCGGCGGCCGCGCCCGCGAGGCTCCCGAGCCGTTCGTTTACGAGCCCGAGCGCGTGGCGCGCTGCCGGAGAATCCGCGCCCGGCGGCGGAAACGTGCGCAAACCGGCGATCACCTTGGGCGTGAGGCCGGCGGCGAGACCCTGCGCCAGGACCGGGTCGGTGACGCCAAGTCGCTCCAGCAGGGGGCCGGCCAGCAGCGCGTCGGTGAACAACTGCGCGTCCCGCGCCCAGTCGAGAATCGTGAGGGACTGCGAGATGTCGTGGACGTGGAACTGGTCCTTTCCCACGGTTTCGGCGTAGAGGAGCTGGCGCAGGTGGACTTTCGGCTTCAGCGCCCGAAGGAAGATGGCCGAGGTGACCAAGCCGAAGCTGAGCGAACGCGGCCCCAGCGTGGGCTCGATCAGCACCTCGGCGTCGTCGCATGCTGAGTCGAGCACCTCGCCGATCACCGTGTTCAGCGCTTCACTCCCCGCGTTTTCGAGGTACACCGGTTGCCACGCGTCGGCCGCCGAGAGTGGGGCCCCGGTCGCCACAAACACATCGCGGAGGGCCTGCTCGTGCCGTCGTGCCTCCGGCGTGAGCACGGGGCGAATGACCAAGTCCAAGGCGTTCAACGGCACCTGACCCGTGGCGATCGCGGCGGAGAGCAGGGTGCAGCCCTTCACGGTCGGCCCGTCGGGCGGGCCGAACACGTAGGTGACCTCGCTTGGGGCGTGGTGGTTGGCGCTGAAGTAGCAGACAAGCCGTGCCATGGAGCCGTCGCGGGGGAGTCGGGAGCGTAGCGTGACGGTTCGGCTCCGACGAGGCCTTGACGCGGGATACCCTGCAGGAGGAGCGGAGCGATGATCAGCGATTTCTTGCGCCACGGTGGGCGGGTTGTTCTGCTCCGCGATGGGGAGCAGGCACCCGCGCTGGTGGACGCCGTCCTGCGCTTGTTCCGTTGCTTCCCCGGTCCCTTCCGCGTGGAGGTGGCTTCGGTCAACGCGGAGCTCCCGGCCACGGCGCCGGCGGAGTGGGAGGCCCTGTTCGGTGAGGTTCAGCGGGTGCGCCGGGAGCAAGGCGGGCTGGGCGACGCGTTCGTCGGCCTGCTGACGCCCAAGCCGAATGAGTGCAACTGGTTCAGCGCCGTTGACCCGGAGGATCCACGTAGCTTTTTCGTACATACGGAGGATTGGGCCTGGATCACCAGCGCGCCCACGGCCTGCCTCGTGGCCTACGAGGTGATCGAGAACGTGCTCGAGGGCGCCCTGGCCGAGTGCGGCGTGGCGATGGAGACGATCGCTCACCCTACCCCCGTCGGCTGCCTCAACGACATGTGTGTCCAGAAGATGGACTTTCACCTGAAGGTCCGCACGGGCGACATCTGTGGCGAATGCGTGGAGCGGCTGGTCGCGCACGGTGCGTCGCCTGAGCTGCTTCGGCAGGTCGTCGCAGTCCTGGATGCCTGCCGGCGCGAGTCCATCGCGACCGGTCGGTTCGCGCCCACCACCGCTGATTACGCCACCTGGCCCTTCCCGGTAGCGGTGACCAGGCACAAGGCGCTCGTGGCCAGGGACCCGCTGCTGCGCTTCCTCCTGTTGCTCGACCATTTCGACGCGCTCGTCCGTCATCTCTGCATAACGCGAGCATGTCGCGACGGTGCTCCGCTCAACATCCCGGAGGCGCCCAGCCTCGGCTGGTGGAGCCGAACGCTCCAGCATGACTCGGCGACGATCGGCGACGTGGTGGCGGCCTCCGAGCAGCGGGCGGTCGTGGACCTGCGGAACGAGCTCCGCGCCCACGGGTATGTGCAGCACGGCCCAGCCCGATTTGAGGCTGCGTCTGCTGCCGTGGAGCGCGGGCTGGACCAGCTGCACCGAGTGCTCGAAGAGCGCGAGTCGGGGTGGGAGCTGCGGCTCGCCCGCGCGATCGGCGTGAACGGTCGTTATCGAGTGTCGGGGGACCGTCTGGTAGGCAGCAACACGCTCTCCCCGATATTCGAGGACACGCTGGCGACGCGCGCCGACCCCATGACCCTGGGCGTGACGAAAGTGCCCGCAGTGTACCTGCACGATGCCGCCAGCGGCCGCTACGTGTCACTCGCCCCCTACTATCTGTTGCAGGCCTGCGGCGAGTGTCGGCACCCCCGGCTGCTTGTGGTCGACGGTAGGGTGGGGCCGCACGGCGCAAGGTACATCGACATTGTCGTGGGTCACCGGACCGAGATCACCTGGCCGGCGGCCTGAACGGTTCGAGCGTTGTCCGATTCGTCCCCGGTCGCCCGTTGGAGTGGTGAACCCCGACGGAGACCTCATGGACCGCACGCTCTCTCTCACGCTCCTTGCGATGTTCGGGGCCTTCGCGGTAGCGGCTGCGGCGGGGGCGGCCTTCGCCGTGATGCGTCCCCCCGCGCCGGAGCCTGCCCCCCGGAATGTGGCGATCCTGCTGGACCGCAGCGACAGCATGGAGGATGGGCGGGGCTCGAGCTGCCCGGCGCTGGAGCTGTTGACGCGTCGTGCGTTCGGGATCGATGGAGTGCGCACGGGGAGCAACGTGCGGGTGTTTCTGTCGGGCGACGCGGTTGGCCAGCGGATGCCCGTGTTCGGCCCGGCGATCCAGGTGCCCCGCCGCGAGGGCGGTGAGATGGAGGGCATGGACCGCATGCTTCAGGGGGCAGCGATTCGGGCGGTGCGGGAGCACTGCGAAACGAACGTCAGCGGGCTTCAACTCAAGCGTTCGCCTCTGTACAGCTCGATCTCGGGAGCGGTGGACACGATGCACACCGACTGGCGGTGCTCCGAAGCGGAGCCCTGCACGCTCCTGGTGCGCTCCGACCTGCAGGAGACCGAGCACAAGTCCGTGATCGCGGCGCTGCGGGCGCGCGACAAGAAGCTGTCAGCCCTCGTTGACGCGCTTCCGGCACTCGACCTCACCGGGATCGACGTGAAGGTGTGTGGTACTGGGGAGTCGACCGAAAAGATCGACGAAGCCCGGGCGACCGCGACGGACGCGGTGTGGCGGAGGGTGCTCCCAGGGGTGGAGGTGTCGCCGGTTTGTTTGTGAGGGAGGCGTGGGCGTTTTTTTTCCTCGGTGTCCGACGCCCACGCTCCACCCCGTTTGAACGACATGGAGCGACTCATGCCGAATGATGACCGGACAAGAGATCAACGGTCGGGGCCCGACCGACCCGAAACCTTGACATCGCCGCCCGAAAGGCGGAGCATCGCCAGCGCGATGGAAACTCCCCCCCAAACTACCGATGCCCAGCGATGGCGCGCAGTGGCGCACGTCGTGAGAGCGGCCCTCGTCGCTCGTCAACTGCCCCGTTCCGCAGAGGAATACACCGTGTGCCTCCAGCAGATACTGAGTCGAGACGTGGCGTTCGCCAAAGAGCTCCGCGAGTGGCCGTTCGAGGGGGGGATGGCGCTCCCGCGCGAAGGCTCCACCCTGCAGGCGCGGATCGCGGAGTCGCTCCCCGCAGCAGAGGCGAAGTATGAACACGGGGTTCGCGTCGAAGTCGTGCGCACGTATCTTCAAGGAATGGAGCGCTCCCTACAGAGAGCCTGGAGCAACATAGCGAGCTTCAAAGCGGACGAGATCTTTAACACCCTATACGGGAGGCCAGCTTTTCGCGAATTCCTCGACACCTCGACCTTTCAAGATGGGGTGCTGACCTCCGCGGACGGGGTACCCGTACATGGGGCTGTGCACGGGTTCGCGGCCAACGTGTTGAGGGATCGCCATCGGGCCGCGAAGTCCAGGTCCGAGGACGAACCAGACGAGGCCGCCGATGGCCGCGGCAGGAAGGCCGGCGCAAAACGCGTTGAGGAGCTCGCCGCTCCGGAGGCGGGCAGCCACGGCGAGTTCGCGGCGCATGCGGAGGCCGTGTCGGAGCTGTTCGCCCGCAACCCCGTGCACGCTTGGCTTTGGTGGTGCACGGACATCGCAGGACTGCGTGAGCCGGGCGAGCTCGCCGCGGAGACGGGGTTGGCGTACGGCTCGATCAACACCTTCGCTGCGCGCCAGCGCAAGCTCATAAA
>BJHF01000192.1 GCA_014191855.1 Deltaproteobacteria bacterium
TGAGGCATCGGGCAGGGCGCGAGGCTGGAGCTGTTCGGCCGCGCCGTTTGCCGCGGGGAGAGCGTGCTCCCCGTAGCGATCCACCTCGTAGATCTTGCGTTTTCCGTCGCGGGCGTCGCTGACCACCAGCGTGGTGTCGGTGAGCGCGGGACCGTCCGCAGGACAACCGCCGGGGCTCCAGGCGCCGTGGGTGGCCTCGCCGGCATCGCTCCAGGTGATCCCATCGGGGGAGGTGAGCGTGCGGATGTCGCGCCGTTTGCCGTCGGCGTCGCGGAAGGCGAGCACAAAGCCATCCTTCCTGGCGAACAAGGCGGGCTTGCAGCACATGCACACACCGTCGGTGCCGCCGGTGAACACCACCTTGCCGTCGACGAAGACCTCGCTCGACTTCCCGTTCCACACGAGCCCGGCCACGACGACCCCCCCGCCCGGCTTCAGCGCGATCGCTGCCTGAAAGGGGCCCTTTGCGCCTGGGGGGGAGACGACCCGGGTGGTCCACGTTCCGTCGCCCGCCTGCGTCGCGACCCGCAGCTCGCTGGCGTCGGAGTACAGCACATAGGCGTGCCGGTCGAGGTCGCCGCCGTGCACGATCTCCGGCCGGATCTGGCCGCCATCGCCGGCTTCGACGCCCTTCGCGATCACCTTCGGCCCGAACGGCTCGTCCGGCGAGTCGCTCCAGCGATCGGTGTAGAGCGTGCTCCCCTCGATCCACACCTCGTACGTCATCTTCTGCCACTGCGCGAGATCGACGTAGCTGCCCTTGGACCAGGGACCAGCGACGTCGGCGGCGAGGGCGAGGGACGTGACGAGGAAGAACATGTCCGAAGTGTAGCCCGCCTCCGGGATTCCGCTGCGAGGTGCCCGCGCCGCTTGACCCAGCCGGCCGCTTCGCGCCCGCCTGGGACCCGGCGTCGCGGCCCTTCCCAGGCCGGCTCGGGGGCGCCCGCCTTTCCCGGTCCCCGCGGGGGGACCGCGGCGGGTGCCCTTGATCGCGCGGGCCGCACCCATCGCCCCCACCGGTTAGCCCCCTCCGCGTACGCCACGGGTGGCCGGCCGCATTCCGCGTCCGACCTGAGATCACACCGTGGAACCTGACCCGGTTCGGACCGGCGGAGGAAGGCGTCTTGACGAACAGCAATTCAACGGCGGCGGGCTCTCAGCGGATTTTGAAGGGTGAACTTGGCGTTCCGGCGCGCGAGGTCACGCTCACCAACGGCGAGCGCCTGGAGCTCTACGACACGATGGGGCCGGCGAACCCCGGCATCGCGGGCCTGCCGCCGCTGCGGGCGCGGTGGATCGCAGAGCGCGGGCACGGTCCGGTGAACACGCAGCTCCACTACGCGCGCAAGGGCATCGTCACCAAGGAGATGCAGTTCGTGGCGATCCGCGAGGGCGTGGAGGCGGAGCTGGTGCGGAGCGAGATCGCGCGGGGGCGGGCGATCTTGCCGGCGTGCATCAACCACCCGGAGAGCGAGCCGATGATCATCGGCCGGCAATTCCTCGTGAAGGTGAACAGCAACATCGGCAACTCCGCGATCTCCTCGAAGATCGAGGATGAAGTTGAGAAGCTGAGCTGGTCGGTGAAGTGGGGCGCTGACACGGTGATGGATCTTTCGACGGGGAAGGACATTCACGCCACGCGCGAGGCGATCCTGCGGAATTCGCCTGTGCCGATCGGCACGGTGCCGATCTACCAGGCGCTGGAGAAGGTGAAGGGTCGTCCGGAGAACCTCGACATCTCGGTGTTCCTGGAGACGCTGCACGAGCAGGCGGAGCAAGGCGTCGATTACTTTACGATTCACGCGGGCGTGTTGTTGCGGTACGTGCCGCTCACGGCGAAACGGGTCACGGGCATCGTGAGCCGCGGCGGCAGCATCATGGCGAAGTGGTGTTTGTCGCACCACAAGGAGAACTTCCTCTACGAGCACTTCGACGAGATCGCGAAGCTGTGCGCCAAATACGACGTGAGCTTCTCGCTTGGGGATGGCCTGCGCCCCGGTTGCATCGCCGATGCCAACGACGAGGCGCAATTTGGGGAGCTGCGCACGCTGGGTGAGCTGACGAAAGTAGCGTGGGAGCGGGACTGTCAGGTGATGATCGAGGGGCCGGGGCATGTTCCGATCCACAAGATCAAGGAGAACATGGACGAGCAGCTCAAACACTGCCACGAAGCCCCGTTCTACACGCTCGGGCCGCTCACGACGGACATCGCGCCCGGGTACGACCACATCACGAGCGCGATCGGCGCGGCGATCATCGGCAGCTTCGGCACGGCGATGCTCTGTTATGTCACGCCGAAGGAGCACTTGGGGCTGCCCGACAAAGAGGACGTGAAGCAGGGGATGATCGCCTACAAGATCGCGGCGCACGCGGCGGATCTCGCGAAGGGCCATGTGGGTGCGCAGGATCGGGACGACGCGCTCTCCAAGGCCCGCTTCGAGTTCCGCTGGGAGGATCAGTTCAACCTCGCGCTCGACCCCGAGATCGCGCGCCAGTACCACGACGCGATGCTGCCCGCGGAAGGGGCGAAGACCGCGCACTTCTGCTCGATGTGCGGGCCGAAGTTCTGCTCGATGGAGATCACCCAGCAGATCCGGAAGGAGAACACGGACGCGATGGCGGAGAAGTCGAAGGAGTTCGTGGAGAAGGGCGGCGAGGTGTATGTGGAGGGGGCGAAGTAGGGGGGCGAGGTGCCCGTTGTGCGCCTCGCACCAAGGGCACCGACCGAGCAGCGACAGGGTTGGCGCGCCCGCAGGGATGAAGCGCCAACCCCGAGCGTCAGAGGCGAGCAATTCGGCGCGAGGGCCACTGAGCGGCGCCGCGCGGCTGCCCCGACCATCCACCCGCGAATGTGACACTCGGCGGAGCATCCCCCCCTGGAGGAGAATGGGGGCCGTTGTCATGGCGGAGGGCGGTCGTGGCTTCGTAAAAAGGCGGCGTTTGTCCGAAGGCGAGCGTCGCTTCGGCGGCGCGAGTGCGCGCCTGTGTCACAATCTCAGGGGGATGGTCGGCGCGGAGTCACCTATGGAGGGGGATGGTCGGCCTGGCGCAGTCGCGGCGGGGTGCGACGCGGCTTGACAGGTCGCCCACCCCGGGGCATCTTCGCAGCAGGCGGGCGTTCACCATCCGCCGAACGATGTGGGTTCAGGAGCGGCTGCGGTTGATGTGCCCCGGAAACGGAGGGCGCGTCCTGCGTCCGTCCCGCCCGAACGCTCCCTGCGGTGTGGCCGCCCGCAGTTGGATTACCCAACTGGCCAGTGCATGTTCAAGTGTGAAGTGTGTGAGGGTGGGTTCGGGCCCGGCGTGGCCCCGGTGAAGTTGACCGTTGAACGCCGGCCTCGGACGTACCCGCTGCGGTGGGACGTGAATCCCGAGCCGAAGGGCTTCCGGCGCGTGGAGGGCCAGCTCGCGTGCGTGGACGATCCCGGCGGCCAAGGCTGGGAGATCGTGCGGGAGGTGGTGGCGTGTCGGGGGTGCGCGGCTGCCGGTGCGACGGGAGCGGCAACCGCTCGCGTGGCGTAGGCGCTGGCGAGGCGGCGGCCGCGCTTCGGTGCGGTCGCCGCCTTTCGGCAGGAGTATGATGCCCGGATGCGCACCTGCTTTCTGGCCCCCTTCGTGCTCCTGGCCGGCTGTTCCGAGACCGCCAAGGACACCGCGGCGCCGACCGACACCGCCGACACCGCGGCACAGGACACCGCCGCCAACAGCGGCACCGACGACATCGATCCCAACAGCGTGGACGACGACGGCGACGGCTACGCGGAGGAAGACGGCGACTGCGACGACGGGAACGCCGCGGCGAACCCTGGGGAAGACGAGGTGTGGTACGACGACGTGGACGAGGCTTGCGACGGTGGGGACGACTTCGACCAGGACGGCGATGGCTTCGACATGAACGAGGACTGCAACGACGAGGACTCCCGCGTGAACCCCGATGCCGTCGAAGCTGCGAACGGCGCGGATGACGACTGCGACGGCCTCATCGACAACGGCACCGACAGCGGCGATGACGACGGCGACGGCTATTCGGAGGCCGACGGCGACTGCGATGATGCCGATTCCGCGCGGCATCCCGGCGCTTCCGAGGTGTGCGACGGCGCGGTGGACGAAGATTGCGATGGCACCGTAGACGAGGCCGACGCGGTGTTGGGCAGCGACGCGGATTGCCCAGCGACAACCTGCCTGGAGATCCATTACGCGCGGCCGGCGGCTCCGGATGACACCTATTGGATCTCGGTCGGCGGTGTAGCCCACGAAGTGGTGTGTGACATGACGCGCGACACGGGCGGGTGGACGCTGGTGGCGAATTTCATCTGGCCCGGCACGACGAACGGGATTCCAGGTTGGACGAGCGGTTCGCTGGTGGGCACGACGACCACGGATCGTACGCAATCGTGGAAGTTGGACGACAGTGACATCAACGCGCTGGTGTCGGTCCGCTACCGGGCGCGCGGGCTCGCGACGTTCTGCACGCTGGAAGATCGCAGCACGGGGGCGTGCGCCGTAGACACCACCTTGTATTGGGACAGCGCATGCGTATATACGTCGGGCAGCACCTCAACCGGCGCGTGCACGGCGGCCTACCAGACCTACGACCTCGACGCGTGGACGGAGTTGAGCAACCCCTGCTCCTGGCACTACGGGCTCACCTCGGCCGACTGCGGCGTGACCAGCGAGTTTGGCACGAGCCACGAGGGAGATCACGTGTTTGCGGGCATCGTGGGCACGTACATCCACGGCTACGACGGCCGGCCGAGCGAGGATCCGGGCGTGGAGGTTTGGGTGCGGTGAGGGGGGAATTCCTGGCCGCCCCCCTCCGGCCTTCGGCCACCTCCCCCCGGCAGGAGCCGGGGGGAGGACGTTAGGCGCCGGCGCGGA
>BJHF01000193.1 GCA_014191855.1 Deltaproteobacteria bacterium
AGCCGTGCATCCCCGAGAACAACGCAACCGAATTCTTCTTCGCTCCACCGGGTCGGGTCCATGGAATTCTCCAAGAACGACCGATCACTCGGTGGGATTGACTTGTCAAGATGTCACTAGTGATCAGAACTCGCCCCCATCCCCCTCCAAAAGTGAATTTGTGGCGACCATCCCCTCCGGGATGTGAACGCGGGCGCTGCCGAGCGCGGGAGTCGGTGGGCGGGTGGGATATTCGCGGCGTTTGTCCGTCGCGCTATCGGCCGCGTCACGGCTTCCAGCACCGGACTGTCTCTTTTGGGCGGGGATGCTCGGAGAATTGTCACGCCTGAGGGTAGATGGTCGGCGTGGGCGGCGATCGGGGGCCCCGGGGGGCCCCGCTACGGGGTCGGCCGGCGATGTGGCTCGCGCGCCCGTCGGGACCACCCGGGCCGCGTTCCCTACGGATTCGCCGGCTTCCCTTCGACCGTCGTTGCCGCCACCGCTTTCGCCTTCGCGACGTCCACCGCAGCGGTGGTCGTGAAGCCGTCGACATCGCGCACCGCGATCACCAGGATGTTGTTGCCTTCTTCGAGCTCCGCCGATGCGGTGAAGGGCACCGTGGGCACGGGTGCGGAAGCGTCCCCGCCGCCGGCATACGCGAGTTTGCGTTGACCCTGGTACACGATCACGTCGCGAACACCGCGATCGTCGCTCGCAACGCCGGAGATCGTGACCGTCGGATCGGCGCTGGACGTTCCCGGCGTACGGGTGATCTCGATCTTCGGGGGCTCACGGCGCACCGAGGCCACGGGCTTGCCAAGGGCCATCGCCACTTTCTCGGTGTGCACGTAGTACGAGTAGAAGCCGGCCCGGGTGACCGACGCGTAGTCGAAGCGCACGTTGTCGCGGACGGTGACCTCCATCAGAAGGTCGCCTTCGGGAGGCTCCGTCGCGACGCGCACGCTGAGGGTGCCGCTGGTGCTGGCGCCTGGCGCCAGCGCCTTGCTGGTGAAGCGGGCCTCCTTGAGCTCCACGGATTTACCCATCGACGGATCTTTGCGTAGGTTGAACGTTACTTCCCCGCCGACGCCATCCCCAATGTTCGAAACGGTGTACTTCATCGCCACCGTTTCGCCCACCTCCGGCAATCCGTCTCCATCTCCGCCCGCTTTGTCGTCTACGGTCCACTCCCAGGCGTACCGCGGGAGGCCTTCGCCCTCGGTCGTAACGTCGAGGGCGCTCTGGGCGAGCTCGTGTTTGTCCCAGTCGGTGAGCTTGATGTCCACGTGCGCCACCTCGGAGGGGTAGCCGCCCGGGATGATCGCGCGCGTGGTGTACGTGCGGGTTTCACCAGGTTGCACCTTTCCGAAGTAGAACTCCACGCCGTCGAGGATATCGTTCCCGTCGGGGCTCTCGGCGCGGGCGATGAGCTGGCACAGCGGCGTGGTGCCCCGGTTGGTGACCGTGGCGCGCAGGTCGCTGAGCCCTTCCACCTCCAGCTTCGAACCCCAGGCGTTCGTGCCCGTCTTCGCGAAGTCCAGCTTCAGATCTACGCTGGCGGTGGCGGGATTCGCGCACGCCGACCAGTCGATCTTCTGCTTGGCGAACTCCTCGGAGATCGCGGCGTCCTGCTTCTTCTGCTTGCCGCCGACGACGTTCTCGGCCGCTCGGAGCACGTCGGCCCGGCGCCCGCCGTGCGCGGCCAAGAGCACGTCGCGCGCAATGAGCACTTCGAAGTCGGACTTTACGTCCTTGCGGTCGCTTTTTGTCTCGTCGTCCTCCGGCAGCGGCGTGAGGTAGCGCAGCGAGTACACGGGCGGCGTTTCGAGGTTGATCGAGTTGGTGAAGTGGCCGTTCAGATCGGCTTCGCGCAGGATGTGATCGCGAGCGAACAGCGAGATTCGCGGCCCGCTCATCACGCCCCACTCCTTCAGCGGCCGGGGCGGCGCCACGTAGGTGCGCTTGAGCTCGATGTCCGGGGGAATGCCGATCTCCTGGATCGAGCGGTCCCCCGGCGTGAGGTAGCGGCGGACCGTGAGCTTCAGCTCCGCATCCCCCTCCATCCCCATGATCTCCTGCACGGAGCCTTTGCCGAAGCTCCGTTCGCCGATAATCACCGCTCGCTCCTGGTTTTTCAGGGCGCCAGCGACGATCTCGGCGGCCGACGCGGAGTTGCCGCTCATCAGCACCGCCATCGGGTAGTCCGGCTCCGTTCCCGAGCTCCGCGCCTTCGTTTCTTCGCGGTCGGTGCCGTGCTGGGCCACGGTGCTGACGATCACCCCGTCCTTGAGGAATTTGTCGGAAACCTGGATGGCTTGTTGCAGGTAGCCGCCGGGATTGTCGCGCATGTCCAGGATCACGCCCTTGAGGCCCGAGGGCCCGGCCTGGCGCGCCAAAGAGGCCAGCTCCGAGTCGAGCTGACCGGCCACCAACTGGTGAAATTGCGGGATCTCCACGTACCCGATGTTCCCATCCAACAGCTCGCTCCACACCGCGGCGGGCTTGATGTCGGCGCGGACGAGCTTCACATCGCGCGGGATGTCCATCCCCTCGCGTTGGATGCTGATGGTCACGGTCGTGCCAACCGGCCCGCGCATCTTGGAAACGGCATCCTCGATGTCCATATTGAAGGTGCCTTCTCCCTCGATCTTGACGATCTTGTCCTGCGGCTTGAGCCCCGCCTTGGCCGCAGGCGTACCCACCATCGGGTACTCGATCATCAGCTCGCCTTTGTCCATCTTGATGCTGATGCCCAGGCCGCCGAAGCTCCCGCCGTTGTCCTCCTCCATCTTCTTGGCCGCCACCGGGGGCAACAGCACGGTGTGCGGATCGAGCGTGGACAACATGCCGTTCACCAGCGTGTACTCCACCTCGTGCAGGTCGTAATCGGCCTTCGGAAGCTGGGTTTCGAGGATCTGGGCGACGCGTCGCGCCTCCGCTACGACGTCTTCCGGGGTTTCGAGCGGGCGGAGCTGCAGCACGGTGGTGTAGCGGTCCACCGAAACGTGGAGGCGATCGCCGTCGATGCGGAGCACCGCTTCTGGGCACTCATGTTCAACGGCTTCGAGGCCGGCTTTGAACATGGCGGCGTAGTCGATCCGCTCGGGGTCTACGTAGCGGACGGAGACCTGCGCGAGCGTGGCCTCGAGGATGCTCAGGTTGGCGAGCTGATAGCTTCGCTGGGAGAGATCGGGGAATCTGTCGGCCAGATCCGAGCGGTCGTCCCGCGAGCTGACCGTGGAAGCGACGAAGGTGCCGGCGCGAGCCGCCACGTGGTACCCCGCGAGCGCGAAGACTCCAAGGACACCGAGGGACACGACGATTCGGATGGTGCGCATAGGCTCCTGAGCGTAGACCCGGTGGCAGCCGCTCGCAACCGCGGGCTATAGGCGGGGACGATTCCTGACGGATGGCACTCAGCATCACCTGCCCGCACTGTGGACACAAGACCCGGCTCGGGGAGCCTTACCCCTTGCCGGGTGCGGAGCGTCAGTGCGCGTGCGGTCGGCCGCTGTTGATCTCCTACGGCATGGGCGTGATGGATCTGCTCCGAAACCGAGGGGCAACCTTCGAAGGGGACGATGCCGCGGGTAGTCCCCACGGCGGAACGGCGCGCGTGGCTGCCGCCTCTCCGCCTCGCCGGGTAGAACCGACGCCCGTGAACCGCGGCGAGGCCACGCCGCCCGCGCCGCGGCGCGCGCCGCCCGTTTCCACGCCGAGCCCCACGAACCCCACCGGCTCGGCGTTTCCGATGCCGAGCGGCTCGATGCCGAGCCGATCCTCGCCCGGGGAGGTTCCGTTCCTGCCCGACGCCCCGGCCGACGGAGAGGGGCCGAGCGAGGAGATGACCCAGTTGGGTACTCCCATTCCGGCGCCAAGGCCGCGTGCGGTGAAACCCCTGGTCGATCCGCCGGGCGCCCCGCCTCCGGCTCCGATGCCGCCTCGTGTCGCGACCACGCCTCGCGCACCGACCACCCCGAAGGCGCCGCAAACCGCGCCGCCTGCGAAGCAGAAAGGGCGCTTACGTCGGTGGTTGTCGGCCGGGTTCGCCGGCAGCGCCGCGATGGTGGCGGTGCTGGTGGTGGCGGGCGTCGTCGGCCTGTACGGCATCGGATGGTACTACGGGCAGGATCTCCCGAGCGTCGAAGCACTTGGTGCCTATCGCCCGCCCACGGTCACCGTGGTGTACGACGAACGGGGCGAGCTGATGGGGGAGATCTACGAGAAGCGGCGGTACGTCGTCGAGCTGGACGCGGTGCCGAAGGTGCTCACCGAGGCCTTCATCTCGGCCGAGGATGCCTCGTTCTACGAACACGGCGGCATCGACTACATGGGCATCGTGCGCGCGGTCGGGCGCAACGCGCTGGCTGGCAAAAAGGCTCAGGGAGCCTCGACGATCACGCAGCAGGTGGCGCGCAACTTCCTGCTCACGAGCGAAAAGACGTTCTCCCGGAAGATCAAGGAGGTGCTGCTCGCCTGGCGCATTGAGGAGGCGTTCGACAAGGAGCACATCCTCTATTTGTACTTGAACCAGATCTATCTTGGATCGGGGGCCTACGGCGTGGAGGCAGCTTCGCGCGTGTACTTCGACAAACACGTCGGTGAGCTCGACCTCGCGGAAGCTGCGATGATCGCCGGACTTCCGCAGCGGCCGAGCGGCTACAGCCCGCATCGCCACTTCGAGAAGGCCAAGTTCCGGCAGCAGTATGTGCTCGGGCAGATGGTGGACAACGGCTTCATCACCCAAGCCGAGTCGGATGCCGCGTACGCCGAGGACGTAAAGAT
>BJHF01000194.1 GCA_014191855.1 Deltaproteobacteria bacterium
GCACGACACGTTCGTCACCCTTCGGTGGCCGCGCCCCGTACAGGCGGCGCTGTACGGGCTACTCACCCTCGCGATCGTCGCCCTCGGCGCCACCTATGCGACTCAGTTCATCTACTTTCAATTCTGACCCAACGCGCGCCCTCCCCGGCTGGCTCGCGCTCGCCGTGGTGCTCCTCACGCTCGGCGCCGCCGAAGCCAGTGTACGAGCTGGGTATACACCGCCGGGCGAGCTGGCCGGCAAGATCGGTGAGGCCCGCGCCACCCTCAGCCCCACCACGCCGGACGTGCTGGTGTTCGGCACCTGCATCGGCGCCCAAACCCTCGACCACGGCCTCTTTGAGCGTACCCTCGGCTCAACGGGGAGCGTGCATCGCCTCACGGCCCCCGGCGCCTTCCCGATGGACTGGTACCTCACGCTGCGCCAACTGCTCGATCCGGCGCTGGTGGACATGGTGATCGTGGTGTTCACTCCCGGCGATCTCTACCAGCCGACCGCCACCTGGCAGTCCCAGACCTACGACATGATGGACAGCTACTCGATGCAAGAAGTGGCCTACTGGGCGTGCATGGATGCCGCCTGTAAAGCCGAGCTTTATCTTCGTAAAAGCTCGCTGCTCTACCGCAACCGCGCCTACCTCGGAAACCACGTGTGGACGGCGCTCGGCGCCCGGCGTGACGCGAGCGCGCTGGCCGCCACCACCCAGGCCTATGCCCCGCGCAACGCCGCCCGGGAAGACGCCCCCTGGCACTTCGTGAAGCGGATGGTCGCGCTCGCGAAAGAACGGGAGACACCAATCCTCTTCGTAGAGCTGCCCCGCAACCCGACGATGAGCGGGGATGTCGCTGCGGCGACCCTGCAGAGCGCCCAGGTCCACGCCCGCCTCGCGAAGCTCAACGTCGAGGTGCTGCGCCCCCGCGCTCCCGAAGGCGGCTACCTGGACGACGTGCACTTCTCCCCCAGCGGCCAGCGCGCCATCACCGAAGCCATCCTGAGCGAGCTGCGTGAACGCGGCGTTGTACCTAAGTGAAGGCGCGACGTCCCCCTCGCCCTCCGGTCGAAGTGAGCGTCGACGGGCTCGACGACAACGGCATCGGCACCGGCCTGGACGCGCGTGGGCGCCGCTGGACGATCCGCGGGGCGATCCCCGGCTCCCGGGTGCTCGCGGGCGGAAAACCCGGCGGCGGCGTGCTGCTCGACGTGGTGGAGGCTCCCACCGACGCGATCCCGGCCCCCTGTCCCCAGTTCGGCACGTGCGGTGGCTGCCTCTACCAGCCCATGCCGCGCGCCGAACAACAGGCGCAGAAGTTGGCCAGGCTCACGACGTTACTCGCGCCGCTCTCGGCGCCCAACGGCGGGATCCTCGGCACGCCCGACGACGGCTACGGCTACCGCAACCGCATGGAGCTGAGCTTCGGAGTGGATCGCTACCTCACCCGCACCGATCAGCTCCGAGAAAAGGCCGGCGAAACCGTGGATCGCGCCGGTCGTTACCTCGGGCTCCACGGCCCGGGTCGCTTCGATCGCATCGTGGATGTGCCGACGTGTGCCATCGCATCCCCGGCGATCAACGCGGTGCTTGAGCAGGTGCGCGCCGATGTGCTCGCCTCCCCCTTCCCCGCCTACGCGCCCCGGCTCCACGAGGGTTTCTGGCGGCATCTGGGCCTCCGCGAAGGCGCGGACGGGGTGCTGGTGCTGGTGTACACGACGACGGGCGGGGACGCAGAGCGCGAATGGCTCGCCGAACACGCGCCGAACTGGGGAGCGGCCACCGTGCTCTGGTACACAACGGAGAGCGTTGCCGATGCCGCGGTTGGCGACCTGCGGGCGGTGCTCGTGGGGGAGCCGACGCTGCGCGTGGCGCTCGGCGGAGTGCCGCTCACGCTCTCTCCCCTCGCCTTCTTCCAGGTGAATCCCCACGGCGCGGAGCTGCTGCTCGACGCGATCCGCGCCGCCCTCGGCAGCGGGGACCTGCTCCTCGACCTCTATTGCGGCGTCGGCGCCCTCGGCCTGGCCTTGCACCAGGACTTCCAGCGCATCGCGGGCATCGATCAGGTGGCGGAGGGGATCGCGGAAGCGAACCAGAACGCCGCCGCGCTGGGCGTGCGCGCCGACTACCGCGCCGGCCGCGCGGAGTTGGTGCTCCCCGCCCTCCTGCACGACCACAACCTGCTCGGAGGCGCCCGATCGGGTCGGCTCGCCGTCCTGGTCGATCCGCCTCGAAGCGGCTTGCATCCCGACGCGCTGCGCCCGCTCCTCACCCTGGACGCCGATGTGCTCGTCTACGTCGCGTGCCGCCCCTCTAGCCTCGCCCGCGATGGTGCCCTCCTGCTGGCGGCAGGCTGGACCTGCACCGGGTGGACCGCCGTCGATCTCTTTCCCCACACGGCCCACGTCGAAGTCGTGGCGCGTTTTGAGCGCCGCCCGGCTACCTTGGCCGCGGAGTCGCCATGCCCACCCTCCGCGCCCTAAGCCTGATCCTCCTCGCTCCCCTCGCTGCCGGCTGCCCCGGCCCGGCGGCGGTCATCGGCGACCCCGACACGAGCAGCGTGAGCTGCGACCGGATCCACGGCGCAACCGGGATCGTCATGCTGAGCGATGAAGGCAACGACTGGCACCACCCGGATGTGGCCCCGAGCGACACGCTCTCCACGACCACGGTGGCCGGCCCGATGGCGGACGGCACGTGGCTGGCGGTCGAGAACGGCCGGGTGTACGCCAGTACGAACGGCGGCTGTGACTGGGACACCACCGGCGGGAGCATCCCGAACACCGGCGACTGGCAATTCGTCGTTTCGGGAGCCTACGCCTATGCCTTCGACCGAGCGGGCTCGGCCACCGCCAACAGCCAGGACGGCCTGTCCTGGGCCTCGGGCGACTCGAGCGAGCCCTTCCTCGGCGTACCCGCAGCCGATGCCGCCATCGCCGGGCGCCTGCGCGGGGTTCAGGCACGCGGCGTCGTAACCTCCGAGGACTTCGGCACCACCTGGACGCCGAGCGGCGCTCCCCCGCCGGCCCCGCCGAACGGCGCAGCGATGTACCCGGGCGACCTCGAAACGGCGGTGATCTCGCACTCCGGCGGGGTGGCGATCACCCGAAACGGCGGTTCGACCTGGGAAGAGATCGGCGCCGAGCTGATCGAAGATGGCTTCGTACCGCAGGCCATCGCCTTCGCCACCACCGACCCGAACACGATCTGGACCGCCGGCGCCGAAGGCGAGTTCGTGATGATCTACCGCACCGTCGATGGCGGAACGTCGTGGAACGACGTCGCGACGTCGAAGAGCCTCGACCTCGAAGCGGATGCGGGGCTGTGGCCGGTTCCCGGAAAGCCCAACGAGCTGTTGAGCGCGTGGGCTTCCAGCGAAGACAACTACGGCATGAACATCTACCACATCATCGCCGGCGACCAGATCCACACCTCGTACTCGGGTGCTTACTTCCACGTGAACGACATCGCGGTGACCGAGGATGGAAGCTGGCTCATCGCGACCGACGGCATTCCGTAACGCGACAATGAAGCTCCATCCGCTCACCGTCGCCATCCTCTTCACGCTCGTGTTGGGGGGGGTGAAGCTGGCCATCGCGCTGCTCTCCGGCTCGCGAGCGGTGTTGGCGTCGGCGGCGGATAGCCTGAGCGACGCCGTCGTGAGCGGGGTGAACCTGCTGATGGTGCGCCAGGCCGCGGAGCCGCCGGACGAGGGGCACCCCTGGGGGCACGGCAAAGCCGAAGCCCTCGCGAGCCTCACCCAGGCGGTCCTCCTCGCTGCGGTCGTGGGAGGGGTGGTGTACAGCGCGGTCCAGGGACTCGGAGCGACCGGAGCACCGCCTCCGGCAACGGGCGGCGCGCTGATCGGCATGGCCGTTTCGATGCTCGGGAGCTTCCTGATCTCCGCGTTCCTGATGCGGCACGCGAGGCTCACAGGCTCCCTGGTGTTGGCCGCAGACGCCGCGCATTACCGAATGGATCTGCTGGCCGGTGCGGCGGTGGTGCTCGGACTCGTCGTCACGCGGCTGACCGGCCGGTCCGAGGCCGACGCGGTGGCCTCGCTGATCGTCAGCGTATTGATGGCGAAGGAAGTGTGGAGTCTGGGCCGGGAGGCCGTCGATGAGCTGATGGACCGCCCGCTGCCCGACAAGGAGGTAGAGGCCCTTCGCGCCGGGCTCGCAGGCTACGGCGATCCCGTTCGGGGCTTCCACGACCTGCGCACCCGGCGCTCCGGCCCGATGCGCTTCGTACAGGTGCATGTGTCGTTGCCGCCGAGCATCTCCTTCGCCGCCGCACACGCGGAGATTCACCGGGTGGAGGACTACCTGAAGACCGTGCTTCCGAACGTGGATGCGATGGTGCACGCCGACCTGGACGGCGACACCGAGGCATCGCCCGGCGCCCCGCCGCGGTGATACCCTCGCCGCGTGGATATCCCTGCTTACGCCGCGTTCCTCCCGCCCCGCCTGCTCGCCGCGCTCGCGGAGGTGGCCGAGCCCACGCCGATCCCGGGGCTCGTCTCCGCGCCCGGCCTCCAGCGCGACTTCCCGACGCTCGAGAGCGGCGAGGTGCTGGGCCTCGTGGTCGAGGTGTACCGCACGGTGCGCTCGCAGCTCCGCGACGTGCTCGAACAACGCAGGGTCGACCGAGCGTTCCTCGACGCGCGCACCCTCGCGCTCGCCCCGCGGAACCTGGGTTTGAGCATCGAGGATCCCGCCTGGGCCA
>BJHF01000195.1 GCA_014191855.1 Deltaproteobacteria bacterium
TCAGAATTGAAAGTAGATGAACTGAGTCGCATAGGTGGCGCCGAGGGCGACGATCGCGAGGGTGAGTAGCCCGTACAGCGCCGCCTGTACGGGGCGCGGCCACCGAAGGGTGACGAACGTGTCGTGCTTGCGCTCCTGCACGAGCTCAACCAAGAGGACCGAGCTGACCAGGGCGACGAACAGGGAGAGGTGGGCCCGATCGCTGCCCTGAAGCTGTATACCCTGCGCAAGGTTCGCGGCGAGCGAGCCCAGCGCTGAGAGGCTCGGCGCCCGGAAGAACACGAAGCCGATCATCGTGACGTGGAACGTGGCGATCGCGAGGATCCAGCCTGGGAAGCGGGGACGAGGGAGCAGCCGGCCCAGCACGAGCGCTGCGCCATGCCAGGCGCCCCAGAGCAAGTAGGTCCAGTTCGCGCCGTGCCACAGACCGCCGAGCACCATCGTCATCATGAGGTTCAAGTTTGGCCGCACTCGATTGCCGCCAAGGGGGATGTAGAGGTAGTCGCGCAGCCACTGGCTCAGGGACACGTGCCAGCGGCGCCAGAGCTCACTCGGCGACTGGGCGAAGAACGGGCGCTGGAAGTTCTCCAGCAGCTCCACACCAAAGAGCTTGCCGAGCCCTCGGGCGATGTCCGAATAACCCGAGAAGTCGCAGTAGATCTGCCAGGTGAAGGCGTAGCCCGCGAGGATCACGGCGAAGCCGCCCGGGCTCGCCTCGTCGAAGCCACGCGACACCACGGGGATCAGGTTGTCGGCCACGACCTCCTTCTTGAAGTAGCCCCAGGCGAGGAGCCACGCGGCCGTGGCGAGCTGCTCACCGGTGGGGCGCCGCATGGGGTTGAGCTGCGGCAGCAACAGCGCGCTGCGCTGGATCGGTCCGGCCACCATGTGGGGGAAGAACGTGATGAACAGGAGGAAGTCGAAGTAGTTTCGGACGGGCGGCAGCTCTCGCCGGTACACGTCCACCGCGTAGCCGATGGCCTGGAACGTGTAGAAGCTGATGCCGATGGGGAGGACGAGCTGGAACACCGGGACGGCGACCCCAGCGCCGGCAGCGTGGAGCGCCTCGTTGAGCTGTGCCCCGAAGAACCCGTAGTATTTGAACGTCGCCAGCACCCCGAGGTTGCTGACGATGGAGGCGATCAGGAGGGTTCGGCGGCGAGGCTCGGAGACCGTAGCCATTGCTCGGGTGAGCGCCCAGTCGAGCGTGGTGGTGGCGAGCAGCAGCCCGAGGAACCTGAGGCTCCACCAGCCGTAGAACACCAGCGAGCCCGCCAGGATCAACCAGCGACCGAACCGGAGCGGCAGCGCCCGCCAGAGCGGGTACAGCGCCGCGATGAACACGAAGAAGACGGGCGAGTCGAAGAGCACGCGCGGTCGAAGTTACCACACGGCGCCGGTTGTGGCGGCATCCCCAGGACTGAGGACAGGTGCGCATTTCGATATTGACGTTCACTCTCAATACGGGCTATTGAAGGCGCCATGACCCACAGCCTCGCTACGGTCCCCTTCGGTCAGCCGGTCACGATCCAGGCGCTCGGCGGTGAGCGTGGCTTCCGGCGCCGGTTGATGGAGCTCGGCTTTCTCCCTGGCGCGGAGGTGTGCGTGCTGGCCGTGGCCCCGATGGGCGATCCGCTGGATGTGAGCGTACGAGGCTGTCGATTCTCGCTGCGCCGGGCGGACGCCGAGCGGGTCTCGGTGAGCCAAGAGCCGGGTGAGCTCGCGGCGAAGTGATGGGCGCTGAAGGTACGACGCCGCGGCGCCCACGGGTCGCGATCGCGGGCAATCCGAACACGGGGAAGACGACGCTGTTCAACCGGCTCACCGGGTCGAACGCGAAGGTCGGGAACTACCCGGGCGTGACGGTGGAGCGCGAAGAGTCCACCTGGAAGCTCCGGGGCGGCACGATCGACGTCGTGGACATCCCCGGCACCTACTCGCTGGCCTCCCGGTCGGCCGAGGAGCAGGTGGCGGTGCGCGCGATCTTCGGGCTTGACGGCGGTGCGCGGCCCGACCTGGTGATCGTCGTGGCCGACAGCACCCAGCTCCTGCGTAACCTGTACCTCGCGGTGCAGTTGGCGGAGGCGAACCTCCCCTTTGTGCTGGCGCTCAACCTGATCGATGTGGCGCGCAAGCAGGGCGCGGTCCCCGATCCAGCCAAGATCTCGGCTGCGTTTGGGGTGCCGGTTGTGGCCGTGAGCGCGCAAACCGGGGAGGGGCTCGAGCGCCTGGCCGTTGTGGTGCGCGAGGCGCTGGATTCGCCGCCGCGGCCCGAGGTGGACATCAACTATCCGGCCGCTGTCGAAGCGGATATCGCGGCGCTGCTGCCCTACGCGGCGGCCGCTACCCCGGGGGAAGCGCGGGCGTTGGCGCTTTGGTCGTTGCTCTCCGTGGACGATCAGGACGAGCTCGTCGACGTCACGCCCGCGGTCCGCAAGGAAGTGGCCGCCATCCGGGCGCGCGCCGCGGCCGCGAAGCGGGACCCTGACCTGGAGATCGTCGGCGCCCGATACCGTTGGTTGGAGGGGCATGACTTCGGAGAGCTGGGCAAGGGCAACGCGGGAGGGAGCGAACGCTTCGACCGGGTGCTGCTCCACCCCGTGTGGGGCGGCCTTGTGTTCATGGTGGTGCTCGGGTTGTTGTTCCAGACCCTGTTCACCTGGAGCGACCCGCTCGTTGGCCTCATCGAGAGCGGGTTTTCGTGGTTGGCGGAGGCGCTCGCGGCCACGCTCCCCGCCGGAGTGCTCACCGACATGGTGATCGATGGCGGCGTGCAGGGCGTCGGCAGCGTCGTCGTGTTCTTGCCGCAGATCATGCTGCTCTTCTTCCTGCTCGGGTTCCTGGAGGACAGCGGGTACATGGCCCGCGTTGCCTTCCTGGTCGACCGGATGATGCGCTCGGTGGGCCTGCACGGCCGCGCCTTCGTGCCGATGCTGAGCGGCTACGCCTGCGCAGTCCCAGCCATCATGGCCACGCGCACCCTGGAACGGCGCCGGGATCGGCTTTTGACCATGATGGTGGTCCCGCTGATGTCCTGCTCCGCGCGGCTCCCGGTGTACACCCTCGTCGTGGCCACGGTGCTCGCGCCCGGGTCTACCGTGCTCGGGCTGCCGTCGCGCATGGTCGCGATGGTGGGGATGTACGTCTTCTCCACCGCAACCGCGCTGCTCGCCGCCGGTGTGCTCGGGAAAACCCTGTTGAAGGGCCCGAATGTGCCGCTGCTGCTAGAGCTTCCGCCCTACCGCATGCCGCGCCTCGCTACCGTGCTCCGCCAGATGTGGATGCGCGCGAAATCGTTCCTTACCGAGGCCGGCACCACGATCCTGTTCGCAACCCTGGTGCTCTGGGCGCTGTTGTATTTTCCGCGGCACACGCCGCCGATCGCCGTGGCGGGTGCTTCTGCCGAACTGTCCGTCGAGGATCCGGCCGCCGCCGCCCAGGCCCAGCTCGCCCAGAGCTACGGCGGTCGGCTCGGCCGGGCGATCGAGCCCGTCATTCGACCGCTCGGCTTCGACTGGAAGATCGGCGTCGGCCTCGTCGGCGCCTTCGCCGCCCGCGAGGTGTTCGTCTCCACGATGGGCGTGATGTACGGCATCGGCGACGACGCGGATGAAACGAGCCTGAGCCTCCGAGAGCACCTGCAGGCGGAGCGCAAGGCCGACGGAACTCCGGTTTGGACGCCGCTGACGGGCGTATCGCTCATGGTGTTCTTCGCCCTCTCCGCCCAGTGCCTCAGCACGCTGGCCGTGGTGCGGCGCGAGTCACGAAGCTGGCGGTGGCCGGTCGTCATGTTCTTCTACATGACGACGCTGGCCTGGGTTGCGAGCGCGGCGGTGCAGGGGGTGGGGCAGCTCATTGGGCTTCGATAGCGGCCCCCGCCGGGCTCAGCTATCCTTCTTCTTCTTGTTCCCCTTGCCCTTCTTTCCGCCCTTACCCTCGCCCTTTTCGAGGCGCTTGTAGATGTCGGACACGTCGGGCACGAGCACGATCTCGATCCGGCGGTTCTGCGCCTGGCCGTTGGTGCTGCCGTTGTCGGCGACCGGGTGGGTGTCGCTGTAGGTGGCGGCCGACACGTGGGTGCGGGGGAAGCCGGCGGCGATCATCGCTTCGGTAACCACGATGCCGCGGGCGGAGCCGAGGTACCAGTTGCTGGGGAACTGGGTGGTGTTGATGGGGTCGTTGTCGGTGTGGCCTTCCACCTGGAAGTCACGATCCGGGGCGCGGGACGAGAGGGCGCGGGCCAGCTGCTGCACCGCATCGCGACCATCGGCCGAGAGATCGGCGCTGCCCTTGGCGAACAGCACGTCGGAGCGCATGCTCAGGGTCACGCGGCCATCCTTCACGTCTACCGTGAGCAGGCCCTTGGACACGAGCGGCGCGAGATCGGCCTGCAAGTCCTTCTCACAGCCACGCTTCCAGCGGTCGTTACCCAAAACCGATCCTGGTCCACTTGGGGCGGCCCGGTACTCATGGCGGCCACTTTGACCAAAACGAACGTAGCGCAGGCCTCCGCTGCAAATTCGTTGTTGCCCGT
>BJHF01000196.1 GCA_014191855.1 Deltaproteobacteria bacterium
GGGCAACGGAGTGCCCACGGAGAAGCGATGTGTAACGCCGGGAGATCAGTATTGTGAGCTTGGTCGTGCGGATCGTGGGAAAGGAGGATCCCAAGTCGCGTTGAAAAACGCGGCGTTGGTCCACGGCGGCGCGTTGGCACGCTCTTTGCTCAAGGGTAGTCGGCGACCGGGAAACCGGGGGCTCAGACCGAAAAGTCTGTTCGTTCACGAACGATCTTTGACGATTACTCAATCACAGGATTGACAAGCCCAGGGGAGCAAGGGCCGATCGGCGCTGGAAACGGCGTACGGGGGTACGGCTCCGCAGCACGAGGAAACCCTCGAGGTTCCCGGCCGACCTCGCGAAAGCGAGGCGGTTGAAGAACGAGGAGGGAAGGGGTTCGGTGAACACCGCGTCGGCAACGGCGCGGTGGTGACGAACCGCCGCGATCATCGCGTGAGCGAAGGTGGCAGCGAGCTGCGGGGAGGAAGGCTTCGAAGGGCAGGAACGCGCGGCGGGGAACGAGGGCGAGGCGAGAGCCGAGCTTGAGGGAAACGCGGCGAACCCCAGGATCGGGGCCGGGTGCAAGCCCGGTAGCGTGCAGGAGGAGCAAGCCGGCGAGGTCGTGAAAACGGCGAGGTCGGAACGAAGGCGGGTCGCGCGAGAGCGCGGTGGCAACCCCCGCCTCGAAGGTCCCGCAAGGGGCTGGGAGAGGACTCTTGCACAGTAGACCGATGGAGAGGCGATCTTTGGACAACCCAGAAGAGGCAGCAACGTCGATCACGACGGAGTCTGCGTGGAACCCGAAAGGGAACCGCGAAGAAGCCGGAGCGCGGCGAAGCTGAGAGAGACAGTCGCACGGGAGAGGCGGCAGGAAAGACCACGGGCGTCGTTGTATTGAGAAGGAAACTTCCCAACCGATCCTCGCTGTGGTGAGGTCCTCGAAGTCCCCGGTCCGACTGGATGGTGAACGCGCGGAGGTGAAAGCCTTCGAGCCCGCACGAGCCAACCAGGAGCGCCGAAGGACATGGAGGGTCGCGTCAGTGAACGGCCAGGAGCCGACACAGCACAGCGAGAGCCCAAATGGCCTACTGAACCCCATACCCGTTGGATGGTCGTCGAGAGGCGGCCAACCTACTGAATCCACCGCGTCGGCAACGAAAGAAGCCCGCGCGGGCCCTCGAAAGGGATCCGACCCCCGCCCAGTCACGGGCGCCACCCGCCCCGGACACCGCAAGGTGTTCGGGGCGGGTTTATTTTTGGCCGCCGCGCGCGCGCTCGCGGTCGGCGGCGCTTTCGCGGGGGGCGACGCGCTCCCGGGGGGCGAGGCGATCGCGGTCGGCGGCGCTTTCGCGGTCGGCGACGCGCTTCGCGGCCGTCGGCGCGCTTCGCGGCCGTCGGCGCGCTCGCGGTCGGCCCGTTTTCTCACATCGCGATGGGGGCCAGGCCGCCCCCCCGGAAGTGAGAGTCACCCAGGGCGATGTGGGAGTCGCCCCCGGCGTTATGAGAGGGTTTCGGCCAAAAAGCTCTCACAACGGCGGGAGGGACGCCCTCGCCCCGCGCGATCCGAGAAAAACCTCCTTGAAACATTCTCACTTCGCGTGGAGGGAGGGGGCGCCACCCCCGATATGAGAATCGCGGCTCCTGCAGCGCCGCACACCGCCCCCTGCCGCCGCCGCCCGGCCGGGCGCGAGCGCGCCCCTCCGGGCGGCGAAGCCTACGCAGCCCCTCGCCACCCCCCGTGGTGGCATCGCGATGCGCGGCAGTGTTCGCCGCGCCGGGCGCCAGCCCGGGGGGACCGGTTCTGGCGCATCGCCCAGTGCTACTCCTCCACCCCCGCAAACTCCGCCACCTTCGCCCAGGTTTCTCCATCGAGGATGTCGTTGTGGTGCCGCTTGCGCTCGAGGAAGCGGGCGTTCGGTATGGCGTTCGCCAACGTGCGGCCCATCGTGAACGGGATCACGCCGTCGTCGAGCCCGTGCACCACCAGCGCCGGTACCTCGACGCTCGGCGCGCGGGCGAGGGAGTCGAAGGGGTCCAACAACAACCAGCGAACGGGCACAAACGGGTAGCGCTCCGCGGCGACATCGGCGATGGAGGTGTACGGGGAGGCGAGCACGAGGCCGGCGCAACGCCCTTCCGCCGCAAGCGCGGTTGCAACCCCGGTTCCGAGGGAGTGCCCCATGCAGATCGGAGGGGAGAACCCCCGCTTTGTGAGCTCGGCGATCGCGGCGCGGCCCGCCTCGATGCAGCCTTCCTCGCTCGGCCCTGCGCCCGTGGATTCGCCGTACCCGGGGTACTCCACCGCCGCGAAGCCCAGCCCCGCGGCAGCCGCGTCGCGACCGGTCCGGACGGTCCTCGACAACTGACCGCCGTTACCATGGAAGAACAGCACCATTGGCGCATCGGCGGCGTTGGACCACCACATCGGCACCGTTCCCCCACTCAAGGACAGCGTGGCGCGCTCGGCGCTCCGTGGCGCGGCGGTGGGGAGCGGGACGGGGGCCGCGAACAGCAAGGAACGCTGCGCCAGGAACAGCACAACCAGCCCCAGCGCGTACGCAGCGATCATGATCGAGCCGGCCCAGCGAGCGATCCGCTTGAACATGGGCCAGCCTACCGCCGACCATCCGACGTTCACCCGTCCGAATATGTCTCGGGGCACAGCTCCCGCGCCTTCGCCCACGGGTCGTCCGCCTCGCGCACGACATCAAACGTGAACGGGAGCAGCAGCTCGGTGACGAATTCGGGAGGGTTCGGGCGGGTAACCAGGAGCCGAAGCAACTCTACTGCGATCGGGTACCAGCGGGCCGCTTCCCCCACCCAGCGCACCTGGGGCCGGTGGGTCGGTGTGGCCTGGTCCGCCTTCAGGAACGCTTCTTCCTCGCGGAGGATCCGCTCGAAGTCCGCGGCGCTCACGCGGCCGTGGAACACCTCCGCCCAGAGCTCCCACCGCGAGCGCTCGGTGGTGGCGAGGTCGTCCATCACCCGCACGGGGACACGCTCCCCGGACGCGGTTTTCATCGAGGCCGGCAACGCCACACAGCCATTTCCCGACAACCAGTCCGCCAGGTATTGCAGCGCCTGAAAGACGTTGTAGCGCACCTCCTCGGGATCGTCGTTCGCAATCACGACACTCGGCCCGCGCTCCGCGGCGAGCACGGCGCGGAGGTAGCGGGGGTCGCGCGGTTCAAGCCCCTCGACGTCGGGACCTTCCACGAACGCCACGAGGCGGCCCCCCTCGTCGGGATTGGGTACGAGCGCATGAATGAGCTGGAACAGGGCGGGATGTTCGGGGTCCACCTCCCGCCGCCGCCACGCCTCGGTGAGCGCGATCCCGATGCGAACAAAGTCGGGATGGGCGACCCAGAAGCCGTCGAGCCCGCGCTTGAGTTGGGTCGTAACGTCCCGAATATACCCGATCATGCTCGCGGCGTAGCTCTCAGGATCGTCGTCGGTGAAGAGCACACCGTACATGCCGCCAAGCTTGAGCGCGCCGGTGGGGCCCAGATCGCGAACGAGGATGCGGTGGCTCTCGCGAATGTTCCGGATCACGATGTCCGGGTCGGCCTTCACGGGGATGCGGTAGCCCGGATCGTAGCGGAACAAGCGGGCGGTCGAGGCGAGGAAGTCGTGCCAGCCGAGGCTGCCGCCCACGAACCACGGGTGCAGCGCCGCCGCCATTTCTCGGATCCTGAAAATCGCCCGCGGATTTTCGAAGACGATCATCAGTCGCACCGAGCCCTGCCGATAGGTGGGGTGTCGCGACTTCACCGCGTCCTCGATCGTGCGGATCAACGCCGCAAGGTAGGCAGCCTCGGTGTCATTCTCCAGCTTCGGAAAATACACCACGAGCGCCTCAGGCCGATCGCGATGTAGCCAAACGTGCTGGACCAGCTCCAGCAGGTGCAAGGGGAGGGGGCTCCCTTCCAACAGGTGATTGCCGTCGGGGAGCGCGAGCCCGGCGACCCGCTTGATGGGCAAGGAGCGTTGAGAGTCCGCGAGCGCGTAGGTGCGACCGGTGCGTGGATCCTCGACGCGCAACGTGCCGTCGAAGCAACCCGCCAGGTTCAAGCTCGCTTCGTAAAGGCTCCGCAGCCGGGGGGTTTTGCTGTCTTCGCTGTCCGCGCCCCAGCGCGCCACGTGCCCGCGCACCAGGTCCGCGACGATCTCCGGTTCGTCCGGCCGGCGGCGGTGCATGGTGTTCATCGCGTTGATCGCCATGCGTGCGGAGTCGGGGGGGCCAAACAGGGTGATCTGGTGACCGTGGAGGAAGGCGGGTACCGCCACCGGGGGCGAGGTTGTCGCGTCTCGGGAGGGCCCGAGCACGATGCGTCCGGAGGCGTCCACGTCGCCGATGGCCGTGGCCCAGGCGGGATCCTCGATGCTCAAACCCAGGTTCCGCGGGGCGAGCGCGAGGGTGCGCGCGTCGAGGAACGCTCGGTCGACCCTGCGTTGTTCGAGCACGTCGCGGAGCTGCGAGCGCACCGCGCCGTACACCTCGACCACGAGGCCCAGCACCTCGGC
>BJHF01000197.1 GCA_014191855.1 Deltaproteobacteria bacterium
GCAGTGCGTCAAGAATCTTTTTGCTGCATCGCAATATGACGCCGCTGGCTCACGCTTGGCCAGCGGGCCGGATAGGCGGGCGGCATGCCCACCATCAAGAAGTACGAGAACCGCCGCCTCTACGACTCCGAGGGATCCCGCTACGTGAACCTGGAGGACATCGCAGCGATGGTGCGCCGTGGGGAGTCGGTCACCGTGTCCGACGTCAAGACCGGGCGGGACCTCACGCGAGAGACCCTGCTGCAGGTGCTGCTCGCCGCGGAGGGGGGGCCCGAGCTGCTCCCGGTCGGCTTGTTGCGGCGCGTCATCCGCGCGACGGGTACCGATCCGATGCAGCGACTCCTGCGCCCGCACGTGGCCTCGGCGATGGAGCTGATGCACGGGCAGCTCGACGAGCTGGAGGTGAAGTTGACGCGGAGCTTCCCGAACTATGGGCAGGGGGCGGCGCCGTTTTCGGGAGGACCGTCCGCGGGGGCTCCGTTCGCGGGGGCGAATCCGTTCGCCGGGGCGAACCCCTGGGCGGCCGCCGCAGCGTCGGCTGGGGCGGCAACACCCCCTCCCCCCGCCGCGGCGCCGCCGGAGGACGTGCCGGACGATCCCGACGAGCGCGCCGCGCCTCCCGAAGCCGACGACGATCTGGCCGCCCTCCGCAAGCGCCTCGATGGGTTAGAGGCGCGACTAAAGCGAGGATGAAACGCATGTAAGGGCCGTCCCGCGATGCCCGGCGAGCCGAGCCTGGGGAAGGCAACGAGGAATCGGGCATCGCCCTGCCCCGCAGCTTATGCGCTCGGATGTCACTCTACGCGATGATGGCGGGGAAGGGTCCGAGCGGGTTCGGGTACGGGTCGACCGCGGAAGAGGTCACGGCAGGGCTCGATCTTACGGGTCGGCGCTACCTGGTCACCGGCGCGAATTCCGGCATCGGCCTGGAGTCGGTGCGCGTGCTCGGGCTTCGGGGGGCAACCGTGCTGACGCTCGCGCGGACCGTGGAGAAGGCGCGGGAGGCGGTGAAGGGGATTCCGGGCGAGTTCATCCCCGTTGCATGCGAGCTTTCGGAGCCTGCATCGGTGCGGGCGGCCGTGGATGCGGTGCTGGCGATGGGCGAACCCCTGGACGGGATCCTCGGCAACGCCGGCATCATGGCGCTGCCCAAACTGGAGGTGAAGTTTGGGTACGAGCTGCAATTCTTCACCAACCATGTCGGCCACTTCATCCTGACGACGGGGCTTCTGGACCTCGTGAAACCCGGGGGCCGCGTCGTGATGCTCAGCAGCGCCGCGCACAAAGGGGCGCCGGCGGCCGGCATCGAGTTGGACAACCTCTCCGGTGCGCGCGGCTACTCCCCATGGGGGGCATACGGGCAGTCGAAACTGGCGAACCTACTGTTCGCGCGAGAGCTGGGGCGCCGTTGGGCGGGCACCGGGCGCGTCGCGAACGCGGTGCACCCGGGCGTGATCGCGACGAACCTGGTGCGACACATGGCCGCGCCGATGCGTCTCGCGTGGGCGGCGGCGGCGCCGCTCGCGCTCAAGACCATCCCCCAGGGCGCAGCCACCCAAGTGTGGGCGCTCGCGCATCCCGGTGCGGCGACGCTCCAGGGGGAGTACCTCGCGGACTGTAATGTCGCTAAATCGAGCGCTTTGGGGCGCGACATGGCGCTGGCGGGGCGGCTGTGGGCCGAGACGGAGCGGATCGTCGCCAGGGTGTAGTGACCCAGGATGCCGATCGGCCGATCGGTGTGCACAGTCTTCAGGTCCGAAGCCGATCCCGGACCGCTCGATCCGGCGACGACCCTCACCCTCACGCTTGAGGTTTTCCATGAAGAGTCCGCTTCAAAACGTCATCCGGTCCAAGGGGACGGTCGTACACACCATCAACCCCGAGGCCAGTGTGGGCGCGGCTGTCCGCCACATGGCTCGCCTGAATGTCGGGAGCGTGGTGGTGATGAACGGCGGGGCCGTCGCTGGGCTGCTCAGCGAGCGCCAGGTGATCGCCGGCCTCGCGCGCGGGATGGACTCCCTCGACCGGACTGCCGTGCGCGATCTGATGGATCCCACGCCGCCGCTGGTGGCTCCGAACACGAGCGTCGGCATCGCGATGTCCCTGATGACCGAGCGCTTCACGCGACACCTGCCCGTCGTGGACCGCGGGGAGCTGGTCGGGATCGTGTCGATCGGCGACCTCACCCGTTGGGTCACGCGCTCCCTCCAGGGCGAGGTTGAGGCGCTCCAGAGCTACATCGTCGGGGCGTATCAATAGGAGGGGCGGGACTCCGGGCTACAGCCCCTCCCCGCCCACCACCACGACCGCATCCACCGGCGCCCCACCCAACGAGTGGCTGAGCCCGCCGAGCAGCAGGTCGGGGCGCCCATCCAGGTCGAGGTCCCCGCCGGCGACCACGCTGCTCCCGTCGGCGCGGGTGCCCAGGAAGGTGGCCTGCGCGTCCGCGATGCCGAAGGTGCCAGTAGCGGCCGCTGAGTAGAGGTACACCGCCCAGGAATCGGGTTCGGTGATCGCGAGCTCCGCTTGACCATCCCCGTCTACGTCGCCCACCCAGGTGCTGGCCTCACTGCCACTGGAGATCGAGAACGAGGTGCTGGCAAGCGTGTAGATGGCGCCGGAGGCCAGCGGCCCGCGGACGATCCGGGCCGCCGCGTCGGCAACCGAATTGCCAGGCCCGCCGATCAGGAGGTCGAGGTGGCCGTCGCCATCCCCATCGCCGCTCATGTCGAGGTACCGCCCTGAGTAATCGTCCGCCAGATGGGAATAGAGGCGGAGATCCCACGTATCGTCGAGGTCGGTGATGTCGACGATGGGGCCGTAGCCGATGTACGTGGCGCCGCCATCGGGGGAAGCCTCGTCGTAGTCAAAGTCGGGCGCGCCGAGGAGGAGGTCGTCCACCCCGTCCCCGTTCACATCCGCGGTGGTGAATCCGCCCTGCGAGAAGCCGCCGGTCGCCAGCCCGAACGTGAGCGCCGGAGTCTCGGACCCGCGCTCCCAGCCGGCGACCCACGCCACCGGCTGGCCGGAATCGGTGTGCGCACGGGCGAGGATGTCGTTCCCGGTGCCGTCGCCATCGAGATCACACGTAACCAGCCCGTAGGTGCCGATGTATTGGCCGTTGGTGTGCTCGAGGTAGGCGGCGTAGGTGTCGCCATCCACGGTGCCGCCGCCCGAGGTGTTGGTGTAGATCTTCAGGTAGCCGATGTCGTCGCGCGCGTACTGGGTGGCCGAGAGGGCAACATCGCCCTCGCCATCTCCATCCCAATCGAAGCCGCCCAAGGCGGCGATGCCGAAATTGTTGTCGTCGCGCCCCTGCTCGATGCGCCCCCATGCGCTCCCGACCTTCGAAACCCCGCTCACCGGGCCGTGCACCAACCATACGGCGTCTTCGCCTGCTTCGCTGACCGCGATTTCGGCATACCCATCCCCGTCGAGATCACCGACCGGTCGGTAGCGACCGAAGCCCCAGGCGCCATCGTCCACGATCACGTTCCCGGCGGGGTTGGTGGCGAAGTCGATTTCCCCCTCCAATTCGCAGCCGTTGTCGGTGTCGTCGCAGTCGTTGTCGACGCCGTCGCCACAAACCTCGGCCGCACCCGGATTGCGGGAGGCGAGGTCATCGTCGCAATCGCCGGCGTCCCGGGCGTAGTCGGCCGGTTTACGACACGCTTGTAACGGGGCGTCGTCGCGACCGTAGCCGTCGCCATCCGCATCCGGGTACCAGGTGGCCGCGCCGCTCAGCGAGTCGTCGTCCTCATCCCCGAGGCCATCGCAGTCGTTGTCGACGCCGTCGCACACCTCGGTGGCACCGGGGAATGCCGTGGCGTCGGTGTCGTCGCAGTCCCCATCAAGCTCCGTTTCGCCCGCCTGGGCTGTGCAGCCGGAACGCCCGGCACCACCGCCTACCCCATCCCCATCCTCGTCCGTGTAGAACGTGGTTGTTCCGGCCAGATCGTCGTCCTCGTCGTCCACTCGTTCGTCGCAATCGTCGTCGTCCCCGTTGCAGACCTCGGGCGCCCCGGGAAACACGGTCGCGTCGCCGTCGTCGCAATCCTCGCCAACCACGGAGCCGTCGCCATCCGCATCCGCATCGGGCGTGCTGTCTCCCGTGCCGGACTCGCCTGTGTCTCCCGGTTCGCCACAGCCAATCAGCAGAAAGACAAGCAGCGAGGAAGGAAAGAGGGAACGAACCAAAGGATGCCTCCGGAGGGAGCGCCGATTCGGCGAGGGTGGCCCGCCCGGTAACGGGTGGGCGACCGCGGGGACAATCGCTTCACCGTCCCACGCACATTTCACACCCCCCTCCCCGCGACGTGGCACACTTGCCCGGCATGTTCGCCCCGACCCTGAGCCTCCTCGCCTGCACCGAAAGGGCGGTGCTCTCCGCCCCGCGCCGTGACCCCGACTTCCTGCTCTCCTGAGGCCCCGTGATCCTCTCCCGCCGCCAGGCCCTGCTCACCCCCGCCGCGCTCGCCGCCCTCGCCGCCGGCGTGGCGATG
>BJHF01000198.1 GCA_014191855.1 Deltaproteobacteria bacterium
GCCATCGAAATCTCCGAGAGGGCCATCGTCAGGTCCCCGGAACGATCGGCGTGAAGCACAATTTCCACGTCGAGCGCGCCGATCCACGCGCGCCGCGAGTCGAAGTCCAGATCCCCGAGTCGGGGGCGGAGATCGCCCGCGGCACTGAGCAGACTCGCGTGCTTCGCCAGAGACGCTGAACGCAGGCGCTCGGCCTGCGCGTCTTTTTTGGTCGCCTCCGAGAGCAACCGTTCCCGATCTAAGACGTCGGCGTTGAGCTTCTTGAGCCTGCTCTTGGCGTGCTCAGAGGGGCACTCAAAGAGCAGTCCGTAGGCCATGTCGAACTCTCCCTTTACTCTGGCGAGAGACTCGGTCGCAGCGGTGACATCGGAGTGATCGGCCGCCGTCGGAGTGCGGGAATTAGAAAGCTCCCGTGACAACTCAGCGTCCGCCAGAACTGCCTCCGTCAGGGTCGCCCAGACGACTTCGTCGACCACACTCACAGCGTGATTGACGTTTCGCCAAGCCGGATCTGGCGACCGCGACTTGCATCTCGGGCACCCGTAATGCCGGTCAGCACCGGAGTTTGCCGACTGTACGTTCATGTGGGGGTTATCGACTCCCCGACGGGCGCAACTGCCACAGATCACCCGACCGCGGAGCAGGGCGTACACAGTTCGACCCTTGATGGGGCGCTTCCGACGCCGAGCCAGCGCGGCCCGAGCGGCAAGGATGAGGTCCTCATCCACGGCAACGGGGACCGTGATCGGCCTCGTCACTTTGTTGATCGTCCCCTTCCACCGGCCGAGATAGCAGTCCGCTCGGATCGCCTTGCACAGCATGCCGCCACGCCCCCACGGCTTCCCTCCGGGGGCGTGGTGTCCCAGGCGCTCAAGTTCCTCACAGGTCTGCCGAAGCGTGTGCCCGCGCACGAGCAGGCCAGCGGCGACGGCGAGAATCTCGATGACGCGCGGGTTCCACGAGTAGGCCTCAGATTTGCGGTCCAAAGTCAGACCCCAAGGCATCCCTCCCTGCGGATGAATCCCCCGCTCCATCCTCTCGTTGCGGCCATCGGTCGTCCGCTTACTGATTAAGGTCCGCTCTTCGCATGCACGGTTCGCCTCGTTTGCGAGGTCGATTCGATCCTTCTCGGTGGCCAAGTTGAATTCGCGCCTCAGTGCCGCGTCGTACACGACCACGCCCGCGTCCCTGAGTTTGTTGCTAAGTTCACCGATATCCAAAGCATCCAGGCGCGCCGCGCGATCCCAGTCTGCGACTCGGATCTCGTCCAGTCCCGCGCCGTTGATGTGCCTGAATATCGCAGCAACGAATTTCCTAGACTCCAGAGGCGTGGCGCCAGATATCGCTAGCTCCTCTACCCTCTCGACGATGATGCCGCCCCGGGACTTACGGAGGGTGTCGAGCTGCCGCACCTGCTTCGCGCTGGTTGCGCGATCACGCTGATTCGCGGTGCTGACGCGCACCAACTCCAGCACCCGACGCTCCGCGGGGGGGGGCAGAACTCGCAAGAGGCGATCAACGATGCAAGCCATGCTCACCTCCGAGTACCTTTCGAAGGCGTTGGATGACTTCGGTCCCGGCCGCCCCTCGGCTATCGCGCACGCGAGCCTCCAAACGATCAAGCGCCCCAAACATCGCGGCATCCACCGCACCGTCGGCGCTCGGGCACGTTTCGACTATCCGCCGCGCGGCGGCTACATCCAGCGCGCGGTTCGCGTAGACCCAGACCGAGCGGTCGCCCGCCAAGGTGGCGTGGCCCACGAGTTTCATGGGGCCTGCTTCCGGGTCGAGTTGGACCAACTTGTGTTCGCCCCCGATTCGAAACAGCGTGAACCCGGCCCGCTCGCTATCCTCGCCGAGTTCGCGATCATCAAGCGGTGCCTCGCACCGCTCTGAGGTCAGAAGGTCCCTCCGGCGCTCAGGAAAGACGTTTTCGATACCGTCTTGCGGGCGGGAGCAGAATTGAGTACGTTCACGGTGTGTCGCTGGCCAGCGGATGGATCAGGAGCTGATACTCCCCCACCCGCTGGCCCCTTCGGGGTCATCTGCCGGGCGGTTCCGCTGACCATCATGGCATACCCCATCGCCCGGACGCGGTCAAGTCCCACCGTCTTCGGTTTATGGAGTCTACACGCCGAGAAGCATGACAATCTGTCACGCATACAGGTTCGTGGCCAGATTTGTGTTGGCGTCATTTGCGTAACAAGAACCGTCATAATTTGCATGACAATCTGTCACGCCGGATGGGTCCTGTTCGCGTGTCCGGTAGCCTTGGAAGTCAAAATACATCCCGACCGGCCACCATCGTGACGGCGGGCTCCACCGGTCAACCACGGCCGCGCCCCTTCCCCCGACCGCAGCCAGTGCGGCGACGAGCCGGACCGGGGCAACCCCGGTGGAGTCACCGGGCACGTCGGCTCCGGCGCTCAGCAAGGGCGGCGGTGGCGGCGGCGCTGCGTTCGCGGATCCAGACGTCGAGTTCGCGTCGATCAAAACGAATGGTCTTCGCAGAAAGCCGAAGATGTGGGACGAGCACCCGACCCGTGGCCAGCCAGGAGTCCAGCGTGGCCCTGGGGATGTTCAGCAGCGCGGCCGCTTCGTCGGCGTCGAGCAGTGGGAGTACGAAGGTGTCGTGTGGC
Source organism: Deltaproteobacteria bacterium (assembly GCA_014191855.1). Taxonomy (GTDB): domain Bacteria; phylum Myxococcota_A; class UBA796; order UBA796; family SXON01; genus SXON01. Next base: position 2,640 of record BJHF01000198.1, read on the forward strand.
ATGCCCCAAGCATGACACGGCGGCGCAGCGATTCCGCTGTCACTAATTCCCGGGCGCCCGGCGATCCCCAGCGCAGGTCAGCCCCCGCGGCGGCGTACCCAGCATCCGCCCGCCGAAACAGGCCTGGTGGTGGTGGCCGATTGCCGCAGGCCGGCCACGGATTACCCATCGGGGATGGACCCGCTCCTCGCCATCGCCGCATTCTCCTCGCTCCCCGAGGCCGGACGTTGGGCCGAAGCCGCGATCGTGCCCGGCACGGAGACACCGCTCGGTGTGGCGACGCCGACGTTGACGGACGGGCGATGGTTCGTCGAGGCTGCGATTGTGAAGGTTTCACGGCCGATAGCAGGTGGCGATGTTCCAGTCCAGGGCTCGCCACCCGGCCGGGAAGACGATCACGGGTGTCTGCTGATGCCGGCCACCATCTTCCTCCCGGCGCTGCACCCCCTCCGGGTTCCCGGCATCGTCGAGGCCGACTACGGAGGGTGGGTCAACCGGCGACACTGGAGGGAGATAGGCGTTCGCATCAAGGACGTGTTCCCCGCCGTGACAGACCGCCGAGAGCGCTCGAAGTGGACGATGTGCCTCGATCGCACGGCATCTCGACAGTCGGCGCGTCGGCGTCCGGCGACGGTGTTGGTTAGCGTCGCGGGTCGCCGCCGCGCGCTTGCTCTTGAGCCGTGGGCGCTGCTCGAGCCCACGACCGCTGGTCAGGCGGCGCTTCGCGGCTCTCAGGACGAGTGGTTGGCAGCCGAACACCGGGCGGAGCCCGTCCGGGCCCGGCTTCAGGACGAGCACGTCGGAGCGGGACGGCCGCCGGAACTGTTACAGATCGGCGGCTACGAGCGACGGTCGGAGCAAGAACTTTCGGCATTCATGGCCCTCCAAGGGCTCGGAACGGCAGGGCAACGCCGCCGCCTCTCGGGTGTGCTGCGGAGTCCGGCGACGTACGCCGCGCTGCTGGCCGACCCTGAGTTGGCCGGAGGCGACCTGCAGTTCCGCGCTGACCGCATCAGAGACACCGCCAACACGTGGAATTCCCGATCTCGTCGCGCCGGCAGTCTGCCCACGCGAATCGACCACCAGGACCATGCTCGAGTCTGGGTGTCCGGGATGCCCCCGCTACTCCACGTGGCGAGGGTGGCGCTTTCCGCGTGGCTGGCGAGCGACGCATTCGCCCTCGTCGCCCAAGCCCTGCGCGCGGCCCCGGAGATGACCTTCGAGCCCAGCCCGTTCCTGGGATCCGCGAGTACGCTCGCAGGGGGTCGCGTACCCTTTGCGTGGGCGAGTGTGGAGTTGGGGGATCGCTCGGAGGAGACCTATCTTCGCCTCATGCGGGAGGGGCTCGACGTCACTCGGATCGAGCCCCGCACTCCGGACGCCTGTACGCGGCTTCGGGTCGGAGGCTTCGACGGCCGTGATCGCCGCGGCCTGGGCGACGCGCTGCGCGACGCTGGCCTCGTCGGGGACGTGATCGAATGGAGTGACGTGTAGGTTGGGTCAGACCGAACGTGGACGACAGCACCAGCCGGTGCCAGCCACCATCAGGGCCACATTCCACGACACTCCATAGAGGAGCCCTGCCCAGAGTCGGGGGCACCCGGTAGGGTCCAGAAGTGACCACCTCGATTACCACGCCGGCGCCCATCACCCCCTCGGCCACCGCCTCGGCGACGGAGCGGCGACCATGACTCCCCACGCGTCCGCTCCGCCGCAACGCCCCGGCGGCATCTTCGTCTGCGGTCGCTGCGGAGCGGACCACTACCCGCACTGGCGCGAGGAATGTGATGGTTGCGGGCGGAGATTTACCCTCGTGAGGGTGCCCGTGAGCCGGCGCGGGGACGTGTACGGCT
>BJHF01000199.1 GCA_014191855.1 Deltaproteobacteria bacterium
GGTCGACGGGGCGACGGGCGACTCACGACGGGACGATTGGCGACTGAGCGACTCACGACAGGACGATTGACGACTGGGCGACCCGCGACGGGGCGACGCTCGAGGGGCCGGCGATGTGCCGGCCGCCCACCTCTTTCCCTGGGAGCGCGAATTCCTTCGGGAGGCGGACGGCTTGACTTTGGCCGTTGCGGAGGAGTTTGGGCTGGTCATTCGACACCTTGTCAGTAGATACGCGATAGGAAGTCCTGCCGTAGGGGACGGGCGCACATTGCCGGCCAACCTTGGCCCTCGACGCCATTCTTTCAGGGGCCTCTTGCGAAGCTTTTGTCCTGCCGTCACTGCCGCTGCCCTCTGCGCCCTGCTCGGGGCACCCGCCGCCGCGGCGCCTCCTCCTGCGGCGGTCGCGCCAACTCTCGCCGAGACCGCCCAAACCACCCTCGACCTCTTCGCGGGTGGCATCGCGAAGGCCGCCCGGCCGACCGCTACCTACGATCACGTCACCCTCGAGTCGATGCAGCCGACCGGGGATGGCCTCGCTATCACCGCTCGTTTTTACTGCATCTCGGGCTGGGACCGCAGCGTGATCGATTTCGATCTCCAGATGGAGGTGAACACGACCACTGGCATTCAGTCGATGCATGTCACGCACACTTCAGCCGTCTGGGCACCCTTTCTGACTGTTCAGCTCGCCGGAGAGCTCATCCAATCATTGAACCAGACGGCGGGTTTTCCGCCACCCGCCGCGAAACACTCGGCTGACACCGGCGGCTCTCCGGCCCCGCCGGCGCCTGCGCCCGCGCCTGCCCCCGCGCCTGCCTCGCTCGTCCCGGCGCGGATCAGCGCGGTGTACCCACAGCTCGGCAGTCTCGTTGTCACGGCCGACGGGGTAACGCCGACAGACAAGGCGTACTGGCTCTGCCGGTTGCCGGGCCTCACCGAAGCGGATCTCGCGGCGCTCTACAACGCGCTGATCGCGCACCGTGGGGTGGTGGATCCGGTCTCGACCGCCCCGCGTGATCAGCGCAACATCGACGCATGGAACGCCTATCTCCGGGCTCACCCTTCCGCCCTGACATCTTGTCAGGGCACGGCCCAGGGTATGAACCGGGGGCTCCCTTTACGGATCAGACCGGGCGCCTCCTTGACACTCTGGGACGATGACGGGCTCCTCTCCCCACGGGAGGGTCAAACATGCCCTGGAGGGAGTCAAGTGTCGAAATGGAGAGGATGAAGTTCATTCTTGCGCTGCTGGAAGACGGGGAGTCGTTCGCGCAGATTTGTCACCGGTTTGGGATCAGCCGACAGACGGGGTACACTTGGAAACGTAGGTTTGAGGCGGAGGGAACGAGGGGCCTGGCGGACCGGCGGCCGATGGCTCGGACGCACCCCAATGCAACGGACGAGGGGTTGGCCGACCAGATGGTCGATCTCCGCAAGAAACATCCGAGCTGGGGCCCGAAGAAGATCAGGGCGGTCCTGGTGAAACAGGCGCCGACCGCTGCGTGGCCGGCCCCGAGCACAATCGGCGCTGTCTTGCAACGTCGTGGCATGGTGGCGTCGCGGCAACCCCGCCTCCGGGTCCCCCCATCCCCCACGGAGCGCGCACAGGCGACGTCTCCGAACATCGTGTGGACGGTCCACCATAAGGGGTCGTTTGACCTCATCAACGGACGATGCTACCCGCTCACCCTCTGTGACCTCGCCTCTCACTACCTACTGAAATGCGAGGCGCTCCCCTCGACGAGCGAAGCTGAGGCCCGCCCCCATCTAGAGGCGGCGTTCAGGGAGTATGGCCTCCCCGAGCGAATTCGCAGTGACAACGGCACGCCGTTCGCCGCGAGCCAGGCGCCTGGAGGACTCACCCATCTGTCAATCTGGTGGATCAAGCTTGGGATCTCGTTGGAGCGCATCGCGCTCGGACATCCGGAGCAGAACGGCGCCCACGAGCGGATGCACCGCACCTTGAAGGCGGAGGCGATCACCCCGGGTCGGAGCGACATGATTGAGCAACAACGTGCCTTTGACGTGTTCAGGAGGGTGTACAACCTCGAGCGTCCGCACGAGGGTCTCGGCCAGCGGATCCCCGCAGATGTCTACCGGAGATCTTGGCGTCCCTACCCAGTGGAATTGGCCGAGTTGGAGTACCCGGAAGGGATGAGCCGTCGTCAGGTCGCCGACGCCGGAAGTTTCAGTTTTGCCGGCGAGCGGATCTTCCTGACCAAGCTCCTCGCGGGCGAGACCATCGGCGTCCAACCCCGGACGGACAGCCGCTGGGATGTCTACTTCGGGCCGGTCTGGGTCGGCCAACTCTATCTCCAAGAGAAAACTTGGCACCTACAATCCCGTCAGCCAACCTCCGTTCTACCGGCCCAGGAGTCCGTCGTGGAACGCGCGGGGCTGGTCGATGCCCGCGGAGGCGCCTGAGCCCCGACGCCGAAGACCGGGCCCCACACTGCCCTGGACATCGCCCGGTGGCGGCTGGAGCTCCTTGCCGGTGGGGAGGGCGAGTGGTACGTGTCCAGGCCCTGCGACGCCGACGGCGACCGCCGGGTGACCCGGCACGGCGGGCGGGTAACGCCCTCCCCGTGCCACTCGCTGGCGCCCTCCAGCTCATCCTCGGCCTCCCACCGGGTGACCCGGGACCGCAGAGGTGGCGGTCCTGGGGCGTCATCGGGCGGGGCCCAACGCCCGCGGTGACCGTCGATTCCGGGCCCTGCCCCGTGGGACAGTCGAACATCGAGTCTCGACGAGATCGGGCGGCGACTTTCGATCTCGACTCACGACGTTCGACGGCGATGGCCGCGGCTGGTCCACGAGGACCGACCCGGTTCTTCGGTGGAGACCGACCGTGTCGTAGCATGAGCTGCCCGGACACCGTTCAACCAGACGCACGGTTGTGTTGCGTACGATCCAAGGCAACGTTACGTACCCAACAGATCGGGTCAACCAGGCACCCGGTCCCCGTCCGTCAGGCACCCCATCGTGTAAGGGGGGCGCCCGGTCAGATCTGTCAAGGAGGCGCCGCTCATACAGAAGAGTCTTCACATCGCGTAGCCACCGACCGCCCCACGGGCTACAGGAAGCCATGGCAACTTTCCCTACCATCCCTCCGGGCCCCCCATCCGGGCCCGCGCCGTCGGTCTATAGCACCACCCTCGGCGCAGGTGATCGTCAACAGAGCGTCCTCGTGGTGGAAGATGAAGCGCTGATCGCGCTCGACATCAGCCAGCGCCTGCGGAGGCTCGGCTACAAAGTCTGCGGTGAAGCAGACACCTTTGAGGATGCGCTCGCGCTGTTCCGGGAGACCGCTCCCGACTTGGTGCTGCTCGACATCTCCATCCGCGGCAGCATCGACGGCATCGAGACCGCGCGCGCGATCTGCCGCGAGCGCGACGTCCCCGTGGTGTTCCTCACCGCGTTCGCCGATGAGAACACCCTGCGGCGCGCCGCCGAGGTCTCGCCCTACGGCTACCTGCTCAAGCCCTTCGATGAGCGCACGCTCGCCGTTACGCTGCGGGTCGCGCTGGAGCGCCACGCCGCGGACACCCGCGTACGCGTGCTCAGCGCCGCGATGGACTCGGCCACCGTCGGCATCTCCCTGCTCGACGCGCGCGACCGCGCTTCGCGCGTGGTGTTCTCCAACGCCGCGCTGATCGCGATGGCCGGAGGTCCCCACGAAAACGCGCTCCGGGCGCCGCTGACCTTCCTCTCCGATGATCCGCAGAGCCCGGTCGTGCAGCGCCTGCGGGAGGCGGTGGAGACCAAAACCCACGCCGAAGGCACGGTGCTTGGGCGGCGTCGTGCGGGCGAGCCGATGTGGCTGTCGATCACGGTGTCCCCGGCCCCCGATCGCAGCGGGCAGGTCACCCACATGCTGGTGTTCCATCAGGACATCACCCGCGAGCGCACCGCGGAGTCCAGCCTCGCCGCCAGCCAGCGCCTCGAGCTCGCCGGCCGTCTGGGAGCCGGCGTAGCGCACGACCTGAACAACGTGTTCGGCGCGATCATGACCTTCACCGATCTCGCAGGGAACGGGCTCGATGACCCGATGCGCTGCGCGCTGCTCGCCGAGGTCCTCGCCGCTGCGGAGCGCGGCGCCGCCGCTACCCGAAAGTTCCTCGACTTCGCCCACCACGCGGAGGGCGCTGCCGAAGTCGTGTCGGACCTCTCGCGCGTCATCGGCGATGCCCGTCCGATGCTGGTCCAAATGGTCGGTTCGCACGTGCGCATCTCGCTTCGGGTCACGCCCGAGCCGATGCTCGTCCCGGCGGACGCCACCGCGATCGAGCAGATACTGCTCAACGTAGCGGCCCTCGCCAGCGACAAGATGCCCGACGGCGGCTCGATCTTCATCAGCACCACCTGCCCTGACACGCCGACTGCACGATTTGAAGCTGGACAGTACGTCAAGATCGACTTCGTCTACTCCGCAACGAACGGGAGCATGGAGCGCAACCTGCGCCAGCTCGCGCTTGACGCGTACACCGACAAC
>BJHF01000200.1 GCA_014191855.1 Deltaproteobacteria bacterium
AAGTGGACGTGCCGAGCCTTGTAAACGGTCGCAAAGCCACCCTCGCCGAGCTCCGCGAGGATTTCGTACCGCTGATCCAGGATGTCACCGATCTTCGGCATGGCGTCTCTCCTTTTTCCGCGCGAAGGGAGGCTGGATCAACGGACTCGCACCCCGGCAACCGGGCCCCTCGCGGCCGTGCGCGCCAGCCGCGGCGGCCCCCCAGACCAGCGGCGTGCCCGACGCGACCCTCGCCTGACGGGAAGGCGAGTCGCAAATCAACGCGCTCCCCATGCCACCGAGCCCGCCTTGGGCCCGGCTCCGCCTCGCGACCCGCGCCGGCGCTGCCGCGAGAGCGACGGCATGAAAAAGACAACGGACGAACGGATCAACGATCACGGGCTCGACCTCGCGAGGCGGAACCCGATGGTGCTCCTGACGTAGTTCGGGGGGCCGTAAAAGCGAAAGGCAACCGAGGCGCTCTGCGCGATGCTGCCCCAATAGCCACCCCGAACCACACGGTCGGAGCCCCAGGAAGGCCCTGCGGGATCCGTGGTCGTCCCGTCGTCGTCGGCATACCAGTCCGACGCCCATTCCCACACGTTCCCGCTCATGTCGTATAGCCCATACGCGTTGGGCTGCTTTTGACACACCGGGTGCGTCGACCCGCCGCTGTTCCCTGAGTACCAACCCACGGCGGCGAGGTCGTTCCCTCCGGAGTACTCCTCGTGGGATCGTACCCCACGCGCCGCGCGCTCCCACTCCGCGTCCGTCGGGAGGCGGTAGGTCACGCCATCCCGCTTCGATGCTGCCCGCGCGAACCCTACGGCGTCCTCCCACGATACCTGCTCAACCGGACAGCGGGCACCACCCGCCTTGAAGTGGGAAGGGTTCTTCCCCGTCACCGCCTGCCACTCCCCCTGCGTCACCGGGTGCTCCATGAGCCAGAAACCCTTCGTCAGGGTCACGCGGCGTTCTGGCGAGCCCATCCCGAAAGTCCCCGCCGGAATCCACTTCAGCGTGCCGAGGCTGGCGCTTGCGAAGTCGCGACCCTCCGTCTCCGAAACGCCTTCGCTCCGCCCAATATCTGCCACCGTGACCCTCGCCTCACCCGCCCTGCCACCCGCGAGCGCCCCCCGCAATTCCTCCTGAAACAGCACACACGACGCGGTGCGTTTCGCGACATCCGGCGCCAACGCACCAGCGATACACGCCGCGATCGCCGGTTGCAGCCCCGCCACCACCCGCTCCGGCGCTTCGTACCGCCCGTTCACGATGTTCGTCATCGTCTCAAATTCGCTGTCCGTGGCAAACGCCGCCCGTCCGGTAACGAGCTCGTAGAGTATCGCCCCAAGCGAAAACACATCCGTTCGCGCGTCAATGTCCGCTGAGCCCCGCACCTGCTCCGGGCTCATGTAGTGCAGGGTGCCCATCCGCATCCCGGTCTTCGTGCGTTGCTTGGCCCCACCCACCACGCTGTCGTCCAGCACCTTGGCGATCCCGAAGTCGGTGACGCGCGGCTCGTGGGTGCCATCGGGGCGCTTGCCCACGATGACGTTGTCCGGCTTCAGGTCGCGGTGCACCACGCCCGCCGCGTGGGCCGTCGCGACAGCATCGGCCACGGGCAAGAAAAGCGCCGTCAGCTCGGAGAGTGGGAGCCTACCGCCCCGCCGCGCCACATAATCGCCGAGCGTCTCCCCCTCCACGAACTCCATCACGAGGCCCGGGAGCGGCGATGTGACGATGTCGGTTACCGCGACGATGTTCGGGTGCCGGAGCCGCGCCTGGATACGACCCTCCGCCAGGAACCGAGCCCGAAGCTCCGTATCTTCCGCAAGGTGGCCGTGGAGCACCTTGACCGCGTGGTCGCTCAGCAGCCCAATGTGCCGCGCGCGGTAGACCGTCGCAAAGCCCCCCGCGCCGAGCTCCGCGAGGATCTCGTACCGCTGGTCCAGGATGTCACCAATGCTCGGCAAGCTCAGTCCTCGTTCCGGGTGCTCAGGCGCCCAGCAGCTTCAAGACCTCGGTCTTGTTGGGCGCGCCGCGGAGCGCATGGTTGGGCGTACACTTGAGGCAGCCGACGTTGCAGTCGCAGTGGTACAGCGTGGAGCGCACCCAGCGGAAGAGCGCCTTCACCACCTGCAAGTCCAGGGCCTCCGCCACGCCCATGCCGCCCACATGACGATCTACCGCCACGATCCCGGCAGGTTGGTCCGGGGCGAAGCCAGCCGGCACGGCGATCACGTGAATGTCATCGTCGCCGGCCAGGAGGTGGGCGAGCAACATCCGATCTACACAGGCCGCGAGGTGCTTGTGCGCCTCAGGTGGAGCGGGGCGCGGGAAAAAGATGCCTCGCACACGGGTGCGGTACTGGGCCCGAACTGGCGACTCGGACTCAACCTTCCGCCCATCATCCAGGTAGAAGCGAAGAATCTCCTCGGAGACATCGACGTCGTAGGTCGCGAGGCTGTACACCAACTGCTCGTCGGTCAACTTCCGCGGCGGGTCGATGCACTCCATAATGCGCATGTGCACACCGATGTCGGGGCGCGTCATCGGGCAATCGGACGCGACACCATCCACCAGGAGCTCCCCACGTTTGTAGTCGAGACTTTTCTGACGCACCTCGTAGCGTGCGTCGCGTGTGGCAAAAACCCGTCCCGGATAAAATCGCGTTTCGATGAGCGCCCGATCGCAGCGGGCGAGGATGCGCCCGCCGTCGCGCGACTTGATCACGATCGCATCCCCCGTGACTGTCTCGCGAAGTACATCGTCCAGCGTGCCCATCTGGGAGGGCACCGTCGTTACGCGCGTCAGGCGATCATCCGCAGAGGTGCGGCGAAGGGCATGACCCTGGGTATCCCCTAGGCTCTTCAGCACCTCGTCCGTGAGCGATCGGCCGAAGTACCCCTGCAACGACTCCCGATCCTGCCGGCCCTCTCGGAGCGCCGCCTCAAGGTGAGCCCGGGCCACGTAGGGGTTATCCGCCCCAACCAGCGAGCGTGGGGTGATGAGCTGGCCGGCCAGCTCGAGTTTTCGGATATTCTCGTCGGCGGCCAGATACATCGTGATCGGGCTGGCCTCCCACGCCCACAGGGAGTGGTGCGTGCTCCCGTCCGCGAGGGGTACTCGGTTTCTCAGTGCGCGCCAGGCGGCGACGAACCAGGCGTCGTCCAAGGCCGCGACCGACGCGTTGCCGTCGAGCGTGAGATCCCGAAGGACGGGCATCTCGCCGCCCCAGATCGCCACACCGGAGTCATACCGACCCGTCGGGTCGGCGACGGCCACGCGGAGATGCAAGAACTCCACCAACGGCTTGGCGGCCCGCTTCGGCCAGGGGTCGCCAGCCTGAGCGGCGAAGGGCTCCGCCACGCGCCACACCTTCACGGGCGCAGATGCTCGCGGTGCAAACGGCACCTCGGAAACGCGGGCGGTAGTGAATACCCGCGCAACAAACTGGAGTGTCCCAGGTCCACCCATTCCAGTTGCGAGCACGGAATAGCGGGCCCCACCGGCGGAGAGCGCCAGGGCCAGCCGGCGAAGGGCAAAGAAGCGGTGGCTGGCGTCGAGCGGCGTGCCGCGGTCAACCCGCGAGACCACCACGAGCCCGATCGTGCGCGTCCAGGCGGTGGCCGGCGGCGTCAGGCAATTCCAAAGCGCGCGAATCGCTCGGGAGGAGAGGTCCCGAAGATCGACGAAGGCGGCAGCCGGCATCTGCCCATTCTCTAGCTTGATCCGTAGCTCTTCCTCGCCGACTACCAGCGGACCATAGCGCCAGGCGCCCGCGCGGCGGAGCGCGTCGTTGACTCGACCGCGAAGCGCCGTGGGATCGTCACAGACGATCAAGCACGGGAGCCCTCGCTCCTGGGCGGCCACCAACACGATCGACGCGAGCAAGAGGGGCTCGGTGGGATCCGGGAGATCCCCGACCACCCAGGCTTCACCGGGTGTGTCCAGCTTCAAGATGAGCTGATCGAGCGACAGCGGGGGCGCGCCGGCCGCTCCAACCGAGCGCCATGCCTCCCGCGCTTCCCGACTCCCGCCTGCAGCCTGGCCCGCCTGAGCCGCGAACACGGCTTTGTCCTGCGCACCAACCGCCCCGACGCGCTTCCACTGCTCAACGATGTCATGCCGCTCGGCCGCTGGTGCAGCCTCAACGGCCTCCTTCTTGGCCTCCACGACCGGAGGGCCTCGGCCTGAAAGCGCCCACAGCGCAAGGCACACGAGCGTTGTCGGCAATGCAGCGGCCACATCCAGCGCGACCGGGCTGCCCGTGAACGCGTAGCTCCCCGCGAGCTGGAACAGGCCCAAAGCAGCGCAGAACGCGACGATCGGCGCCACCATCCCGCGGTGCGGAACCAGATAATTGGGCGCATCCTCACG
>BJHF01000201.1 GCA_014191855.1 Deltaproteobacteria bacterium
CAGTGGGGGGGAAGGCGGGGGCGTCAGCTACGGTTGGCCGTCGAGGTTGTTGAGCTGCGGGTGCTCGCTGGAGCGCGAACCGCGCACCGAACAATCGTCGCGAAGCCCGCCGAGCGGCGCGCTCGCGACCTTGGCGCCCGATTCCCCGGCAAACACATCGCGGACCGTCTTGAGGGTGGTGCACAGCGGCTCGGTGAGCGTACCCCATTCCGCCTTCTGGTCGAATCCGCCCGGATAGCGACCGATGATCGACAGGGGTTGGGTGGCGGCTCCGGCGATCCGGAGCTGCTTCATCGAGAAGTCCTGCTCTCGGCCCAGCTCGCTGTCGCCATCGAAGGTTCGCTGGTACAACACCTCGTTCCCCAGCGCTAACCACACCTTGGTGGAGGGGGTGAACTTGGGCAGCTCCTTGCGGAGCTCCGCTTGTTTGCACTCCTTGAACACCGCCTGCCCCTCGCCCAGGATGTCGTTGAGCAGCAAGCGCGTGCCGCTTTCGGGCGGAGGCGTAAAACACTGACAAACAGGTTTAATCGCCACGCATTCGGAGAGTACGTCGTGGAGCGTGGGTACATCGACCTCCGGATTGGCGAGCAGCCGCGTGAGCGCCGGGAACCCTTCCGCTCCGTCGTTTCGCGAGCCGACCGAGACCGTGAGGTGGGACTCGCCCAGCACCGAATAGAAGTAATCCGAGGTGCCTGCACCCGTAGTAAAGAGCGCCTTCTCGATCTTCTCCGGCGGCAGCGACGCCAGGGCGAGCACGGGAAAAGCCCGATCGGCCGAGCCAAGCCCCTCGTTGTGGGCTGCCTTGAGGAACAAGAGCGCTGTGGACGACCCGCCCTCTACGAACAATCCGCGCGTGGTGCCCCCGAGCAGCGCCGCGAAAGGCTTTTCACTCGAGCCTTTTCCGTAGTCCAGGTAGTCCTGCGCGGGGCGAAATCCGTGTGCCGCCAACCGCTCCAGCACGCTGCCGCTCCCCACGATGAGCGTTTCGGAGGTGACCAGGCCCAGCGCGGATCGATCCACCGTCTTCGCGAAGGCGTCTGCACCCTGGCCCATCCGGGTCGAGGCGGCTTCCAGCCCCCTCGCCACCCAGAGTACGAGGCAAACCGCAGCGAGCCCGAGGGCGGCGGTGAGCGGCATCGCGACGTTGCCAAGCGCCTGCCACCTGCGGCTGCGCTCCGCTTGGCGCTCATACTTCTCCGCGTGCTCCACCGCCGAAGCGAGCCGATCCAGCGAGGTGAAGCTGAGGTTTGCCCGCAGTGTGTCGGGCAGAGCTTCGGCGGACGTGCCTTCGGGGCAGAACACCAACACGGGCTTGCCGAGCGCCCAGCATGCGCCGAGCTCTTGAAGGCACCACGCGGACGTGAGACTCGACGGAGAGGCGTAGAAGACGCAACAGGACGAGGCGCGGATGAGGGGCAGGATCTCGTGAGCGATGGAGCCCGCGCCGCGGAGTCGCTGGTCGCGCCGCACCTGGATGTCCCGATCGGCGAGGACGCTCACCAGACGGTCGACCGGCTCGCGATCCGTGTGGCTGTAGGAGATGAACACCGACATGTCGAGGGTTTCCGGGCGTGCGTTGCCGGGTAACCTGCCTGTGCCTGGAGCGAGGCTCCGGTGAGTCGAGCTTGCAGTGCCGCTCGTCGCCGGAGTATCTTCACCCCCGATGAGCGTGAACGACAGCGTGCTTGCGTTCGAGGTTGAACGATTTCGACTCGGCGACGACATCCGCGGCATGTGGGCCAGCCATCGTCTCCTGGCGAGCGAGGGCACGGTGCTGTACGCCGCGCGCATCCTCGAGGCGCTCGTCGGGCTGGCTGCGGAGCGCGCGGTGGAGAGCGCGGCGGGCACGATTTTCAGCGCCCTGGAGACGATCCGCTCGCTCTCCTTGATCGGGGACGACGCGCTGGTATTCGCCCACGCGCTGCGGCGGCTTGCGAACGACGTCCGCCATGTGCGTCGGCGAATCCATCCGACCGAGGCCGATTTCGCGATTGGGGCGGTTGGGCGCACGCTCAGGTGGTATTTTTGCGAGTCGCGCTTCGGGCCTGGGCTGGCATCAATCAGTGATCATGAAAATCCCTTCGCTATCGCCCCAGAATTCCTCCCCGAGGCGCTGTTGACTGGGGGATGGGAGACTGCGCCAGTGCCGGCGATCCCCGCCCTCCTCGTCGAGCGACATCTCGATCAGGGAAGCCTCGATGCCGCAGCGGAGCTGGTCGGTCGGGCCCTGAGGCTCTTTCCGTGCGACCTGCGACTCCGGCAGCTTGAGGCGCTCCTGCTGAGCCGGCGAGGCACCCTGGAGGTGGCCTCGGAGCGGATCGCGGCGCTGTCCATCGCACATCCGGACGACGAAGAGACGATCGGCATCGCGTCGGGAATCCAGAAGCGTCGCGCATTCGCCGAGGACGACCAGGTGATCATGCTCGCCGCGCATCGCGGCTATCGTGACGGCTGGATGCGGTCCCGGCGCCGGAATGCCTGGTTGGGGATCAACGCCGCAGCGACCGCTCTGTGGGCCAACCGACCGGCGCTCTCCCGTCGCTTGGCCAGGGAAACGAAGGAGTTCGTCGAATGGTGGGAATTGCGAAGGCGGGGCCTCGGGATGGGCGGAGAGTCGGCCCTGTGGGACCTCCTGACCCAGGCGGAGGCTACCCTGCTGCTGGGTGAATTTGCCGCGGCGCGCGCGGGCTATGGCCGAGCCATCGCCGCGCATCCAAATCAGGAGGGCGCACACCGGGTGGCGCTGTGGCAGGCGGCACAGGTGCTCGGCGCGTTCTCGCCGGGCGCGGCCGTCGCCGACCTGCCCCACCCGCAAGTCGGCGGGGCTCAGCGAGCAGCGGGAATCACCGGCCATCGAAAGGTCGATGGCAACTCGGTCGGCTTCGGGATCGTTGAGGCTCTGGACGAGCTGTCAGCCGCCGGATTTTCTGTGCTGGTGAGCTCGCTCGCCGAGGGGAGCGACACGCTCGTGGCGCAACAGGCACTTGCGCGGGGGTGGGCGTTGGAGGTGCTCTTGCCGATGGAGATCGGCCCGTACATCGCGACGTTCACTGACTCTGCGCACGAGACCACCTTTCGGCGCCTGCTTCGCTCCGCAAGCCGGGTGCTGATCCTTGAGAGCAGGGTGACGGAGCTTGCTTTTCGAGTATGCGGGTTGGAGTTGCTTGAACGCTGCGAGGTCCTCATCGCGATTTGGGACGGTGAGGCGGCGCGAGGGCCAGGCGGCACGGGGGAGGTCGTCGCCCAAGCGCGGTCGAAGGGCCGTACCGTGGCTTGGATCGCGTCGGGGGATGGGGCGCTGCGTTGGGAGGGCTCGACGCTAACGTGAAGGACGTAGGCCCCGTGGCGGTACCGCGATCCCCCGCCACACCCGCCAGTAAAAAAGGAGAACGGGCCCCAGGGGATCGCCCAGGGGCCCGTCTCGTGTGTCCGCTACCCGCCGATCAGCAGGTGGGGCCGCTCGCCCAGGAATCGCGCCAGTAGTAGGAGGTCTTCGAAACCGAGAGGACCTTTTTGCTGGACGAGGTGACGTAGTAGCTGAGGCTCGCGGTCGTCACCCGGCCGGTAACGAAGCCGTCGATGCCGGAGAAGCACGCATCGAGGGAGGCCTTGCGGCTGCTCGGGGTGACGGTGTCGGTCCATTGGAACTTCGTGGAGCTCGACGTGGTGACGCTCACGCCGCTGGGGGCGCCAATGCTGACGGAGAGGCTCGTGCCCGAGACCGTTTGCGCCACGACCAGGGAGCCGCCGCTCGACTGGCAGCCGGACCAGCTCCCGAGGACCTGCACCTGATTGGCGCCGCCCGTGTAGTAGAGGCCGGCGGTGGCGCTGGAGTAGGTCACATCGTCGAGCAGGTAGAGGCTGCCGGAGCAGGAGGTGGAGGTCGATGAGCCCGAGGTGTAGTCGTACCAGTAGCTCGTGGCCCAGGCGGAGCCGTCGTCGGCATCTTCGGCCGGTTCGCCGCCGTCATCGTCCATCGCGATTTCCATACGGTCCGGATACAGGTGCCAACCGTCGGCATCCTTCTGCAGGGTGAACTCGCCGTGGAGGGCGTTGTCGTTGAGGTAGAGCGCGACGTCGTTGTCGAGGTTGGGCCCGTCGATGAACGAGGCGATGGCGTCTTCGTTGTCCGAGGTTTCGGACTCGTCGGCGTATTCGATGTTTGCCGCGGCGTCATCGGAGATGGCGTCGGCGTTGGGGGTGGTGTCCGCGGTGTTGCCGCAGGCGGTGAGGGCGAGGGGGAGGAGAAGCGCGAGAGACATGAGTGAACTCCAGTTCGTTCGCTCCTTGGACGGGTGGGGGGTG
>BJHF01000202.1 GCA_014191855.1 Deltaproteobacteria bacterium
CGTCGCCCTCAGTTTTTGAGCCCGATCGGCCCTTTTTTTCGTCGCTCGCGGGCTTGCCTCGGCGCCCGAAGCGGGTGTACGGTGTCGGCGTGTGCCTGCCACCATGCCGCTCATGCGCCCTATCCCCCGCCCCGCCGATTTGTAGTATCGTACCCATTATGCGCACGTTGATCCGTCTGACCCCCCTGATCATCCTCACCACCGGCACGCTAACGGCCTGCACCGGCGCACCCAAGCCCGGAGCCGACGGCACCGACTCGGCGACCGACTCCGCGACCGACTCCGCGACCGACTCCGACAGCGCCCCGGACAGCCCCGTCGACTCCGATCCAGACCCCGACACCGGGGGCGACGCCTGCGACCTCAGCTACACCTGGCGCACCGATACGCCGACGGTGATCGAAGCGACCAACATCACCGAATGGTCCTACGCAAGCTGGCAGTTGGACGTGTGGCTGTTCGCGAACGGCTTGGGCTGGCTCACGCCCACCTACTACGACGTCAGCACGTGGCGAATCCGCTACACGACTCAGGACCGCGGCCAGCCGGTCGAAGCCACCGCCATCGTCACCGTGCCGATGATCGGGAGCGAAGCCGAGGTCGGGACCGTGCTGTGGCACCATCCGACGGCGGGCTTCGAAGATGCCTGCGCGCCCTCGGTGAACGCGGTGGAGGGGCTCACGCCGGCGATCGTGGCGGCAGCGCGCGGTCATCTCACGGTAGCGCCCGACTACCTCGGGCTGATGGGCGGCGGCGATCCCGCGCCCGATCCGCACCCGTGGATCGTCGGCGAGCCCACCGCGATCGCGTCGTTGGACGCGCTACGGGCGGTCGATGCCTGGCTGCCCTCTTCGGGGCTCAAGGCGCGCATCGACACCTCGCGCATCGTGTATTGGGGCTGGTCCGAGGGCGGCTTCGCCGCGCTCCAGTCGGACCGCTACGCGCCGACCTACGCGCCCGACTACGCGCCGATCGGCGTGATCTCCGTCGTGCCCCCGGTGGACATTGTCGGGCAGGTCACCATCGGGCTGGACGAGATGGCAGACTCGACGCGCGCCGGCGCGCTGATCCTGTACTTGCACGCCGCTTGGTACGGCTACGACGATCTCGAAGAGGTGCTGCAGCCCGACATCGCCGCCGCGCTCCCCGGCGAGGCCGCGGCGTCCTGCACCACCTACCCGTCGGTAGAGAACGCCACCTCCGTCGAAGCGATCTACGACGCAGACTTCCTCGCGGCGGTGCGCGCCGGCGAGCGCTTCGACCCCTGGACCTGTTTTCTCGAGCAGTCGTCGCTGCCCAACCCCGACGTGCCCTACGCGAGCACCGCCCCGGTGCTGCTGATCACCGCTGAAAACGACACGCTCGTCCCCTCTCAGGTCGTCCGTGACGCGATCCCCGGCCTCTGCGCCGAAGGCTACGCCATCGAGCACATCGAGTGCGCGGGGCTGGAGCACGGCGACGCGCCGCTGATGACGCTGATGAACCAGATGGGCTGGCTGGAGGCCCGCCTGCGCGGCGAGCCCGCCGATTCGGGCTGCGGCGTGAGCGCGCCGGTGACCTGCGACGGGTAGGGCCGGGTTTGAGTTACACAATCCCATGTCTACCCACACCGCCTCCATCCAATGGCCCGACCCCGCTGTGCCCATCGCGCCGTTCACTCCGGAGACGTACACCCGGGATCACACGGTGGTCTGGGGAACCGGCCAGTCGGGGCAGGTCTCCGCAGCACCAGAGTACCGTGGAAACCCAACGCTCCCGAACCCCGAGGAGCTGCTGGTTGGCGCGCTTTGTAGCTGCCATATGCTGACTTTTCTGGCGGTCGCGGCTCGAAAGCGCCACGTGGTGGTGTCGTACACCGACCACGCCGTCGGGACGCTCGCAAAAGACGATCGGGGCCTGACGTGCGTGACCGAGGTGGTGCTGCATCCGGTGGTGACGTTCGAGACCCCGGTGGACGCCGAGGCGCTCGCGCAGCTTCACGAAGCAGCGCACCGAGGCTGCTTTATCGCCAACTCGGTGCGCACTGCGGTGCGGGTCGAAGCGTAGATGCGCACCCGGTACTCCATGGTGCTCACAGGCTTGACGGCCGGCGTGCTGTTGGTGTCGGCGGCCGGGCTCAGCGCTCGTTTGCTGACGACGGCCGCGCTCGACAACGCGAGTCGCTTCGCGCCCGGGGCCGAGCAGCGCTTGCTGAGCGATCTGGAGCGCGTGCACGATCTCGGTCTGCTCGCCGGCGAGGGCGCCGCTCAGGACGCCGCGCTGGTGCTGAACCGCTTGGTGCAATCGGACGCCCCGGTGGACGGCATGACCCCGGCGTGGTGGGCGCAGCCCAAGGCGTTTGTCGAACTGGAGGCGTACAAAGCGGAGACAAGCTGGCTCGACCACCCCGAGCTCACGTCGTCCCTCGACGTGTCGATCCTGAAGCAGCTGCAAGCCTACGACCACTGGGCTTGGGAGGCCTCCGATCCGTTCCGAAGCCACTTTGAGGCCCACCCCAACGAGCTGGCGGTAAGCTCGCCGATCCCCAACTACCTCCCGTTTCAGTGGCTCGCCAAGGTGCGACTGGCGCAGGGCTATGCCAACGGCGACCTCCCAACAGCGCTGGCCGAGGTGGAGCACCTCGCGATGCTGATCGAGTCCAGCCACACGCTCGTCGGCACGATGGTCGCGAAGGCGGTGTTGACGGCGGAGCAGAAGGCCTACGACCGCGCGGTGACCGAGGGCAAGATCGCCGCAGATCCTCGCCACCGCTGGACATCTGCGGATCTCGAAGCGCTGAAGCACGCCGCGTTCGCGGCGAGCGCGGTGTTTGTTGGAGGAACATCAGGCCTTTTTGCGACGCAGCTCGCGCAGCGTCCCGAGCTGCCCGGCGTCTGCGCCGGCATCGCCGAGGGCGTGACGATGACCGCCATGACGCGCGACGTCATCGCGTCCCCGTGGCCGCTCGAGGCGGACCTCTCCGGGCCGGTCACCACGCTGACGCAGGCACTATCGGCCTCGCCCTGCGCGATCCCGCGCGCACGATCGATCTGGTCCCGCCCCGAGCTTGGCCAACTCTGGCGGAGCTCAACGGGCGACGCGCAACTCGGCGAGACGCTCGCGCACATCGACTATCTGATGCAGATCCCCTACGTGCGCCAGCCCTTTGCCGCACGGCTACAGAGCACGCTGCTACCGAACTATCTGGGACCGTACGGCGGCGCACCGCCGATCACGCAGGAGTGAGGCTGCTGATCAGCGACCACACACCGAACGCGAGCACCGCGATACCGGCGAGCACCCACAAGGCGTGACGCTGACCCCGCCGGCGCTGCTGACGCACGACCTCGGCGTCATCGCGGTCCGAGAGCAAGAGGTTCTCCGAAGAGGTACGCCACCCCCCGGTCTCTTCGTCTTTGAGGATGCCGCCGATCGCCGTCAGCACATCCACCGGCTCGATGGACTCCTCCCGCCAGCGCAAGAACGGGGTGGACGGCTCCACCGCAGGGTCCCCAAGCCGCTCGCGCAGCGCATCCCACTCGGCGCTCGGCACCGGCATCACGCCGTTGCGCACCCGCGTGGTCTTTGCGAGCACCATCTCGGCGCCCGACGCATCGACGCGCACCACGCCGGTGTCGTCATCCAGCTCAAACGGGATCATCTCCCGCTTTTCGTAGACGACCTCCCAGTTTGAGCGCCGCTGCTGCTCCACAAGCAGCCGCCAGACTCGATCCAGGCTGGGTCGCCCGGCTCTAAGAGCCGCTCGAGCGCGCGCAGGTCGGATGCAAGAAGTGGCCTGACGGTATCCTCGGCTGCGTCGAGCAATGCCCGCCGCCGCCCGGAGGGCAGGCGGAAGATCCAGTCGCCGAGCAGCGGGGGATCAACGCCTACGCCGCCGCGAATCGGCCGGCGCGGGGTTCGGCCGCTACACGCGTCGTGTTGTGGGGGCGGACCCCCGTTTCCGCCCACGCGCGACGGGGCGAACGGCCATGGCGCGGGGAGTCTGAGCCGGTGGGGGTGGAAAAGGGGCGGGGCGATCCGTAGCGGCCCGATCGCCTTTGTCCGAGAGGGAGGTTGGGGCGGATCGCGGCTTCCCCCTTGACGCCGTCTCGCTGACGGACGTCGTCGGACACCGACGGACGTCCGACACTCGGCCGGCTGCGGCTGACGGAGCAACGCCGCGTTTTGACCGGCACGACCCTTGCGCCAGCGCGCCAGCGTGTCCGTCACCGTCGAGCTCCGCGGCCAAGGCGACGTGCAGTTGCGCGCGATCGTCAAGGAGGGCTTCCCGAAGCTG
>BJHF01000203.1 GCA_014191855.1 Deltaproteobacteria bacterium
CCGGTCGCCGCCAGCTCACCCGACAGGCTGTCGTCGATGAAGGGCTCGGTGGAAGTGACTCCGCAAAAGGTGAGGTCCAGCCAGTACATCCGGCCCGTCGAGCGGCCAACATCGAGGAGGCCCGAGGGCGTGCCCCCGGAGGCACCGTCGAGGTGAGCGCCACCGGTTGAGGCGGCGAGGTTCTTCGTCTCGTCCAACACGGTGGCGGCCAGCGTCTGCGCCGGCTGGTTCTTCGCGCGAGAGGCCGCCAAACGGGAAAACTCTACGACGTGCACGCGGACACCGCGCTTCCGGGCGTCGGCGACCACCTGTTTCATCGTGAAAATCGGGGATTCATCCCCCGCGTCGGTGAACACGACCACCTGCCGAAGCGCATCGTTCGACGAGGCGGGCCGAGCGCCGACGAGCGCGATGGTGTCGATCAGGAAAGCCTTGAGCCGCGTAATGTTCTGGGCCCGTTCAGCGGCGACCCGATCGAGGAGCGCGCTCACCTCACCTTCGCTCTTCCCCTCCCCCAATTCCGTGAGGCCTGAGCCAAAGGTGAAGACGGCCGTCGTGTGCTGGCCGTCGGCGGGCAGACCGTGCACAAAGTCGCGAGCGAGCTGTACAGATGCCGGCAGGTTGGGCGCGAAGGAGCCCGATGCGTCGAACGCGAGCGCGGTGTAGACGGGCTTCGCGCCAAAGGGCGTCACCTTTACGACCTGCGCACCGCCGTTCCCCACCAGGACGCGGAAGTCGCTAGGGTTCACGGTTGAAAGCGTGGTTCCTGAGTCGAGCAGCAACCTCGCGGCGCCGCCCCGGCCGGAAGACAGCACCGCGATGCTGGGGTCGCCCGCGTGAGCAACCGTCGAAAAACACACAAACACTGCGGTAAAAACAGCGCGCGTGAGCGTGTCCAGCCGCATTTCAGCGCCCGCCGAGGGCCGAGGGCGGGACCATCAAGAACACCAGGCGGACATCGCCAAGGTGGAGCACGGACCCCGTTGAGAGGATCGCGCTGTCGCCGTGGACCGCCACGCCGTCGACGAAACTACCGTTCGTGGATGCATCCATGAATTTCGCTTGGTCTCCCGTCAACATCAGGAATCCGTGCTCGCCGCTGACCTTCGGATCGTCCGGGATGACCACGTCGCGATCGGGAGACCGGCCGATCTTGTTCTGCCCAGCAAAAAGCTGGTGAATGCGCCCCGGGTCACTGGGACTGCGGTACTCGAACAGCGCGCCGCGCAACTGGCGCGCAGGCCCTGGGCCGACGACCTCCATCACCGTGCGGGACTTTGCGTGCACTGGAGGTGCAGCCGGGGACGGCGGTGCCACCGTCGGCGCGGGCCACCCGGACCCGGCAGGAGCGGCGTTTGCGGGAGGCGGGGCTGGCGAAGGCCAACCCGTGGTGACCGGCGCGGGCGACGCGGGCGGCGCGGGCGGCGCAACCACCTGCGGCGAGGACGCACCCCAGGGGTCGTCCCGGTTCAGCGGCGGGCGGGCGGGAACCGCACCGAACGGATCTGGGGAGGGCACCCACGGCGCTGCGCTCGGCGCGAACGCTGCGGGTGGGGGCGCGGCGGCCGGGCCTGCCGGCTGGCTTGGGATGGGCAGGGGAGCGGCATCGTACGCCGTCCGACGTTTCACCGAAGGGCTGGCCGGCACGGCAACTCCAGGGACAATGCCGGGTGTGGCGGCCGGCGCGCCCCCTGCCAACCCGAATCCGCACATCTCGCAGGACCGCTGCGCTGCTCCGTTGTCATGCCCACAATTTCCGCACCGCACGTTGACCTCCAAGGACACTGGCTACGCGACGAGGAGCCTACCACGTATGAAGAAGCGGTGGGCTCGGCTCGGGGTCGCCGCGCCCAGCCTACGGAGCCGCGGGATGAACCGCTTCTGCGGGAGCCGCTTCTGCGGGAGCCGCTTCTGCGGGAGCCGCTTCTGCGGGAGCCGCTTCTGCGGGAGCCGCTTCTGCGGGAGCCGCCTTGGCGGGCAGTCGCGACCGGCCGGAGGCCTCGTCCAGGAGCATCAACGACACATCCGTCGTAGCGTTGAGCTCCGCAACGCGAAGCGCGATCTTCCCCGTTCGCACCAGCTCAAAAATGGTCTTTCCCGGGCAGAGGGTGGCCGCGAAGTCACGGTGCGCCCCGATGGTTTCCGGCGGGATGTGCCACTTCTGCGACGCCCACGCGAGCACGCGCACGAGCCCCGTGAGCTGGGCCTCCGACGGCTCCTGCTTCTCAAAGTTCCCGTCCAAAAGCGGTAAAAAGTGCCCCGCGGGGTCGTAGTTGGTGAACGTGCTCCCCGCGAATTCCATGGATCGCCCTTCGTACACGTTGCCGTCGCGGTCGATAACCAGATGGTAGGCGATGTCCGGGAACCCCTTGGACTGGTGGTAGGCCTGATACGACCGGATTCGCGCCGGTGCGGACGCCGCATCGGGGGCGAGCGTGGCGCTGTGGTGCACTGTGATGCGCTTGATGATGTGAGGGAGCAGACCTTCACGGGCCGGCCGCGCGCCCCAGGCCGCGCGTGGGATCACCTCAACCGAGTCGGTGAGCCGTGGCGCTGGGGGCTCGGGCAATGGCACCGTGGGCGGCTCGGGAACGGCAGGCGGCGGGACTGTGACCGGCTCCGCCGCGCACGCCAACCCGAACAACAGCGAGAACATCTAGGGCTCCAACTTGATGCGGGGCGGCTTGTCGTCCAGGAGCAGCCCGTAGGCACCCGGCACCAATCGCTCCACGGAGGAGAGGCGGGCCCGCGCCGCAGCTTCATCTCCTTGCGGGAGGGTTCCCGAATAGACGAGGTACATCTTCGCTCCGCTGAGGCTTGCGTAGTCTGGGATCCACAGCACACCCGTCTCCGGGACGCCCTTCCGCGCCACCTTCGACCGCTGCGCCTCCGCCTCGGACTTCGACGAGTAGGCGCCCATGCAGATGATCCAGCCGGGGATCGCAGGAGTGCCCGTGGCCTGCGTGGCGGTCGGCGGCGGCTCGGCCGGGCTCGGCTCAGGCGGAGCGACCACCGTCGTTTTTTCGACCTTGCTCACCGATTTTTTGGTTGGGCTGGACTCTGGTGCGGCGGTCGCAGCCGGCGCGGCGGCCGGGGGCGGAGGCGCAGTCGCTACGACGGCGGGCCCGGCCGTCGGCACGTTGATCACGAAAGTCCAGATCCCACCGCAAGCGCATAGCGCCACAGCGGCACCGACCCCGATACCGGCGACGAGGAGCCCACTCCAGTCGCGTTGCTGTGGAGCAACGAAGGATGGCTGAGCGCGCGCTGCTGGCGCCGACGGGCGAGCCGGTGGTGCTGCAGGTGGTGCAGACGGTGCAGCCGGTGTTGGCGGAGACAGCGTCGTCGGCCGACCCTCCACCAGTGCGCTCGCGATCGCCTGCGACATCCCGACGCAGTCCGCGAAGCGTGCGACGGGATCCGGGGCGAGCGCGCGACCAATGCAAGCAACAATCCCGGCGCGGAGCTCGGGCACGACCTCCTGCGCAGGGGTGTACCGCCCCTCCACCACGTTGCGCATGATGTCGAACTCGTCGGCACCGTCAAATGCCAATCGCCCCGTCACGATCTCGTAGAAAATGGCCCCCAACACGAAGATATCGCTTCTCGAATCGACGTCCAGCGGTGCGCGCACCTGCTCGGGGCTCATGTAGCAGGCCGTTCCAAGGCGCATTCCAGCCTGCGTCTTGTGCTTTCCAGTCGTGAGCCCCGTCTGTTCGAGCACCTTGGCGATACCGAAATCGGTCACCCGGGGGCGTAGGCGACCCGCAGCATCCACGCCGATTATGATATTATCAGGCTTCAAATCACGATGTACGATACCCTTGCTGTGCGCAATGCCGACGGCATCAAGGACCGGGATGAGCACATCCCGCACGATCTCCAGCCGCCCGGCGAGCGTCCCCCCGCGCGCAGGGTCGGCGAGAAACGCCGCGAGCGTCGTCCCCTCGACGTACTCCATGACCAGGGCGGCGACGGGATCGGTGAGGGTGTCGGTGACCGCAACGATGTTCGGATGCTGCAATTGCGCCTGAATCCGCCCCTCCGCCAGGAAGCGGTTGCGCACGTCGGGCTGACCGATCAGCTCCACGTCTAGCACCTTGACCGCATGGAGACTTATGAGACCGCAGTGCTTCGCGAGGTACACCGTCGCAAAGCTGCCGCTCCCGAGCACGCGCACCACTTCGTATCGTCCGTCGAGAAGGGTTCCGGTGGCGAGCATGCCCGGC
>BJHF01000204.1 GCA_014191855.1 Deltaproteobacteria bacterium
CAGGGGGGGTAGCGGGGCGTCGCGGGTGCGATGGGGGCGAGGGTCGGGGGGTGCGATGCGCCGCCGAGGCCCGCCGCGGGCCCCTCGCCTGACCAAGGGACCGGTTCGCGCGCATCGCCCAAGCCCAACTCGGGCGGACACGGGGGTCCGCCCCTACACGAGACGCTCACCCGTTCACAACCGCCGCCACCCTCCGCACCAGATCGGGAATATCCACCTCGTCGATCGAGCAGAACGCCACCCGAAGCGCGTTCGCGCTCGGCACTGCGATCACCCCGGTAGACTGCTCGCGGATGAGGCGCATCCGGACCTCCTGCGCGTCTTGATCCGGGCGGAGCTGCAGCATCGCAAAGCAGCCGCTATTGAAGGGCAAGGCATCCACGCCCTCCGCGAGCAACGCCGACGACAACGCCGTGTACCGCCGCCGCAGCACGCCGAACACCTCCTCCTGCTGGGCGACGAGGTTGGGATCGCGCAGAGCGGCGAGTACGGCCGCCTGGGCGGGCGCGTTCACGCTGGAAATGGTGCCGCGGAGCACCGCGCTCGCCTTCTCCACGAGCGCCTCGCCCACCGCACCCTCGGCCGAGAACGTGAGGAAGCCCACGCGACCGCCAAAAAAGACCAGCTCCTTCGTGGCGCCGTCCACCTTGCACACGAGGAGCCGTTCGCGGTCCGCCCCGGCCGCCAGCGCCCCGAACAGGCTCTTTCCGTAGCAGGCTTCGCTGAAGTAGAGGCCAGCGTAGGCGTCGTCGCACAGCACCGCCAGCGGGTGGGGGTGCGCGTGAATCCGCGCCACGATGGCCTCGGCTTCGGCGTGCGTCGGGGCGTAGCCCGTGGGGTTGTTCGGGAAGTTGAGCAGGAGCGTGGCCGGGCCGCGGAGCGCATCCAGCCGATCGCTCATCCCCCCCAGGTTGAAGCGCCGATCGGCTCCGAAGAACGGGAAGTCCAGCATCTCCGCGCCATTACGCATGTGCCAGATCGTTTCGTAGTTGTCCCAGTAGGGCTGCGCCAGCACGATGGGGTGCTCGGGCGAGGAGAACAGATCGGCCACGATCGAGAGGCCGTGGGACATGCCGTTGGTGACCACCGGCAGGCTCGTGCCCGGCAGGTTCATCCTTACTTTCCACGCCTCGCGCAGCGCGCGGATCCCCGCGGTGGGTGCGTACAGAAACGCCGACTTCGGGTCGAGCTCCGTGAAGTGGGAGGCCAGCGCGGGGAGCGTGAGCGGAAGGCCCGATCCCGCGGTGATCTGCCCGATCGTGGCTTGCCGCTCGCAGCCGGCCGCCTGCGCGGATTGTTGAGGAATCCCGAGGGGAAGCTCCGCACGCCTCCCAAGCGGCGAGAGCAGGCGGGCGGCCGCGGGGTACTCGGCCTCGAGCAGGGGGAGGGTGTTCGGCATCGTCGCCGTGCCGATTATCATGCGCGACCTGATAAGCCCCCCGGCGATGCGCCAGCTCACCCCCGCCGTTGACGACTACCTGCTCAAACGTGAGCCGTTCTACCGCCCGGTCACCGACGAGGTGCAGCTCTTCGAGCACGCCTGGCGCGCGAAGCTGCCGGTGCTGCTCAAGGGGCCAACGGGCTGCGGCAAGACACGCTTCGTGTCACACATGGCGTGGAAGCTGGGTCGCCCGCTGGTAACCGTCGCCTGTCACGAAGACTTGAGCGCCTCCGATCTGCTTGGCCGCTACCTGCTCTCCGGAGACGAGACCTTGTGGGTGGACGGTCCGCTGACGACCGCCGTGCGCCACGGCGCCATCGTGTACCTGGACGAGGTGGTGGAGGCCCGGAAGGACACGCTCGTCGTCATCCACCCGCTCACCGACGACCGCCGCATCCTGCCCATCGATAGGCTCGCCACGGTGCTTGAAGCGCCGCCCGAGTTCATGATGGTCGTGAGCTACAACCCTGGGTATCAGTCCATCATCAAGGAGCTGAAGCCCTCCACGCGGCAGCGCTTCATCTCCCTCGACTTTCGCTACCCCCCCGCCGACCTGGAGCGCGACATCGTGCATCGGGAGGCGGGCATCGACGTGGAACGCGCCGGCCGCCTCGTGAAAATCGGCGAGAAGATCCGCAACCTGACCGACCGGGGCCTGGAGGAAGGCGTGAGCACGCGCTTGCTGGTGTACTGCGGAAAACTCCTGGCTCAAGGCGTTGAACCTCGCTCCGCGTGCCGCGCCGCCTTCACCCGCACGCTCACCGACGATCGCGACCTGGGCCGCACGATCGACGAGATCGTCGCGGACTACTTCTGAGCCGCTCGCGGTGAGCCGCCTCAAGAACGCGCTCACCCGGCTCGGACGCGCCCGCGGGCGGCTGTTCGACGACCCCAGTGTGCCGCCCTGGGCCCGCGACATCGCGCCGGGCTTGCAAATCCTGCGGCAGGACACGGCGGCGCTGAGGGCGTGGCTCCGCTACCGCGCCGCGATTCGCGACGGCATCGGGGAGGCCGAGTCCGAGGCGTACGGGCGGATCGTGGCCGCAGTGGCCCGCAGCGACGGCGAATTGGCGAGGATCGTCGCGGTTACCATCCCCGACCACATCGCGAGAGTGCCCGCCTCGCGCCGCGGCATCTATTTCGCGCTTCTCGAAGAGGTGGCCACGAAACGGCCAGGTGCCCTCGGCGTTTTGGCGCGAACGCTCCCCGACCTCGTGGACACGCTGGACGACGCGCGGCTGCGGGCCTTTGTGGGCCAGGGGGTGGAGCTGCATGCCGAGAGCGCGGTGCGGGCAGAGAGCTTCCTGAAGCGGGAGTCCACCGCCGCGCACGCGGCCGTGAACGCTCTCCATTCAGGGGTGGCGCTCTCCGAGGTGTCGCGAACGCTCACCCTGTACGCCCGCGCCCATTGCGGCGAGGATGTGCAGGTTCGCGCAGGCAAAGGCCGCGCCTTCTCGGATGGGCACCACATCTACCTGCCCGAGCGCGTGGACCGCTTCAACGACGAACGGGACTTCGCGGTGCTGCGCGTGCTCACCGCGATGGGCGCCGGGTACCTGGAATTCGGGACGTTCGACCTTGACCTGTCTGCGATCACGCCGCCGCCGGCAGGTTGGCCCGAGGCGCGGCCGGACGAAACGGAGCTGGAGCGCTGGTTCCGCAGCTTCTCCAACAAAAGCCTCGCGCGCGAAGTGTTCCAGCTCCTCGAAGATGCGCGGGTGGAAGCGCGGATCCGCGTGGAGTACCCCGGGATCGCGCGCGACCTCGCGGCGGTCGGCGCATCGATGCGCGGAGAACGGCCGAGCCCCGAAGCGCCTGCTGCGCGGGCCGTGGAGGCGCTGGCGCGGGAAGTCTGGGATCTGGAGCGGTTGGCGCTGGATCCCACCATCTCGGAAGCGATCGCGCCGCTCCTGGAGCTGACCGGGGCCCTCCAAACGATCACCGTCAGTGACGTCGCTCGCGCCGTGCAGGCGCACTACCCCCGGATCGAGGGGCTCATGCTCCGGGCGCAGGAGGGCAAACCGCCGCGCTCCCAGGGAAGCCAGAGCCTGCGCGGCCCACGGGGGCCGGAAGCAAGGTCCGAAGCCGAAACCTCCGAGCAGTCCTTCCAGCCGCAGGAGCTGGGTGCGCGGATTGATCCGGAGTCGGCCGGAACCCCGGAGCGGCGGGCCGAGGCCCAGGCGCGGCAGATCCGGGAAGAGGCCGCGGCGAAGGGGGAGACCCTGACGCCGACCGAAGCGCGGCAGCGGCGGCGCGAAGCCGAGCGGCGGCGCGAGGAGCTGCAGAACGCGACGGCCTACGCCCAGATGGAAGCGATGCTTGATCGCCACAATACGCCCGGAGGCGCGCTGGTGGATGCGCCGAGCGAGCGGGAGATGGGCGCCGCGGCCACGGCTACGGGCCTGCCACAGGACCCCGACATCGCCGCCGTGGGACGAACGTACCTGTACCGGGAGTGGGATGCCTCGATTGAAGACTACAAACCCGCGTGGGTAGCGGTGCGAGAGGCGCGCCTTCGCGAGGGAGATCGGGCCTTTGTGGACGAGGTGATGGAGCGGGAGCGCCACCATATCGAGAAGCTGCGACGCACCTTCGAAGCGCTCCGGCCGCAGGGGCGCACCAACGTGCGCGGGCTGCCGGATGGGGACGAGCTCGACATCGATCGCGTGATCCAGGGCGCCGTGGAAGGGAGGATCACCGGCGAG
>BJHF01000205.1 GCA_014191855.1 Deltaproteobacteria bacterium
GAGTTGGTCCATGAGCGCGCGGAGCACCGGGAGATGGGCGACGGGGAAGGCCTGGGTTTCGGGTGCGGTGAACATCACCCAAGGTGATCGCACGCCGAGGGCCGACGTTTGTCAGACGATTGTCAGGTCGGCGTCAGACGATTGTCAGCTTTCGAGCCTGAGAAAAATACTTCCAGGGGCGCTGGGACCCGAGGAATGGGGGATGTGAGAGCGAAGGGCTCGATTCCTTCTCATTACGCAGGGGGCGACTCCCAGATCACGGAGGGCGACTCTCATTGAGGCCAGGGGGCCGCGGCCCCCTCGTCGTAATGAGAATCGTGTCGCGACAGCGTGGTCCTCCCCACGCGAGGCCCCCACCGCCCGCCGCGCTGCCAGTGAGTCACGCTCACTCCGAGTTCACGCAGCTTTTCCAGGCCGAAAGTGAGAAGCGATAAGCGATCTGGTAGCGGTGGGCTCACGCCGGGGCGGCGCACCCAATCTGGGCTCGCAAACCCACTCCGTCATTGGGGCGCAGGCCTCGGCGTAGACTTCCGCCGAAACCCGGCGGCCAGGCCAGCGTAAGCGGGCCGCGAGACCGACCAACGTGCTGGGCACCAGGCCGGCCGGTCGCGCCTCAAGGTCCCACGTGGACCACTCCACGACGGAGACCAGACCCCCTCCGACGAACACGCCCAAATCCAGCGTCGCACCGGCGTTGTGCGCCCCCACCGCGCCGCTGATGGGGGCGAACCCTACGCGCACCTCCCCTCACTCGGCGCGGTCGTGGTGATCCAATCCCGCATCCCACATCCAGTCAACCAAGAGCCAGTCCGTAGCCGTGCGTTCGGGTGCCGATTGGGGGACCGCGCCGCCCCGCAGCTCCACCCACAGGATTGGCCCAAGGTCCACCCCCAATCCGAACGTGCCCCCGTAGATCTCCGTGGCCAGCGGATCTACCCGCGGCGCTTCGAGGCCGAGCCCCAACCACAGAGCGGTCAGGGGAGCACTTCCGCAATCGAGCTTTCACCTGTTGAACTGACCGAGAAGCTCGCAGCCATCGTCCCCCCCTTCCGGGCGAACCAACTCCTCTACGCAGGCGTCCTGGCAGGCAACGCCGCTTGGCGGAAGGAGGTGGTGCCGAAGGTGCCGAGCTCGACGGACGCGGAGCGCGAGGCGCGGGCGTCGCTCCGCGTGGTGAAGCGGGACGCCAAGCGCGGGCGCGACAAGCTGCCGGACGACGCGCCGCTCGGCTGGGCCGAATTGCTCAAGAGGGTATTCGGCGTTGACGGCTTGGAATGTCCAGACTGTGGAAAGCGAATGCGCCTGCGGACGGTGGTCGAGGGCTCCCCTGCGGCGTTGACGATCACGACGAGCCTGCTGCGCTCGACCGGGCCGCCTCGGCCTCCCCCCGGGGGCGATGGCCGGGGGGTCTGCGCGCCAGCGTAGACGGGGCCGGGGGCGGAGCCGCGTGCGAGCCGCGCTTTTTCGCTCCGAACGGCGCGTTTTTGGCGCTCCGGCCGCTTGCCCGGCAGGCCCGCCTGGGTGTACCCTCGACGGGTGTGCCTGCCACCATGCCGCTCATGCGCCCTATCCCCAGGTAAAACTCCTCCATGGTGAGAACCTGCTCGATGCCCTACACCTTCACCCACAGCTTGCGGAACAAGTGATCCTCGAAGGCGCAAACCTCATTCACGATAGCCTAGTGAGCTGCGCTGGCCGCTCGCAGCCGCGAGATGAGACTGCGGACCTCTGGTGGTAGCTCCCGAGAGAGGCCGTCGTGTCCGACCACGTTCTCGTAGACCCACTCGATGAGGGCCGCCGTACACTCATCGATCTCCTCGATGATTGGGAGGTGCGATTCCTTCGAAGCCGGCCACATGACTCTGTTCACGGGATTGGCCGTGTTCGGCATCATTCAGGCCTATCCCCGAGCGTGGCTGGCGTCTGACGGCGATCCCGGCGGCCGGCGCACGCTACCCGGCCGCCCACCGCAGCGCGATCTCACTCGCGTGGGTGGCGAAGAACAGAGACAGCTTCGGCATGCGCTCCCGGCGTGCGAGCAGCGTGAGACCTCGGCCGATCCGCTGCCCGACCTTCTCGGCGTCACGGCGCTTCCGCTGTTCCCAGATTTGGACGCGGGACTCCCACTATGGATGAAGGCATTCCTTCACCAAGTCCTGCATCTCCGCCTGGCGGACATGCACCACGCAGTACTCGCCGGCCCCCGCCCGAGGAATGGCTCGGACGCGCCGAGGCCGCGCGCGTGAGGGATCTGAGCTACCGCGTCGGGGGGGCCGGTTCGCGGGCAAGGGTGCGGTCAATCGGCCGCCAAGCTGGATCCGAGCGAGAATCCGCCTTTGATCCACCTGACCACCGCACGGACTTCCTTTCTTTCCTTTGTCGAAAGCCTACTGTAGGCCAATCCGAGTTGGGTCATGATTCGGACGACGGTGCCCGCTGCCAGCGTGATTCCGATCGCCGGCATCCAGCTGGTTAGGACGGTCAGCGCAAACCCGCCTAGAGCAATCACTCCGGTGATTTCTCCGGCCAGTTTCAAGCCAGCGGAGAGGTCGCCTTTCGTGTAGAGTTCACTGGCGTATTTTTCGAGATCTTGATCGAGGTTCGCCACGTGGCCTCCGTTCACAGCGGAGCCGCTATCCGCTTGATGCCTATTGTGCACAGGCACCTTGCGGCTAGCCGAACGCGTACCTCCCCTTCTTCCACCTGGGCGGACGTCTGCGTGGCGGCGAGTCGAGTGCGGTTGTCTGCCGCCTACCGTCCCCAATCGCCGGACGGCCCATCGGTTGATTTGGTGGAAGCTACCTGATCAACGAGGGTGTGCAGGCACCTGACGGCCGACATGCACTGGGGATGGCGACCAGGGTGTCGCCGGTTGCGGCCGACGAAGCCGTATAGGTACGCCGGTGCCACCCAGGCGGGCAGGCGGGGGCGCACGCCGAGGACGGATGCAGTCGCCGAGGGCTTCGGCCGGGGACTGCCGCGTCCCGCTGCTCGAGGGAGGGAGGGTTCTCCGGTCAACGTGGTAGGCGGTGGGGCTGAGGGCGAGCCATAGCGGTTCCTAAGAAAGGCGGTTACCTCCGCGGAACGCGTCGTGAAAGACGTGGTACCGTCAAGCGACCTTGGTGAAGGAGGCGAAGATGGCCGAAGAAATCGACGAAGGCGTGGTGATGAGGCTCGTCAAGGGCGTCCTGTCTCACGGAGTCGATGGGCTGGGTCCAATGTCGAGTTCCAAAGAGCTCGCCGACGAGTACCTCCGAGACAGTTCGTACTCGTCGTTGGAGAATCGCGTGGATGCGATGATCCGCTGGGAGGCCAGCAAGAACTTCGGGACCGGCTTCGTCACGGGAATGGGGGGCCTGATCACGCTCCCCGTGTCGATTCCCGCGTCCATGTACGCCAATTGGTTCGTTCAGGCCCGGCTCGCAGGTGGAGTCGCAAGCCTGTTCGGATACTCGACCTCCGAGGAGCGCGTTCGCACCTTCATCCTGCTCTCCCTGATCGGCGATGCCGGGCGGGAGGTGGTGAAGAACGCGGGCGTGCAGATCGGGAACAAGGTGGGCATGAAGGCGCTAGGTGCGATTCCCGGGAAGGTCCTCATCGAGATCAACAAGAAGGTCGGCTTCCGGCTGATCACGAAGGCCGGTGAGAAGGGGATCATCAACCTGACCAAGGCCGTGCCCATCCTGGGCGGTATGGTTGGCGGAACCGTCGATGGCCTCGCCTGCGCCGGTGTGGGCAAGACCGCGAAAGGAATTTTCGCCAGAGAAAACTGACGAAGCGGCTCCGGGCATCGATCTCTCCGATGACCGGCTGGTGTGATGCCTTCGAAGCCAGCTGCAGGACTCGGTTCGCGGGATTGGTCGTGTTCGGCATCTTCCAGGCCTATCCCCGGGCGTAGCTGCCGTCCGACGGCGTTCGATGAGGTTTGGGGGCTGGCGTTTGGGGCGGACTTCTTGACGCGACCGCCGTTTGTGAAGGCAGAGGGCGCGGCGGTGGTGGGGGCGGTTTCGTAGGACCACGCGTTACGGATCGCAAGATATTGCAGCAACAAGGCACGATATTTACTGGCAGTCGTGAGGCATTTAGATTAGTGCAGATCGTCACCCGGGGATAGCGCTGGAATAAAGCCAGCGAATCTTGA
>BJHF01000206.1 GCA_014191855.1 Deltaproteobacteria bacterium
GACGGAAGCGCGTGCCCGTCACGACGACGCAGGCTTGGCGGTGGGACACGCCACACGGCGAGATCCCAGCGATCCTACCGGTAGAAACGCCTGGGATCGAATCGGGCGAAATCGGTGGGATGGGACAATCCAGAAGGGGAAGTACATCTACTACCACTGCAAGGGCTGTTTGCCGGCGGGGAGGCGCGCCCCGTTCATTCGGGAGCAGGAGCTCGCTGCGCGCTTCACGGAGGCCCTGCGCACGCTGCGCCTGGACACCGCGGCGCTGGAGTGGATCAAGGAGGCGCTGCGCTCGTCGCGCGAGTCGGAGCTGCGCTTCCGCGCCGAGGCGATCACGCGCATCCAGGGTCAGTTGGACGCGCTCCAGAACCGGATGGACACCGCCTACGGCGATCGCCTCGACGGCCGCATCACCGCGGAGTCGTACTCCAGCGTGGCGAACCGTTGGCGGGAGGAGCAGGCCCAGCTCCGGAACGACCTCGCGCGGCACGATGCCGCCGATCGTTCGTACACCGAGGCGGGCATCGCCCTGGTCGAACTCGCCGGAATGGCGCTTGACCTTTACGAATCCCAAAGCTGGTCAGAACGGCGTAAGCTGCTCGACTTCATGGTGTCGAACTCGGAATACGGCGCTGGCCGCCTCACCGTGCTCTGGCGGAAACCCTTCGACCTACTGGCCGAATCCATCACCGCCGCAAATGAAACGACCGGCGGTTTCGCTGAGGAAACCGCCGGTCGTTTACTATGGTGCACCCAAGAGGAGTCGAACCACTAACCTTCTGATCCGTAGTCAGATGCTCTATCCAATTGAGCTATGGGTGCAAAGAAGCTGCGTTCTTACGAGATGGCGGAGGCGAAGGGATTTGAACCCTTGGTAAGATTGCTCCTACGCATGCTTAGCAAGCATGTACCTTCGGCCACTCGGTCACGCCTCCGAAGGAAACTCAGATTGTCAAAGGAGGTGGTGGGATTCGAACCCACGGCCCCCTTGCGAGGGCTGCAGTTTTCAAGACTGCTGCCTTCAACCGCTCGGCCACACCTCCAGAGAGGCGTCACGCCTTCTATACGCGTGCCCGGATGCAGTCAAGCCCGCCCATGTACGGGCGCAGCGCTTCGGGCACGACGATCGACCCATCCGCTTGCTGATAGTTCTCGATGATCGCCACGAGTGTGCGACCCGCAGCGAGGCCCGAGCCATTGAGCGTGTGGCAGAGAGTGGTCTTCTTCTCGCCCTCGCGCTTGAAGCGGAGCTTCAGGCGGCGGGCCTGGTAGTCGGTGAACAGCGTGCAGGAGCTGATCTCCCGGTACGCCTGCTGCCCCGGCAGCCAAACCTCCAGATCGTAGCCTTTGGCACCGCCATTTCCGACATCGCCCGCACAACGCGCCACCGTTTGATACGGCAGCCCGAGCCGCTCCAGCACCGCCTGCGCGTGCCCGGTGAGCGCTTCCAACGCGGTTACTCCTTCTTCGGGCTTCGTGATCCACACCAGCTCGACCTTGTGGAACTGGTGCTGGCGAATGAGGCCGCGCGTGTCGCGCCCCGCCGACCCCGCCTCGCTGCGGAAGCACGGGGTGAACGCGAAGTACCGAATCGGAAGCGCGGCTTCGTCGACGATCTCGTCGCGATGAAGGTTGGTGACGGGCACTTCGGCCGTGGGGATGAGGTACGCCGCCTGCCCACTGAGCTCCACCGTGAGCTTGAATAGATCCTCCTCGAACTTCGGGAGCTGACCGGTGCCGTACATCGACTCGGCGGTGACCATGTAGGGCACCAGCACCTCGCGGTACCCGTGCGCCTCCGCCATATCGCAGAAGAGGCTGATCAACGCCCGCTCCATCTTGGCGAGGGCCCCGCTGAGCACGTAGAACCGACTGCCGGAGAGCTTCGCGGCGCGCTCCGGGTCGTACATCCCAAGCGCCACCGCCAGGTCATCGTGCGTGCGTCCGCTCATCTGCCGCGTTTCGGCGCCCCAGGCGCGCACGACGACGTTGCCGTGCTCGTCCTTCCCCTCAGGCGTATCCTCGTGAACCTGGTTGGGGAGGTACCGGATCAACCGGGCTTCGTCGGCCTGCAAGGCCACCATCTCCACATCGAGCTCGGCGGCCCGATCCGAGGCTGCGCGCACCTCGACCTTGAGCGCCTCCGCCTCTCCCGCCTTTCCCGCCTTCATCAACCCGCCGATCTGCGGAGAGAGCCGGTTTCGAATGGCCAGCTTCTCGTCGCGCTCCGTCTGCGCGGCGCGGCGGCGCGCGATGATGGCAACGAGCTCCTCCACGCCCGCGAGCGTTTCGGGACTGGCGTGACGACGGCGGAGGCTGTGGCGAACGGCGTCGGGGTTCTGCGCGACGAGGTTGGGATCGATCATGGCGCAGCCCGGCTAACGCAGCGGCGGCCCGATGCGGCGCACGTCGAGGGTTGGAAAGGCCGCTCGGAGCGAAGTCTCCGCCTCGATCCAGGGATCCGGGGCCAGGAGCACGACCGCGCTCACCCCGAGCGTCTGGAGTACGTGCAGCACGGTGCGCAGGTCGCACGGCTCGGGTGGGAGCCGGAGGCCAACGTGAACCGGGCGTAGTATCTGCGGAAGGCGCTCCAGCGTGGCGACGGGGAGGCGCAGCCCCGGCAGCTCGAGGGCGAGGTGGGTGTAGCGCCAGGCCGCATCGTGGTCGCGCAGGCGATCGGTCCAGAGCCAGACGACGGGCGTGACGGCCGTCGCGAGGGCCGATGCGGGATTGTTGCCGAACCCGCGAACGACCGTTTGACGGTGCCTTGCGCCGCCCTCCGGATCCCAAGGCTCCGCGGGGGGCGCGGGCGGCAATTCAGCACGATGGGTCACGCCCACAACATAGCGCGGCCAAGGGGCTACACTCCGCGTGATGCGCCGCCCCGGACTCGCCCTGAAGCTCAGCGTGCTGTTGATGCTCGGCGTGGTCGGGGCGATGGTTGTGGACTTCTCGCTCACCTCCGGCACCGACATGGACCGCGCGCGGGTGTTGGTTTTCGTGTCGATCGCGCTCGCGATGGCGCTGCTGGCTGCGGTCGTGCTGGACACGCTCATCATCCGGCCGCTCGTTCGGCTCAGCGCCCAGGCGCGACGCATGGAGGATCGCGGCTATGCGGAGCCCTTCGTGCCGACGGGGCTGGATGAACCCCGGGAGCTGGGCGAGGCCCTGGAGCACCTGCGGCAACGGGTGCTGGCCGAGCGGGAGGAGCTTCAGCGGCTCAACGCAGAGCTGGAGCGTCGCGTGGAGGAGCGCTCCCTGGCGTTGGCAGCGGCGCAACGAGCCCTCGTGGAGGGCGAGCGCCTCGTGGCGGTGGGGCGCCTCGGCGCGGGGGTGGCCCACGAGGTGAACAACCCCGCGGGCGTGATCCTCGGGCGGGCGGGCCTGCTCCTCGACGACGCGGCCACGCCGGAGGCGGCGGAGGACCTCCGGGTGATCATGCGACAGGCCGAGCGGATTCGGGAGATTACCGGAGCGTTACTGCGGCTCGGGCGCCCAAGTCGCGGCGAGAGGGGGGCCGTGGACCTCGCCGCGGTGGCGCGCTCGGCGATGGAGTTGGCGCGGCACGAGGCGGTCGCGCGTGGCGTAACGCTGGAGCTCTCGTGCCAGGCGAGCGAGGTGGATGCCGACGCCGCAGCGCTCGAACAAGTGGCCTACAACCTAATTCGGAACGCGGTTCAGGCGTCCCAAGAGGGGGGCGTGGTGCGGCTCCACGTGGCGGGGTCAACGCTCTCGGTGAGCGACACCGGGTCCGGGATCGCGCCCGAAGCGATTCCGCACCTCTTCGAGCCCTTTTTCACCACGAAGAAGCTGGGTGAGGGCACGGGGCTCGGCCTGGCCGTGGCCCACGGGATCGTCCGCGACCACGGGGGCACCTTGACCGCGGAGAACCTGCCTGAACGGGGGGCGAGGTTCGTGGTGCGATTGGGGTGAGAGGGGGCGATGCGCGCCGCCCCGTTTCCTTCGTCACCCAAGGGATCCGCATCAAAAATAATCGGCGACGAACGCCGATTGTGCTTGCATTGCATTCAAGACGGACTAGGTTGGTCGCCCCCGGGAAACGTCGATAGTCGGCGTTTCCCGGGGAGATTCGCCGCGCGCATCGGCTACCAACAGG
>BJHF01000207.1:0-2724 GCA_014191855.1 Deltaproteobacteria bacterium
GGAACGGCGCGCATGGCGTCCATCCTCGCCCGCCTCTCGCAGCTTCCCCTCGGGGCGGAGCGGGAGGAGCGCGAAGTCCTGTTGGCGCTCCTCGCCGACTGCCGTCGCGGTAGCCGCTCATGAAGCGAGCCCTCCTGTCCGATGTCACGGAGTTGGTCGCGACCGGCGCAGCCGAAGCGCTGAGCCTCGCTACCGCCGCGGAGCTCCGCCGCGCCGACGGGCGGGACGCGGCCCTCCAAGCGGCGGAGCGGCGTCATCGGCTGCGCGGGCGCGCCACCGTGCTCGCGCGGATTCACGAGATTGACGTGCAGATCCTGGGTCTCGAAATCAGCGATGTCGCCAGCGAAGTTGGGCCGATCTTGAAAGCGCTCCGCGTCGAACGTCATAGGTTGGTAGCGGACTCTCGGGTGGGGCGGGGAGGGAAACCATGAACGACGACGCAACCTATGGCGCCATGAAGCTCTACGTGCACCCCGACATCGACACCTCGGACTCCACCGAGATCGAGGAGTTCAAGTGGCGCATCGAGGAGTCGGTGGCCCGACAAACGCCGTGGGTCAAATCCCTCACCGGCCCCTATGGCGACACGCTGCGCGTGAAGTTCGGAAAGCGAAGGCGCGCGCTGTTCTCCTGGGGCAACGACGACGAGGGGCGCCCGTCGATCTGGCTCCACGAGCTCGGCTGGCGGCGCGAGATCTACGACAGGCAGGTGGGCATCGTGCGAGCTACCGCGTGGATGCAGGCGCACGCCGACCGCACGACCGAGTCCCTCGGCTACTCGCCGCTCATCACGGACGGCATCGGCATCGAGCCCATCGGCCGCACGCGCCTCAGGCCCGCACTGTCGGCCGAACAAGCGGCGTTCGTCCGCCTCGTGCTGCCCATCGACGACATGGAACGCAGCGCCCTCACATTCGTCCGACGCGCCGAGGGCCCACCCGGTAGCGGCAAGACCATCGCTGCCGCCGAATGTGCGAGCGACGGCCTGAAGGACGGGCCAAACGCCGATCTTGACAACCCGGGTTGCGACGTCGTCGTACTTGCGCCGTCGGGTAGCCTCGTGCACCACTACCGAGAAGCGCTGCGAGACGACGCACTGGCTCAGAGTCGACCGTTTGCAGAGGCCGGGGTCGCGGGAGACACCGCCCTGTGGGTTGAGCAATTCAACGAGTTCTTCGATGCGTTCGGAGCGCCACATACTCCGTTCGAAAAGCTGCTCGAATGGTGGCGAACCACCGCGCTCGCCCTGCCCGCCCTGCGTCAATGGTCGAAGCGGCACCCGTGCGTGAGCGAGTCCCGCTTCGTGGCTCTCATGGATGCCTGCTTCGGAGACGGTGCGCCGGATGGTGCGGGTGAACCCTTGGCGGACCGTGCGCCCGCCGATGGCGGCAGCCGCGGAAGGGTCGGCGGCGGAAACAAAGACGCCCTAGCCATGCACGACGCGGCGTTGTTCGCCGCGCTCACCGCGCTCACCACTGGCGAGCGGCGCGCGATCGAAACGGCTCGTCGCGAAGCCGGAGTGCGGTTGCGATGGGAGTGCGCTCGGGCGGCCGTACCCAGCTTGGCGTCCCTTCGCGCTGGGCGAACGGTTCTGTTCGTGATCGACGAAGCCCAAGACCTCATCCCCGCGCAGTGGCGCGCCCTCACCTTTGCCGCCTTCCAACGGAACGAGGCCTACCGGAAAACCCGGGGCGGGCCAATAGAGGAATTGAAAGGCGGCTTGACGATTCTGGCCATGCTCGGCGATGAAAACCAGCGGGTCGCACCCACGGCGTTCGCCTGGGCCTCGCTCGACGACTTCGTCCGCGATCTTCACCCAGACCTCGCGGACGGCGCGGGCGTCGCCTGCGGCGCCCTGAAGGGATCCTTCCGGATCAAGCGCGCAGTTGCGGCCGTTGCCAACCCCCTCGTGGATGGGTCCCTTGGCGCCGATCATGCGCGCCGAGCCCGCGTGGCGGGCGCGGAAGACGTTGACCCGGGGGGGCGTGTGGTGGTCGTACGCACGAACACTCCCGACGAGGACCTGCAGGCGGCCATGGTGCATGTCTCCACGGGGTTCGCAGAAGACGACCGGGTAGTGTGCATCGGAGCCAGACTCCCTCGAAAGCCAGGCCTCGACGCCATGGATGTGCGCGAGGCGAAGGGGCTGGAGTACCCCAGTCTCGTGATCGCCCACCTCCTCGACGGGGCGCTGGACTGGGACACGCGCAGCCGCGCCTACGTTGCCCTCACCCGCACGCGTGATGAGGTGTTGGTGCTCGTCACGGATGCGGAGTGGTCGCTGTTGGCCGCCCATTGGGAGGGAATTGTCGAACAGGCCGACCGGGCCCAGCTCCCGCAAGTGCTGGATGACTTCGTACTGCGCGCCGGCCAGGGGGATCCGGCGGACGAGCAGGTCAAACGCATCGGCAACCTCCTCGATCGTGCGGAACAGGAGAATGGCGAGGTGCCGCCCGAGGTGCTCGATCGGGCCGCGCGGCTCGTCGATGCCGCAACGCCGGACGGGCTCGTCGGTTATCTCGTCGGGGGATCACCCCGAAGGGACGCCTGGAGGGAGGCAGTGCTGCGACACGCCGGGGAGCCGTCGCGACGGACCAGCGAGCGGATCGCCGCATGGCTCCTGTTGGGGGACATCGGTGCCGCGCTTCGGTGCGCGCGGATGGGCCAAGCGCCGCCGCATACTCTCAACAAGCTCGAGCGGATGGTCGTCGAGGATGGCGCCCT
>BJHF01000207.1:2734-4094 GCA_014191855.1 Deltaproteobacteria bacterium
GGCGCGGGGGACGCTGACGTGGTTGACCTGGTCCTTGCCCACTTCAATGGCTGGCTCCGGGCGGTCACCGCCAAAGGTGGGTCCAGCGCGGACGAGTCGGTCACGCCGAAGCACGACCTTGGGAAAAAGCGACGGTCGGATTACCTTGCGAGGTCCGTCCTCGAAGCGGTGGATCTTCAGGTCACCGCCGTGATCGGCGAGGCCGAAAGTTTTGCGCGCCGGGTAGCCGAAGGGAGCGACGCCGCTCGGCAGCGCCAGGCCCGGGCGTTGCAGGCCCGAACTGCCTCGCGGACGCTCGCCGCCCAGCTCAAGCTCCTCGACGACCTCATTGCAACCGTGAAACCGGAGACCAAGCCATGACCGACCCCACTGCACCCTTCGTTTCCGAGTCCCTCGCCTGGGTTCGGGAGTGGTTCAACGAGTCCGCTTCCCGCGCTGAGGCGGACCGGCTGGCGCTCAGTCGCAAGTTGGAGGAGGCGTTGGCCAAGAGCGACCAGCAGCTGGTGAAGTCGATCCGCGAGGACGTTGGGCCCAAAATCGCGGAGGCGCAACGGATCGTTGCCGAGCGCCTGGCCGATGCCGCAGGGCGTGAACGAATCGCTCGCGAAACTCTCGAAAAAGCGAACGAGCGACTCGCCGAGGCCAACCGCAAGCGGGAGGAGTCGATCGGCAAACACCTGCGTGGCCAGGTCGGCCCGGCGGGTCTCGGTCGACCGCTGGGACAGGTGTTGTCCGCGCGATTCAACAGGGCAAAGCGGTTCCTCGACGCCGCGCCCGCCGACGCCCTCTACGTCGTCGGCAGCTGGGCCTACTGGGCGGGCGAAGGCGACGAGCATGGGCTCCGGGGCACGATGTCTGTGGAGGATGCCGACAAGCACGGCGACGAGGTCGCGGCGGTGGTCGTCGGGTTTGAAGATGTGGCAGGCGGAGAGTGCCTGGCCGTGAAGGGCCGCTGCTCGATGTACCGGTCCATCGCCGACGCCCGCGCGATCGCCGAAGAGCAGTTCAAGGCGGATCCCCGCCCGCGGCAGGAGAAAAAGCAGCTGTATATTCATACCTTCGTACAGCCGCGCACCGTAGCGGAGGCCACCACCGACTACTGCGCCCGCACCTGGGCCGCCTGCGAGTCCGAAGGCGTGTCGCTCTACGTGTGGTTGCGTGAACAGTCCCTGACCATCGTACGCCGTCGCGACAAGGTGTGGGTACTCGACATGGCGGGAGGCGTCGACGTATCGTCGTGGACCAACCGGTTGGCGGATGTCCACGGCCAGCTCGTGGCTGCGGGCGTGGAGATCACGCGCGGCGACCGGAAGCGCGCCGGCCCTTCGGACGTGGAAGCACACGGCACGGGCTTCTACCT
>BJHF01000208.1 GCA_014191855.1 Deltaproteobacteria bacterium
CCGGGCGCGGCGGAGATGGGCGAGGAAGGCACCCCGGGTCTGCTGTTCGTCGATCAACTCGACGCGCGCCCGACGGGCCAACGGGGCGAACGCCGCCCGGAGTGCTCGGAGCGCTGAGGACCAAGCATCGGAACGCGATCCGTCGGGCTCCGGTACGCTACGTTCAAGGGTCGCGACAGCACCGACGAGCCGCTCCACCGTGCGAATCGCGTCGAGCGTGGGTTCCGGCACCGCAGCGAGCGCGGAGTCCAGCTCCGCGACCAGTGCCTTCCCCTCGTCGCCCTCCGCGTTCGGGCCGATTCGGCTCAGCAAGTCCCGAGCAAACCCGAAGTGTCTCCCTCCGAGGCTCGCCTCGAACACCGTCGCGTTCGGGCGACTGCTCGTGGCGTTCCAGCTTCCGACGAGCCAATCGCCGTTGCTGGTGAGGATGACCTTCTCGTGGGAG
The DNA here is from genome assembly GCA_014191855.1 of Deltaproteobacteria bacterium. Taxonomy (GTDB): domain Bacteria; phylum Myxococcota_A; class UBA796; order UBA796; family SXON01; genus SXON01. Next base: position 446 of record BJHF01000208.1, read on the forward strand.
CGTCGCTTTCCCGGCACCACCGCCACCCGTCCCGCGAGACTTGGCGCTCCCGCCGCGAGCGCCGCCGCCCACGCTTCCATGTCGCGCCGCTGGTGCTCGGGGAGGTCGTCGTTCGCGTGGCCGTAGATCAACAGGACCCGGGCGTCGTCCGGCGCCTCTGCGAAGGCCCCCGCCAGTCCGTCAGCTTCGCCCGCATTGCGCGCGTTGAGGAAGGCGCTCGTGAGCACCACGATCGACCGCTTGCCGTCGGGGAGGCCGGCACACAGTTCCGCGACCGCATCAAAGTGGCGTTGGGTCGGCCCCAAAACTGGGTGCACTTCCTGGGCTTCGTTGAGCCAGGTGACCAACTCCGAGCGAAGGCGTTCGACGAGCGCACCCAGGCGCTTGACGCGCTCCTGAGCTGGCCCAATCGGTCCGAGCGCGACGGGATCCGCGGGCAGTCGCTCAACCTCCGACGCCACCTGCTCCACCGGGCTCCGAGGCAGGCGTACAACGCGGGAGGCGGCGCTCCGCTTCTGCCCGAACAACTCCGGCGCATGGGCCTTCAGCACGGGTTCCAACTCAGCCAGTTCGTCGGGCATCACCCGCACGTCGTCGCCGAACAGCGGGAAAAGGATGTCTTTGCGCTCGCCCACAACGAGCGGGGTCGCCAGGAACGCTCGGTCGCGGGCGTCCCAAAGATCCGTGAGTCCGCCGAGCTTGCGGACGAGATCGAATAGGTCGGGCTCGCCAGCATCCACGAGCGACTGCGCGTTGTCTCCCCAAGGCAGGACCTTCTCCGCCTCCCGACGTTGATCCCAGTCGAACTGCATCGCGGTCTGGCGCGAAAGGAGGGTTCCCCCGAGACCTTCGGCCCACCACTCGCCTTGGAGAACCTCGGCGTCGAACAGAAGACGCGCGAGCCCAGGGCGACCCTGTAGGCGGAACGCCTCCGCCAACTCCGGCGCGACGATCACGGCGCCGGTGGTCCAATCTGGCAAGGCCCAGCGCAGGTCGAACAGCGTGTGGCGCAGGTGGCGGGCTACGAGGGCGTCTCCCGGAAGCGGCCATGGCGGCGCGGCCGAGAGTCGGTCCAGCGTGTTTCCGGACAGCAGCGCCTCGACCCACGGCAAGAGCCAGAGCGCGTGAGCGTGGGCCCGGGGGATGCAGATCTCGGCGCGGACGAGCACGCCGGGGAGGCGAACGAGCGTGCGGCGAACGCCGCGTACGTCGCGGCCGGTGGAGAGATTACCCATGGGTCAGCTCCGAGGCCGGGATGACCCGCGCGCACCGCGGGTCCCGCGCTTCCACTAAATAGGCCTCCCACACGCGATTGAGCCACTCACACTCCTTCGCGTGCCGACGGATGTGCGCCGACGATCCCACCACCACCTGCCGGAACCGGGTGCGGGAGAACATCACGTTCAGGCGCTCGGGCTCGGTCATGAACCCCCAGGTTCGTGCGCCGAGACTGTTGTTCCGAACAAGCGAGAGGACGGTCAACTCCGCCTCGCGGCCCTGGTACTCGTCCGTGGTGCGAACCACCTGCTCGAAGGGGATGTTCGTGAGCGTCTCGCACACGGTCCGCAGCTCGACGGAGTCCAGCAAGAGCCGTTTCTGCGCGTTGTACGGGGTCAAGATGACCATGTCGATCGGGGGGCCGGGCCGGAGGCGGCGGAGGTATCTCACGATGAGTTCCGCCTCGTAGCGGTTGTCACGCACGCCGCGCTTCTGCGCGTCCTCGGTGGCGTCCGGGTCCTCGGTCATGTGCGGCGTATCGAGCCAGATCAGGGGCACGTCCACCTCGGGAGGCAGCACATCGCCGAGCGGCCGCGCGGGAAGGAGCCCAGCGGCGACCAGTTCGCCCTTCCGGTGATCGAAGGGTCGACCGTAGAACACCGAGCCCACGACTCGCGACAACGGTGCCTCCATACGGAACTGCTCCTCGAGTCGGTGGCGAGTGTGCAGCCGATCGAACAGAAACTCAAAGGGGCGAAGCCAGGCTTTTTCGGTGTCGTTCAGCGGCCCCCGCGCCTTCGCCATCGATTCGAGTCCGGCGAATAGCGGTCCGAACCGGTCGGCCAACGCTTGGCGGTAGGCGGGCTCTCGCAGGGCCTGCCCAAGGGCCTTGCTCCACGCCTCCACCCCCTCCCGGGTACGACGCTCCTGGTACGGCGGGAGCTGCCGTTGGTCGCCGATCATGAGCGCCGTTCGGCCGAGGCACAGGGCGTGCAGCAGTTCGGAGGGGTAGCATTTGCCCGCCTCCTCTACGATCACGAGATCGAACGACGCGGTGCCGAGCGCCTCGACCATCGAGCTGTCCATCGTCGTCGCAAAGAACAGGTTTGCGGCCTGCTGGCCGAGCGAAGCGAGTCGCTGGTCGTGCTCGTCGGAGGCGCGGGCTTCCCATTGTGACCAGCCCCGGGTTTCGGGGGTCCAGTCGCGAGCGCTCAGATCGCGGACGACGGAAGGGCTCTGCCAGGTGGTGTCAGTCTCGCCGCGACCCCGCCGCCGCTTGGCGAGGGAGACCGAGCGCCAGGCGCGGAGCGGCACGCCATCTTTTTGTAGAGCCGCTGTGATCTTTGCGAGAATATGGTCGAGCGCGAAGTGCTCCTTCGCACACACGAGTACGCGGCCGGTCGGCACGCCCGCGAGGAAACGGCGGACCACTTGCGTTGCGAGGTGGGTCTTGCCCGTCCCCGGGGGGCCCTGCACCGCGAACACTCCGCGGGTCGCGAGCACGGCGTCCTCAAGTTCGTCGCGACGCTGCGGGTTGTCGGTGAACGGGTTGAGCGGGGGGGGCGCGGCCAGCAGCGAGGCCAACGCCGGGTGGGTGCCGGCAAACGCGGTGAACGCCCGCTTTCGCTCCATCAGCGTGTTGTCGCCTGCGAGGTGCATGCGGACGTAGCCGTGAGGTGGCACGTCGGCTTCGTTGCCGCGGACGTACATGAACGGTTGATCCTCGTGTACGCCGATCCAGCGCACGACCTCGCTGCCTCGGAGTCGGCGATCGAGCGGGTTCGGCAGCCGGTCCGAGATCGCCAGCACTGGGGTTACGCGCGACTCCTCGATCAGCGCGTCCCAGACTTCCTGGGGGGAAGGACGCGTCAAGGCCGGGAAGTGGGGATCCTTCCAGCCGCGATCCACTTCGAGCACAAGTTGGCCGTGTCCGAAGCCCAACTCGGCCGCTTCGTGGCTAGGCAGGAGCCGGTAGCGGTACACCCCCGCCACCCGCTCCATCAACTCGCCTTCGGTGAGCAGGGACAGGAAGGAAGGCGTCGGAGGCTCGTCGTCCGCGCGCCGTTTCGCCTCGATGCGATCCTCGGCGAGGAGGCGGCGAAGACGCAGCGAATCCCCGGCGCCAAGCGCCTCGATCATTGCAGCGACTTTCCGACGGTCGTTGGGGTGACAACGGGCCTCAGGACCCGGGGCAGCGCCCCTCGCCCAGCTGGTTGCGAGCGCGAGGTCGGTGCGGACCTCCGACTCGAGATTGGCATCGGGCGGGCGCGGCATGAACCAGTCCACCG
>BJHF01000209.1 GCA_014191855.1 Deltaproteobacteria bacterium
GCACGACTTCCTTCCGCCAGGCGGCGTTGCCGGCCAGGACGCCGGCGTACAGCAGCTGGTTTGACCGGAACGGGGGCACGATCGCAGTGAGCTTTTCAGTAAGTTCTAAGCAAGAAAGTTCGATTGCTGATCGGCTACCTCGGGAACACCTCCGGGTCTGCGTTTGGCGGGTTCTACCTCGCGGCGATGGACGCGCTGTGGAAGCTTGGCGCACAAGCCGCGACGGCCTTACACGAAGCCGTGCGGTCGGCGCCAGACACCGCGGCCGCCCACGCCTTAGGCGTGCTCGTCGCGCTCGGGCACGACCCAAACCCTTGGATCCAAGACCCCCGGGCCGGAGTCTCCCGGCTGGCCACTCGAGCAGGAGCCGCACCATGATCGCGACCGATCCCCGCTTTGCCGAAGCAGCCGAATGCTTCGACCACCAGCACTTCTTCGAGGCCCACGAGGTCTGGGAGGCGCTCTGGCGTGACCTGCCGCGCGGCGCAGACCTCGACGCGCCCGGCAGCGACCGGCGCTTTGTGCAAGGCTTGATCCAGCTCGCCGTAAGCTTTGAGCATTGGAAGCGCGGAAACCCGCGCGGTGCCCGCGGCCAGTGGGAAAAAGCTACCGAGAAGCTGTCCGTCTGCGGGGCAGAGCGCAACGGCCTGAAGCTGGCGTTGTTGCTTGAACGGGCGCAACAGTTCTACGAAGCGCGCGATCTGCCCGCCGCCGAGCGCGCTCAGGCTGCGGGCACCTGGGAGGTCCCGAAGGGCGAGCCCTATCCCAAACTACCCGCGGTAGCGGCACTCAGTCCGCGGTAGCAGAGTAGGAAATCGTGCTCTCGCACGGCAGCGTCGCGACGTGCATGAACCCTTGAACTGTCGCACAGTCCGCGCCGTCACAGGCGAACGTCCAAACAATCGCGACGGTCGCGGTCGTGGACGACACGATCGTGCCGGACGACAGCGTGCCGAAGTGCAACACCGCGTCTAAATCAGGAGCGAGGTCTTGCACGTTCTCCTGCAGGTCGCAGCTGAAATCGTCATCGGACAAGGTGCAGGCGTACGGCTCTTGCTGCGGGCTGCCATCGGCTCCAAGCTCATCCACCGCCAACGTGAACGATGTCTCCGAAACGAGCTCCGAGGTGTAGCCCGCGTTGATCAGGCCTGCGCCTTGCTCAACCGACCCTAAACCGCAGGTATCCAAACCCCAAACTGCGTCGGCGAGCGCCCAGTGGCCGTCTTGCGGTTGCGGCGCGACCTGAGCGTGCGAGTCGCCGCCGGAGTCGGTGTCGGCATCGCCGCCAGGCCCAGAAGCACATCCGACCAGGCCAAGAAAAAGGACATAAAAAGCAGGGATCATGCAAACACTCCAATAACCGGTGTCGCGTAACACCACAGCCGCGCCGCCGCCTGCGCCGAGGAAAGGAAACTTGAACGCTCTTGGCGAAAGTGCACCCCGCCACCGTAGCCGCGCTCGCCGCGCCGACGCAAGCTCCTTGGCGTAGAACCACCCTCGAATTCCGAGCCGCGCGCCGCGCCGTTCCCGCCTCCGCGGCCCCGTGAGCGCAGCTCGGCCCTCCGGCCCCGCGCGCGGACGCCCCCGCTACGCCTCCCGGTCTCCGCCCCCGCCCCCGCCCTCCGGTGGCGCCCGGGCGTGGAGGAGCCCGCTCACGATCCGGGTCGAGGCCGGCGCCCCGATCACGATCGTGCGCAACGTCATCCGCTTTCCACAGCAAGGACATTGCCAGCCGTCTACGCCGAACACCCGCTTCAACAGATCGGCCCAGCCGAGCGTGTCCTACTGCGGAACGACTTGGTTCTGGAGGACCAAGGACTTCGCCAGCTTTGGCCGCAGGGCGTCGAGCTTGCGGCCCTCGACGGAGTCCTTGCCGAGGTCCGACCAGATCTGCGCAACCAGCATTCGGGCGATCAGGTAATCGGTTGCCTTCATCTGCTTGCGCTGATCGGAGAGCTCGCCGCCGAACACGGGATCCGGCCCAATCGAGTCGCAGATCTCGACCACCTTCGCCGTGATCGCGGCGCCGTCCGACAACTGTGTCCACTCGTTAGCCCGCGCCACTGGGACACACAGGCTCGGACAGCTGTCGATCGCCGCTGCAGTCGCGGCGGCCCTTCTGGACGGATCGGGCGTGCCCATCTCGACCAGGTGCTTCGCGCAGGTAGACCCGCCGACGCCCGCTTCACCTGATCCAACGACGAACCTGATCGCGACCATGTCAGGCTCTTCGTGGTCGAAGAAGTCGAGCATCTGGCCCGCGTCGGTGCGGTTGGTGGAAGCGCAGCCAACCGCCAGGAGAATCAGGATGGGCGAGAACGTCGTTCGGAATCTCATGAGTGCCTCACCGGTGGGCTCAAGCTGTTTTGCGATGCGATCGAGAGTGGCTGCGAAGGTTTTTCGTGGACTATACGCTAGACCGCGTTCTGTAAACGCAATTTCCGCGCCCGCAAGGGGGTTCGTGTTGCTAGAACCGACAACATCGAGTGCTGGCGTCTGATCCTCGATGGGCCGGCGTGCGTGCATGTGGCGATTCGTACGCCATCGGAGCATCAGCAAACCAATCTCCTCCCCCGCTTCCGAAGGTCTACTACAGCCCTTTCGCGCCCGTGCTCCCCTTCTGCGCGCCCCACTCACCCGCGCATGGACCGCCGGGACGCAGCCGACCGACCCGCGCCCCGCCCGACCGCCGATACGGGCGCACCTCGGCCTTCGCGAGCGCCCCGCCACACCGCCCTCTCGATGTCCTCCCGCGCCTCGCCCCGTCACCGAACGGACGACGTCGCCCGAGGGTCTCCGTGCCCGCGCACCGAGCAGCACCACGCCGCCCTGGCTCGCGCGCTCGTCGTCCAGCCAGGCCCGCGGTGCTCGTGCCGGAGGTTCACGGCGGCACGGGGACTGAGCGACGGTAGCGCGCTTTGGCTGCCGGTAGACGCTTCGAGAGACGTCGCCGGTCAGGGCGTTCCCATGTTGCCTCGCCAGACGCCGTGTATGAAGCTCACTTGCCGCGTCGGGCACAACGGGTTGGGAACGATCGAGGATAGGCAGCATGAAAGCGGTTCTCGAACGCACACACCGACAGGGTACACCCGCCGGCCCTGTCGAAGCAACCCCCGCCGGCGTCGAAACCGCAGTGTCGGACGCTGCGATCCGCGCGGTTTCCGCCCCCCGGGCGTAGCTCTCCCCCCGGCCCCGCGTGCGCTACGCCCCCCGGACCTCGCTGGTCACGCCTCGCCCGGCGGACCGGTGGCCTTCAACAGCCCGGCCAGCACCTGCGTCGTCGCCGGCTCCCGGATCACGATCGAGCGCAACCGCATCGGCCTTTGGCAGTGCGGGCACTGCCAGCCCTCCACCCGGAATACCCGCCGGAGCAGCTCCGCCCAGCACAGGCGCTGCTCGGCACGCTCGCTTCGCGCACCACGTGCCTCCGCTTTCACCAGCCTCAGGGCCGCGCGCTCGGCCCGCTCGGCCTCCGTCGAGGTCGCGACCTTGGGCACGACTTCCCGCCGCCACTCGGCGTTCCCTGCCAGGACCCCGCTGTAGAGCACCTGGTTCGCCCGAGGAGGCGGGATGATCGCCGCGAGCCTGGCCACGAGCTCCAGCGGTGTGAGGTCGATCGCGCCGGTGCCGTCCGAATACACCCGCTTCATCCCCACGCGGATGCGGCCATCGGGCAGGCGTTCCAGCCGGCCCAGGGCCAGCGGAGGGCGCAGGACGTAGCGGCACAGCCCGCAACGGCGTCGGCATTATGGGGATAGGGCGCATGAGCGGCATGGTGGCAGGCACACGCCGACACCGTACACCCGCTTCGGGCGCCGAGGCAAGCCCGCGAGCGACGAAAAAAAGGGCCGATCGGGCTCAAAAACTGAGGGCGACGCGCAGCTCCGCCCCCGGCCCCGGCTAC
>BJHF01000210.1:0-591 GCA_014191855.1 Deltaproteobacteria bacterium
GGGCGTTGTGGTCGGTCAGCGGGTGGTGTCGTGGCGGAAGGGAGCGAGCGGTGGGGGAAAGGGGTAGGTCGCCGCCGGGCGACTCGAGTGCGTCGCGCCCAACCCCGCCACGCATCACCCGCGCGGCCAGCCCACCACCGCCGGGAGGTGCACCACGTCGTCGACACCGGCGGCGACGATCTCCGCGAAGGCGGGGTCGTCGTCGTCGAGGTCCGTCTCCAACAGGAACAGGCTGTGCTCCACCACGAGAGCGATCGGAACGATGGTGCCAAGCTCCGTCGCGAACACCGGATCCATGTCGATGAACTTGGGAAAGGGTCGCCCAAAGCGCGTGGCGGTGGCGACGGTGCCGTTCGCCTGCGTGACGAACGCTGCCGGGACGCCGTCCAGGCGGAGGACGCCCCGGAGCACATCGATGGGCTGGCGCTCGCTCGACTGGGTGTCGCCCCCGAAGAGGGCCACGCCCGACTCCAGTCTCCCGTGCTGCTTTTCGCGGGCGTACACCGTGGCGAGCAGCGCGCCTTGCGCGCCCAATCTGGCGAGCGCCGCGCACCCGGCGATCACGTAGTCGCGCTCCTCGGTGAGCGACAC
>BJHF01000210.1:601-3857 GCA_014191855.1 Deltaproteobacteria bacterium
ACGGAATTCGCGTAACTCGGTGCCGCGCGCTTGGCAGCGTCGGGGCGACGCGGGGGTCAACATCCTCCCGCTCCGGCGCGCCCGCAACCAAGCTGGAAAGCCGAACCCGGGAAGGACGCTCCGGCCAGAGTCGGACCGCGCCGGAGTCGGGAATCCAGGCGAGCACGGGCTCCGCGCCGGGAGCCATCCAAACGTCGCCCGACTCCAGGACTGCGAAGGCAACATCCTTGCAGAGCCTGGCGATCTGGCCGCCCGAACCCGCCTTTCCGGGTGTGATTTCCAACCACAACCCCGGGTGGTCGACCATCGGGGAGCCTGACGTGCCGGTCCAGGCCCACACGGTCGCCGCGGTGCGGCGGCCTTTGAACCGCGCGGCAACCTGGGTCAACACGTCGTCCAGGCTGAGCCCGCGCTCCAGTAGCCGCGCGGGGTCGAGGATTACCGCACCGGCGAGCACGCCGGTGGTGTCCTGCATCCAGTCGTAGCCTTCCTGCACCGTCACGACGTGCTCGGGCAGCGTGAGTTGGGCTTTTGCGGTGGGCTTCGCTCGCCGCTTGGGCAAAAGACCCGCGATTTGTTCCTCCAGTGCGTCCGGGATTTCCCACGCGATGGCCAGCTCGCTGGACTGCGGATGCTGGACATCCACCGCGAGAACTCCAGCGGAGCGCCACTCCTCATCACCCCAACCGTCCAACTTCACGAGAACCCCCTGCGTCAAAACGGCGCTCGGCGAGGCGTAGTGAGGCACGTACCCCTCTGCGGGGCCCACGTGGAGCCGAGCGGTCATTTGGGCACCCCACAGCGCAGCCGAGACGGCGCTCGCCGTTTCGGCGTCCGCGCACTCAAACACCAAGGCCTCCACGGACTGCCGGCGTAGCCGCTTCAGGATCAGCGGATCGAGATTGACGGTGCCGCATCGAATCCGCAGCGGAGCGGCGGCGGGAGCCATCACCCGGGCAACCGCTGCCACGGCCGCGACGTAGGCGTCGCGCCACTCCGGGTAGTCGGCGCACTCCCAGAGAACCTCGATTGAATGTTCGTGCGTCGTCATAGCAGCCTCGCTCCGGATCAGTACGGAAACATCACCAACCACCGCGCGACCCCGCCTTCGGGATCGACCTTCCTGCATCGGTCCCACTCGGCCCGATCGACCGGGTCGAAGTCGCCGACCGCGTCAAATTCACCTTCTTCGATGCGGACAAGCACGTCCATGGCTGTTTTGGGAGCGAAGGTTTCCCGCCCCACCGCTTCTCCCGCTCGCCGCCGCCAGCGAGCGAAGCTGGTCGCCAAATCTGGATTATCGTGGAGGGCATCCGGCGGAGCCTGCGCGAGGGCGAGCAGGCCTTTATCCGGCTCACCGAGCGTCACCCACGCTCGCCCTTCCGCAAACGCGAAGTAGGCCCGGGACATGTCGCTGGTCCGCCAGTCGTTCCAGAACGCCTTCGCGAGCTCGACTGCCGCCGCCAGCGACGCCAAACTGCCGGACAACCCTTCGACCCGCACCAGCTCACTCGCGGCGTAGGAGGCCTCGGCGCCCTCATCGAGCTGGTACCAGCCATCAATTGCGCGGTGCAGGCAGCCTCGAGCCTCGTCCCACCGGCCCCAACCGGCCAGGCAACGCCCTGCGGCGCCTAGCACCTTGAGATCCTCCGCGTGGCAGTCACCGGGCTCACTCACCGTGGCCAAGGCCGCACGTACAAGGCGTTCCCACGTCCCATCGCAACGGTCATTTGCCGCCTGGATTTCGTGGGCCATCAGCTCCAGCCGGAGCGGGCGGGGTACGCTGCCTCCCTCGGGCGGCTCCGAAAGCGGCGCCGCCGCCGCCCCGCAATGCCGCTCAGCGATGGCGTGAACGACGGTGGCTTGCCACTGGGCATCCTCGCCCACCACCGGGATCGATGCGATTACCTTCGCGGTGTTCGCGACGGCTCGCCAGTTGCTGTAGCTGCTCCTGCCGCGGACAGTGAGCCGGAACAGCTGACGCGCGACCCTCCGGGCATGGGCCGGGTCCCGTTCCCAATGGGTGCGCAGCCAGACTTCATGCTCGCGATGGGTGAATCCAGCCTCGATGACCTCCATCGCGGTCGAGGCCTCGATGACCTCGATTTTCGCGTCCGCCAGCAAACTCTGGACAGCCTCGGACATCGCTCGTCGCTGGCCCCGGGCCACGATCAACCGGCGTACGCCGGGTGCCCGATCGCGCAGGGCCTCGATTTTCGCTTGGAGGTGGTCGACGCAGTGGAGCCTGCCTTCGGCGTCGACCGTTGCGGTTGCCGCCACATCCTCGTCAATCGGAATGCCCATCCACCGGGACGCGTGGGCCAGGACGAACGACGCGCCGAAGGAGGGGCCGTCCACCACACGTTCGGTGAGGGGACCGAGGGAGACAAATCCGGCGGGGGGGTGCTGCGCTGCGTTGTCGGTGCCGAGAACGGGAAGGTGGCGCGCGGCTACACGCGCCGCGACGTCCCAGGCCCGGGCGCCTTCGTCTCGGAGCAGGGATGGTTGGGCCTCCCGGGGGCGCGCCAGCCGCCAGAGCGAGCCAGTTGTGCTCGCCGCGACGAGCAGCGGGTCTCCGACCTGGGCTTCCGCCGGGGGCAGTCCCAGGGCGCGAAGCGCCGAAAGGACCGACGCCGAGTTGACGGCGACGTGCGCCGCCGAGCTCCGCAGCTCGTCGAGCTTGGCTTGCCGGGGAACCCCCCGTCTGCCTTCAGCCTCCAACGCATCCAGGAGCGTCAAACCGCACCCGTCCACCAGGCTCCCGGTTCTTGCCAGGCGACCGCCATCCAGCGCGCCTCCTGAGGGTCTTCCGAGAGAGCAGGCAGGACGTTTGCCAGGCTCGCAAATCGCTCCTGCGCGGTCGCGTCCAGGCCCCGCAGCGCGTGCGTGAGCTCGTCGCCCCGCCCCGACAGCCGGAGCACACGCAGCACGCTCTGGAGGTCATCCCGTTGCTCGATGATCGCGGCTACCTCGGCAGGGCCACTATCAGGGTTGGAGTCCAGCTCCCGGATGCGCTCGGCGGTGGACCAGGCCCTCGACACCGCGTGGTGCTCCAGGTCGGCGCGCTGCTCGGCAGTGGCGGCCAAGATCCAGCTTCGAACCCGCTCTCGGGGGAGCGCCTCGGTGGCGAGCGGCGGGCCGCCAGGAGGAGGCCACAGTAGCGCGAGCAGACCGGCTGACGCCGCGTTCGGGAGGCTGGCCTCTTGTGCGGCCAGCGCTGCGACGGCGCGCCGGAGCCACGGCGCGGCACCCACGG
>BJHF01000211.1 GCA_014191855.1 Deltaproteobacteria bacterium
ACTCTTTTCATTCCCACGCGCACCCGCCCATCCGGGAGCCGCTCGATACGCGCTGCGGCCAGCGGCGGACGGAGAATGTAGCGACAGAGCCGCTCCAGGCCGGATCTGTCGTGCGCGGCAAGCGCCAGCTTCGGTCAGGGACGCCCGGAGGCGCGCCATCGTCCGGACGGCGCTCCGCTGCGACGGCCGCGTCGCCGCGCCGGTGCTGGACGGACGGCGGGGGCTCGTCGCGCGGGCCGTGGGGGAGATGGTCAGGGAGGGGGTCACGATCGCTTATACGGATCCTACCTCGCGAAACTTTAGGCCCATTTGGTAAAGTCGCGGTGACGTCGCGCGTCGCCCCGGGTCCATCTCCCGGGGCGCTGGCGCCGGCGCGATCAATCGCCTTCGGGCGGGGGCGCCATCTGCGCGGCGAGCGTCGATGCCTGGCGCTTCCGGTCCCGCAGCGCGTCCTGGTACTCGTCGGCGCGCTTCGTGTTCTTGAGGAAGGTCTTCGCCTCCTTCACGAGCTTGAGCGCCGTCGCGATGTCCCCGCGACGCTCGGCGGCGACGGCGAGGTCGTAGATCACGCGGCCCTTCGTGTCGCCCTCCGCGGTCTTGCGGCCCTGGCGCCACGCCTTCTCCGCGCCCTTCCAGTTGTCGGCCTTCGCGAGCTTGGCGCCGGCGGTGACCTCCGGCCCGCCCGCGGCGTACCACTTGCGGTCCACGCTGGTGCTCCACGGCGCGATGTGCCGCGCGGCCTCGAACGCGGTCGCGGAGGCCAGATCCTCGGCGAGCGACTTCGGGTCTCCGGCCTTCCCGCGGGCATCGGCCTGGGACTCGGCGGTGCCGGTCAGGGCGTCCGTGGCGCTCTCGGTCCAGGCGTCGACGACCGCGCCGTTCGCACCGTAGAGCTGGTAGCCCACGGTGACCGTCACGCTCACGGTCGCGTCGATGACCGGGACCTCCTCGGTCACGTCGGTGGAGACGGCCGGGCAGGAGGGGCAGTTCGACGGGGTGCGCGTCTCGGTGTGGGTGCGCGTCTCGGTGTGCTCGGCGTAGCTCCAGGCCTCGACGGTCTCGACCTGGTCGACCGCCACGACGCCGTCCGCGCCCGCGGCCGTGCGGAGCGCGGCGATGGCGTCGGCGGAGAGGGGCTGCCCGACGGTGCCCTGGACGCGACCGAGGGCGGCCTGCGCCGCGGCGGGCTCGGCGATCGTGTACCGCGCCCCGCCCTGGAGCTCCTCCTGGAGCGCGAGCCGCGCCGCGGCGGAGAGGTCCGAGCCCTTCCGGTCGACGAGCGCGAGCGAGCGCACGTCGCTGGGAACGGTGAGCTCGGCGGGCATGTCATAGGCGATGATGGCGCGGGGGACGCAGCCGGAGAGTAGGACGGCCGAGGCGAACGGAAGAAGGAAGGTGCGCACGGGGAACCTCGCGGGCGTCTCCTACCCGCGAGCCGGCGCGCCTGCCACACGGATGCGGGGGATAGGGCGCATGAGCGGCATGGTGGCAGGCACACGCCGACACCGTACACCCGCTTCGGGCGCCGAGGCAAGCCCGCGAGCGACGAAAAAAAGGGCCGATCGGGCTCAAAAACTGAGGGCGACGCGCAGCTCCGCCCCCGGCCCCGGCTACGCTTGTGCGCAGCCCCCCCGATCCTCGCCCCCGGTGGGAAGCCGAGGCGGCCCAGTGGAGCGAAGCAGGCTCGTGGTGATGGTCAACGCCGTCGGGGAGCCCTCGACCACCGTCCGGAGTCGCATGGGCTTTCCACAGTCAGGACATTGCCAGCCGTCAACGCCGAAGACTCGCTTCAATAACTCAGCCCACCCCAGCGGCGCGTCGTCGGCTTCTCCGGCAACGCGGCGGGAGTTGCGGAGGCGCGTCGCGTGGCCGCGCGGCTGGCGATCGACGTGGGGTTTCGCTCGCGCGACATCGCCGAGCCACTGGAGGTCACGCCGATCGCCGTTGCCCGTCTCGCGAATCGGCCGGTCGAGGAGGCGGACCTCCGCGCGGTCCGGAAACGGGTGGCGTTGTTGGCGGCCGTCTCCGCGCGGCGGTTGTCGCCCGAGCTGGTCCGCGAGCGACCGCCCTTCGCCTTTCGGGTAGGCGAGTCGGTCGGCGAGTCGGTGGGCCTGGCCGGAGGCGCTGCTGGCCCACGTCGCCGGGATGATTCGCAACCGAACTCGCTGTTGTCCTGGTTGAACATCGACTTCGGTTGCCTCGGCCACGCGCCGCCGCCCCTCCGCAGCCTTCAGCGGCGGCCCGCCCAGCGCGCCATGCCTTCGAGGTTGCCGCGCAGCACCCGCGAGGCGGCGGCGTCGGCGCCGGCGGTGAGCGCCTTCCACTTGAGGAGGCCCACGTCCTCCCGGCGGGGGCAGGAGGCGAGCGCGTAGCCGATGTGGCCGGGCATCGCGAGCCAGGCGCCCTGACTGTAGTCGCTGCGGGCGCCTTCCTTGGCCGAGAGGGCGTCGGTTTCGGGGCGAAGGATGTCCCACGCGGCCACGGCGTAGCCCTTCCGTTCGCCCATGCGGCGGAGCACCAGCTCGTGGTGCACCGAGCCGAGGAGCGGCACCTCGATGCGCTGGTAGAAGCGGGTGGCTTCGGGCGGGGAGAACCGGGCGTCGCGCGCGGAGCGGCACACCTTCACGTGGTCCACGTTGCCAACGTAGTGGTCCACGTCCATCACGGCGTCGATCACCTTGGCGGGATCGAGCCCGGGCACGGGGAGGAGACCGAACCCCTCCTCGGTGGACCGGCCCCCGTGGCTCCAGTGGAACCAGGTGAACTCGCGGGGCGGCGAGGCGGGGAGGCGGGCGAAGACACGGTCGAGGAAGGCGGCGAGGTCCATCCTCCGGCTCTATCGTCCCACCGGACACGCTGCGCGCCGGGAGCGGCCTCGACGCGGCGTCGTCACCAACAGCGGCGACGGCTCGGGCCGGCGCGCCGCGACCGGCCGCGGGGTGGGCGCGGGCAGGCGCGCGCCGGGCGCGATCGGTGCTATCCTTGCGGGGGCGCGAGGAGGAACTGCCATGGGCAGGATTGAAGCCGTGGATCTGCGCAACCGCACCCTGCTGGTGCTCGGGCTCCTACCCCTGTGGGGCTGCGGCGAACCCGCCACGGAGTGCTTGGCCGTGCCCGCCAGCGGGGAATGCCCCTCCGCCACCGAGGCCAGCGACACCCTCCTCGGGGATCACTGTGGTTACACGGTGAACGCCGTGACCGGCGAGGGCGAGCTCACCGAGGTGCCCACGTGGGACACCGGCGCCGGCGAGGGCACCCGCGAGGAGTGCTGCTACCCCACCCTCGAGGCCGTGCCCGTGGGCACGAGCTGCGTGGTGGGGCGCCCCTACATCGATGCCACCGGCGAGAAGGTGGCCCCGTCGCGCGGCGGCCGCGGCTGGGCCCGCGGGCGTCGCCCCGACGTGCGGCGCCTCACCGCGGCGGAGCGGGCGGTGCTCGCGGCCGCCTGGACGGAGGATGCGCTGGTGGAGCACGCGAGCGTGGCCGCCTTCGCGCGCACCACGCTGGAGCTGATGGCGCTCGGCGCCCCGGCCGAGCTCCTCGCCGGCGCCCAGGCTGCCGCTGCCGACGAGGTCCGCCACGCCCGCCTGAGCTTCGCCCTCGCCTCGGCCTACGCCGGCCGCGAGGTGGAGCCGGCGGGCTTCCCTGTGGGCGCGCGCGTTGAGGTGAACGCCGATCCGGCCGCGGTGGCGGCGGCCACCTTCCGCGAGGGCTGCGTGGGCGAAATGTCCCATCCCACCGATTCCGCCCGATTCGATCCCACGCCGTTCTACCGGTAGAACCGTTGGGATCTCGCCGGTTGGCGTGTCCCACGGGTTGGCGCACTTCGGCGTAACGCGACGACGCTCGTGTC
>BJHF01000212.1 GCA_014191855.1 Deltaproteobacteria bacterium
GGAGCATAGGAAACATGAACGCTCCATCTCCGAACTCTACCCGCCCGGCGGCCCGCGGGTCAAGCCCCACGGTCGTCCTCGCGGCGTCGAAATCACGCCTGGGACGACGAACTTTCGCTCATCAGGCGCACTCCTCCCCCCGGTCCCGCGTCCGCCTCCTCGGTCACGCCATCCGGCCATCGCCCTCCGTTGTTCCGGCGGGCGGTCCGGTCGCCTGCTGAAGCCCGGCGATGATCCTCCGCGCCACGACCGGATTCACGACGATCGTCCGCAGCCGTAGAGGCCCGGCGCACCCCGGGCAAACGAAACCTTCAACCGAGAAAACACGCCTCAGAAGGTCGTCCCAGCTCGGACGCTCCCCCTCGAAGTGAAGCCGGGGACGGCGGCTCAAGCGTTTCGCTCGACGCTCAGCTGCTGCTTCCGGCGTCTCCGGCCGCGGCCGCGGGATCACCTCCCTCCGCCACTTCGCATTGCCGGCCAACACGCCCCTGTAGACGATCTGATTCGCCCGGGAAGGTGGCACCAGCGCCACCAGACGTTCCGTGAGTTCTAAGGGTGTAAAGAGTAGAGCCGTGCTTCCATCACTCCACACCCTTTTGAGCCCCACCATCACCATCCCGTCCTCCCGGCGTTCCAGACGAGCCTTCGCGAGTGGTGGGCGCAGGAGGTAACGACAGAGCCGTTCCAAACCGGACCGGTCGCTGGCCTTGAGTCCCACCCCGGCATGGAGATTATATCCCTCAAAGCTGGCGCATCGCGGTGGCAAGACGAACTCCTTCCCGCCGAGGACCTGGATCCGCCGCGCCTTCTTCCCCGCGCGCTCCCCGAGGGCGGCCTGTCCCAGCAGGGAAGCGCTCTGGATCACCGCCTGCGCGTCGTCCTCCTCCTCCACAGCATCCCCGTCCTCGGGCCCGAACCCCTTCCGGCCCAGCCACTTCTCGCACGCCTCCCCGATCGAGACGACGAGCCGCTCCACGTCCTCGGTGTGCGGCACCACCTGCCGAAACGTAAGCCTTCCGTCGCCTGCGCGCGTGTAAATGCCATCCAGGAAGATACAGTGAAAATGAAGGTTCAAGTTCAGGGCCGAGCCAAATCGTTGCACGGCCGTGACCGATCCGGTCCTCCCCGCGTTCCCCGCAACCGTCGTCTTTGCATACCAACGCTCGATGATCCGCATCGCCACGCGATGGACCCCGCTCGCCAGATCCGGGCGCCGAGCCAGCAGCCAACGCCGCTTCCAGGGCACCGTCAACACCCACTGCCGCGTCGCGACATGCGGAATCACCCGCTCCACCCACCAGGCGGACCGCTCTGCCATCCGCCTGCCGCCACATCGCCCGCAAAAACCACGTCCCTTGCAGGAAAACGTCACGAGCCTGTGGTGGTCGCAGCCGCCACAATGAAGCCACGCAAACCCGTTCGAGGGGTCTCCGCAGGCCAGGAACCCCTCCATCTCCCGCTCCACATGTCCGGGCAGCGTCGCTCCGGCGGCGCCGAGGGCGCCACGCAGGCTGGCCAATCCTTCCTGGACGATGGGATGCAGCAGGTCGTGGAGGGAGCCGCGGAGCTCAAGGGTGCAAGACACTCGCCGGAACGCCCAGCAAGCCCTATGCCCGGCACTTCACCGCTTTGATCCTCGCCCTCGGTGGCGGCGATCGTCCGACCTCCGTCATACCGTCCGTCGCCTTCCGTCACCTCGCCCGCGTCAAGCGCCTCGGGTCGCGGGCGTCGCGGTCAGGGTTGGCGCCGCTCGAACCCACCCCACCGTAGAAGAGGGCGTGAGCCCGCAAGGCCGCTGCCGGGGTTCGTACGATGTGGACCCCGCCCCCCTCGGGTCACCCACCTCTCGACTCCGGCTGGAGCTGCAGCTTCGAGGCGCTCCGTCAACAAGATTGCGCGCGGAGAGGTCCGGTGGCCGGACATACCGGCCCTCCGGCGTACGGCGATGTCGAACCCGACCCGCCTCGGGGAGGCGCTTCTCCGTGTCCGCGGCGGGCTGGGCCTCCAAAAACGGCGATAGCCGATTGTAAATCAGCGCTTCGAACCACGTAGATTGGGCGCGTTCGCCGTCGCGGAAGAGCGCACGGAGCAGGATGCAGGGGCGCTGCCCGGACTGGCGCGCCGAGCTCCGCGACGCTCAGAGCCCGAACACCCGCGCCCGCGCCGCTCTTCGTTTCGAGAGCTCAACCCCCACGGCAGAGAGCCCGCGTCGGTTCGCTGCCGCGAGCATGGTGCCCTGCCCGCAGAAGGGGTCGATGACGGTCTGCACTTCTGTGTGCGCGAGCAGGAACGTGCACACCGCCTCACAGGCGTCCGTCCCCATCGCCCGGGCCCAGGGCATCTCTCCGAGCTTGGGGAGCACGTCCGGAGAGGACTGGGCTGGCGTCAGGCGGAGCTCCCGGGAGAAGCAGAGCAGGTGGGCGTAGGCCGGCCGGCCGAAGGTCGTGGTCCCGGGGCCCACCCGACACACCACCTTGTGCCACAACAGCGAACTGCCGGCCGCCTCGGCCCCCCTGGACACGAGGTAGGCCTTGTCTACCCACCGACCGTCGTGTTTGATATCCGTTTGATAGAACACCGCAGGCGCGGCGCTCGCGACGGTGCCGCAGATCAGCGCCGCGGTGTCCACAAACCAGCTCCGCCAGCCCTCAAAACCGAGGGTCGGCAGCTCCGAAAAATCTGGAAGGGACGTGACCACCGCGCACGTCGGCCCCAGCTCGGCGCCCCGCAGCCAGACAACGCCGTCACCGTGGTGGACGACGCGTGTGGGGGGCTCCGAAGAGGGCTGCCTCAGACCTCCGCTGTCCAGAGGTCCTCTCTGCCCAACGGGTCCGGCTCCCCGAGACGAACCCGGATCAACTCCTGCGCCAACGCCCGGATCAGCTCACGGGCCGCCACGTCGACAGCTGCCGAGGCGGGGGACTGTAGCCAAAGGAGCGCGGCGGCAGGATCTACATCCGAGACAGGTGCGGCGATCAAACGTTCCATTGAGCCCTCTTGTGCCCCTTGGGCGGTGACGGTCGGCAACTGTTGGCAACTGCCGTTCGGACCGTAGACCGCCGCAGGTCCCGTCGTCAATGCCAATTCAACGATCCCGGGGTCGACGCCGTGTCAAATCGTGTTCTACGCGGGGGCCACGGGTGTGTCCAGGCAGCTGCGCAGCCACATTCCGGCCGCCGGCTGGTGACCGCGGCGGCCGGGTGGGGCAGGGTGGCGTCGTCGTGAGAGGCACCGGCGTCGCGCCTCCTCAGGCCGCTTTCTGCTCTCGCCCCGCCACGCCGAGGAGCGCGATGGCACCGAGCACCTCCCCGAGCCAGAGCGTCGCGACACGAATCAGGAGGGCGGCGGCCACCGCCTGCGCCTCGGTGATCCCCGGGACCATCTGCAAGGCGCCGCCCGCGAGCGCCGTATCCGCCACGCCCAGGCCGCCGGGAGTGGCCCCCCCCGCGACCGTAGCGAAGGCGTAGAGGAAGGTGGCAAGCCCCAGATCCACGTCAAGCCCGAAGCCCCGAAACACCAACTGAAACCCCAGACACTCCCCACCCCACGCCAGCACGCTCGCGAAGACGCAGAGAAACAGCGGCCAGGGGGCCACACACACCCGCATCGCCCGGTACATCTCCTCAAGCTTGTGCCCAACCTTGGCCACCCCGGGGATCATCTCAAGCCCCCTCAGGATGGCCAGGGAGAGCCGCTCGCTGGCCAGCACCGCGAGGCTCAAGACGATTATTCCGGCCGGAATGAGCAGGTAGATAGTCCGGTCTCCGGCATACGTGCTCACGCCCATTCCCGCCAGGGCCAAG
>BJHF01000213.1 GCA_014191855.1 Deltaproteobacteria bacterium
ACACAGAGGAGGGCGAGCGGGTGTCGGTCATGTTCGCGGTGATCCCGGTGGTTCCGTTCACGGTGAGGAGCGTGTTCGACGGCGCCGCCGAAGTTCGCTTTGAGCGCATCGGCAGCGGTCGCCGTCGCCTGCGACTCGGGCGGGGGGAGCAGCGTGGCGACGGCACGTTGAACCATGTTGCCTTCGACTCGGCACCATCGTTGCGTTGGATTCCACGGGCACTCTTGGACATTGAGTGGAGCGCGAGCCTGGGACGCCTCGTGCTCGACGTCCCGGTGGAGACAGCGGACTCCGTCGCCGTGATTCTCAAGCGGAAGGACGATCGCGTCATCGCCGAGGCGGGCGAGGCCGAGCCGTTGGAGGTGGGCGACATGATCGTGATCGAACAAGTCAACGGCGAGGGGGGCATCACCCTCGACATCATCGCGGGAACCAAGGAGGAATGACCATGCGTATCTACGGACTTCTGTACTGGCTGCGGGCGAAGGTCGACGCGATCCTGCGCAACCTGCGTGGCGACTCGACCGACGCCGCGGTGGACTCCATCACCGCACGCATCACCCATCAGGTCGTCGAGGCCCTCGAACGCCGGATCACGCGCACGGAGGTGGGGGTGTTCGGGGCAAACTCCGCGTATGTGGACCTCGCCGATGCCGACGCGCGGCTGCTCGCGCCGCGTCGCGACGAGCTGGAGCGCACCATTGGCGATCGGGCATCGGTTCGTTCTGCGGAGCTCGGGTTCGACACGCCCATCAAGATCACCTTGCGGAAGGCGGCGGGTGCGACGCCGGTCCCCGTCGGTCGCCCACGGGTAACCGCGGTATACCGGCGCTCGGTGAGCCCGCCGCTGCTCGACCCCAGCACCCGTGTTCTCCCGCGGCCTCCCTCGTGATTCTCATGGTACTACGTCAGGTTGTGGTGGCGCTCGTCGTTGCCGTCGTCATCGGGCGACAGGCCAGCGCCCTCGCGGCCGCACCCGGCATGGAGACAGAGATCCACGCGATGGCGGAAGCGCTGCCGCGGCTCCTTTCGGCTTGGGCCGTGGCGATGTGTTTGCCTTCGCTGGTGCTGGCTCGCGCGTCACTGCTCCGGCCTGGTGTGCAGTCGGTGGTGAACGCTTGGACCCTGCTTGCTGGCGTACACTTGGCCCTCCAGGGGACCTTGTCGTGTTCCGCGAGCGCGATCCAGTCGCTGGTGATCGCCCATGTGCTCGCGACGGGCTGTGGGGTTTTTGGCCTCCTCTTCGGAATGCGGTCGGCGGCGCGCCCGCCGGGCGTCGACCTCGGCTACTGGCGGCCGCTCGCCCTCGCGGCCGTTTGCGTGACGCTCCTTGGAGCCTGGGGCGAAGGACCGGGTGGCACGAGGATCAACCTCGTTGTCGGTGACTTCACGCTCCAGCTCCTCGAGGCGCTGCCGTTCTTGATCACGGTGTCAACGGTGCTTTTGTGGTCAGCGAGCGAGCAGAGGGTCGCCCGCGGATGGCACTGGGTCGGTTGGGGCGCGCTGGTGACCGGGCTCCTTGCTCTGGTGGTGTTTCGCTTGGACGATCGTGGCGCCGCGCTCGTCGTGCTCGTGGCCCTCGGGCTGATCGCGGTCTGGATGATGGACCTGGGCGCTGTCGTCCCGGTGCCCGTGGTGGCCGTGATGGTGGCGATCGCGGCCGGCGTGACGGTACACGAGGCGGCGGGACACGCCGACAACCTGCTGCTCCTCCGCCTCCTGATGCGCTCGGATCCCTTTGAGAACGGACTTGCGGGTGCCGAGCAGCTCGCCAAGGCGATCCTCGCCGTAGAACACGGGGGCTGGTTCGGCGTTGCGCCGGGTGTTTTTGATGTGAACGACGTTCCGGCGGCGGCGAACGACATGGCCGTCCCTGTATTTTCTGGGGTTTTCGGCGCTGTGCCGACGCTCGTCTGGCTCGGGCTCCAGCTTCGTCTCGTGGGGCTGCTGGTACATGCCGGCGGCCGCGATGTGCAACGCTGGACGGGCCCGCGTCGTGCAGCCGGTGCGATTGGCGTGACCCTCGCCGCCAAGCTGCTGTGTAATGTGCTAGGTGCTTTGGGAGTTTTGCCGCTCACAGGGCTCTGCGCACCCCTCCTTTCTGCCGGCGATTCTGCGCTGGTTGTGACGTTTGGTGCGATTGGCTACGCATGCGGCGTCATCGCTCCCGAGCTTCGCGGCGCCACCGTGAACGCGCGGGTTTCTGCGACGCGCTTGTGGTCGCTCACCTCCGCCTTCGCCCTGCCGGCCGCGGCCATGCTGGTGGTGTACGCAACAGCCGGGGCTCGAGGCGCGGGACACCGATTCTACGTCACCACCGACGCTGACGGCGTCGTGCGGGCGCATCCTCCGGCGGACTTGTCACGAATGGCGGCTCGGATCGCGCGTCCGACCTTGCTGGCTCGCGATGGCGAGTTGCTGGCGGTAACGACGCCGTTCGGATCGCGAATTCGCGTGGGACCGCCTTCTGTCGCCGAGGCGGTCGGACAACCTGGGGACGTGGCGGGAACGCTGGAATCCGGCGTCGGCTCGCCATTCCCGATGATCTGTCCGGAGCCGCGCGAGGGGCGGGAGCTGCCGTGCGCGCGCGATCTGAGCTCACTCACCCCCCTGTTGTACCTCAGCCCCGAGGCCATCGGAGCGCAGCTCGCCGCGGGACCCGAACCTGTGCAAACCTCGATTGATCGCGGACTGTCGCTGGCGCTGGCGCCGATCATCGAGGCGCGCGTTGACCTCCTTCCGGCCGCCGTCGCGGGGATTCTCGTGTTGCGCGACGAGGGCGGGCACATCCTCGCCGAGGTGGTGGCCCGGCGGCCGGGCGTCTTCGGCCGTCGTTGGTCCGACGCCACCAACCTCGCGCCGATGATCCACGCGCCCCCGGGCTCACAACTGAAGGCGGCGGTCGTCGCCGCGGCGGACGAAGACGGTGTCCCGCGCGACACGTTGCTCCCGTGCGTCAAGAAGGCAGGCCGCGGCCGGATCCGCGTGTGCGGCCCGCGCGGCTGCTCCATTATTAGGGATTTTCCTCGCGGCGTTCACGAGCAAACGCTAACAATAGGCGATGTAATCGAGCGATCGTGTAACGCGGGCACAATTGGGCTTGCCCTCATGACCGATGGAACGCGTATCGCCTCGTTGATCGGCCACATTGGCGACACGGAGCCGCCCGACCTCTCCGATCCCCAGGTGCTTGCGGAGGCTTCAATCGGGCAAGGAACCGTCAGCTTATCCGCCGAAGACATGAGCGCGGGGATGCTCGCGCTCACTACGGATGGTGTGTTGCGCCGCTGTGAGCTCACGGACGGGCAGGCGGCCTGTCCAACGGTTCCGCTGGTTGGGCAGTCCGCCGCCGAATGGACGCGCTCGTTGTTGCTGCGCGTGGTCGAGGGCGAGCACGGGACTGCCCGCGCAGCGCGGCTCCCCGCTGGACTGCACGCGGCCTTGAAGTCGGGCACGGCTCAGGATCCGGCGCGAGACGACGACCCGCAAGGCGGCGACGACGCTTGGCTCAGTGGCATCGTCGACGACGACAGCGGGCACACCGTGGCCATCACGCTGTTCTTCCCCCACGCGGAGGTGACCGGCGGCACGCTCGCCAGTCTGGTCCCAGCCATCGCCGAGGCGCTGGTGGCGGAGGGCTACCTGATTCCCTCAATCACGACAGAGGCCACCCTCACGGAGGTGGTGAGCTTGTAGTTGTGGTGACCCGGCATGTCCACGATCACCACGCCGGCCGGAACCTGGGCTGCCGTGGTCAGCGCGGTTTGGAGCCGCGTCTGGACGATTTCGACGTGC
>BJHF01000214.1 GCA_014191855.1 Deltaproteobacteria bacterium
CGTCTCCGCCCCTGAGCCCGCCTCGGCGACACACGCTACAGCCTCCTCGATCGGGCTGCCCGCTGCGACGAGCAACGCGGTCGCGTAGAGTCCCGTCCGGCCGAAGCCCGCCGCGCAGTGGATCAACACCACCCGGCCCGCGTGCAAGTCGGTCAACGTCGCAAGGACATGCTCGCGGAAGGCAGCGGGATGTTGGGGCACGCCGAAGTCGGTGATTGGGAACGGGCGGACCATGAAGGGTACGCCGCCCGCTTTGAGCGCGTCGGCGTAGCGCGGCGACTTCTCGGCCGCCTCGTGGTGGCTCACCAGGCACACGATGGAGGTGCAGCCGAGCGCGGTGAGCGCCTCCCAAAGCTCGGGTAACGGCTCACGACGGCCCGGCATGGAGGGGAGGTAGACGGCTCCTGGAATTCCAGCGGGCAATGCGAGGTGTCTGGGAGGGTGGACCATCGCGCCGGCGTAACTTGCAGCGGCATCGCGATGCTCCGCCACCCGATCTTCAGCGAAGGCGATCGGGCCTCGAGCATCGCCCACCTGTCCCTCCTCAGTCCGGGTCGGGGACGATCCTGCCGAAAAGCTCGTCTTCGATCTGCTGGGCGTCCCCGCTGTCGTTGGACTCCACGCTACGACCGAAGTCGATGATCCACACCTCGGCATCCACGATGACGTCCCGGTCGGCGCCGGGGACTGTCTCAACGTGGGTGAGCATGTAGTTGCCGATGTGAGAGTCGTGGTGATCGACACCGCAGGCGTTCAGGGCCCGAAAACAGTCCTGGACCTTCTCGACGAAGGACTCGGCGACATATCGGCGACGACGGAAGATGGCCTGGTAGGCGGTTTCGCCGCGTACCCGCTCCATGACGAAGCAGCCCAGGCGTTGGTCCTCGTGGATCAGGCGCGGAACGCGGAAGGGTACGTCCTGCATCGCCCACACCTTGCCGTGCAGGTAAGTTTCGTGGCTTCGCGACAGGAACACCGGGTTCCACACCTTCATGGCGTAGGCGTCGAGGGCGGTGTCCTCGTCGTCGTCGGGGTTGTGTAGGCGGAAGACGGTGCCATCCTTGCCATTGCCCAGGTAGTGGGAGAGAAAGTCTGGCCCGTCGCAGGTTTCTCTCAGCCGCGGGAGCACCTGCTCGATTCGGGTGCGGATCGCTTCGTCAAAGGTGTGGATCACGTGGGGCGATGCTCCTTGGCGTACGGAGGTAACCACGC
The DNA here is from genome assembly GCA_014191855.1 of Deltaproteobacteria bacterium. Taxonomy (GTDB): domain Bacteria; phylum Myxococcota_A; class UBA796; order UBA796; family SXON01; genus SXON01. Next base: position 1,213 of record BJHF01000214.1, read on the forward strand.
CCGATTCCCGACGCCGGTGGTGGACGTCGAACGCCAGACAGGATCGGGATACTCGGGTGGGCCCATGCTCTCCCCCGTTCAGGGCCTGAAGATCAGCCTGTTCACGGACGGGATCTTCGTCCGGTGCGAATCTCGCCGCTTGATGGCTGCGCGATCGTCAACCGATTCTGCGACCTTCCCGTCGAGTACCGATACCGCAGCAAGCGCACGGCGCGCCGCCTCGACTCGGTTCGGCGGGCGCTCCGCGATCAAGTAATCCCCGCCCGGCACGTTTTCATCTCCGGGGGGGGCTCTCCCGCGCGCCCGACTATCCGTGGATCAAGGAGGTGAGGGGGGCCATTGCGTCATACATCGCAACCGCCCCCCCCCTGGAGTCCACGCGTCATGCTCTTCCGCTCGCTGATCATGCTGATTTCGATCGCCTGGCACGAGCTGGGTCACCTGCTCGCCGCGCGGTTGTTCGGCGTCGGGGTTCAAGAATACTCGATCGGCATCGGCCCGCGAGTGATGGGATTCCGCGTTGGCGCCACGCGGTACACGCTCCGCCTGCTGCCGATCGGGGGCTACGTCGATCCGGCGAACTGGGACGATGTGGAGGACAAGGAAGACCTCGCCAAGCTGGAGCCGGTGGAGCGCAAGCTGGTGCAGGATCCCCGGAACTGGCTGGCAAACAAGACCCTGTTCCAGCGGGTGCTCCTCTTCTTCGCCGGGCCTGCGTTCAACATCGGGTTGGCGGCGGCGGTGCTCGCGGTGGTTGGCTTAGCTCCGGGCTGGAGCGGGTGCGTGCTGGATGTCATCGGCGGCGGATGGGACGCGCAGCGGCGGGGGGCCATGCTGGGTTTTGACTACGGCGAAGGGGTGTCTGCGCTCAACCACATGGCGTGGATCGAGGACTCGTGGGGTGACGGTTACGAGGCGTTCTTCAGGCACGTTGCGCTTGTGAACCTGTACCTGGGTCTGTTGAACCTGCTCCCGATCCCGCCGCTGGACGGGAGCCAGATCATCAAGGAGGTCGTTCATGAGCTCCACCACGGCCATCTCGGCGGCAGGAAGCTACACAACGCGCGGCAATTTGCATCGGCGATCTGGATCGGGCTCAGCCTGATCGGGCTCAGCCTGTTTGTGGTGATTCAGTTCGTTTGAGCCGGGTCGAGCGCGACGGCGGCGTCGCGATGGGCGGCAACGTTCGCTCGGCCACGGGGCCTGGCCTCCCCCATCGCCCAGACCGGGCGGTAATCGGACAGCCCGCTGAGTCAAGGTAGCGCCGATCGCCTTGGGCGGCATTTTCTGTGGTTACCTTCCCCGAAATGCCCGCCATGCGCCCCCTCCGCATCTTCACCGCCACCCGCCCCGAGCAGGTGCCCGCTCGCTGCAAGCGGGTGCTGTCCGTAGACGGGGCCGTTCCCGGCGCCGTCGTTACCTATGACCACCACCAAACGGGGGAGCGGATCAACCTCGACGCCGTTCCCGCATTCGTCGATCCTACACAATTCGACGGGATCGCCACCACGCTGGCGGACGCCGACGCGCTGGTGAGCGCGGTTGCCGTGCTGCTCGGGGGTCCTGCTGCTCTCGAACCGCGGACGCGCGCTATTCTGGAAGCGGCTTCCCACCGATGTGATCACCTCGTCGCGCACCCCGACCATTCGCTGGAGATCGACGCGCTGGGACGGGGCCTGGACAACTACGTGGGGGGAGAGCTGGCGCGTTGCCCGCCGTCGCGACGGAGCGCGAGGTTCGCGAGCCTGGTTTGGGAGGTGTTCGATGCCGTGAAGGCCGGTGAAACGCTGCCTTGTCGCGCGGAGCCGGTGTGGGCGGAGGCGGTGGCCGAAGTGGTAAAGGCCGGGCATGTCACGCTCGACGGGGACGTGCTGGTTGTGGACCTGCGCGAGCACCGTCGTGTGCGGGTGCGCCCGGATGGGTGGTACCTGCTCAGGCCAGAGTGCTCCGTTTCCGTGCTGGTGGAAGGGCACCCACGGGGCGGTCCCCGGTACACCGTGGGGCGGAACCCGTTTCGAGAGGGGAAGGTGGACATCCGGCACGCGCTCGCGGCGCTGGCCGCGGCGGAGTTCGCGCATGGACCGCCGGCGCTGCGGCCGGAGGCGACGCCGGGGAGCGAGAACTGGGGTGGACGGCGGGAAGTGGGTGGATCGCCGTGGAATTATGGGTCGAGGTTGGCGGTGGGGGAGGTGGTCGCCGCGCTTCGAATGGCAATGGCACCGCCCCGCCCCCACTTGGGGTGACCCCACCTAGGGTGACCCCTCCGTGAATTTTCGCCCACTGTCCGATCGACCCACCCGTCCAGGCGTCCCCCACGCGCAACCACCCCGGAGTTTGATGATTCATCGCCCCCTCGCCAACGTGCTCTCGCTCCCCAAACCCACGACCACGCACGGACACGGCGTCGTGTACACCTCGGACGACGCCTGCCGCTGGACCGCGACCTTCGCCGCAAACATCGTGGCGTTTCAGGCAACGGGAGAGTCGCCCCCGCCCGGGCTGCAGGCCCTCGCGACCACGCTCGCGGACTGGGTGGCGTGCAGCCGCGATGGCCTTGGTTTGCAGATGCGGTGGACGCGGCG
>BJHF01000215.1 GCA_014191855.1 Deltaproteobacteria bacterium
CGGGTAACCTCAGTTCTCAAAGTCGCTGGCGAGCACCGGAATGGTGATTGTCTCGCACTCAGGAGAGGGTGTAACCGGCGCGCCCTGAATCGTCGCGGCCTGGTCGAGCGCCGCGGCCACCCGGTCAGGATGGACGAGCTCGGCGGCGGCGGCTTCGGCGTCTGCATGGGACGGGCCAGCGTCAAGCAAGTCCTCCAACAGCGCGGCCCGCAGCATGATCAGCGGGGGGGCCTCGATCAGCCGGCCCAATAGCATCGTATCCGCGATCTTCTCACGGCTTGCCGGCGTCTCCATCGGGTACGACTCAACCAGCGAGCGCGCCACCCGCCGAACCGACGAGGCGTAGCGAGGCTGCTTGCGGATGGCGTCGCACACCGCACGCCGCACGATGGCCCGCGCTTGCGACAACGGGAGCGACTTGCCACCCTTGAACCGCACGCGCTCCTCGATCTGATCGTGACGCTTGGCCACGCCCACGGCGTACTGACGTGCGGCCTCGCGCGTCACCCCCGGAGCGGGCGACTCCATGATCCGCGAGGTCAGCCCCTCGATCGCCTTGCGACCGTTGGGGTGCTCGCCGTTCACGACTTCACCTTGTTCACGCCTTTCTTCGGCTCGATAGGTTCCTCGCCATCCTGCGGAGGCATGTCCGAACTCTCGCCGCCCAAGTCCTGAAACAGGGCCTCGTGCCCGGCCTCGATGTCTACGGGGTCGTACCCGAACTGCTTGGCGAAGCTCGCCTTCATCAACTGCAGCGTCGCACGCTCACGCGCCACCCGCTCCACATTCGCGGGGGTATCGCTGGGGAGACGCAACAACCGCTCGATCCGGTTGCCCTTGATCTGGCAAAGCCGCTGGATGACATGCAAGCGCGGCGTCGGGATCGTGCCGTCGGCAACCAAGGCGCGGAGCCAGTTGCGGTAGCCCACCATATCAAAGACACGCTGGGCGTTTCCGTCGTTGATCCTCACATGATCCCAAGCGGAGTAGAACACGCGGCGAATTTTGCCGGTGCTTCCGGCCACGATGTCGAACTCTCGCACATAGTCGTTGTCGGGGCCGCGCATCCGGGGGATGGACACGAACCGCTGCGATGACAGCCAGAGCGCGGCGAGGCCCATGTCGCCACCCTCGCCAACGCGGTTGGCTCCCGGCATCAGCGCGAACCGGTGAAGGTGCGGCAACCACTCCCCCTCCGGGTGCGCCTTGGTGACGATGAAGCTCCACTTGTTCGGGTGCCGCTGGAAGATGAACGGAAACCGATAGGGATCGATCTCGTCAGGCGACAGCCGGGGGAGGTTGGCAACGTCCACCTGAGACTGCGGCTTGCGCCCGCCTACGATGTCGCCGCTGCGGGTGACCTTTGGGCCGGGGGTCGGCTCTCGGGTCAACTGATGAGGATCGATGGCCACTTAGACTCCGCTTCTGCGCGCGCCCTTGGGCCGCTCAGGTTTCGGGGGTTGGGGGGATGCCGGCGGTTCGGCGGGGGATTCGGCCAAGATGCAGCCAAGCCCCTCGCCGACAGTGACGCCGACCAAAAACAACGAATCGACGCGCCGCTCCCCCTGTTTGACGAGGGCGGGCGATACGCCTGGATCGCGTTCTGGCTTGCCTTCCGTGAGCACCTTGACGTTGACCGTTTCGCCGACGATCTTGGCGACGATGCCGGGGCGGGTGCCGCCGGCTTCGTTCGCGCGGACGTTGACGATCTGGCCAAGTGTCATCAGGTGCTCGAGGTGTTGATGCCGTAGCCGCGCGCCTGCTCCAAGATCGCCACGCCGACGTAGAAGTTGCCGACGACCTTGGTGAGTGCGCCCGCCGCGTCACGCGCGATCTCCACGAAGAGTTGCTGATTCTCTCCGTACTTGCGTACCGCGGTGCCGGCGTTGGGCATGATCGTCGGGGAACCGTGGGCGAAGCCGAGGCCACCTTGACCGTGGACCCAACCCAGCCGCTTGCCGCCGCTGGTGCGCACCTGCGAGACGTTCCACCAGTCGATCGACAGGAACCGGCCCTGGAAGCCCTGACCCATCGTTTCGGTGCCCTGCTGTTGCGTCGCCTCTACGTACTGCGCGGGGCCGACCTCGCTCCGCAGCGAGTCGCGGAGGTGCGTGTGCTGACGCGGTGCCAGCGTGCCGTAGTACGGGCCGGGAACGGAGTTGAGCTCCAGTTGGTAGGCCGCGTCGTAGGCGTCGTCGGAGGTCATCGCGACGGCGGTATCGACGGCGTCCGTGGTCCAGTCGTCGCCGACGTTCACGACGAGCGAGTTGAACCCGCGCTCAGCCGCGCCCACCATCGCCTTCGCCAACCGCTCGGGGTTGCCGATGTCCTCGGCGCTCCCCGTCAGGTTGAGGAGATCGGTGACGTCGTATTCCAGCGCGAGCCGGGCAACGGTGATGTCCGCCGACGCATCGGTGATGGTCGTGGAGGAGGTAGACGAACCTTCGGCAACGGACGCCATCGCGTCGTAGCCGTCGAGTCCGGCGAAGCGAACGCGCTTCACGCTGGACAGCGTGCCGTTCACGCTGCCTTTGTCGAGGACGTAGCCGGGAACCTTCCGCATCGCGACCATGTCGAACAGGAGGAGGTTGATCTCCTGGTCGAGTACGGCGGCGGCGCGGAGGTCGGTTGCGGCGGTGGTGAGGGTATTCAGGGCCATGGGTGCTCCTCAGATTTGACCGGCGGCTTTCGCCTTTCGGTATTGTTCGGGGGTCATGGCCGCGATTTCGTCCTCTGTGGCCTTGACCACTTCGGCGCTTTCCGGCTTCGGGGTTTCTTCAGGGGTGGCAGGGTCGGCCGGAGCCTCCCCATCTGCCGAGAGCGTGACTTCGATCGCCTCGCGCTGATCCTCGCTGTAGTAGCCGAGGTGACAGCCAACCGCATCGCGAATCGACATCGCGAGCTTACGGGCGCCGCCTTCGTCCAGGGCGAGGCCGGCGACTTCGACAGCGACCTTGACCGGCTTCGTTTCGGCCGTGTTGACTTCGATCGCCATCAGACGCCTCCAAGGGGGATTCCGGTTTCCTGCGAGACACGCGCCCGCATCTGCTTGTACTGCGCCGGCGACATCGCCCGAATCTGCTCAGCGGTGAGTTGCCCAGTGCTCGGCGCTGCGGGAACCACGGCGCGCGAGGCGGCGGCGTCGGGAGACTTCGCGGGGACAACGACGGGGGCCACGACCACCGGCGCAGGCTCGACAGCGGGGGCAACCTCAGCCACCGGCTCCACTTTCGCGGGCGCCTTCGTGGTCGTCTTGGTCGGAGGCGGCGCGAGCTTGGACAGCCACCCCGCCTTCGCCTTGCGCTCCGCGGTCAGCCATGCGTCGAGCGCCGGCTTGTTGCCTTCCTCGTCGGCCGCGACCTTGCCGTATTTGTAAAGGACGATGTCCTGATCGTCGGCGTCAGTGATGCCGATCGCGGCCATCGCGCCCTTCGTGGCCTGTTCCGCTGCCGCCGCCTTCATCGTGTCGAGTTCGGCCCGCAACGTGGCGATCTCGGCTTCCGCAGCCTTGCCGCCCTTCGCGTCTTTCTTCGCGGCGGCCAGCGCAGTCGTGGACTCTGCAAGCCGAGCCTTCACGGCTTCAAGCTCAGCGAGGGCTTCTTCAAGCGTCATGCTCGGAGCGTAGCGCGGGCGCTATTCGGTTGTCAAGCCCGCCGTTGCGTTGGCGGCTTCGGCGGTCACGGCCGCATGTTTCGCCTGGTACTCCGTGACCGTCAGGGCGCCGTCCTCGCCGCCCATCGGCGGGAGCC
>BJHF01000216.1 GCA_014191855.1 Deltaproteobacteria bacterium
AGACTTCATCGGCGGCATCGCCGGCTTTGACATCCAGCTGCCCTTCGACCCCGCCGATTTTGCGGAGACCGATCCGCTCGCCGAGCGGGACCCCTTCGTGCTGTCGGACAGCGCCGCCGGCTGGGGCCCCGATCCCTACCTCTTCGCCGAGCTCCGCCCCTTGAAGGACCGCGATCGGTGGCTCATGGTCCCCGGCATTCGTTACAACTATGTCATTTTTCCGGGGGAGATGGAGGTGTCCGGCTGGGACCCCCGCTTCGCCACCCGCTTCGCGATCACCCCGGCCACGCGGATCAAGGGTGCTGCGGGTATCTACCACCAACCACCGCAACAATTCGAGGGTTACCGTACGGACGACGAGATCGTGGACCTCACCATGGAGCGCTCTCGGGCGTTCGCCTTGGGGGTGGAGCAGGACATCCGGCAGTCCAACCACATCGACGCCGAGGTGTTCTACAAGAACCTCGACCAGCTCATCGTCGGGAACCCGGACTTCACCTCCTTGGACGACCAGTTCTTCGTGAACGAGGGAGTTGGCACGGTGAAGGGCCTGGAGGTGATGGTTCGTCGCGACCCGGTCGGGCGCTCGTTCGGGTGGATCTCCTACACCCTCTCGAAATCTGAACGTCGTGATTATGAGGATTCTGACTGGTACCCCTTCGACTTCGACCAGACGCACATCCTTACGGCGGTCGGCGGCTACAAGCTCCCGTACGATTTCGAGCTCTCCGCGAAGGCGCAGTACACCACCGGGAACCCGACCACCCCCTACGCCCTGGGAGTCTACGACATCGACCAGGACGGCTATCAGGGCTTTGCGACGGCCCCTCGCAACTCGGAGCGCGTGCCGCCGTTCTGGGCGGTGGACTTCAGGGCGCAGAAGCTCCTGACTTTCGAGGCCTGGCAGATAGAGCTCTACGCTGATCTCCTCAACGTGCTGCACGGAGAGAACCCGGAGTTCGAAATCTACAACTACGACTACACCGAGAATGCCTACATTTCTGGGCTGAGGATAGGAACCATGAACGCCGCATCGCGGGACTCTACGCGCCCGGCGGCCCCCGAGTCAAGGCCCCCACGGTCCTTCTCTTGGCGTCGAAATCACGCCTGGAACGACGAGTTCCGCTCGTCAGGCGCACTCCTCCCCCCGGTCCCGCGTCCGCCCTCTCGGTCACGCCCTCCAGTCCTCGCCCGCGGGTCAGGGAATCGGCGGTCCGATCGCCCGCTGCAGCCCAGCAATGATCCTCCGCGCAACGACCGGATTCACGACGATCGTCCGCAGCCGGAGAGGCCCGCCGCACGTAGGGCAAACGAAGCCTTCAACCGAAAAAACGCGCTTCAGAAGCTCGTCCCAGCTCGGACGCTCCCCCTCGAACCGCAGCCGAGGACGGCGGCTCAGCCGCTTCGCTCGGCGCACCGCCGCCGCCTCCTGCGTTTCCGGCCGTGGCTTGGGCACAACCTCCTTCCGCCAACCAGCGTTCCCTGCCAATACCCCCCTGTAAACGACCTGATTGGCCCGGGGTGGGGGCACGATCGCAACCAGGCGTTCTACCAACTCTAACGGTGTAAATACGAGTGCCGTACTTCCATCGCTCCATACGCGCTTGAGGCCGACCACGACTGTACCATCGTCCCGACGTTCCAGACGAGCCGCCGCGAGCGGCGGACGGAGAATATATCTGAGCAGCCGCTCCAATCCCTCGCGGTTCCCGGCCTTTATTCCCACATCCGCATGGAGATTATATCCATTAAAGCTTGCGCATCTTGGCGGCAACGCGAACTCCCTCCCGCCGAGGACCTGGATCCGTCGTGCCTTCTTCCCCGCCCGCTCCCCCAGCGCCGCCTGCCCCAAGAGCGACGCGTTCTGAAGCACCGCCTGGGCGTCCTCCTCTCCCTCGCAGACCTCCTCCTCCGGCCCGAATCCCTGCCGGGCCAGCCACCGTTCGCACGCCTCCCCAAGCGCGACGACGAGTCGCTCCACATCCTCGGTGTGCGGCATCGCCGGCCGGAAGGTCAGCCGTCCGTCGCCTGCGCGGGTGTAAATGCCGTCCAGGAAGATCGCGTGAAAGTGTAGGTTTAAGTTCAGCGCCGAGCCAAATCGTTGCACGGCCGTGACCGATCCGGTCCTCCCCTCCTTCCCTACGGCCGTCGTCGTCCGGTACCACCGCTCGATGAGCCGCATCGCCACGCGATGTACGCCACTCGCCAGGTCCGGCCGCCGGGCCAGCAGCCAACGCCGCTTCCACGGTACCGTCAGGACCCACTGCCGCGTCGCGACATGGGGAATCACCCGATCCACCAACCAGGCCGACCGCTCGGCCATCCTCCGGCCGCCGCAACGCCCGCAAAATCCGCGTCCCTTGCACGAAAAAGTTACGAGCCTGTGATGGTCGCACCCCTCACACTGCAGCCACGCAAAACCATTCGCTGGGTCTCCGCAGGCCAGAAAGCCGTCCATCTCCCGCTCCACATGCGTCGGGAGCGACGCCCCGACCGCCGATAGCGCACCGCGGAGGCTGGCCAGTCCGGCCTGGACGATGGGATGGAGCAGATCGTGTTGCGAGCCGCGCAGCTCGAGGATGCAGGACAAGGTGAGGCGGCCCAAGCAAGCCGCGTGCCCAGGAATTCTCGCCTTTCATCCTTGGCCGCGTCGTCTCCGGTCGTCGGACCTCCGTCAGTCTGCCCGTCGACCTCCGTCGCCCGGCTCGCGTCAAGAGCCCTACGCGGCGCCTGCCCAGCCCGCTCAAAGCCGCGGGCCGGGCTTCACGGGCGGGGAGCGGACGGGGCGAAGCGGCGGCGCCATGGCCTCACTCCTCCGCCCACCCCGTGTGGGTTGCGAACCACTCCAGCAACGCGGTGCATATCTGCGGCATTTACAAGCACCATCCCCATTGCCACGGCAAGCTGGGTCTTCCGTGCCGACCAGTACTCGACCATGTCCTTAGTCTGGTTGGGGGTGCGCTTGCGAAAAACTACAGAGAGAAACGGTGAAAGGCCGGCATCTGTGCGGTCGGGACCGGCAAAAAAGACGTCCCGAACGTGAACCATGTTGATCACCCGCTCAAGGTGGCACCCCCGCAGCCACATCGCCCGGAACGCGCGACTAGGGTCGCCTCTTTTGAAGACGACGCCGGAGGACACCAACAAGCCAGCGACTCCACCGGGACGTAGCAGATGGAGCGCCCGATAGATGAACGCTTGCGAGGGCTCCCGATCTCCCTGTGGGAGGGAGTTCCGAACACACCACGACTCAGCCACCATCGCAGCTTGGACGCCCACCTTGTCCGTTCGCTTCGGAAATCCCCAGGGCGGATTCCCTACGACCACGTCGGCAGACTCAGGGCCGAAGGCGCTTTCCGCAAGCGGTCCGAAGGCATTCCCCTGGACAAGGATGCCGAAGGCGCCCTCATCCAGATTCCTCGGTCGCCCCTCAATGAGTAACAGGGTCGGCAGCTTGCTCTGCGTCGCGGCGATGGCGAAATCTCCCCGATAAACGCCATTCTTGGCCGTGCCGCGGTCGATCACCTTCGCGAGCGAATGGAGCCGGGTGGCGCCGACGTGATGCTGGAAAGCGCGGTTCGGCAGGCGGAGGCGGCCGCTGTCAGGCTTGGGCTCGCGGTCCTGGCGGTGATGCCGGGTGCGGCTCCCGAGGGCGTGGGCGGCAGCGTCGAAGCGGCCCCGGTTGCGGAAATAGTACCCCAAGATTCTACACAATCCAGCTCAACCGGAGTCC
>BJHF01000217.1 GCA_014191855.1 Deltaproteobacteria bacterium
CGTCTCGGTCTGTTCCGCGAGCTTCCGGTAGTCGCCGCCGGGGACCTGCCCGGTGTGGATGAGGTCGTTCCGCGCCTTGATGAACGCGAGGGGATCGGACAGGCCGTCGAGCGGGACGCGCCACTCTGCGATCATGCGCTCAACCACGTCGCGGTAGCTCGGCCGGTTCAGCTCGCAGAGCTTCCCAAGCACGACGGTGCGCGCCGCTTCCGTGAGCAATCCGTCGGCGACGCCGGCCGCGAGGTGCTCATCCAGCTTCGCCCGGATCGCTTTGACCTGCGGCTTCGTGAGGGGCTTCGGCGCGGCGCTGCCACGCAGGTACAGCTCCTTCATCGTCTCCAGCGCCGTACTGAGCAGGATCAATCTGGCGGGCCACTGCCGTGACCGACGCGCGAGCAGATAGCTTTCGATGGCGGACGCGAGAAACGGTTCACCATCCGCGAGCCGCTGCATCGCGACCGGGGCGTTCCGGGCAAGGGTTCCGGCGAGGAAAAGGCCCCGCCTGTCCCCGCCCGGCTCTGGCATCCTTCCGGAGATCGAAGTCGCGACACGATGATACACGAACTCGTGCGGCGACCCCGCCGGGTTGTCCGCCGCTGCCTCCTCCATGCGCTCGAACCAGACCACCCGGCCCGCACCCAGGAAGCTGGCGACGTTGAGCAGGCGCTCCGCGACGTCGTTGGTGGCGGCGATCACGGCGATGATCTCGTCCCCTGTACGTTCCTTGGCGGGGAGGGTGGCGGTGAGGCGGGGCACAAAACGGGTCGCGACCACAGGAAAGTGACCGGGGTGCTCGGCGGGATGCTCCTCCTCCCAGAACCCGACCTCGAAGGTGACCCCGTCGATCTCCCAGCGGCAACGGCTCTCCCGCGCCGCGCTCCTGGCCCAGATGGTGGCGGGATCGACGCCCAGGGCTTCCATCCGCTCGCCGTTGCAATGGTAGAACTTGCGGGCCGCGTGCCAGAAGATCGGAGCGTGGGTGAGCGCCCAGGCGACCTGGACCGAGGTGGTCACCGGCACGGCGCCAGCGGCGGTGATCGCGGACCACACGACCGGACTCTCGGGCTCCAGGGTGATCGGGCCGTGAGTGAGCGAGCCCGAAAGGTGAACCCGCTCGATGCTGATGGTAGCTCCGTCCTGCGTTTGGCCGCGGAAACTGGCGGAGCGCGGCGGGATCCTGCGCGGCTCGGGGGTGGAGCTGAAGTCGCCCTTGATGTGGATGTGGTTGTCGTCGGGGAGGTGCAAACGGCCGATGATGCCGAACGTGCCGGGCTGATCGTCGGTGAGAGTGCCTTCGACGGCGACGGAGCCGGGGCGACAGGGGAGAGGCGAACTCAGGCGCGCCCTGCGGGGTGGAGCGCGGTGCGGCCGACCATGCGGGAAGGAGTGGTGCGTTCGAGGCGGGTTTGGTCCCCGCCGAGAGTCACTCTGACACCAGCGTGCGCCCCGAACCTGAGACGCGGTCGCTGGAGCGGCGGGCCGATCATGGAAGAGCGGCTGGTAGCCCCGGCGGCATCCGAGGGGGCGCCGTTTCGCGGAGCGTGGCGATGTCCTCGGCAGTGAGTCCGTATGCAGCGTTCACGAGATCGGAGAGTTGGCGCTCCGCTTTCGCGATGACTTGCTCCCGTTGCACCAACGGGAGCGACTCCGACTCATGGAGGCCGCGAAGCTCGGTCAGTTCGGAGGGGCGCAGCTTTGCGGCGCCCTTGTCGCGACGTTTGCCGACCTCTCGCAGGAACGCGTCGGCGCTGAGACGATGGAAGTTGCCGAGTGCCTCGCCAGCTTTTTCGACGCCATACTGGACGCGGAGTGCGTCCATCATTCCCCGGCGCGCCGTGTGGTTTGCGGTGACGGCGGCGACGACTTGCGGGATGAGGTCGCAGGCGATGGTGTGGGCTTCGGGGGATGGTGGGGCAACGGGGACTTCCAGCATCTGCTCTCGAAACGGCCTGAGCGCCTCGTCTTTTCCGTGCTGGAGAAAACGAAAGTTGTGCCACCACATCGCGGGAGAGTTGAGCGCAGCCACGAGCCAAAGATCGGCAGCGGGCAGTATCCACACCATGTTGTTGGTGAGCAACCCAGTCACGTCGAACGCGAAGCGGGGATGGAACTGGATATCCTGATACAGCAGCTTGGGTTTCGAGAAGTCGGCGTAGTATGCGCAGGAGCGGAGTTCCCACCAGTGCTGGCCACGGTCGGAGCGCGCCCTCAACCGTTCCTCCATCGGCTTGAGCCGGGAGTAAAGACTCGGGAACGTGTCCCGGAACACCACTTCGGGCTCGGCGACACCCGTCCACGGCCACCGCCGATTCTCTGACGACGCCAGCGTGATGAGAAAGTCCCCCGACCAGTTGGCCGACCACCGGTCGATGTCGCCGCCTCCCACGAACCGATGCACGATCGCGGAGCAACTTGCGTCGGCGCTCACTAGCTTTCTGCGGGTCGCCTCATCGACCAGGAATGCCTCGTTGTAGCCGGTCTTCAACCCGTACATCGGTCGACAACCCGCATGCTGGGCCAACGGCACCCCCCGCTCGCGCAGCTTCGCCATCAGGCGCTCCACGCGGTCGTCCTCCAGGCTCCAAGCCTCGCGCCCGAGTCGGGCTTGCGGCACGGGGCGCTGGTGCGTCCGTACGTATTCGGGCACGCTCACGGCCCCCAATTCTTCGCGGGGGAAGCGCGTAACCGACACGGTACAATTCTCCGTCGGCGCCGTCTTGCGCAACGTCAAGATCGAGGGGAATGCGTCCGCGTCGGGGAAGATCGGCGCGTGTCCGAAGTCGATCAGCGTCTCCACCTCGGTCTTCTCCGCCAGCAGGGCGCGCAGCGGCCCCGCGTAGCCCGCCTTCAACCACTTGTTCGCCACCACGAACCCGAGCCGGCCACCCGGCTTCAACAGGTTCAGCCCAAGCTCGAAGAAGTAGACATACAGGTCGGCCACACCGTCGAACGCCGCATACTTCCCCTTCCAATGCTCTTTGTACGGCGTGAGCAGCTCGTGCCGCACGTAGGGCGGGTTCCCGATCACGACGTCGAAGCCCTCGCGCCAGCGGCTGTCGATGGCCTCGGCCTCCGAATCGGGCATGCCTTCGGGCACGATCAGCAACTGGGGCCGTGCCCCCGTCCAGTCCACCGCGCGCGGGTGCACCGTCGGATCGCTCACCACGCTGTTCCCGCAGCGAATGTTCCCGTCGAGCCAGGTCAGCTTCTTGTCGCGCTGCGCGGTCTTCAACCACAACGACAGCTTGGTGATCTCCACCGACTCGGGGTTCAAGTCCATCCCGAACAGGTTCTGGTTGAGGATCGCGCGGTCGAGGTCGAAGATCTCGCGCTGGCCGCCACGGAACGAGTCGAGCGTCGTGTTCACACGCTGGTACTCCGCAGCCAAGGCGTCGAACGCGGCAAGCAGGAACGCGCCAGATCCGCACGCCGGATCGATCACCCGGAGCGCGCGGAGCGACTCGCGATAGCGGGTCCAGAGGGTGATCCTTGCTTCTTTCTGCTTCGCCTCACCCCGGGCCGTCTCTGGCCGCACCTCCGCCTCGATGGCTGCGAAACGGTCCGCGAAGGTGCGGCCGAGGGTGGCCTCCACGATGTGGCGCGTCACGAACGCGGGCGTGTAGAACACCCCGTCGGTTTTGCGCTTCGAGACGCTGGCCGCCTCGCCTGCG
>BJHF01000218.1 GCA_014191855.1 Deltaproteobacteria bacterium
ATGCGCGCCGTTCCCTCCCGGTCCAACTCCAGTTGGGCCCGGTGCTCCCGCTCTTTTCGGGCCGCATCGGCGTCTAGAGCGCGGATCTGGCGGTCCGTCGCGCCATCGGCCTCGCGGCTATTCGCTTTCATCTGCTCGATGTTGGCCCAGGTGGTGCCGAGCTCAGCGACCACGGTCACGACGGTGGTGGCGACCTCCCAGCGGGGATCGCGAAGGGTGAGCTGGTTTTGTTCGCGACGAGGCGACAGGAGAATTTGAAAATCCGAGGGCTTACGTGACATGGTCTGCTCCGAGAATGGCACCTGCCGCCAGCAGGCGACTGGAGAGGTCGAGCAGGAGACGCCGCTGCTGGCCGCGTTCGGACACTCCCACGGACATCGCCCCACGGAGCACTTCCGCCTTGCGCCCGTAGGCCGCTTGGAGGCTCGCGCGGGTCGCGGCCATGGGCTCCGCCAACGCCTGCGCCGCCTGGCGTTGGAAGACCGCGAGGGGGAGCTGTGCATCGTGCTGGAGGAAGGGCAACTTTCGCAACAGCGCCACCTCAACGGGCTCGTGGGTCGGAGGCAGGCCCAGCACGCGTTGGATGGCTCCACGGAGGGTGGCCTTCCAGCGGGCCACGCCGTAGGCCCACGCCGCGACCTCAACCACCACGCCGACCACGGCCGCCGAAGCCAACGATGCGCCCAACCCCACCCGGCGAAGGGCGGCACCCATCCCGTAGTAGACGTCGATGGTGAACGTGCGGCCGACCGCCCCCCCGGCCATGGAGGTGAGCTTCTTCCCCAGGTTTACGAAGCCCGCCTTCTCCCCAGCAGCGCCACCCAGTTTGGCCAGGTACCGCGAGAAGGCGGAGCCGGCTGCCTGTCCAACGGAGCGGCGACTCAGCCAACCGGCCACGGCCGCGCCCGGGACTTCTTCCCACCGCACGGGTGGAAGCTCGATGGTCTCTACGCCAGCGTCCAATCCGTCGAGGACGCTGGAGAGGGCGTCGGCACGGGCGGTCCACGATGCGGCTACTTGGCGTTCCACGCGGCGCAGTTGTTGCGGCACCACGTGATCGCGAACAAAGGCGGAGCAGCTTGAGCTGCCGAAAACGGTGTCCGCGCTGGCGATGGCCTCGTCGGCCGCTTGCCATGCCTCGGCGCGTCCGGCCTCGACCACCTCGTGAAGATCGCATTTCATGGCGGTTTCGCACGTGTCGGTCGCTCCCAGCCCCTCGACGAGCGCGTGCTCACAGGCCACGAGGAGCTGCGACAGCTTGGCCCGGCCCGCCTCATCCGCATCGAGCGCCGCCAGGCGAAGCACGATGTCAGACCGCATGCGGGCCACGAGGCCTGAGGCGATCTGTCGGGCGTTCTGGCGAATGCGCGAGGTGCGTTCGGGATGGGTGACGATGGTGGCGAGCTCGCGGTCCAGGTCTGGGCTCACGAGGCGCAGCGTTGCCCCGGAACGCACCGCGCAAACGCGGCACATGCGTACGGCGCGACCGAGGATTCGCTCGACGTGCCGTTGCATCTCCGCCAAGCGCCGGTCCCCACCGGTGTCGGGCGCGAAATTGACCGCCACCACGATCGCGTCTCCATCGGTGAGCCCCACGCGAACCGTATCGAGGAACGCCGCGTCTGCCGGAGTGACGCCGCGTTGGAAATTCAACAGCACGAGCACCCCGTCGGCCTCGGGCAGCAAGCGGGTGAGCACATCGCTGTGGCCGGCGACGCAGGCGTTGTACCCCGGTGCGTCGAGCCAACGCAGCCCGCGGAGCATGTCACGACGAGCATCGTCGCCCACGCAACGGGAGCGGGGCCAGCGGATGCGCAACCGCTTGCCGGTGGCGGGCTCGCCGCGTGCCGCCGAGGCCACGGCATCCACATCAATCTCGCGCCAGCGGTCGTCGACGCCGAGCACCTCGTAGGTGGGAGTGTCGTCTTCGGTGACGAACAACTCAACACCCGTTCCGGTCGTCGTCCCCGGGCCGGTGGGCAGGATCGCATCGGAGAGCTGACTGTTGAGCAGCGTGGTCTTGCCAGACGACGTTTCGCCCAGGAGCACCAGCAACCATTGCCGGGCTTCGATGCGGCTGACGAGGTCGAGGGCGACGCGTTGGGCATCGCGGTCTCCGAGACGCTCGGCGACGGAGGCAATCTCCTTCAGTAGGGCGGTCTCTGCGGTTTGGGGAGCGGGTTCGGCGTTGGCGGTCATTGGGACTCCTCAAGGACGGTTTGCACAGTGGCCGTGGCCTGGGCCACGGCTGCATGATGGCGGTTCAAGGACGCGCGGAGGGCCTCGCGATCGGACGCGGAGCGTTGGCGATCGGCGCGGATGTCCTCCGTGAGGCCGCGGGCTTCGGCGATGGCTCCCTCGGTTTCGCAGCGCAGCTCCACGAGGATGGTACTGGCTTGCGCCGAGATCACGCCCCGAACGTGCTCAAGGAGGCGATTCTCCGCCTGCTTGAGCGTGGTGCCAATGGCGGCGACCATTTCCCGACGAATGGCTGAGCGCGCGGATGCGGCAGCGGCTGCACCGATGACCAGCGCGCCGACGGCAACAACCCACCCGATGCCGGGGACCGCAGCCCCTGCGGCCGCCACCGCAGCTGCGGTGCCTTCGCCCGCGATCAGGGCGCCGATCGCGGCACCGGCAGCGGCGAAGCCCGCCACGCCGATCGCAAACGTGCCGAAGCCCTTGACGCCAGCGCCCACCGTGCCGAGCGTTTGCCAGCCGGACAACTCAGGAAGCGGGCCGCCGCCGAGATTCGGGAGCGTGGCTTGAACGCTTGCGGCGGCGGTCACCAGCTCCGCGACGTGTTGGCGCCACGCGCGCTCCAGCGCGGCGATCGGGCCGCGGCAGCTCTCGTCGATCTCCGCCTGAAGGGCGGCGCTCAGGCTCGACGGGTTCATCCCGCCATGCTCGGCATGGCGGAGCAACCGTGTTCGGGCCTCACCCAGCGCCTGGCGAAGCTGGCTCTCGAAGTCCTGGATCACCTGATCGCGCGCGGCGGTGAACGTGGCCTTCGCCGCGGTCCAGGCGGCTTCCGCCGACTCAACCTCCGCGGCTGCGCGGCCGAGGCGCTCATCGAACTCGGCGTCCGTTTCCCGTTCGTGATTTTGCAGCTCCGCGAGGCGACCGGTCGCGGCGCGCTCGGCGGCCAATAGGGTGCGGTGGAGCGACCCGCCGTTGGTGACCAGATGCGCCCGCGCGGCGCCCCCAGCGACCCGACGGTGGATCGCGGCGCTCAACGCCGTGAGTCCCGAACTGTGGCAACCCGATTCGTCCCCATCGACCGCCGCAGTGGCGGCTGTCGCGACGTCAACGATGATCAGCTCCGGTTCGCTTTGGTCGCCATGGGCGCGGGCGACACGGCGGAGCTTATCGAGGTTGTCCAGGCGTGCTTCCTCGACCACGTCGTCGTCCTGGCCCCAACGGTTTTGCACGAAGATCAGGTTCTGACCTTTGTGCCACACGCGATCGAGGAACTGCCGCTCCGATTCGGTGAGCGTGGGCGATGTGTGGATCATGAACAGCCCGAGCGACACCTCGGGCAGGAACGCCACGGTTCGCGCGCCCACTTCCGGGTTCAGCGAGTCCACACCGGCCGTGTCAACCAGGCAGATTCCGGTGTTGAGCAGAGGGGCATCGAGGAACGCATGCACCG
>BJHF01000219.1 GCA_014191855.1 Deltaproteobacteria bacterium
GGGGCCCACGCGTAGTCGGGCTCCGCGCGATCATCCCACGTCGGATCAAAGACCTGCACGCGCACCGCGCCGGACACCTCCGCCCGGTCCGCGTCCAGCAGCGCCAGCCCGTGCGCCGTCGCCATGCTGAGCACGTTGCCGCTCCCCTGGTGCCCGCCTGCGGGGTGCGCAATCAGCCTGCCCTCCACGCGCTCCAGCCGCACCCGCACCAGCTCCACCCGGCCGGGAGCCCGGCGCAAGGGGCGCGCCAGCTCCGCCAGCACCACCGGCAAGAAGGGATGTGGATCGCCCATCATCTTGCGGATCACGGGCCGCACGAACTGCAGAAAGTTCACCATGCAGCTCACGGGGTTGCCGGGAAGGCCGAAGAACGGCTTGCTGGCGAGGTGGCCGAACGCGAGGGGCTTGCCGGGCTTCATCGCTACCCGCCAGAACTCGATCCCGCCGCCAACCACCCCTTTCACGTGATCGAAGTCGCCCACGCTCACGCCGCCCGTGCTCACCACGAGGTCGCCAGCCGCGCCCGCCGCGGCGAAGCGCGAACGGAGCTGGTCGGGGTCGTCGGGCACGTTGCCGTGGTCGACCGGCACGCCCCCGGCCGCGAGCACCAGTCCCACCAGGGCGGCGGTGTTGCTCCCGTAGATCTGTCCCGGCCCAAGCGGCTTTCCGCCAGGGGCCACCTCGTCTCCCGTGGAGAGGATCACCACGCGCGGACGCGTGGCCACGAGCACTTCCGTGAGCCCAAGGCTCGCGAGCAGTCCCACCGCGCCGGGACCCAGGCGCTGCCCGGGCTCCAACAATCGTGTGCCTACGGTCACATCGCTGCCTCGGCCGCGAACGTGCTGACCCGTCCGCGCCGAAACGCAGATTGAAACGTCCGCTCCGGCCGCCTCGGTGTCTTCCACCATCACGACAGAATCGGCCCCTTCCGGCATCGGGGCGCCCGTCATGATCCGCGAGGCGGTCAGCGCCTCCACCCGAAGCGTCGGCACCGAGCCGGCCGCGATGGTCTCGTTCACCCGCAGCGTACCTGGCACATCCGCCGCGCGCACGGCGTAACCGTCCATCGCGGAGTTGGGCCACGGTGGCAGGTCAACCGGGGAGTCGATCGGCTCGCCCAGCATGCGGCCGTAGCTCTCACCCAACGGGACGCGCTCAACGGCGCCAGGAGGAACGTCGGCAAGGATCCGCGCGAGGGCGCCTTCGACCGTGAGCATGCTCACTGCTTTATCTTGAGCTTCTGGCCGGGGTAGATCGTCGAGCCCTTCAGGCCGTTCCACGACTTGAGTTCGGTCACCGAGCAGTCATACCGCTCCGCGATGCTCCCCAGGGTGTCCCCGCCTTTTACGGTGTAGCTCACACTTTTGGTCGTCGTCGCTTTCACGCTGCTTTTGCTGCTCGTCTTGGAGCTGGCCTTGGGCGCCGGCTCCGCGGGCGCCTCGCTCACGCTCACCTTGAGCTTCTGGCCCGACAGGATCTTCGTCCCCTTGATCCCGTTGAGCTTCTGGAGCTGCTCCACGCTCACGCCGTACTTCGAGGCGATGCCCGAGAGCGTGTCCCCCGACTTCACGGTGTGCGTCTTGGTTACGGTCTCTTTGGCCGGCGCGCTGGTCGATTCCGGAGCGGCCACGTCAACCGGGGCGACGGACGCCATCGTGGCCACGCCCGGGCGCGCAGGCACCACGAGCTCTTGTCCCACCTTGATCCGGCTCTTCGTCGTCAGGTGGTTGAGTCGGGCCACATCCTCCGCCTCCACCCCATACTTCTTGGCGATGCTGGCGAGGCTCTCCTTCTTCTTCACGACGTGCCGCACCAGCGTGATGCGCTCCTCCGGCGGCACCAGGGCGAACGCTACTTCGAAGGCGGCTTTGGTGCCCGAGGGCAGGCGCACCGTCCAGTCGTCGCCGTCCGGCGGCAGGGCCCAGCGTCGCAGCGCCGGGTTGAGCTCCAGGATGTCCTCCTCCTTCACCGCCGCGCACTTCGCGATCACGTCCAACCCGGTCGCGCCGGGGACCGTAACGGCGTCGTAAGCGAACGCGTCCTGGTACTTCACACCGACGAAGCCGTAGCGCTCAGGGTGCTTGCCGATGATCGCAGCAGCGATGAGCTTCGGGACGTAATTCTGCGTCTCCGAGTGCAGCGCGCCCCGCTCCACCAACGTCCAGAAGTCCGTCGTGCCGTGGCGCCGCGTTTCTTTCATCACGCGCCCTTCGCCGCCGTTGTAGCTGGCCCAGGCGAGCCACCAGTCGCCTTCGAAGAGCTTGTGGAGGTAGCTGAGGTAATCGAGGGCGGCGCGCGTCGCCTTTTCGGGATCCCGCCGGTCGTCCATCCACCAGTCCACGCGCAGGCCGTACTGCCGCCCGGTGGCGGGCATGAACTGCCAGAGGCCGGCCGCGGCGGCGTAGGAGGTGGCAGATGTGGTGAAGCCGCTCTCAATCATCGAGAGGTACACCAGATCGCGGGGCATCCCGCGCGCCTCCAACGCGGCGTGCATCATCGGCATCCACCGCGTGGAGCGCATGAGGTATCGACCGTAGTACTTCCGGCCGTTTCCCAGAAAGTAGGTCATCCACTTCTTCACCAGGGTGTTGGTGACGACGGGGATGTCGAACTCCTTGGGGTCCACCCGTTCGAGCTGCAGGGGGTCCACGTTGGTGGCCCCCAACGGATCCATGTAGAACTCGACCGGCGGCTCAGCGCCGAGCGCGCCGGTGTACCCGAGCTCCGCGAGGCGCTCCTCCGCAAGCTCCTTCGAGAGCGCCGCGGCCGCGGGCGCTCCTGCATCGTCTCCCTCGATCTCCGCCCAGATACTGGACGCTCCGCGCTCCGTGGCGGGCGCTTCGGCCCCTTCCGCTTCTGGCGCAGCCGTAGGCGCGGGCTGGGAGAGCGCGTCCCCCGGGGTGAGCAACGGGCGATCCGTCGCGCGCGCGGGCGGCGACACCAACAGGATCACGAGCGGGAGGAGGCCCGAGAGGGGGGTGGGCCAGAGGGGGAAACGAGGCATGGAGGCGGGACCGACAGGATAACCCATCGTGTGCTGATCTTCGCCACCGACCGCGAAAGTTCCCGCCTGCGCTGGATGCCCGTGTTCGCCACCGGCGCCTGGGGCGTGGTTCCGGTCTCCGACTGGTCCTCGCTGCTGGAACAGCTCGCGATGCCGCGTACGCGAACCATCGTCGTCGATCCTACGCTCCCAGGCCTCCGCCCCGCCCTGCTCGTCGACCTCGTGGCCTCGGTTCCGCATCGCCCTCTCCTCCGGTGCATCGACGAACCCGTTGCCGGCATCCCCGTCATCCCCGCGCGCCCGAACGCGCTGCACACGCTCCTCAGGCGGCGTGGCACGCGCGGAGCGGGGGAGCTTCAGGGGCGGCTGCGGCACTGCGGTCTCGGACCGAATGCGGGGGTTCTGGTCTCAAAAGCAGCAGGATCGGCCGCGCCGCTTTTGGTGGAGGGGCCGCGCGGCACAGGCAAGGAGCTGGTCGCTCGCCTCGTGCACAGCCTTGGCGGGCGCGGCGGGCCCTTCCTGCCGGTGTTGCCCGGCGCCGGATGGAGGCCAGAAGGAGTGCCGGGAACGGTGTATTTTGAGTCGGCACACCTGGTGAGCGATCTGCCACAGCGTGTGCGCGAGGCCGAGGCTGCCGGCTGGCGAGCC
>BJHF01000220.1 GCA_014191855.1 Deltaproteobacteria bacterium
CAACCCGGGCGCGGCGCCCCCAGCCCCGCCACGAGCCCCATGCCAACCCCGGATGCCTCGCCCCCGCCGTGCGCCCCCCCTCCAGCACCGCCAAGAACCGGTGGGAAGACGACCTATGCGCCCGTCGGTTCGGTGTCGCCTGGAGAAACACCGCCGAACCCTCCGACGGCGTCGCCCCCGGTGGTACCAGCCGTGCAACCCCCGGCACCTGCCCGCGCAAAGCAAAAGACCATGTACGCCCCGGTGAAACCGCCTGGGGAGGAGAGCTGAGGATGCCTCTTTACGTGAAGTCCGCGACGGATGTGGGACGGCAGCGCAGCGTGAACGAGGACACCGTCGCCGATGTCCGGCTCGGGGACGAGGAGTGGTTGTTGGTGGTGTGCGACGGCATGGGGGGCCAGGAAGGGGGCCAACTGGCGAGCACGACCGCGACTGCGCACATCGTGCGCTGGATCGAGGAACGTCGCGACGAACCGGAGCCCGTTCCCGTGATTCGAGACGCGCTCCTTGGGGCGAGCGAGGCCGTCGCCGCAGTGGCCGCGGCCCGAGGTGTCCCGAGCGCAGGGAGCACGGCGGTCGTGGCGTGGACCCGGGGCAACCAGGTGTGGATGGGCTGGGTCGGGGACAGCCGCTACTATCGGTTTCAGGGGCGAGACATCAACGGCCGTTCAATCGACCATACTCGTGTTGCCGAGATGATCGCGCATGGGATTCTCAACGAAGCCGAGGCGAAGGCGCATCCGGACGCGCACATTCTCACCCGAGCGCTGGGTGGGGGTCGGGGTCTAGCGGAGGCCGGTGGTCCGACCGTTTGGAAAGAGCCCCAGCTCCTTCAGCCCGGGGACACCCTCCTGCTGTGCAGTGACGGCCTCTTTGACCTCGTGACGGATCAGGAAATCCCGGAGATCATCGCCGACTGTGATCTCGCGACGGCGTGTTCGCGGCTCATTAGCACTGCCAATGATCGGGGGGGGCACGACAACATCAGCGTGATCGTGGCGTGCTGGGATCGCGTTGCGGTTCCCGCGCTGCCGCCTCCCCCGCCTCCTCCGCCAGCGCCCCTGCCCAGCCTGGAACCGCGCCGCACGCTGGGAGACGACGCTACTGCCGTCCTATGGACGCCAGACGGTCGGGAGGCTCGTGCAGCCGCCCCCGTTCTCCCGTTTTCTCGCCCTTCGGAGTCGTTCGCCGCTCCACCGACCGCCTCGGACTCGCCGCGCGCACCCTTGAAGCCCCCGGGGTCCGGTCGATTGCCCGCCGGTTCGCGGCCTCCACGCACGATTCTTCCCCGCCTGATCGACATCGGCCTCGGGGCTGCCGCCGGCTTGCTATTCGGCCTGGTAGCCGGCTTCCTTCTCGCCGACGTGGTCAAGCCGTGGATCTACGCAGCCACGGCCCCCCCGATCGCGACCGCCCCGTTGCCGACGACGCCCGCCGCGGCGGCCCCAGGGGTTGTACCTGCTGTTGAGTCGAATCCGGCGGGGGCTGCGCCCAGCGCCAACGGCGCTGCTGCGCCCGAGCCGGCGCCGGAGGCCGGAACCACAGCAAAGCCCGCTCGGAGTGAGTCGCCAAGCGGGCCTGCCACGGGCAACCCGGGGTCCCCGAAGGGAGGCGGCTCCCATCCGCCCGGTCCCGTGAAGGGCCCCAAGAACGGCGCCGGGGGGTAGGTGCTGGTTGCCTTCTTGCTGCTCAGCGCGCCGGGACCCGCCTTTGCCGGCCCGTTCGACCTGTTCCGCCATGGGGTGACCTACTGTGTTGGTGGATACGACGGATTTGGGGGTGCCCGCACGGATGCCTGTGAGTTACCCGCCCAGGCTTCTCGGCACAGTGCTTGGCACTTCCACGATATGCTCTATGACGGCTCCCGGTGTTGGGCATGCTGGGACGAGGTGGATGCGACGTGCGAGATCTCGTTTCTCGATGCGCAGAGCGGGTGGCGCGAGGTGGGAGAGGGAGACGACGTCTGTCTGAGCCACGCGGCAGCCGACACGGTGTTCAGCCATGTCGTGGACGGGCAGGCGGTGGTGGCACCGCCTCCGGCGCCGACGGTGCTCGCCGCCCGTGTCGATCAGGTTGCGGCAGGGCCCCACGCGGCAGGCGATGACGTCGCCGTTTCCGGGTCGGTTCGGGATCCCTCGGGTGTGGTGCGTCCCGTTACGGGCGGGCGGTTCGAGTTGACGGCCTCGAATGGGAGTAAAACAACATTTGCCGGAACGCGACGCTCCGATGGCACCGTGGCCGCGAACGTTCGCCTGCCGAACTCCAAGGGGGTGGCGATTCGTTTTGTGCCGGATCCGCCGGCGCTGCTCCCCAACGAACGCATGGGCGCAGCCATCAGCGACGCCTCCTCGGTTCAAGTCGCGACGTGCGATTTCCGTGCGCGGATCACGGCACCCGCCACCGGTGCTTCGCTCTCCAGTGGCGCGCCCACACGGCTGCGCGCCGCCATTTGGAACGCCGCTGACACATCGCCAGTGCCCAGCCCATCCGGAACCTCGCTGGTGTTTTCGGTGGTGACGCCGGGGGTCGTCTCGCCGCCGCTCGCCGCCGACAGCGCGCTGGAGGCCGCGTGGACGCCGCCCGCCGCTACCGCGCCCCAGACGGTGTCGTTTTCGGCCTCCGGCGCCGTGGGATCCCAGACCATCTGCCCGTCCACGGCTGTCACCGCGACCTACAGCGATCTCGGGCTCGGGTTCGACGACTCCGGGCTTCCAACCCGCTGTTACACCGGAATGGAGTGTCGCGGCCCCATCCGCCTGGTGCGTCCGGAGCCGGGTTCGGGGCGGGCGCGTGTAGATGCGCTGCTTGCCGACCCCGCTGCGCAAGTCGCGATCTTGGACAACGGAGCCGAGGTTTGGCGCGGGGCGCCGATCGCCGGGGACGTTTACCCGTTCACCCAGAGCTACGTCGGGCTCGGCGCCCACAGCATCAAGTTCACCGTGATCCGCGGAGATGGGTCCGTGGTGGAGATGCCGGATCACCAGATCACGGTGCGCCCACCCCTTCGCGTGGTCGTCCCTGCCGAGCTTGATCTCGGAACCCACACCGCGGGCGATCACTGGACGACGACATGTACCAAGTTGGACATGAGCGGCTCGCAGGCGGCGGATGAGCACCAATGGGAGCTGAACGTAGAGGGGGTGACAGGCTGCGCGGCTCAGCCCGGACTCGGGTACACCAACGCGGCCGGCTCTCCCGATTTCGCGCTGCTCTCGCAAACGGTAACGCAGCCGGCGTTCGACCCCCGGCGTCGCGAATTCCAGATATGCCTCGCGATGCCCAACTGTGCCGCCGATTCGGCGCCAACGGGGGCGAAGCTGCTGCTTCGGCCGCTCACCCCCGCTTTCGCAGACCAGGCCCGCGAAGTTTCGCTGCGCTGGGTCGTCGTGGGGCGACCCTGGTACACCTGCCACGGCTGGTGGTTGTGGCCCACGCTCACGACTGCGGGGCTTGTACTCCTCGTGGCGGGGGTCCTCCGCCCGGCCCGCTTCGCGCCAGGCGCCAGCATTCGGGTGGCCGGCACCGAGGCCGGAGTCAAGCGTGCCTCCGCCATGGATCTACGGGGCATCAGCGGCTCTCGCGCGGGCTTCTTCCGGGATGCTCGCCTCGGC
>BJHF01000221.1 GCA_014191855.1 Deltaproteobacteria bacterium
CTACTGGGGGACGTACTGGGGGACTGAAAAGACCGTTCAGGTTGGGACTACGCTCGATCTCGATGCGCGCACCGCCGCCGCCTGGATCTGGCTTCCGAAACCACGTCACGCGGAGGTCATCGCAGCGATGAACGAGGTGGCGGGGGACGACCCAGAGATCACCGTGTCAAGCGATAAGAAGACCGTGACGGCGACCTACGACCTGAGAGATGGTGCCATCGGATCAGGCAAGCTCAGGCCAATACTGGAGAAACTGCTCCGCGCGGGGATCGGCACCCTGCAGCCGCGCTGATCTCGCTGACTGCTGTGGGCCCACCCACCCCACCGGCCCCGGGCGGTGGGCGGGAGCGCGGTGACCTCAAATCGTTCGCCCTGCGTTACCTCGGGTCCACCTTTTTCGCCTGCTTGATCCGAATATCCCGCCAAGATCGCGATCCGCCCGAGCCCTGCTTGAACCCACGACTCTTGAGTTGCTGCGTCAACCAACGCTGCGACCGGGGAAACTCGCCATTTGCAACAGACCAGGAGTGGAACGCGCTGAACATCTCCTTGTTCTCAGCGCCGGAGCCTGGCCCCACACACTCAATGAGAAACTGGCCGACGGCGTCCATCTCGTCCCGGTATTCCTGTCCCGCAGCTCCCGCGGCAGCCGGCGGGCGGAGTCCGCCTTCGCGCCAATCGCGCAGCCCGCGAAGCATCCAATTCTGGATGCCGGCGGCCTCCGCGTCCAGGGCGCAAGGCAGGGAGTAGTCCTCTCGCCCTTGGAACGAAACGAGGAAGGGAACGAAGTGAATTCGTGCCCAGATCGCGTCGTCCGTGCCGCGAACGTCGGGTCGGTGATTCGTCGCCATGATCGGAGTAAACTTTGGAATGAACTGGAAAAACTCGCTCCTCATGAAGCGCGCAGTCACCGGGTCCCCACCGGTACACCGCTTGATCAACGACTCGTTAAGTTTGGCCCCCTCGTCGCTCTCGGACATGGTGACCATCCGCGCCGACGCAAGGGCCGCTAGGTCGTTGGGGATGCCATCGCGCCCCGACGTGAAGGTGGTGGCGGGCGTGTTGACCGCGTAGCTGCCCAACACTCGCCGGATACGCTCAATGTACGTCGTCTTTCCGTTCCTCCCGCCGCCACAAAACACATAAAACGCTGGTTCGCGCTGCTCCGCCGTCATGCACGATCCGGCGATCCGGTTCAGGTACGCCGCCATTTCCGGGTCGCCCCCCATGATCTCCAGCACGAACGCCTCCCAACGAGGACACGTCGCCTCGGCGTCGTACCCCACGCCGCCGATCTCCGTCAGCATGTCTTCTCGCCGGTTCGCGTGCACGGCGCCGGTCTTGAGGTCGATCGTGCCGTTAGGCGTGTTGAACAAACAGGGGTCTACGTCCAGTTCGTCGCGTGAAACGATGATTTCGGCCTCAGTCCGGACGAGAGACAACACTGCGGCAATGGTACGCGCGCTCTCACTCTCGTCCGCCCACGTCATCAACCTTTTACGGGCCTTCTCAGAAGCATCTTCTGCTCCAGCACAGTCGTCCGCCTCGGCCGCAGCGATATGGGCCTCGGCACGGATGGTCGTCGCGAGACGCTTGGCCTGCCGGATCGACGCTCGGGTCACGTCGGGTTCCCATCTCGCCCGAGTCCAGTGCATCCACCCATCGTTAGGCATGGACGGACACCAGCGGAAGTCGTTTCCCGCGATGGCCACGAAGCGACGAGCGTTGCCAAGGTCGGTCAAGTGCTCAAGGCTTGACGGCGGAGAGGTATCGCCTGCGGTGGCCGCGGCGGCTCGGGTGAGAGCCTTGCGCTTTTCCCGAACGGCGCGAACCAGCGGGGGGATGGCGGCGCTGAGTCCCGCGATGGTGAGATAATTCACGGCCCCAGCCCACTCGTCCGGGTGGTGCACTGCGAGCGCCGCCAAGTCGGCCACCGCTGCCGCGAGCTGGCGCGCGACCACCAAACGCACGTTCTTGGGGGGAGCACATTCAAAGGGGGTCAAGTCGCTCAACGCGGATTTGATCACCGCTCGTCCGCGGTCCACGATCCCGCCATCCTGCTCACGAGGTTCCGCGGTGGCGATCGAGGGTTCTTTGTTCGGACTGATGCTCATGGAATCTCCTGTGCGAGGTCAGGGCCCGCCGCCACAAACTGAATAAAGACACGTTGTCTGGTTCTTGCATCACTGGAAACCGTGGAATCCAAAGCGTGGCGGCTGGCCAGCCGCGCCCGGCAAAGGCAGTCGACCCCGGTCGCGGGACCAGCGTCGACTCGGCAGCGCTCGCCGTTGGACTTCCCGCGCCCGACGACGCGGTGCCGTACGCATTCGACTCGCGCCGTGGGGCCGTCTCCATCTGCGCCGAGGCGGCGGCAGCTGAGCAGGCGATTACCCACGGTCACCTCCTGTGAGCGGTTCGAATTGCCAGGGGCCGTTCGTCGTTCCCGCACGAACACCGCTCGCGATCGTGGACGCAATCTCGCTTTGCCCGAGGCCCGCGGTGCCGGCGGCGGTGGTGATGCTCGCGAGGGCCGCGTCCAAACCGGGGAGGGCCCCCGCGAGATGCAGCTGCGTGAGCGCCGTTGCAGCTCGGTAGACCCGGCGATTGCGATCGCCCTCCTTCGTGCCCGCAATCTCGTCAGCGCGAGCGTTGACGACGCGCTGCGCGAACGTGCGCTTGTGCGCGTCACGGTCGAACCGTGGACGAGCCCAATCATTCGGGTCGATCAGTCGGCGGGCCGGCGGCTCCGCGGGCCCCAGAGGCGGTGTACCGTGTCCCGTGGGCGGGGGGACGCTCTCGCGAGCAGGCCAATCCGCGAGCAGCGACGGCCACCTCAGGGGCGGGCCGGCCAGCGACCACGCCGCGAAGTCACGCTGACGCTGAGGCTCGTCCGGAACGGCAGGTAGAAAGTACAGATGGCTCCGGGACTTGGTTTGCGGGTCGATGGTGAGACCGTGTGCCGCGGCCCATCGACTCCCCGCTGCCCACACCTGCGGCCACATGTCGCCGGGGGCAGGTTCCGCGAGCGGGAAGACGAGGCGCGCCTTGGGGTGGGCCAGCGTGTGCGACCAACTTGTATGGCAGATCGCCAACCTTCCGGCAGCCAGCTCCCGACAGCGCTCCAGCGGTTCGCCGGCGTCGAGATCCATGACGAGGGCGGAGACGACTTCGACGTTGCCGTCATTGCGCATGTGACGACCGAGTTCGTCCTCGCGAAGAACCACAGGCATCCAGGCGGGGAGCGTGCGCTTAGGATCGAGCCCGAGCGCGGCGAACTGGGGCTCGACGGAGCGGACGCTGGGGGTGGTCAGCAGGGCTTCAAGCTCGCGCCAACTCAGGGTGAGCGGCGTGCATACGGTGTTGTGCTCCCACTTTGGGCCCGGCTCCCCGCCCGACGGGTCGCGGCGAACGAGGAGCGCAGTTCTGGCGATCGTCCAAGTCATTTCTAACCCCGATGGTGGAGGTGCAGGCGTCACGGAGATACACTGATGCCGCAAGGCGCGCGCACGGCGACCGCACGACGGCGAACCGGAGAAAGGCCCTCGACACGCACAACGGATGCACGCACAG
>BJHF01000222.1 GCA_014191855.1 Deltaproteobacteria bacterium
GGTGCAGCCGCTGGCCTCGCATCATGAGATGTCCATGCCCCCCGTCGGTGTGTGGCGGTCGTAGAAGTCCTGGGGGTCGTCCCAACGCGCCACCCACGCGCTCTCCCCGTCCACGGCCCAAGCGATCCCCGTGAGATCGTTGCCGGTCGGGCCCCACGCCGTGTCGACCTGGATCATGAAGTCGCTTGCGCTCCCAAGATCCGCCGCGTAGGCCAGCGCCGCATAGGTGCCGTTGCGCCCTTCCGTGAGCATCCCAGATTCAACGTACCATTCCCCGGTACCGGTGTAAGCCCAGCCCGAAAAGTCGTCGAACGGCGTGCAATAGTCCTCCTCCTCGAGCCAGCCGCCGGTGTCCGCTCCGCCGGTGTCGTCCCCGGCTGTGTCCCGCAGTTCGCCCGCCGAGTCGGCCGAAGAGTCGCGGTTCGGGCCTTTCGCTTGATGGTCCAGCTCGTAGTCCGAGCACGCGAGGACGAAGAGGAACATCCGCCGATGGTACCTCGATTGCCCCACGAATTCCCCTCGCCGGCCGCCAAATTCGGCGATAGTCTCGCGCGCGACCGAGGTCTGTATGGGGATTGTGCTCACGCTCCTTGCTGCCCATCTGGTGAGCCCGGCGAGCGCCGCCGGCCCCACGCTCCCGGGGGCTTCGAGCGCCCGGCCCGCGCTGGCCCCGCTCCCCGCGGCCTTCGCCTCCGCTGCGAAGGAGTTTGGCGTTCCGGTCGAGCTGCTGTACGCGATCGCGTTCGAGGCTTCCGGCCTGCAGCAACACAGCGCCGCCAGCGCGTGGGGCGGCCGCACCATGTTCGATCTTGTCGAGGAAGATGAGCTTGGCGGCCCTTCCCTGGAGCGCGCGGCGAGCCTGCTGGGCGTCAGCCCCGACGAGGTGATCGAGGATTGGCGCGTGTCCACTCGCGCCGCGGCGGCCCTCCTCGCCGAGCAGGCGCGCGAGGTCAACGGCGGCCTGCTCCCCTCCCCCACCGATCTGGATGCGTGGCAGTCCGCCGTCGCCGTCTTCTCCGGTCGCGACGAACCAAACCTCCAGGGCCTCTACGTGCAGGGCGTGTACACGCTCCTCTTCAACGGCTTCGAGGCCGATACGGCCCTTGGCCACGCTCGCGTTCGCCCGCAAGACGTGAACGTGGAGCGCCTCCCCGCCCCGCCCCCGGCAGCGGTGGACTACAGCGGTGCCTCATCGGTTTCCGCGTGCACGGACAACTACAGCGACTACAGCCGGAGCTCCGGTGACATCGACATGGTGGTTATTCACACCGTTCAAGGTAGCTACTCCGGCTGCGCAAGCTGGTTCCAGAATTGCAGCGCGCAGGCAAGCGCGCACTACGTCGTGCGCTCCAGCGATGGCGCGGTAACCCAGATGGTCCGCGAGGCAGATGTCGCCTGGCACGCCGGGAACTGGGACTACAACACGCGCAGCGTCGGCATCGAGCACGAGGGATACATCGACGATTGTGGGTACTACACCGAGGCGCTCTACCGGGGTTCGGCGGCGCTTACGCTCGACATCGCCTCGCGGCAGGGCGTTCCGCTCGATCGGAGCCACATCATCGGGCACAATGAAGTGCCAGATCCCGACGGCAGCGGCTACGGGGGCTCGGGCCACCACACCGACCCCGGGAGCTGTTGGGACTGGGACTACTACATGTCGATCCTCAGCGGATCGTCCGGGTCGCTCACGGGTGAGATCATCGGGTACGTGCGGGCGAACGACATCTACAACACGGACGGGAATCTGGTCGGCGCGACCGTCTGGGTCGCCGAAACGGGCGACACGGTAACCGTCGATGGAGACGGGCTTTATCGCTTCGACGGCATGCCGTACGGCACCTACGTCATCCACGCAGACACCTCCGGTTATGCGGAGGGAACCTGCACTTCCGAGCTCGGCGCGAGCCAGGACTGGTGCAGCATCGCGCTGTTGGAAGGCGCCGACGACACCGGCACCCCGGCCGACACCGGCACAGACGACGTGGAAGACTCTGGATCTCCCAACGCCGAGGATTCTGCAGCGGATGGAGATGGCCCCCCGATTCCGCCGGCGGGCTTCTTGCCAGGCAAGCCGGTCGCCATGGATGAAGTGGCCACCTGCGCCTCTGGAGCCGCGGCGGCCCCGGGCCTGGCGCTCCTTGGCCTCGCTGCGGCCGCGCTGGCGGCGCGCCGGCGAGGATGATCGGCGCGCTGCTGGCGCTGCTGGTCGGCTGCGCCCCCCGGCCCGTGCCGCCGCCGCCCCCCCCGGGGGCGGGCACGGTCGTGGAGCTCTCAACCGGCGCCGTTTCGACCGCAGACCGCGACACGATCCTTCGCATCGTCGGAACGGCCGCCGTCCGCCCCTGCTTCGAGGCGCTGCTCGCCGGTCGTCCGACGGCGTACGGCGAGGTCGTCGTTCGCTTCACGATCGGCAGCGCCGGGGCCGTCGAAGCGGCCGCGGCGGACTTCGCCACGCTGGGAGACGTCGACGCCGAGGCTTGTGTGGCCGCCGCGGTTCGCGCCGTCAACTTCCCCAACCGCGACACGCCGATCACGGTCCTGTACCCGTTCCTGTTGGTGACGGAGCGCACGCCGCCCGAGATCGTGCGGGCGCTCAAAGCACGCTACGGCCTACTGAGCGAAGCCGAAACAACCGTGAGCGGAGATCCGCGCACGCCGCCCCCCCCAGGGGTATTGGTGCTCTGGTAATTCCCTACTTCGAAGCCGCTAGTCTACGAAGCTCTCAAGATTCTTGCGGCGGCGCGAGGTGCGCAACTTCCGCAGCGCCTTGATTTCGATCTGGCGGATGCGCTCGCGGGTGAGGCAGAACTGGCTGCCGATCTCTTCGAGGCTGTAGCTCATGGGCTCGCCGATGCCGTAGCGCATCCGCACCACCTTCTCTTCGCGCGGCGACAAGGAAGCGAGCACCTCCTCAATCTCGTTACGCAGCGCCGACTCTTCCATCGCCGCGGAGGGCAACGCGGCGTTCGGGTTCTCGACGAAGTCGCCGACCGTGGAGTCGCTGTCGTCGCTCACCGGCGCGTCGAGCGAGAGCGGCTCACGCGTCAGCTTCATCAACGCCTCAAGCTTGTCGACGTCGACCCCGAGCCGGGCCGCGATCTCGTCGAGCGTGGCCTCGACGCCGCCCTTCTGGAACATCTCCTTCTGGAGCTGGTGCACCTTGTTCACGATCTCCAGCTTGTAGATGGGGATCCGGATGGTGCGGCACTGGCTCTCAACGGCACGGATGATGCTCTGGCGGATCCACCACGACGCATACGTGGAGAACTTGAAGCCCCGCGTGTGATCGAACTTCTCCGTGGCCTTCATCAGGCCGATGTTGCCTTCCTGGATGAGATCGCTGAGCGGGATGCCCCGATAGGTGTACTGCTTCGCGATGCTTACGACGAGGCGGAGGTTCGCGTTCACCAGCTCAGCGCGCGCGAGCTGGCTGTCGGGCCCGCCAGCGTCGATGCGGCGAGCAACCTCCACTTCATCGTCGCGGTTGAGGAGCGGGATCTCCCCCATCCGCTTCCGATACTTGTTCAGCGGGAGGT
>BJHF01000223.1 GCA_014191855.1 Deltaproteobacteria bacterium
CTGCACGCATTGGAAGGCGGGGATCGCGGGAGGGGAGGGGTCTACCTCTACCGCCGCGAAGGGGTCGGCGGCCGCGACCTCGTACCGTTCGACCGTGCCGTTGTTCGCGACGAG
Organism: Deltaproteobacteria bacterium; assembly: GCA_014191855.1. Lineage (GTDB taxonomy): Bacteria > Myxococcota_A > UBA796 > UBA796 > SXON01 > SXON01. The sequence goes on from BJHF01000223.1 coordinate 115, forward strand.
CAGGTCACCGCTGACCGTCCGCACGCACGCCGGTCCATTCCGCGTGTCGAACCCCACCTTGCCGCTGGATCGCTCGTCGGCTCCGCAGAGAACGTCGGCCACCTCCTCCGCGTAGAACGCGACGAACTTAGGCTCGTCCGCGTGGCGCATCGCGATGTCCCCAACGGGCTGCCAGAGCGGGGCCGACGACGCCAGCGCCAGAGCGAGATCTCGCAATCCGGCGCCGTGCGCCACGGCTTCGCTCGGTGGCGGGTGACTCTCGACGAGGTTCAAGCCTGCGGAGCCGGTCAGTCCGAGGCGGAGCCTCAGTTCGGCGTCAAGGATCGGGGTCATGGGCTGGGCTCGTTCATGTGGGGGAGACGCTCGACGCGAGGGCGATCGGACGGCGGCGCCGAAGCGTGGCGAGGAGCCAGAGGATGTCCTCGCCCGTTTCTTCAGGGAGGCGCCCCGCCGCCACTTGCGCTGCCGCTTCGGCCTTGATCGCGGCGCGCAGCCGCTGTTGGGCCTTGTGTAGGCGGGCGGCAGCCCGTTCCAGCGCCACCTCGTCCACTTCAAGGCCGGGGTCGAGCCGGACGAGGACCTCTTTCAGGGTCAACCCCCGCTCGTGGATGTGCCACAGGGTTTCCATCGCGACGTCGTTGGGCTCGCGGAAGCGCTCCTCCAGCGCGCGGCGCACGATCGCGTACATCGCGCGCAAGCTCGTCCACGCGACCTCCCGCCGTTTGGCCGCTTCGGCGTCCGCCGCGTCGATCGCGGCTTGCATCTCCTGCCGGGCGATGTCGCGTTTCGCGACCTCCGCCCTGCGAACCAGATCGAGAACGCGCCACCTCAGCGCTGTGCGCACGTAGAGCGCGGGAGCCGGGATCTCCGGCAAGTCCCCCGAGAGCGCTTGGTCGACCAGCTTGTCTGCGACGCTAAGTGCGGCAGGCTCCCAGTACTCTGAGCTCTGGGTGACCCTGCGAACCAGCCGCTGCAGCTCCCGGTGCAAGGTGTCCTGAGCCTCCAACACCCTCGCGGCCTGCGAAGCGTTGTGGATGTCCGTTCGGAGCGTTTCCAGGGCTTCCGCGAGCGTCATGCTGCACCCCCTCGCGCGGCGTTCACCCACTCGGAAACCTGATCTGCGACCCATCGAGGGGCCGCCGGTTGGGGAGGCAGGCGCTGCCCCGGCGTAAGTGCAGCGCGCACGCGATCCTCGGCGGGACCCGCCGCGCCAAGCATCGGCAGCGCACCCAGCGCCGGTGTAACGACGCCGGCCCGAAGCGCCCCCAGCGGCAGGCGGGCGGCCTCCAGATGTCGTTCAAGATCGACGAGTGACGTCCCAAAGTCCTGCGTTGCCGGGCGGCAGGTTGTCGCGACCCAGTCGCATAGGACGAGGAAGGGGTGCAGCGTTTCCAGCGTGGCTCGTCGATCCCGGTAGTGAACCGCCCCGCCGCTGGTGCGACACTGCACGGACGACCCGGTAGCGACGCGCACGACATCCAGCAGTTCCCTCAAAAGCAGGCCACCGAAGTGGGTCGTTGAGGTGGCGTCTCCGATTCCAGCGACCTCCACATCGCGCGTCAACACATGTACCTCGCACGTGTCCGCCGGGCCGAGGACCCGGTGCAGGCGATGCAGGAGGACCTCCAGCGCATCGACATAGCGATCGCGGAAGATCCGGGTTCCAGGGACCACCGCTCGGTGGCCTTCGTGATCCCCACGGAGAAGCAGCACTCTTGAGCCGGGATACCGATCCAGCGACCGCCGCAGCAGCGCGTCCATCTCCGTGCGCTGGCGGTTCGCGACGTCGTCCAACCGTTCGATGTCCGCCCCGGTGTCGGGGATCCTGCGCAGCAGCTTGGTGGCCGTGCGGACATCGTCGAGCCGGAGCGTCGTGTTCACGCCCTCCCTCAGCTCCTCAAGCCGCGCGGAGAAGGGGGTATTCTCAAGGAGGGAGAGGACGCCGCGACTCGCCTCACGCCGCCGACCTGCGTGCCGGCCTGCGGGCATACCATGCGGCCCGGGCTTGATCGCCGCGAGCAGCGCTTGCCCGATGGGATCGCCGTAGATCGCCGCGTGCGGAGGAAAGGGGGCGGGGCCCCAGATCTCCTCAAAGCGCCTTCGAAGCGTCGGGCTGTCGAGCTCGCGCGCCGTCGCCGGCACGAGCAGGCCCGCGACCAGGGAGCCGTCGTGGCGCTGGAACTGGCCGCTCTCATCGACGTACAACGACCAATGCGTCATCGGCACTCCCCGATGAACGTAACGCGCCCGGCCCAGCCTGCTATGCTCTCGCGCTCTCCCGCCACCCCCGCCGATGTCCGACCCCACCGATCCCAGCTCCAGCGACCACGCGCTTCGATACCGCGCGGCCTCGTGCATTGCGTTCCGCTGGCGAGCCACTGAGGATTATGTGGAGGACGCGGAGAAGGTGAAACGGCGGATCGCCTTCGTCGAAACGGCGCTGCAATACATCGTGGCGGTGCTGGCGGCGGAGCATCACGCCCAGCCGGGGGCGGAGGCGAAGGGGTGGGACCTGCTGCGTGGATCGCTCGGGGAGAGGCCGATCCCCTTGGGCTTGTGGGTTGAGGCCGCTCGCGACTTGTCGATCTCGGTCCTGTCGCGACCAGAACCCATCCTCTGCGGGGTTGCAAGCGTGCTCGCTCGAGCCGGTGCCGGAGGAAAGGCGGCGGAGTCCGCCGTGGTGGCGGACGTATGGCGCCTCGTGGCGCTGCGAAACGAGGTTGCGCACCCGAGGGCCATCGCCGCTGACGCCTCGGTTGCGTTTCTTGAGGAAAGCACGGTGCCGTTTCGGAGCTTCCTCGCCGCCCTTCGCTCCATCGGACAACATGCTCCCTGGGTCGTGTCGGGCTCCACCCTCACCAAAGGCGAGTGGCGAAGGTATGAGATGCACTGTTTGCGTGGTGCGGATCGGCTCCCGCCCCGCCGCGTCAGCGTAGATGCGGACCTCATCGAGAATGTGCCCTTCGTCGTTTCGCCGTCCGGCTCGGTGCTGTACCTCGCGCCGCTCCTCCAATGGCAGTCGTTCCTGCCAGCCCGCGGAAACGAGCTGCGCCTCTTCAGCGAGTGGAAGAAGGGCCCCCGGTTCGCCGATCCCCGGGGGGAGGTGACGCCCGCTGCGCTCGCCTCGGCGGTCTCACTGACGCCGGCTGCTTGGCTCGACGAGGGGTTCCAGGGCGCCCGTCAGGATGGGGTGTTTGTGCGCCACTCAACCGATCTGCCCGTGTTGTTGGACCCCGAACGAGGGGAGTCGCCTCCGGTTGTGCCAGGCTACCGGGTAGGCGCGGCCCTGGGGAACGGAGGAAACGGTCGGGTGTACCTGGCTCGCCGCCATGAGCCCGAGGGCCAGGTGGCCATCAAGGTGCTCACGCCCTCGTTGGTGGTGGATCACGCGGCGCGCGGCCGGCTCAAGCGCGAGTACG
>BJHF01000224.1 GCA_014191855.1 Deltaproteobacteria bacterium
CGGCGGGCCGTCAATCAACGTGGGCATGCTCGGCGTGGACTGGTCGAGCGGCATCGACCCGGATGGCAAGAACGTCTACCGATTCCGGCACATCGTCCAAGGCGCTCTGTGGGATGTTGATGCGCGCAACCCGCTCAAGGCACTCGGCGTCGGCGTCAAGGAAGGCGAGTACCTACTGGCGGTGAACGGCCTACCGGTGGACGGGTCCAAGGATCCGTGGGCCGCGTTCCAGGGATTGGCGGGCAAGACCATATCACTGACCGTCGGTCCGAACCCGTCCATGGACGACAAGGTGCGCGAGGTGGTGGTGAAGCCGATGGACGGCGAGGACAACATCCGCTACCGCGACTGGATCGAGGCCAATCGCCGCTACGTGGCGGAGAAGTCGGGCGGCAAGGTCGGCTACATCTACGTGCCGAACACCGGCATCGACGGCCAGTCAGACCTGGTGCGTCAGTTTCAGGGGGAGCAGTTCAGGCAGGGCATGATCATCGATGAACGCTGGAACGGTGGCGGGCAGATCCCCAACCGATTCATCGAGCTTCTCAACCGCCCCATCACCAACTACTGGGCGCGGCGCGACCAGCATGACTGGGTCTGGCCGCCCGTCGCGCACCGCGGCCCCAAGGCGATGCTCATCAACGGCCTCGCGGGCTCGGGTGGCGACATGTTCCCGTGGCTCTTCCGCCAACAGAAAATTGGGCCGCTCGTTGGCACGCGCACCTGGGGCGGATTGGTGGGGCTGAACAGCAACCCCGGCATGATCGACGGCTCAAGCGTCAGCGTCCCCACCTACGCGTTCTACGAGACCGACGGCACCTGGGGCATCGAAGGCCACGGCGTCGATCCCGATGTCGAGGTACTCGACGACCCCGGCGTGATGAAGGGTGGCCCGCACAATGGCGGCATCGATCCGCAGCTGGACAAGGCCATCGAACTGGTGATGGCTGAGCTGGCGCGCAACCCCATCAAGCCTCCGCCGCGCCCGGCGTACCCAAACCGCGCAGGCTTTGGAATCAAGCCGGAAGACAAGTGATGAAATGCGGAAAACGTCCGAACACACGACGCGCGAGCGTATAGTCTACGACACGATGTCGTACACTCGCCGTATCGCATGACCTACAAGGAATCGCCATGAACCCCGTCCCGCTTGCCAATGCCGAACTCTCCGTCATGGAACTGCTCTGGGACCACGACGGCATGACCGCGCGCCAAGTCCAGGATCTCCTGTACGGCGCATCGGACCGCTCCCAGCACGGCACTGTGCAACGTCTGCTGCAGCGACTGGAGGACAAGGGCTTCGTGCGCCGTGATCGGTCCGAGTCCTCGCTGACTTTCACTCCGTGCATCACGCGCGAGACCTACGCGAGTGGGCAGCTCGAGACGCTCGCCGAGCGCCTCACCGGCGGGTCGATCGCGCCGCTCCTTTCGCACCTCATCGACCAGAAGCGCCTGAGCCGCACTGAACTGCGCCGCCTGCGCGAACTCCTCGACGGGAGGAATCCATGACCCTCACCGTCCTCGAGTACGCGCTTGGGAACGCGCTGCTGGCCCTGCCGCTCGCGGCGCTCGCATGGTTGATCGGCCGCAGCCAGCGAAACCCGTCCGTGGCGCACTTCGCGTGGGTGCTTGTGATGGTCCGGCTCGTCATGCCGCCGATCGCGTCGGTGCCGTGGATGTCGTTCAAGGTTCCGGTCTCGCACGCCATGGTTGCCCAACCGATCGTGTCCCGCGCGTCGGCATCGCCGGTGCTGGATCCGCGCATCGCGGCGCAGCGGACGGACGGTTTGGCCACCCACTCCATGGTTGCTCCTGCTGCCCGGGCCCCGGCCGCCGTGCAGGCAGCCGCTGCCGTGTCCGCCACATCGAACGACCATGGTCTGGCGTCGGTTGATCGATGGATGGCGCTCGGCCTGCTTTGGCTTGCCGGAACCAGCGTCGTGGTCACCGTTTCAGCCACACGTCTGCTGCACTTTCGACGCATGTTGCGCGTCGTGTGCTCGCCTGCGGATCCGCGCGTCCGGCGCCTTGCGGAACGGGCCGCGGCGCACCTTGGCATGCTGCTCCGCGCGGAGATCCTGGTGATCTCGGCCACCACCGTGCCGTTCGTCTGGAGCTTCTTCGGGCGCCAGCGCATCGTGCTGCCTGCGTCGATCGTCTCGGGTATGTCCGACGACGAGCTGCTCCTCGTCCTGACGCACGAGCTCGCCCACATCCGTCGCCGCGACCACCTGGTCCGCTGGCTCGACTGGGCCGTCGTCGCGTGGCTCTGGTGGAACCCACTTGCGTGGATTGCACGGCGCGGCCTTCGGAGGACCGAGGAACTCGCCTGCGACGCACTCGTCCTGCGCACGCGCGATACAGCACCCCGCAGCTACGGAAGCTGCCTCCTGACCGTTGCGGAAGCATTGAACGAATCGGCGTTCCGCGCGCCGGTCCAGGCCTGCGCCATGGGTGACGGCGGATCACTCGAAGAAAGGATCCGATTCATTATGTCGGGGGCATCCAGCAGCCGTCCCTCCATGCCTTTGCGGCTTTTTGCCATGGCCGCTGCCAGTGTTTCGATGCTCGCCGGCGTAGCCTGCGTCTCGTCGGGCCAGGAGGGCCTCGCCGCTCCATCCTCCGCGCCGCGGTCCGCGCCCGCGGCGCCATCCAGTGCGTCCGCGCCGCAAGACGCCGATCGCACCAGCCGCACGCTGCAGGCCTCCATCGAGGGCGCCACGTCGCTGCACGTTGAATCGCTGAGCGGTTCGATCAAGATCGTGCGGGACGATTCCGCGAAGGTCATGCAGGTGACGGCGGTGATCGATTGGGGAGATTTCACGCAGGGGACGAATGAGTGGACGGTGGTCAATGTCGGCAATGGCACGACGATCACTGTCGGGCAGGGGACGCAGCGGTCTCGGCTCTCCGCTGCCCAGCGCAAGGAGTTGATCGACAGCGCGAAGCTCGTCGCAGAGAAGGATTCGAGCGGACGAGTGACCGTGCGCGTCGAGCTTCCCGAAGCCGACGGGTGGCGGCAGTTGCCCGCCGTCAACATCACCGTCCGCACCGCGGCACTCATCGATGTGCATGCCGAGTCGATGAACGGCGCAATCGAGACGGCCGGCGACCTGGGCAAGCTGCACGTGGAGACGGTGAACGGCGAGATCAATGTCTCCGGCATCGCCTCCGCTTTGCAGGCTGAATCGATGAATGGCCAGGTCCGTATCTCGCTCGCCGACAGCGCCGCCGCATCGGTCGATGCAGACTGCACGAATGGCCGCATCGTGCTCGAGTTGCCTGCATCGTGGAACGGAGAGGTAAATGCCTCGACTATTCATGGCAGAGTGGACACGAAGGGCATCGACGGAACTACGGAACGTGATCTTTCTGGTGGCGCGACTTTCGAGGGCAAGGTTGGCTCGGGCAATGGCGTGGTCGCCACGCTCGATGTCGTCAATGGCTCGATCGAGGTCCGGACGCGCTGAGTCGCGTCGGTGTAGCGCCCGTGTCCGTCTTCCTTCGTCATCTCCCTGGAGTCCCCATGCG
>BJHF01000225.1 GCA_014191855.1 Deltaproteobacteria bacterium
CGTATACCGGGTCGGTTCGACCCATTTTCAGGTGGATCAAGGATGAACCTCATTCTTTCTGTTGCCATCGCGCTTGCCGCGCCGGGAACTGAGATCGCGCTGGTGCTCGACAATAGCTGCTCGATGGTCGTGAGCTACGATCTCCTTGAGGCGGATGGACGCAAGACAAAGCTACCGCCCAACGACCCCGAGCGTGCGGCCGTGCTCGGCACGTTGATTGTGGAGGGGCTAGCCAGGGGTACGGCGGACAGGTTCACCGTTTTGGCGTTTGGAGACACTGCCGACGCGCCGGCGCTGATGGTGACGACCGCCGCCGATATTCGCCAGTTGCCGCCGGCGAACGGGACCTTCTTCCGGAACCCGCTACAGGAGGCGAAGCGACGCCTCGAAACTTCCGATCGTGACGGTCGGCTGCTGCTTTTCTTCACGGACGGTGCCCCGAACGACATGAGCGATCCCGCCGAGGGCCCCACGCTCGCTGGCCTCGACACGCACCCAGAGTTCGACAGTTTCATCCTTGGCCTCTACGGCAGCCAGCAAGCGCGCCAGCAGGGCGAGCCGTTCCTCCGACCCCTGGCGCGGACGACCGATGATCTGGTGTTCATGAACGACCCGACCCAGGTGGTGGCTGCGTTTACGCGCGGCTACGCCCGCGCCCTCGGCTCAAAGCCCACGGTCGGCACCCTTCGCGCCGGCGAGTCGCGCGTGTTCGACGTCCCCCGGTACGTCGTGGAGCTGCTCGCCGTCACCGCTTCCTCCAAGCCAGGAGCCGAGTTCACTGCAGCGCTCGCCGGGCCAGCGGGGTCTGTCGCCGCCAAGGCCACGGGCGATAACGGCTGCTCCGACTTCCACATCCGCGGGGCCGAGAAGCTCTGCAATCCGCCCCGGCGCCACTTCGCCGACTTCCGGGCCGCGAACGATCCGCTGGTCGCCTCGCAGTGGACGCTGTCCCTGCCCTCCGCCCCTGGCGAGGTGGAATTCGGGGTGATCTATCGGTACGACCTGGTGGCCAGCGTGGTGGCACCGCCCTCCGTGCAGATCGGCGAGGCGGTCGCCGTATCGGCCCAGCTCCTGTTCCACGGTCAAACGTTTGATGATCCGGCGTTCTTTGCCGCCGATGGCTTCGCCGCCACCCTTGAAGTCGGGGGCCAAACGGTGCCGCTCACGGCCGCCCCAGGTGGCCAGTTCACGGGCCTCTGGACGCCCGACGCGCCCGCGGATGCAGGCCACCCTGCCGTCGCCAAGGTAACGTTCCGGAACACCTGGATGGAGGCCACGAGTCGGCAGCCGGTCATTGTGGAGGGCTATCTCGACCTGGTGCTCCGACCGACTCCTTCGCCCGTCGATCTCGGTTCCTGGGTCGGCCAGCGAGGGGGTGGCCAGCACTGCGCCGAGATCGACCTTTCGGGCTCAACCAACGTCGATCGCGTTCCGTTGAAGTGCGATCTCGACCGCGCTCCAGCGGGCTTCACCGTGAGCTGCGGGCCGGTGCCTGGCTCTGAGGCCCAGTTGGGGAACACGATTGGGCAGCCGCTTCGGTACTCGGTGTGCCTCAACGCAACCGGGTGTTGCGACGCCGCGTCTTCGCCCGGAACGGTGGACGTGAACGTCTCGTTCAAAGGCGCGAACGCGCACTACGCCGAGGGTGCCGTGGTGGTGCCGGTACACTTCAACGTGGAGGCGACGGGGTTCCTCCGGTGCTGGTGGCCCGTGCTCGCCTCCCTGGCCGGGGCCGGGTTCGCGTTGTTCGTGCTGGTTGGCCTGGTGCGCCCCTACAGCTTCGACCCAGCGTCGGCTGTGCGCATCGCCGGCAGCGAGGCGGGGGTCAAGCGCGCGGACGCAGCGAACTTGCGGGAGCGCCCGGGCGGAAAACGCGGCTTCTACCGGAATGCTCGCGTGTGCATCACGGGCGACGGCAACTGCGTGAAGTCGCCCCGGTTGGCCATGCTGGTGCTGGAGGCGACGCCGGGGCTCGGGAATCGCATCCGGAAGGCGGGAGGCATGGAGCGAAAGAACCGCTCCACCGGCAAGTGGGAGCTCGTTCCCGAGGCCGAGTTCGTGATGGGGGTGGTTCCCGGCGTGATATACCGGCTGGGCAGTCTACACTTGAAGTTCGAGTGAGGTCATAGAGATGGGCGTACTCGCGAAAGATAAGTTCAAGCCTACCGTATTCGTCGGCCTCGGCGGTAACGGCGGGAAGATCGTCAACCTCCTCGCTTCGAAGCTGCGGCGCCATCCGCACTGGAGTCGCATCGCGCCGATGACGAGCTTCCTCGCCATCGACACGAACATGGACGATCTCCAGAAGCTCAAGCAGGTCCCGGCGGACTGCCGCTTCCTCATGTCGGCCTTCGATCGTCGTGAGTACGTCGCGCGTAAGCGTGGCCTCCGCGAGCAGAACGAGGACAAGCTGGTGACCCAGTGGGTGCCGAACAACTACCAGTTTCGGGGCGCGCAGGGCGCCGGAGCCGGGCAGATCCGGATCGAGAGCCGGCTCGGCCTCTACTACAACCTTGAAGACGATGTTCGCGCCGGGCTGCGTCGGAAGTTGGCGCGGGTGCTCGACGATGCCACCGGTCGCGACAACCCGTGGCGTGACAACGAGGATCGCGTGGTGCAGGTGGTGCTCTACGCGTCGGTTGCCGGTGGCACCGGGTCGGGTGGGTTCCTCCCGATGGCCTACCTGCTTCGCGATTGCGTCAAGGACAACGGGTGGGGTCGGCCAAACGTGGTTGGCGTGCTCACGCTCCCCACGACCTTCCTCGGCAAGGTGAAGCCCGAGCTCCACGCCGACATCATGGCCAACGGGTACGCCGCGCTCAAGGAGCTTGAGTACCTCACCCGCATGCTTGGTGGCTACACGGGGGGCCTGGAGGAGCTGGAGTTCCACTACGATCCGGGCTGCCGGGAGCCCGCCCGTCAGCGGGTAGACGAGCGCCCGTTTAGCCTCTGCTATCTGGTGGATCGTCCGGACCGTATCTCGATCGAAAGGTACGAGCACGCGGTGGCCGACGCCTCCTTCCTGCAGATCTTCTCCCCCCTGCTCGGTGCGCAAGCGGGCGAGTATGACAACTACGATAAACACCAGAAAAAGCTCGCAAACGGTCACTTCTCCGTCCACTACGCGGCGTTTGGCACCGCGCTGCTCCATTTGCCCCGGCTCGATCTGATCAAGTACTCCAGCCTGCGCTTCGTGGCGCGGGCATTCAGGGAGTACCTCTGCTTCGGGGGGGACAATCCAAACTTCCGGGTGCCGTTCGGCGATCCCATCTGGGAACAGCAGGACAAAACCACGAAGGATCGGGACATCGACGACAAGTTCCTCGCATACGTGGCGTGGCGCGCCGAGGAGGAACATCGGTCGAACATGAAGGGCGTGTTCACCCAGATCGCGGGGAACCGCGGGAAGGATGGGCTGGACATCGACGACGCGTTCGCGAATCGCCTCGCGGCGCTCTACGA
>BJHF01000226.1 GCA_014191855.1 Deltaproteobacteria bacterium
GCTCGCGCTCATCTACGAGGAGGAGGGGCACGCCCCGAGCGAGATTCCCGGGCTGATCCTTCGGAACAACCTCCAGGGGCTGGAGATCTGCCCGCGGGCGGCGCAGCTCGCCGAGCTGGCCCTGGTGTTCAAGGCCCGTGAACGCTCTCGGCGCTTCTTCCAGCCCGAGCACTTCGTGCGCCCCAACATCGTGGAGCTGGGCGAGGTGCGCTTCGGCGAGAGCGAGCTCTCGGACTACGTGCGCGCGCTCGGGCTGGGGAGCCTGTTCAACGAGCCGCTGCGGCGGCTGCTGCGGCAGTTCGAGGAGGCGAAGAACTTCGGGTCGTTGATCCAGCCGTGCATGGACGAAGCGGGCATCCGGTTCGCGCAGAGCGCCATCGAGGCGAAGGACCTGGGGGGACAGTTGTTCCTGCGGGACACGCACCTCCGGGTGCTTCGCGTGCTGGAGCAGGCGGAGGCCCTGACGCAGCGGTACCACGTTGCCGTGGCGAATCCGCCGTACATGGGAAGCGACTCCTTCAACGGCCCCCTCAAACAGTTCGTCGAGGCTCACTACACCGACAAGCGAACCGACCTATTCGCGCTGTTCGTGCTTCGGAATTCGCGCTTGGTCCTGCCCCGCGCCTACTTCGGCATGATCACCATGCATAGCTGGATGTTTCTCGGCTCCTTCGAAACGCTGCGTCGGCAGGCGCTCGTCGAATGGACTCCGATCAACCTGTTGCATCTCGGCGCCCGAGCATTCGACTCGCTTCCTGGGGAGGTCGTGCAGGCAAGCTCGTTTGTCGTCAAGACCGGGCTGGAGTCCAGGTGGCAGACGACATGCCTTCGACTCGTAAGTGGAAGGTCTGAGGCCGAAAAGGAGCAGGCGTTTCTAAGCGCTTCCGGCGACCAGAACTCTGCAATTCGATTCAGGTTCCTACCCCATGAGCTTCAGAAAATTCCTGGGGCGCCTATCGCTTACTGGTTGAGTCGCCGGAGCTGCGAGTTGCTCAGCGGTGAGTCTCTCGCAAAGCACGGGGACACAAAGCGCGGCCTTCAGCCCGGAAACGTACCGGCTTTCGTGCGCGGCTGGTGGGAGGTCTCCCGATCGGGCGTGGAACTCAACGCGGCGACCCGCGCGGAAGCGACGGTATCGAAGAAGCGTTGGTTCAAGTACGATAGCGGGGGTTCCTTCCGGAAGTGGTTTGGCAATAACAACCTAGTCGTGGACTGGGAGGGGCGTGGTCGACGCATCAAGGCTGGCCACAACCCAATTGTTCCTAGCGAACACCTCTATTTTGAGGCGGGGTTTGTCTGGTCGAAGGTCGGCACTGGTCTACCATCATTCCGGCTGCACGACGCCGGTGTGATCAATGGCGACGCCAGCCCGTGCTTCTTCCCGAATGAGTTCCGCCTGGGATACCTGTCCCTCCTAAACTCGGTGGCATCCAGCCACTTCCTGGCCGCTCTGTCTCCGACGCTCAACTTCCAGGTGTCGGACATTCTCAAGATCCCGGCTTGCCCCATCACCACAGGGGCGGAGGCGGCGGCAAAGGCTGCAGTTGGCGTGGCTCGGCAGGACTGGAACAACTCGGAAACCTCCTGGGATTTCCTCGATCACCCCCTCCTCCGCCCTGGGACGAAGTCCGGTACCCTCGCCGCGAGCTGGCGCAGCTGGGAGTCGTCGTGCACCGCCGCCATCGGCCGCATGCAGGAGTTGGAGACCGAGAACAACAGGCTGTTCATCGCCGCCTACGGCCTCGAAGGCGAGCTTCAGCCGGAGGTGCCCGAGGAGCAGATCACCCTCGCTCGCCCCGACGTTCGCCGCGACGTGGCTGCGTTCCTGTCCTACGCCGTCGGCTGCATGATGGGCCGCTACTCCCTCGATCACCCGGGCCTCGTGCTCGCGGATGCCGGCGACACCCTCCGGGAGTACCTCGCCAATGTGGGGCGAACGAAGGAGCAACTGGCCTTCGCCCCCGACGAAGACGGCATCCTCCCCGTGCTGGACGGCGAGTGGTTCGCCGACGACGTCGTCGCTCGCACCCGCGATTTTCTGCGGGCGACCTTCGGCGAGGCCACGCTGCGCGAGAACCTGCGCTTCATCGAGGAGTCGCTCGGCAAGGACCTTCGGAAGTACTTCGTCACCGACTTCTACAAGGACCACCTGCAGACCTACAAGAAGCGCCCGATCTACTGGATGGTCCAGAGCCCGAAGCGGGGCTTCGCGGTCCTCGTCTGCCTCCACCGCTACACCCGGGACACGATGAACCTCGTCCTGAACCGCTACCTCCGCGAGTACCAGCCGAAGCTGACCACCCGTATCGCCGCGCTCGCGCAGGCCCAGGCCAGCGCGACCTCTGCCGCCGCCAAGACCGAGGCGCGAAAGGAGTCCGACAAGCTCACGAAGGTGCTCTTGGAGTGCCAGGAGTGGGAGCGGCAGGCGCTCCTCCCGCTCGCCCAACAGCGCGTGGAGCTCGACCTCGATGACGGCGTGAAGGTGAACTACCTGAAGCTGGCCGAGGTGCTCTCACCGATCCCCGGCCTCGCTGCGGCGGAGGAATGAGCACGCAATGAAACGCATCCACGAAGGCCTCGATCGGGTCCTCGAACGTCACCGCCTCGTATTCTGGTACGACGGGGGCGAGGAGTGGGCCGAGTCCTTCGGCGCGTACTCGACCGGGGGCGTCACCAAGCTGACAGTGGCCGGCAACGAGTTCGGCACCAAGGTGCGGATCGTACGCGACCCGAACCTGGCGGCCCGCTTCCTGGTGTACGTTCCCACCGGCCGCCCCGCGGACGCCGACAACTGGCTCCTCGACCTGTTGCTCCAAGGCTACGAGTTTCGGGCGGACCGGGCCTCGCTGGTCCTGGAGGACGTCGGCCTTCCCCAGGAATTCCGCCACCTCGCCGAAGAGCACGCGCCCTTCTTCCGGAGCGAGAAGCGGGTCGCCGCGCTGCGCGAGTCCGCCGGGAAGGAGGACCAGGCGCGTGACCTCCGGCTGAAGATGATGTCGATCCTCGCGCGAACGCCGCCCGACGTGGACGCGCTGCTACTGGAGTTCCTGTCGAGGGGAGCGGGGGAAACGGAGGGCGACCCCGTGGTCGCCGAGCTGGGCCCGGCGGGCCTCCTCCCGCACTTCTGGGCAGAGGTGTCGCGCCGATTCGGCTACGACGCCGAACAGCCCTCGCTCCTCGACTTTGTGTGTGTGCTCTTCCGCGCGGCGAACCCGTTCGATACGCAACCGGCCATGCCGGCGCACGCCGCAGTGTTCATGCAGCGGTGGAAGGACAGCCAGGCGGGGGGCACTGCGTTCCGGGCGTGGTCCGGCCGCATGGCGAAGCTCCTGGGCGTCGAGGACGCGCTCGACGACCTGGACCCTCGGGCGGTGTTCGGCGAGGCCGACGCCTTCGAGATGTTCGACAAGTGCATCCTGCAGCGGTTGTGCCTTGCCTTCGTGCGCGGCGAG
>BJHF01000227.1 GCA_014191855.1 Deltaproteobacteria bacterium
GCGGGCCTGGGTGCGCTCCCGGAACTCGCCGTCACGAACCGCCGCGTGGATGGCGCGTGCCTTCTCGACCTGGGCGAGCTGAATCGTACTCAGGGACGCGCCTTCGGCGTAGGCGGAGCACGCCGCTGGGCCGCCGAGCGCGGAAGTCGGAAGGAGGAAGGAGAGGAAGACGGTGGAGGTCATCGAATCACCCTGGGCAGACGAACGAGGCGGGGACAAGGAACGGGCCGGTTTGGGGCGCCACGTCGGTGCCGCCGTAGCGGTACTGGAGTCGCAGCGTGTTGGAGTCAGCGAAGATGGCCACCAATGCGTCCTCCGCGAACTTCGGAGTCGTCGGCAGGCCATTGGGGCACGCCGCACGCAGCTCCGCGACGCTGGACACCTTTCCGGTGCGAACTTTGGGCCCGGTGCGCCGATGTGCATCCGTCGACGCAGCGGGTTTGGCAGCCTCTTCCGGCTTGGCCGCAGCGTCGGGGAGCTCGTCGAAAGACTCTCCCAAATCGACGACCAACTCCTGGGGCACCCCAGGGACCTCGGGAGGTCGTTCCTGATCCCGGTAGCTGAGATCGAGGTGGCCGGCCGCGGCCGCGAAGGCGACACCCAAGCCCAGGACGGCGAGCGCGTGAGTGATACGACGAGGCCGGTGGTTCGCCACGAATCGCTCGATCTCGATTTCAAACTGTCGCAGCGATGTACGCTGGTTGGCTTCGGGGTTGAGGGCTTGGGCGATGGCGATCCGCAGCCCCTCATGCACGCCGGCCCGCTCCAGGTCGTCCATCAGGGCGGGCCACTCGATGCGGTCGCGGAGCGGGAAGTTGGCCGGAATTCCGGGCTTGGTCGGGATGGCGGCATTCAGTATGAGATCGCAGCAGGTGATCGCGAACGCGTGGTTGTCGTGCCGTTCGGGAACTTCCTCAGCCGTAAACTCCGTCGTCGCGTCGTCGTTTGGATGTGTGACTTCCCGGGGCACTTCGGGCCCGGCGTGGTCGCTGCTGAACACGCGCTTGCTGGGCGCCTCGTTGCAGCGGGCGAGCCCTTCCAGGTCGATCAGGCTCACCCGCAGGGAGGTGTTCACGACGGCGTTCCCGGGCTTCACGTCGCGATGCTGCAATCCCTTGCTTTCGATGTGCTGAAGGATGCGACACGCGCCAAGCATCACCGTGCCGATTGCATGACGGGATGGATCCTTGCGGCGCCACTCCAACGCGTCCAGTCCCTCGACCCAGGCCTCGATCAGCGCGGGATCGCCGCTCGCGTTCGCGAGGCCGAGGACCGGCGGGATGCCCGGGTGGGACAGCTTCCCGCGAAGTTCGACGTGCCGCTCGAAGGACTCGATCGCCTGTTCGAACGTGAAGGTTCCGTCCATCGGCCACACAGTCACCCGGCATTCCCGGCCCGCGTGACGGCCGCGGAAGACGTTCGCTCCGCCGGGTACGGGGCGGAAGTGGCGCAGGTCGATCGGGATCAGGGAGCGCATGGATCACCCAGGGAGCGGGTTCGGTTCACGGGGAGTCTTGCATACTTTTACACACTCATGCGAAGGGCGCGGCTACTTTTCGTGACATCCCGCTCAGTGAAACGTCGCAGGGTGCGGCGATCGGACACAGGAGCTCCGCGCCGGTCGAGCCGCGATGCCCGGCGCTACCCAACCTCGGCGAAGGAGGTCGGGCCTGGGGCATCGCCCAGCCGTGGCCAATCTTCGTGCAAGGCCACCACTTCCACCTCGATGCTCACTTGCGCCCCGAGCCGCTGCTGGCGATATCCGACCGCGGCACCCTCCTCCTGGCCGATAAGCACGGCGGCGAGCGGGGCGTTGTAGCCAAGCTGTCCCCGGGCCTTGTCGGTTTCGCCGTACCCGGTGATCTCCCACAGCTCACGTTGATCCTCGGCACCAGGCTCCCGGCGGATGATCTCCACGATCGAGCCAATTCGCACCACATCGGTCGGGCGGCCGCGGGGCGTGAACGCCACGGCGTTGGCGAGCTGCCCTTTGATCTCGGCGAGATCGTGGGCGGCGCTGCGTTCGTCCTGCTCCAGCTTGTTGAAGAAGGGGTTGTCGTGCCAGGTGTCACCCGAGGCGGTGTAGGCGGTGTTCTTTTCCTGGCGGAGCAGCTCCAGCTTTGCCTCCATGGTGGTGGCGCGGGCGCGAAGGCGCTGGAGGCCGGCGGGGCTGATGTACAGGGTGGTGCTCATGTTGACTCCGGGGAAGTGACGTGGGTGTCGGGCCGTTTCGGACTGTCGCCGCGCTCAAGGTCTGCGACGATGCGGTCGGCGATGGTGTCGGCGGTGGTGGTGGACGTGTCGAGTACGGGGTGGCCGAGTGTGCGGAACAACGCATCGCAGCGGAGGATGAACGCGAGGTCTTGCTCGTCGTGACCCCGCTCGGGACGGGACAAGAGGCGACGGGCGATCACGTCGGGGTGGGCGGTGAGCACGAACGTGCGCGTTGGCTTCAACAGCGCCGCGCCGGCGTCGAGCGCCCACACCCGTGGGTCGCGGATGGCATGACACACGCGGGTGGACTCGATGTATCGATCGCAGACTACTGGCGCTTGTTCAAGCAGTTTACTGATACATGCGGAGTCGTATTGAACCGCGGCGCGGAAGAAGTAGTAGCGGGTGAGGCCATCGAGTCCCTCGTCAACGAGCGGGCGTGCGAGCGCGAACGGGCCACCGGGGCTCTTGTAGGCGGTCGCGCCAAGCCTCGCGGAGAGGGCGCGCACGACGCTGCTTTTGCCGACACCGTCGACGCCTTCGATCACCACGAACAGATGCGGCGAAGGGCAGGGGTTGCGCAACGCGTGATCGCCGGTCATCGGGAGCCCTCCACGTGGTCGAACAGGAGCCGCACATCGGCGGGGGTGAGTTGCCGCCCATCCGCGGCCTTCGTCGGCTGCAGCGGTGTGCGCGCGAGGAGTTGGCAGGTCGACGAGACGACGGGCCCGGTGAGCACCAGGGTGGCGGTGAGCTCGGGGTGCGTCACGACGATGCGGTGGAGGACGCTGTGGGGGAGGGAGTAGCTCTCCCCAGCGCGGAAGGTCCTTGCCGCGACGCGGCGCGCAACTTTGGCCCCCGACGGAACGAGGCCGTAGTCGGCATGCCCAGTCCCGCGAACGTAGCGGTGGCCGTGCAGCGTTTCGATCGCTTCGCCGGTCAACGGGCTCCCCCCCAACTCAAAGATCTGGTCGCCCACCTCGCCGCAGAGCACGCTCGACGCGAAGTCCCAGCGGTGATCGTGGATGTTTTCCTGGGCCGGCGCTCCCGTGTCCGGGCGCCACACATGCAGGCGCAGCTTGAGCCCGCCCTCGGTGGCCAGTACGACCTTGGCGAAGCCGTTTTCGTGGATATAGGAGCGGGCGGCGACGGTGCTCGGCAGCGACGACGACGCGGCCGTCCGGGCCGCCCGCGGCATGATGACGACC
>BJHF01000228.1 GCA_014191855.1 Deltaproteobacteria bacterium
CGGCGGGTTGGCTACAGGCGGGGGTCGTGCTGGTCAAATCCCCGTAACTGTCCCCGTCCACATCGGCGTACCAGATCGTGGCGTCCGTGGCCGTCGAATCGTCCGGCGTGCCGTCGCAGTTGTTGTCCACGCCGTCGCAGACCTCCTACGCGCCGGGGAAGATGGTCGCGTCGGTGTCGTCGCAGTCCCTCGCGGTCGGGTAGCCGTCACCGTCCGCGTCCTCGGCGGCCGTGTCGGTGTCCAACGCGGTGTCGCTTGTGTCACCGGTGTCGACCGACGTGTCAGTGCCAGTGTCAGCGGTATCGGTGTCGCTTGTGTCAACGCCGGTTTCACCGCTGGTATCGGCCGTGTCCCCGGTCTCGGAGCCGGTTTCGCCGGTGTCCACGACTCCCGTGTCGCTGGTATCCCCCGTGTCGCCAGAGTCTCCCGTGTCGATCACCCCGCTGTCGCCAGGCACCTCCGCAACGCCCACCTTCTCCGTGATCTCCGCCGGTAAAATGAGCGTACACCCCGCCAGCCAGAGCGCGATCACCACGTCACCGCCGCAACCGCGCCGAAGGCCACGCCCGCGCCTGCGGCCACGTAGCAGCCATAGCTGAGTCCGTTCGTCCCCGTCGCCATGCCTTCCAGTTTTGCCCGATAGCTCGCACGTTCTTCGTCCCCCACCGAACCGTCCAGCGCCGGCTGCGCGTCAAAATCCGCCCGCCCTTCGGCAGCGAGCGCGTACAGTACCCCCGACGTGATGAGCGAAGCTCCAGAGAGCACCAACCACGGCGCTCGATGCGCCCACTCGCCGGGTGGGGGTCGCGCCACCGTCGCCGTCGTAGAACCCAGGTTTGCTGCCGCGACCGAGGCACCTGCCACCGGAACCACCCAATCGAAGCCCGCTTCGTCCGGCCAACGGTAATGCGTCGCGAGCACCGCGCCCTGCCCGTCGAGCTGCTGGAGGATCGCAGCGCGCAACGACGGGGCGCGAAGCACGTGCGTTCCATCCGCCTCGATCCAGCCGGAACCCGGCTTCGGCAGGTCGGCGCCCAGGTCGTCGTGCAAGTACAACCTGGCCGCCGTCACCTGACCGCGGCACGGGTGACCCTCTGGTAGGAGGGAGGAAGGAATCTGATGCCCAGGCTCCGTGGCAAACACGCCGGCCAGGGCGAGCGGAACACGGTCGAGGCGCCCGTCGAGGAACGCGCCTAGCGTCTCCACCCGATGAATCCGCGCCTGTGCGTTCACGCTGAGCACCTCCGAGGCGCACGCCGTCCGATCCTCCATGGCTGCCCGTCCCTCCGCGAACGCTGGCTTATTTACCTTTGTGAACGCCGACTCGGCGGCGTTGGCGGCTTCGAGGATGTCGTTCGTGTCGAACATCCGCGGACATTCGGCCAGCGCGTGGGAAAGGAGGAGGAGCAACATCGCGAGAGCGTAGCCCACGGCTCGGAATGGTGACTGGTCGAACTCTCGTTGCCCCGGGGTGCTGGGCCCGCCCATCGGGCAACCAGCGACGACCTCCCCAAGAGCCCTCTGCGCTGATCTGGTTCCCACCGCGCCAAGCAGCCGCGCAGCCACCACCACCAAATTCTTGGCCTCGTAGACGCTTTACGTGCTGCTCCACTTCGCCTGAAGCTGCTTCGTCGCCGCGAGCGGTTCCGACCCTGCCGTCGTGCGCCGCAGTGAACCGGGTGCTCGACCGCTCCCACCGAGGGCCGCGCACCCAATTCAGGGGATGTCCCGACGGACAACTTCCAATCTTTCAAGATTCTAAGGTGTTAGTAGGAAAGGAGGCATTGTGATTCAGGGCGCTACCGACCTCGCGAGGCGGAAGCCGAAGGTGTAGTTGGCGGCCTCCGGCGGTTGCATGCCCCGGTAGGACACGGTCGAACTCAACGCTGTGCTACGCCAGTCACCGCCACGAGGAACACGGTACGATCCCGCCGACGGCCCCGGTGGATCAATTTCCGCCGCGCCGGTCGAGTATCCCCCATCGACGCCATACCAGTCGTTTGTCCACTCCGTAAGGTTCCCGCTCATGTCGCACAAGCCCCAAGCGTTGGCCGCCAACGAGCAGGACTCGTGAGCGTATGAAGCCGTGCGATAGGCGTTTTCGTACGTCCACGCCACGTCCGCCGCCGTGTTCGAACCGGCGTACCTCGTGTTCACCCCCGCCCGCGCCGCGTACTCCCACTCCGCTTCGGTGGGGAGGCGGTAGCCGGGGCAGGAGTATGGGTCGGCGATGTACGCGGCCGCGATGTCCGTACCGTCCGCGAGGTAACACTCCGTGCGCCCCTCCTCGACCGAGAGCCAGTTCGCGTACATTGCGGCATCGTACCAGGTCATCGTGTCGGCCGGGCAGTCGGCGGGCACGCCGGTGCAGGGGTAGTCGGGCAGCGACGAATACGTCCAGCTTGCGTTGGCCGGGTCGGCTTCCCACTCCCCGCGCGTCGTCTCCGTCTGCGCGAGGTAGAAGTCGTGGGTGAGCGTGACGTCGTGATCGACGTAAGCCCCGTCGGGATCGCCCAGCCCGCTGCCCATCGAAAACGTACCACCGGACAGGAAAAGCATCGTGCCGCCGGCCACGGATATGTAGTCCGTTCGAGGATCGACGCCCGTATCGACGCCGGTGTCCACGGCGGTGTCCGGGCCCGTATCGGTGTCGGTGTCGACGTTGGTGTCGACGGCGGAGTCCGCGCCCGTGTCGGTGTCGGAGTCCGTGCCGGAGTCGACGCTGGTGTCCTCGCCCGCGTCGGTGCCGCTGTCGGAGTCCGCGTCCACGTCGGCATCCGCATCAGGCGCTGGCTCTCCAAATTTCGCTTCCACCTCGGCGTCGGAGATCAAGGTGCAGCCGTACAACAACGCAACGATCAGCATCGGAGCCTGAACGCGAGGAGAAGAAGAGTGCTGTACGAAAGCCGCATCATTGAGGGCTCCAACGGCTACCGAGCCGGACACCGAGACCGCCCCAGTAGCTAACGCGGGTGAGGTCCGTCACCCCTCCGCCCTCAAGCTCCAGGGCACACATCGAGTCCGCGCCGCCGAGGCGAACATCCGCTCCGAATACGCCCCCGCCGGCGAACATGAGGCCGTCAGCCACCGCTGAACCCCCAAACACCTCGCCGGCGCAGCCATCGATCGCGCAGTCGACGCCCTCGACGTGGACGGCGGTGATGCTCCAGGCCGGACCCGCTTCGATGGTGACGGTGCCGACACGGAGTTGGGCACCAGCCGCGACGACGGCCGAATTCGAAGTGCTTCCGAAAGCGTTGGCATCGTTGGGGCTGAACAACCCGAGCCAACCCACCTCGGCGAAGGCTCCAAATCGGCCGGAGCCCAGCTCGACGCCAATCGCTGCGTGGCCGCCGGGCCCGCTGAGCCCAGGCGGGTTCGCGGCGCTGGAGTCGCCG
>BJHF01000229.1 GCA_014191855.1 Deltaproteobacteria bacterium
CGTCGCCCTCAGTTTTTGAGCCCGATCGGCCCTTTTTTTCGTCGCTCGCGGGCTTGCCTCGGCGCCCGAAGCGGGTGTACGGTGTCGGCGTGTGCCTGCCACCATGCCGCTCATGCGCCCTATCCCCTTGGTTGAGGGAGGGAGCGGCCACTGACCGAGACACGGCACGGGGCGGGCGCGAGCGCCGCGTGCCTCTCCCCTAAAAGCTCGAGCTGCGTGTCAACGCCGGGGGAGGACGTCCAAAGCGCGACGCCCGCGTTCGCCGGCACGTAGGACGGGAGGGGAGGGCCGCGAGGAGAGGACACCGCGACCGAAGCGCGCCCCCCGGAGGTTCCGAGGGGCGGCTCTGGCTGCCCCCCCCCTGGGGGTGAGGAGCGCCCGATGCTCGTGCTGCTACGGGTAGGAGTAGCTGCTGCTCGCGGTGCGGGTATTACCGCCGGTCACGCTGGAATAGAGACCGCTCGCGGTGTTGGTGTAGCCGCCGCTCACGCTGGAGAAGTAGCCGCTCGCGGTGTTGGTGTAGCCGCCGCTCACGCTGGAGTAGACGCTGCTCGCGGTGTTGGCGTAGCCGCCGCTCACGCTGGAGGATTGGCTGCTCGCGGTGTTGTAGCCGCCGCCGCTCACGCTGGAGTAGTAGCCGCTCGCGGTGTTGTCATATCCGCCGCTCACGCTGGAGGATGGGCCGCTCGCGATGTTGTAATAGCCGCCACTCACGCTGGAGTACGGGCCGGTGACGGTGTTCTGGTACCCGGCGATGAGCCCACCGTAGCTCGTCCAGCTGTGCTCGGGCCCGACCACGAGGTTGTGGGAGCCGGTGCGAAGGTAGGGGCCGTAGCTATCCTCCTCGTTGTACCCGATGACGAGGTTGCCGTAGCCGTTGGTGCTCGCGGTCGCGCCGGCGCCGTTGTTCACGTACAGGTTCGCGCCGCTGAACGTCAGGGTGTCGCTCGTGTCGTCTACCGTCAGGTAGGTGAACAGCGCTTCGAGGCTCGAGTCCCAGACACCGCCGGCGGCGAGGTCGCTCTCCAGTCCGCTGATGTCACCCTCCGCAGTGGCCAGCCGGGTGTCGAGGGCGGCGACATCGACGTCGTAGCCGTAGCCCTGGCTCGTGACCCAGTCCTCCGTGGCGTAGCCGGCGCCTTCGACGCTGGCGAGGCCGCTTTGCAGCCCGCTGATGTCACCCTCCGCAGTGGTCAGGCGGGCGGCGAGGGCGGCGATCTCGTCGCGGAGCGTCGTCGTCAAGGCGGAGACGCTCGCGGAGAGCGTGGAGAGGGAGGAGCTCGTCGTAGCGACATCGCCCTCCGCAGTGGTCAGCCGGGCGGCGAGGGCGGCGATCTCGTCGGCCAGCGTCGTCGTCAAGGCGGAGACGCTCGCGGAGAGGGTGGAGAGGGAGGAGCTCGTCGTAGCGACATCGCTCTCCGCAGTGGTCAGCCGGGTGTCGAGGGCGGCGACATCGACGGCGTAGCCGTAGCCCTGGCCCGTGACCCAGATCTCGGTGGCGTAGCCGGCGCCTTCGACGCTGGCGAGACGCGCGTCGTGGTCGGCCACGGCCGCGTCGAGCTCGGTGAGATCCACACCGCCCCCGAGCGCTGCGAGCTCCGCCTCGAGCGTCGCGATCTCTTCGCGCTGGGCCGCGATCTCTTCGCGCTGGGCCGCGGCTTCTTCGCGCTGGGCCGCGGCGTCGCTTTCCAAGGCCTCGAGGCGCGCATCGATATCGGAGAGGTCGGTAGGGGCATCGCCTTCGGGCGCACAGCCGTTCAACAGGGGTAGGGCCGAGAGGGCGAGGAGGACAGAGGTCAGGCGCATGGTGGCAAGCTCGGGTCAGGGATTGGTTGAGGGAAGGAGCGGCCACTGACCGAGACACGGCACGGGGCGGGCGCGAGCGCCGCGTGCATCTCCCCTAAGAGCTCGAGCTGCGCGTCAACGCAGCGGGTTGTTGAGGGCGACCGGTCCGCCTGCTGCGGCGTAGGGGTCGAGGTCCGGGGGGGGTAACACGGGAGCGCGCGCGGGGCTACACAACGCGCAGCTCGTCGAGCTCGCCGCGCTGCCGATCGGCCATCAACTGCGGGAGATTCACGTCGCCGGCCCGTGCGCCGAAGGGGGGCTGCCCTCCGCCGTGGTGGACAAGCTGATGCTCCACGGAAAGGACGATCCCTACGCGATCGCGCAGCTACCTACGGCGTTGTCGCTCCTGCAACACCCTCCAGCCTAACGGCGGAACGTCGATGTGCTCGCCGACCTCCGCGCCGGTCACCGTGTCGATCGCGGCCTCCCCGGGCAGGAAAAGGGTGCGCGGGGACGCGCTTACCGAGCCGATGACGAGCAGGCCGCCGTTACGAAACGCCATCACGTCTGAGTGCGCGGTGGCCACGCGCTCGAACGGACCCCGGCCTGCCCGCGCACGCAGCGCGAGGAGCCACTGCACGTGGCGCAGCATGCTGGCCGCGTCGTCCGCCTCGTCCTCGGCGTTCCATCCCACCAAACATGCGGGATCGGGGACAAACCACGGCTTTCCTTCGGTGAATCCACAGTTTGTGCCTGCATCCCAGGGCATCGGGGCCCGCCATGGGGCGTCGACGGGCAGGGTGGTGCTGTCCTCGAGATCCAGCTCTTCGCCGTAGTACAAGCTAGGATGTCCGGGACCCAGCAGATGCAGGGTCATCAGCGTGCGTCGGGTGGCGTCGTCGCGCACCCGACTGGCGAGGCGCGGGCGGTCGCCGTCACCGAGGAACGGACGGGTCGCGCCTACGCTGGCTCCCCAATCGGCGATCACGTCCTCCACCCAGCCGACGTCTGCGTCGCGGGCCGCGGCCTCCCACGCCAGCGCCCGGGGTAGATCGGCCACATCACCGAGCTGGTTCCACGGTCGTAGCGTCTCGACCACGGGCTCCATAGGCGCAGACGTGACCAAAAGCGCCGGGGCGTCGACGTGCAGCGCCGCCGCGAGCGCTTCGGCCGCGGCCTGCGCCGTCCGCTCGCCTTCGACGCTGAACCCGCGGAGCACCACGCCGTCTACGCCGGCATCGAGCAGCGCGGCGACGCTCGCAGCGCGGTCTCCGGGTAAGCCCGCGTCGTCCCAATCCAGATCGGGGCGCCCCACCCCTGCTTCGGCGTAATAATATCGCTGGTCTCCGGTAGGAAACCAGGAACTTCCTGGCGAGTCGCCGAGCGTGATGCGGCCTTGCCCCTGCAGCGCGCCCCCATACCAAGGGTGGTTGCAGCTGACGGCGTTCAACGGGAGCTGCACCTCGAGGGTCATGCCGAGGGAGTGCAGGTCTGCAGCTGCTGCTTGAGCTGGCCAAGCACGACCGGTTCCTCCCACCCCACGTCGAACGAGAATTCCGGTCGTACCTCGGTTGTGGTGACGTTGCCGCTGGCTTCGCGTGGTTGG
>BJHF01000230.1 GCA_014191855.1 Deltaproteobacteria bacterium
GCAGCGAATCAGGAGCAAATGGCTTTGCGACGTAGTCCCAGGCGCCGGCGCGCAGCGCGGCCACGGCCGTGTCCACGGTGGCGAACGCGGTCATCAACACGACGGGGGTGAGCGGCTCCAGCTCCCGCACCCGCGCCACCAGGGCGAGCCCGTCCACGCCGGGCATCATCAGGTCGGTGAGCACCAGCTCGGAAGGACGAGCTTCGAGCTCTCGAAGCGCCTCCGCCCCGCTCCCAACGGCGACAACGTCGTGTCCCGACCGTGTGAGGATGCGCCGCACGGTTTCGAGGAGATCGGGCTCGTCGTCCACCACGAGAATTCGGGCCATGGCGGAATCTATCCTCGTAGCGTACACTGCTCGCGAGGATGTTCGTGAGCTTGTGGCTGCTGTTGGCGTGTGTGCCCGACAATCCGGCCCGGGAGAGCACCCCCGCGGCCGACTCGGAGGATTCCGGCTCGGTCGTGCCGGATTCGGCCGACTCCGCGGATTCTGGCGTTGATACCGGGGATACTGGGGAAGCGGCGGACACGGGCGACAGCGTTCCGCCGATCGACCCTCCCGACACAGGTGAGCTCTGGGTCGTCGAGCCGCTCCACTTTGCCGGGCATGTGTACTACGCCGGCGATCCGCACGCACACACCGGGTTCTCCGCCGACGGAAGCGCGGAAGATGCCGAGCTCTGCCCCACGTGTGGCCGGTTCGACGGGGTGTTCGAGTTCGCGCAGGGCATGGGGCTGAGCTGGGTGGCGCTCTCGGATCACACCAACGGTGCTCAGACGGGCACGTACGAAGGCATCGCGGAGCAGCTCGCCGCGGTGGCGGCCGCGAATGACGTTGCGCACGGCTTCCTCACGGTGCCTGCGGCCGAGCTCTGGTTCATGGATGGCGAAGGGGATCTGGGGCACAAAACACTGTTGATGCTCGGGGAACCTGCCGATCTCGCAACGCTTTCGCTGGATGATCTGCAGCCTGTTGGCACCGATAGCTCGGAGGTTTCGGGGTGCAACGACATCTGGCGGTGGGCCGAGCGCTTGCAGGCGAAGGTCGGTCCGCTGGTGTTGATCCCGCACCACACCGCGGCCGAGAAGCCGATGCCCACGCGCTGGTCCTGCGCGAGCGAATCGTGGCAACCGGCGGTGGAAGTTTACTCGGAGCACGGGAATTCGCTGGGAGACGACTACGATCCTCAGTGGGCTGGCACCCACGAGGACGGCACGGTGGCCAGCGCGCTCGATCCGGAGGGGTACAACCTTCGGATGGGCTTCATCGCCGGCACCGACTCGCACGACACGCTCCCGGGCGAGGTGTGCGGGGTGGACCGGGTTCGGGATACGCACCCGTACGGAGGCGGGCTCACGATCGCGGTTATGCCAGAGGGCACGCCGATTCTGCCGCAGACGCTGCTCGGCGCCATCTCCACCCGCTCCACCTACGGCACGTCGGGACCGATCGTAGCGATGGACGTTTCATGGGAGTCGGGTGGGGCGCCCCTCGCGGGCCTCGGCGAGGAGTTCACCGCACCCGCTGGCGCCGACCTTGAGCTGCACGTGCGAGTCGCGCCCCCTTACGACGCGAACGTCACGGCGGTGGAGGGCGTGAGCCCCGGCGTTCGCTTCGCGGCATCACAGATGGAAACCGGGCATTGGACATTGGTGTTCGCCCCGGGAACCGCACCCGCGTGGGTGTACCCCGTCGTTACGCTCGATGGGGAAGCGATCTACGGCAGCTCGGGCTGCGACGACGGCGGGAGCTCCACGACCGAGTTCCTCTGGGGCAGCCCGAACTGGATCGCGCGGGGCTGAGCGGGCGGGAGGGCCGGGGGGATCGAGGGCGGGCCGGCAGGCCAGCGCCGCGCTAAACAGGCGCACCCCCGAGGCCCCCGTGGAGCTCCCTGGTTTCCTTCAGCGCGTGCTGGCTCACCTCCCCGCCACCCCGCCGTCGGGCTTCCACTCCGCGCAGTGGGCGCACGGCGGCCGCCCCACCGACGAGGGGCTGGCCATGTTGTCGATCCCCGGGTTGAACCCGGCGAAGGCGATCGACGCGGTGATGGACGTGAACCACTACGTCGGCAACCTCGACCATGTGACCACCTGCCGGTCGGTGGCCGATCCGCGGTTCACGCCCCCCGAGAAAGTGCGGTTCTATCAGCGCATCGACATTCCGCTCCTGGGCGCGGTGCACCATGAGCTCGTTCTGGAGCGCCTCGGCGAACACAAGGGGTATCTCGCGGCCGGGTGGTCGATCCTCACCCCGGAAACGTCGGCGCTCTCGGCCAAAGACGGCTTCCGCAGCGACTATAGCCACGGCGTTTGGCTCGCGGCGCCTGGCCGGCTCGTGTACGCGCTGGGCTCCGCTCCGCGGCGGGACGATGTGGGCTTCCTCAAGTGGAAGGCGCTCACTTCGGGGGCGGATGCGGCCGCGTCGCGCGTGCTGCGCGCCAACCTCGAAGGGCTCGGGCGCTGGGCAGCGAAGCGGGCTTAGGGGCGGGCGCGCGGTCGGCGGCGAACCTCAGATCGCGGAGGCGGGTGGCTGGAGATCGCGGAGGGGGCGCTGGAGATCGCGGAGGCGGGTGGCTGGAGATCGCGGAGGCGGGTGGCGGGGGAGGGGGCGGCTGTCGCGACATGACGACGCCGCCTCAGCGTCGGCAATGCCCCGTCGTAGGGCGATTCTCAGATCACGGGTGGGGCTGCGCTCGGGGGCCGCGCTCCGGGGCCGCGCTCGCGGGCCGCGCGGCGTCGACGCGGACCGCGATTCTCAGATCACGGGTGGGGCTGCGCTCGGGGGCCGCGCGGCGTCGACGCGGACCGCGATTCTCAGATCACGGGTGGGGCCGGGTCCCCCTGCCCGTAATGAGAACGTTTTATGGGGTTTTTTCTCACATCGCGGGCCGCGACGGGCTCGCCCCCCGCGATGTGAGAATCTGGGGTGGAAATCCTCTCACAATGCAGGAGGTGACTCTCACATCCGCGTGGGCGGCTCTCACATCCGCGGGGGCGGGGCGGCCCCCGCCGGTTTGTGAGAATGTGTCGCGACAGGAATATCGACAGTCCCGGCGGCCCCAGCGGCCCCGCGGCGGGACGACGTGGGCTTCCTCAAGGGGAAGGCGCTCACTTCGGGGGCGGACGCCGCGGCGTCGCGCGTGCTGTGCGCCAACTTCGAAGGGCTCGGCCGCTGGGCGGCGAAGCGGGCCTGAAGGCGCCGCGATGCGCCGAAAGCCGCGTCTGACGAAGGCCCAAGGGTAACGGATCGCTCATACCGATCGTTCGTGCGGCGTAGTTCACGAGGCAGCCCGTACGCCGTGGCGTTGAGCTCGTGCATAGCGCCCTGGGACGACCACCCCGTTGATGTAGATGGTCACG
>BJHF01000231.1 GCA_014191855.1 Deltaproteobacteria bacterium
GTCGGCGGTCGGGATGATCCTGCTCCTACTCGGCTGCGTCGTCACCCAAGCGCGCGGCGGCTCATCCGCATCCTCGGACGGCTGGCGTGAGGTGGACTGCGTCCTGAACACGCCGATGGAGGTTCACGCCGAGCTCGGCCCTGTGGTGGTGTGGACGGGAAGCGAGGGCGGTGCGTGGCACCTCCAACCCCAGGACGGCGACGACGTGATCGTTACCGATGACGGTGTGATGCTGGTCTACACCGACGATGTGAAGTGCCGGGCTTGGGCTCCGTGATCTCGCTATGCCGGGCACCTTGGCGCAACGTGCTATAATGCGTGGAGCCGGAAGCGTTGTCGCGCCGCCGGCTCCTGCACCCTCAACTGTTCTGGAGTCGAAGATGCCAACCGGAGTCTATGATCGCGGCGATCCCGTTGCACGATTCTGGTCGAAGGTAGACCAAAGCGGCGCCCCTGACTCATGCTGGCCGTGGGTCGGCGGTAGGACCACGGCCGGGTACGGAAGCGTCCAATGGGATGGAGGGGTTCAATATGCACATCGAATCGCTTGGCGGTTGACGGCCGGCCCGATCCCCGCCAGCATCTTCGTTTGCCACCGGTGCGACAACCCGCCATGCTGCAACCCGGCGCACTTGTTTCTCGGAACGCACGCCGACAACATGGTGGACAAGGTAGCGAAGGGTCGCGTGGCGCGGGGTGAAGCGAGCGGCCCCCGGCGCCACCCCGAACGCATGGCGCATGGCGCGACCCATTGGCGCGTCAAACTCACCGAGGCCGACGTGCTTGCGATCCGTGAGCGTGCCGCCTCATGCGAAACACGGAGGTCGCTCGCCACGGCGTTCGGTGTTCATGAGTCTTGCATAAACAAGATCATACGCCGTGAAGCATGGGCGCACGTTGCCCCCTCGGCAGCGGACGATCTAAATACGCCATCCCTGATTCTTTAGGCGCTCATGCCAGTCTCTTTGGCAGAAGCAGCGAAGTTCTACGGCAGGAACAGTTTTTTCACTTACGAGCCGATGCGGGGGATGATCCCGTTTCATGCCCGGCAACATCCGCGGCGGCTTGTTCGCGCGCCGAATCAATGCCTCGGCGGGGAGACGGTGATCCCGCTGGCGAATGGTCGTCAGGCGCGAATCGACTCGCTTAGCGGATGGGTCTGGGTTTGGGCATGGAACGGACGTCGGCAAGTCCCGGCGCTCGCCCGCGTCAATCGCCGCCGCGGGCCTGATCCGCTCTGGCGGGTTGACCTCTCCAGCGGCGAGTCATTCAGGGCGACGGTGGTGCATCGGGTACTTGGCGCGTCTGGCGAGTGGTGCGAGGTCGGCGAGTTGCAGCCAGGATTCGCGCTCGCCCGTCCTCTGACCACTGAGGACAGCGGCCCGTCAGTTCATGGCGAAGGTGGTCGGCGTTGGTGGCGAACACTTCCAAGTTTTCCGGTTCGTTGTTCGCGCGGCAGCCGTCGCGATGGTGAACAACCTCGGCAGGCGTCAGTAGGCGCCCAAGCAGACATTCCATTACGAGGCGATGCTCAAGTACATAGCCAGACTTCGTCGCGTTCGGATGGTCTGGCGACCAACGATACCGATAGCCATCGCGGATCACGATGCCGCCTGCCCACTTCGGATGGCGCTCACCTCCCTGCGGCCCTCGTCGTGGGGGAGCAATGCCATGCAAGCGGCAGGCATGAGACAGTGCGTGCCGATCGCAGCGAAGGTCGGCCGCCACTTGCGTCAATGTTGCACCGGCGGCGAGGCGTTGGGCCACTTCATCGAAGTCCACAAGCAGGCGCGTCGTCGCCCGAGTTCGCTCCTGTACCGGCTTGGCGATGCGCCATGCCGCGCAGTGGTACGCCACAGCCGCCGCGCTACACCCATAGCGGGCGCCGATCTGCTTGTGCGTCAGGCCATCAATCAACACGAGCCGTCGAAGTTCGTCCTGGTTCCAGTTCATCCTTGCCCCATGTGCGCCTAATCATATCATGCGGCGAGGACTGGCACTACGATCTCACCGTCCCCGGCTACGATAACTTCGTCGCAAACGGCATCGTTCACCACAACTGCGGCAAGAGTATCGCCGGAGCCTACGAGGCATGGGCGCACCTGACCGGCCGCCACCGCTGGCAACCCGACGTTCGCGCCTCCCCTGGTTGGGCGATGGTCGCCGACCTGGAGAACACCTACCCCGTCGTGAGCGAGAAGCTGCGACAGGTGGCGCCGCTCGATCTGCTCGATTCGGCAACTCGGTACATCGAAGGCAAGGGTTGGTATACGAACGGCCGCCGAATGATCCGCACGAAGCGCGGGCATACGATGGCCTTCCGGTCGGGCGAGGGCTCCGACATGAGCTCAGAATCGGGCTCCGTGGGTTGGCTCTGGATTGACGAGCCGCCCGTAGTTGGCAAGTTCGGCGGCGCCCTCTCGCGTGTTGCGGTTGCCGAGGGGCCGGTGTGGATGACCTTCACGCCGATCAACCGACCGGTCGCCTGGCTGCGGCTGCGGACGGAGGGCGATCCGAAGCGGGGAATCCTGCCATCCGAGGAGTGGGTACAGTTCCGGCCGCGTCTGACCGAAGCCGACTGCACCTTGGAAGGTGGGCGCGTGATCCGCTCTGCGGCGAGCATCGCGCGACAGGTCGCCGGCTATTCCGAGTGGGAGCGTATGCAGCGCGTCTACGGGGAGTGGGAGGGCATCAGCGACAAGCGCCGGCTGTCGGCGTTCTCCGAGGCCATCGTCCGCGACGACATGGGGTGGATCGACGGCTACCCGCTGCACGTCGGCATCGGGATCGACCACGGCGAAGCGATCGGCCATCAGGTCGCGGTGCTCTTGCTATGGCAAGAGGTCGGCGGCCGTCGACGCGTGCATGTCATTGACGAGATCGCGAACGAGGGCCGAACGACCGAGGCCGACGACGCGCGGGCGGTGCTTGCGATGCTGGCACGCAACGGGTTGGAGTTGCGCCACGTCGATCGCATCGTCGGCGACATCAACAGCTCGGGCAAGGCGGGCGCCGGGCGTTCGGTCAACGGGCGGCTGACCGAGGAACTCAACGACCAGGCTGGCTACCCCGAGGTGCTGGTTGAGGTGGACAACGCGAAGAAAGGCCGGATCGACAACGGCGTCCGCGATCTCGACTTGGCCATGATGCGGGCGGGCCTCGCCATTCACTCGCGGTGTCAGCGCTTGATCGAGTCCTGCCGCTATTGGGACGGCACGCCGGCAACCGAGTCCTACAAGCATGGCCTCGACGCGCTGCGCTACATCGCGGGGCCGCTGGTTGCCCACGATGTCACGAGCCGGGGGAGCGCGAGCGTGGAGATCGTGGCCTAGTCAGCCGTGG
>BJHF01000232.1 GCA_014191855.1 Deltaproteobacteria bacterium
ACGCCCGCCTCTCGCTCCGGGTAGGCGGGCGTACAGCTCTGCCGCATCTTCGCCGAGCGCGAGCATGTTCTGGAGCAGAACCAGCTCACCCGCCGAAAACAGGAGGGCTTCCCGCTCCAGCGCCCACCGGACTGAAGTACGCAGGTCCTCGGCGGGAAGCGGCGAGCGCGGCGTCATGCTCGGTGGGGCCCGCCGATCAGCGTGGGAGGCCCAGCCGATCGAGCGTCCATTCCGCCAGCTCGCAATAGTTTGCGGCTGCGCGGCCGTTCGGGTCGAAACCGTAGAGATCCTGGCCTTCAAGCTGCGCGCGCGCCACTGCGGCGTCGGCTGCGATCTGAACCGGCGAGAGGAGCTCGCCCCAGTTCTCGTTCAGCATCTGGGCCACGAGCGAATTCGTAGCGGTGTTGCGTTGGTCCACGCGGGTGAGCACCAGGCCGAGCACCTTGAGGTCGGGGTTCAGCGCGCCCTGGATCTCCTCCACGGCGCCGAGCAGCCCCTCCACACCCGCCACCGCGAGCATCGCCGGGTTGCAGGGCACGAGCACGTAGTCCGCCGCCACCAGCCCGTTGAGCGTGAGGTTCCCCAGGTTTGGAGGGCAGTCCAACAAGATGACGTCGTAGTGGGTGCGGCTCACCTCAAGCAGGTCGCGCAGCACCAGCTCCTTGCCGATCCGAGTGGAGAGGCGGTTTTCGGCGCGGGCCAGCTCGGCGCAGGCCGGCGTGACCTCGAGGCCTTCGATCTTCGTGCCGACCGCGATCTCGGCCACTTCGCGCGTGGTGGGCTCCTCCAGCAGCTCCGCGAGCGAGTCCCCACCCGCGTGGACCAACTTCTGGAGCGCAAGGTGCACATGACCTTGCGCATCGAGGTCGACGAGCAGTACCTTCTTCCCATAGTACCTGGCCAACGCGGCGCCGAGCGACACCGTCGTTGTGGTCTTCCCCACGCCTCCTTTCTGCGCTGCAACGGCGATCACGGCGGCGCACAGCTCCCCGGGCGCGAGGGACTTCGCCCGCTTCCGCGGGATGAGGGGCATCGAAGAGCCGAAGGACTGGCGCATGCTTGACCCTGTAGTTCGGGCAAGTTCTCACGATTCTCTTGGCATGTCAAGAGGAGCCCGCGGATAGACCGGTTCGCCATGAACCAACGCCGCACCCGCATCGTCGCCACGCTCGGCCCCGCCTCTCGCGACCCGGAGATGGTGAGCGCCCTCATCGCTGCCGGCGTGGATGTGTTCCGGATCAACTGCTCGCATTCTACGCCGGAGAGCATCCGTGAAGCCATCGCACGGGTGCGTCGCGCTGCCCTGCACGCAGACCGGGCAATCGCGATCCTCCTCGATCTGCAAGGACCGAAGATTCGCACGGGGCATCTCCCCTCCCCGCTGCCGCTCGCGACGGGGGATGTGCTCACCCTGGTGATGGACGAGGATTTCGAGGCCGATGGGCTGCGACTGGGCACGACCTACATCGGCATGGCGGGCGATGTGCACCTTGGCGACGAAGTGCTGTTCGCGGATGGTGCCCTCTCCGGCTCGGTGTCTGCGATTCGCCGCGAGATCACCCCGGCGGAAGTGGACATCACCATGGAAGACGGGGGCGATCTCGGCTCCCACAAGGGAATCAACCTCCCCGGAGTGGCCGTGTCCGCTCCCTCCCTCACGGAAAAGGACCTTGCCGACCTCGCGGTCGGCGTCGCGGCGGGCGTGGACTACGTCGCGCTGAGCTTCGTGCGGGAAGCGGCGGATGCGTTGGGCCTGCGCGCCGAGCTGCGTCGCCTCGGCGCCTCTGACGTGCCGATCATCGCCAAGATCGAGAAGCCGCAGGCGGTCACCAACCTGCCAGAGATCCTCGCCGTGGTGGACGGCATCATGGTGGCACGGGGCGACCTCGGCGTGGAGGTGAACCTGGAGAAGGTGCCCGTCCTGCAAAAAGAGCTGATCGCGGCTGCGAATAAGGCCGGCGTGCTCGTGATCACCGCCACCCAGATGCTCGACTCGATGGAGCGCAACCCTCGCCCCACGCGCGCCGAGACCACAGACGTTGCCAACGCGATCCTCGACGGCACCGACGCCATCATGCTCTCGGGCGAAACGGCGACGGGCAAGTACGCCGTGCGCTCGGTGGAGACGATGGACCGCATCGCCCGCGAAGTGGAAAATAGCCGTTGGATGCGGCCGCCCATCGACGAGGTGAGCGTGCTCTCCGGCCCATCGCAGACCGTCGTCCGCGCCGCCTGCTGGGCCGTGCAGGAGGTGCCGCGCACGATGGTGGTGTTCACGTGGAGCGGAGCCACCGCGATCCTCGCGTCCAAATCACGGCCGCCGGGGCCGATCTATGCGCTCACCTCCAACCAGGCAACCTACGACCGGCTCGCGCTGGCCTGGGGGGTCACTCCAGTGCTGGCCCCCAGCGTGCACAACACCGACGACCTCATCCTCCTCGGCGAAGAACGGCTGCTTGCCCGTGGCTACGTCACCCGCGGCCAGGAGGTCGTGGTGCTCGCCGGCAACACGCCGATGAAGGGGGCGACGAACACCATGAAGGTGTTTGCGGTAGGGACCAACTAGGCACCGACCCCTCCTCGCCATCGCACCCGCCTCTGGATACATCGGTGCATGGCACAACTCGCGCTCGACCTCGCCCGCCTCCCCGTGTTTGCGGGCGTTCCCCGCGCCGCCCTCGAAGCCAGCGAGCCGCTGTGGTCGGTGATTCGTCTGGAGTCAGGGCAAACCTTCTGTCGCGAGGGCGATCCGGGGGACTCGATCGCGATCCTCGCCGAGGGCGAGTGCTCGGTATCCGTGGGCGGGATCGCGATCGGAAAGGTGGCGCGCGGCGAGCTTGTCGGGGAGGTATCCGCGTTTTTCCAGGATAACACGCGATCAGCGGAGCTGGTGGCGGTTGCGCCAACCACGCTGTACGTCCTCTCTGCGAACCGCCTCGCCCGGCTCCGCGTAGGCGAGAGCCCCGTCTACGCCGCGTTGTTGAAGCGGGCGCTAGAGGAGGTCGGCCGCCGGGTGCTGCGCGCGAACGACCGGCTCACTCGCCTCGTGGAGGGCAGCCACCAGCGCCCGTTGCGAAAGGACCCCTCGGCGCTCGCCCGCCTCTGGCGCGCGCTGGTGCCGGGAAAGCCCCCTCGTCCCTGCCCTCCCCTGCATCCCTTGCTCCGCGCCTTGCCTCGACTGAAGTCGGCCGACCCGGGCACACTCATTGTCCCATCCCACCGATTTCGCCCGATTCGATCCCAGGCGTTTCTACCGGTAGGATCGCTGGGATCTCGCCGTGTGGCGTGTCCCACCGCCAAGCCTGCGTCGTCGTGACGGGCACGCGCTTCCGTC
>BJHF01000233.1 GCA_014191855.1 Deltaproteobacteria bacterium
CTGGTCAGGCCGTCGTCGTTTCGCACATCCAGGTAGACATCGGCGTCGTGGAACCGCCTCGCGGCCAACGAATTCGGCGAGGTTGGCCGCATGTTAGGCGGCCGTTTCCGCCTTGTCGGCAGCTCCGCCCTGGGCACCCGGCGGAAGTAATCATGTGGCAGCGGCTCCTCCGCCGCGAGCGCCTCCTCGATCGTGGCAAGGTCCGCCTCGTCCAGCGGTGTCGCGATCCGCTCCGTTTGCCCCAACTCCTTCAGCATCGTTTCCGGGGTGTCATACTCCCAAAACTGCACCAGCCACGCCTGACCGCAATCGCCGCACCGCACGACACGATCGCTCTGGTACAATTCGAGCTGCTTGATCGCGCGGTCGCGGAGTTCACCGTGCACCACCTCCATGCCCGTAGCCCCCGGCCCACCGCGCAACGCGGCTCGGCAAGTTTCACATCCCGACGTCGTAGTCATTGACCGCTCCTGCCGCTGCATCCGAGTATCCGCCCGTGCTACACCCGTCCATATGGGCTTGTCGTCTCTCCCGCCGCTACGACTCGCCCCCCGCCGTCTGTCGGCCGCCAACCCTGGGGATTGGCCGGCGGCGCGCCGGACCACGTGGAGCGACACGGCGAGCGAAGCAGCGGCCGCGGAACAACACCGGGACCAGCCGCGCGATCCCGAAGCTGAGAGAACGCACCCCGAACCCCACACCCGCAGTTGATCGTCGGGTGACGCAGGCGATCCGTAGGTGCCAGTGCCCATCCGCCAAAATGCCCCTCGTGCCAAAACCGCCCCGGCCGGCCTCGATGCTGCAGCGCGATCACACCGGTCGTAGTGCACTGGGGACCGGTGCACAGCCTCGGGATTCGCCACACGTTCCCCGCAATGTTCGCGGCTCGCTCTGGACCCGCAGAGCACACCGATCGGTGAATCCGCCCGGTGAGCGGGCCACGCGGCCGCAGCAGGCGCTTGGCCCGAGACTCGTTCGCGCGTCCGGACCCGCGGCGGCGGCAGGTGGCGTCGAGGAGGAGTCAGCCGTGCCACCCATGCGCGTTGAGGGGATCTCGACCTGCCGGCAGGCGTCACCCCCCTCCCCCAGGGCGCACAGCGCCACCAAACCGGGTACGAAGCCCATCACCGTCCCCGCCCCGCATTAGCCGCCGCCGAAATGGTAGGGCCGCGAGGTCAACAGACCACCTAGTGGTTCGATTCGTAAACTCGCCGCCAATCTATTGACAAGTCAATGTCGACGGATGATCGGGGTACACTCCCGGTGATCCGTGTCGCGAAGCTCAACCCGCCCCCCGCTGCTCCTTGAACCCGACGTGGCGGCGACGCTGGCCGCGCTCGCCGTGTCCCGAACGGCTCCCGCACGTGACGTCGAACGAGCCCGGATGATGCTGGACTTCGGCCGTGGCCTACGGATCGCCGACATCGCCCGAAGTCTGGCGGTCTCGCGCGACGCCGTCGAGGAGTGTCTGGCGCGGGCTGCGGAGCGAGGACCTCTGGCGGCGCTTCGTGATCGGCCCGGAAGGGGCCGACCGCGCTCGCTGACACCGGAGGCCAAGACGTGGGTGGTGGAGTTGGCGTGCATCAAGCCGAAGGATCTGGGCTACGCGGCTGAGCTTTGGACGCACGCCGCGCTTGCGAAGCATGTGCATGCTCACTGCGAAGAGGCCGGGCATCCCTCCCTTTCCCGGCTCGGATCCGGCACCGTATCGAAGATCCTCGCTGCGAATCAGGTACAGCCCCACCGCATCGAATACTACCTCGAACGTCGGGATCCGGAGTTCGACACCAAGCGGGCAGCGGTGATCGCGATCTACCAAGAGGTCGAGCTGCTACGCGCGGTCGGCGCGGGCGACGTCGCCGTCATCAGCTACGACGAAAAGCCGGGAATCCAGGCGCTGCAGAACCTCGCCCCCGACCTGCCCCCGGTCCCTGGGCGCCACCGGGCCCAAGGTCGCGATCACCAGTACAAGCGGCACGGCACCGTTTCGCTGTTGGCGGGCATCGACCTGGTCGATGGCATGGCGCACGGGATCGGGCGTGACCGGCACCGAAGCCGGGAGTTCGTGGAGTTTCTTACTACCCTCGACCAGCATTATCCCCCGGACACCCACATCCGGGTCGTGCTGGACAACCACGCCGCCCACGGCTCCCGCGAGACCATGGCATACCTCGCCACGCGCCCCGGCCGTTTCGAGTTCATCTTCACGCCGAAGCACGGATCCTGGCTGAATCTGGTCGAGGCGTTCTTCGCCAAAATGGCGAGGACGATGCTTCGCGGCATCCGCGTTCAGTCGAAAGCGGAGCTAAAAAGCCGCATCGAGATGTGGCTCCTCGAACTCAACGAGGACCCCGTCGTGTTCCGGTGGAAACACGGCCTTGATGCGCTTGCGATGGCGGCTTCAGTTTGATGCCGCTACATCACGGAATCGAACCACTAGGCTGCGCCGCCTATCGGCCTCGAGCGGCGAGGAAGGCGGCGCTCTCCTCCACGATCTGGCCCACCGCCGTCAACTTGGCGTCGCCCGTATACACGCCGACGGCCTTGAGCTCCGCGATCGCCGGCCGAGCCGCCGCAACGTGCCGGGCCACCGCATCGACATCGCCCGCACGACCGTACAGGGACAGCAACATCCCCCGACTGAGCAATGCGTCGCGCAAATACTGCCAATTGGCCGGGTCTATCTTGTGCAGGGCTTCGAACTCCGTCACCGACGTCTCAAGGCTGGTCAGCCCCCGCTGGGGGATGCCGCCTGGATCCATCACCGCGACGGCCATCCGCGCGGCAAATACCGCCGCATCACGACGCAGGTGAATCTCCGCGTCCGGCCGCGCCGCCAAGTCGAGAGCCGCGGATCGCCCAAGTCCGAAAATGGTCTCCGCCTCGCGCTTTCGGCCCGACGAAAGCAAGTCATCACCCTGCAACATGGCCAGGTCGACGTACTCGTGCGCGTCGCCACCCAACAACTGCCCGGCAGTCCCCATGCGGGCTAAAATGTCCAACGCACGCCCACGGTGGATGAGGGCCCTTTCCGGTCGCTGGCACGCCGAGTCGAGGCGCGCCGTTCGCGCGAACTGATCCGCCATTTGGCGACTCGGTTGAGATGCAAACATGTCCGTCGAACTCACGAGTTCCGCCGTAAAATCTAGTTTCATGGCGTCGACCCGGCACTCTGGGAGAGTTGAAGGATCGGTCCCGGCTTGTTCGAGACCATAAACCAGCTGCGAAATGCGTTCCAACCGATCCTCGACCGCCACATCCGCCTCAGGGACCGTACGCCAGACCTCAATCCCGCGGGAAAGTGTCTCCTTGGCC
>BJHF01000234.1 GCA_014191855.1 Deltaproteobacteria bacterium
GATGGCCCACAGCCACGGCTCAATCTCCCGATTCTCCAGGACATCGGGGTTCAGGAGCGGGATCCAGCGCTGCCGAGCATCCTCGTCCGCGGAGTGGTTGGCCGCTGCGAGCAGCATGACCAGGAGCCGCTGGCGCTCGTGGTTCCGCAGGTGCCCATGATCCACGAGTGCCTCGGCCATTCGTGCGGCGGCCGACCAGTCACCCAGGCGGTCGGCCTCGACTGCCCTACCGTACTCTGTAACGGGGTCTGGGGGAGGGCATGCCCGACCTACTGCTGCAGTCAAGTCGGTCACGCGGACGAGCTCCGTCTCATCGACCAACCAAGAGTCTGGTACGAGCATGCGCGCGTCAGGTCGTGCCTCGCGTCGAAGCTGGGATTTTTCGCTCTGGCTGTTGACATCCTCCACGAGGCCGCCGCGACCGACCGACCCGGTGGCCACGACGCGTGAGTCGATCGGCCACTCGTCAAACGCTGACAGCGCCGCCAGCGCCACGGCGAGGCCGCAGGACGCGCCGCTCCACCCCTGTTCGGGGTCGAAGCGAACGCGAAACCTGGCCGTGGGCGTGCGCATCTGGCGCGCCGCCTCGAGCGCGCGCAGCACGGCTTCGGCAGTATCGGCGGCGAGGCTGGCGGGAACATCGTCTGCAGGCGCGGGCGTCACCACTGCGACGACGAAGCGGGAATTGACACCGCCGACCGCTGGAAACGCCATCTTCCCGATTGCGGCTTCCGGTCGAGGGATCGTTACGTAAGCCTGGTGCGCCTGGCCCTTACGACGGTGGGTCCAGGCGCCCGCGGGCATGCGGGGCGCAACGTGTACGAGGAGCTGCTGCGCAAAGTACCGCTGCCTCCGGTTCCCCTCTCGGAAGCATTCCGCAGCGGTGTCCCAAGCCTTTTCGGGGCGTCCAGCGTTGAGGTGACCATCGACGCGATCCCGCAACGTCACTCCTCCAACCGGAACACGACCTCGGCCTCACCCACGCGAACCCGCCAGGAACCGGGCTCGGCGGCAATTTGCCAACCTCCGAACACCTGCAGCGGGCGCACCGGCTGGCCGTCGCGCGCCACGGTGGGCGAGGAATCGCCCTCCGTCGCCACGTGGATGACCGTCTTGCCGGCCGCGCTCCACGTTATGACGACCTCCCAATCCGGGCCCTGTCCGAGCTGCTCCCACGGCGGGCTGGGCGGAAGACCGCCCGCCGCGCGGAGCTCGTGCGGTGCGTAGGCCGCGAGTTGGAAGCGCGGCCGCAAAGCCAACCCGAGCGCGGTGAGGATGTCGTCCTGCACGATCTCGGAGATGTCAACCTTACGGCCCTCTGCCACCGGGACGATCGCGACCTCAACGGCGCGCCACAGGGCGAGGGCGGCGTCGCCTGGAGCCGGAGCAGTGTCGGCGAGCACGCGCGAGGCCGACTCGGCGAGCGGCGCCCAGGCCTCGGGAAAGCCGCGCACGTTACGAGTTGCGAGGTCGGCCCAGGGGGCGACAACCCCCGTCTTCCCCAGCCACCACGCCGCCGCACACACCTCGTCCATGAGACACAGACGATCCCAGGCAAGCTCCTCGCCGTCGTCCTCGTCCACCTGCCCAAGCGCTTCCGCGGCGTCTTCGGCGATCTCGGCGAGGAGCACCGCGTCCACCTCAAGCTGCCGCGCGCTGCTCTGGAGGTGATCAGTTTCGCCGGCCCGGGCGCGTAGCCCCGCCAAGCCGGCGGCCTCGATGGCGTCGTAGGGGTCGGAGTTGGCGCCGGCAAGCGCGGCTTCAAGCTGTTCGGTGAGGGCGTCGAGTTCGGTGCGTAGTGTCATCACTGCTCCGCTCCCATGGACGCGCCGCGCTCCGCCCGCCGGACAGCTGCCCGCTGCGCTCGTGTGCGTTCGCGCTCGTACGCGAGGGCCAACGTGGGTTCGCTCGAGATTCGTGCCCCTAGCACGCAGGGCCGGTAACAGGTGACGAGGGCCGAGACCCTCGTCACGGCGTACACCGTGACGCCCGCCTCGCCCACGTAGCACAAGGTGGAGGCCTTCCGAGTCGGATACACACGATTCGTAGTCTGTGCGTAAGCAAACGCCCGTACAGCCTCGGAAAACCAAGCGTCGTGGTTCTCGGCGAGGAGCGTCGCCGCGGCAGGCTCGACCTTGGCCCTCTCGCCGCCTTGCTCGCTCCGGTCGCACCCAGCGGCCAGAAGGCTATTCCAACTCTCAGTCCATGACCGGAGCGACCCATAAACTTCCCACCAGCGCTCGCGCTGGTCGAACACGTGCTTCCAGACTTTGTACCGCCGAAGCTCGATGCTGGGGTATGGGTTCAGGCTCATGCGTCCTCCTGGTCCTGTTGGTCCGCGTGGAGCCTGCGTAGGAACTCGACCGCGTGGTCAAGCAGGTGCCGAGCGCCGTCCCTCGCCATGAGGAGCGGGCCGGCAGGATAGAGCACGCGGACCATCGCCTCGGTCAGGCCCTCCGCGTCGGCGTCGTAGTCCTTCTCGGCCAGAAGAACCCGCTCGCGGACCACATCGATGTCCTCGTCGAGATCGCGCGCGAGGTTCTCGATGAAGGGAGTCGGGTCGGCTCGGAGAGCGAGCGCCGCTGCCATCGCACGACGAGGACTACGAAGCGTCGCGAGCCCGGCGCCAACCTGCGCCCGCTTCTCCCGGAGAGTGATCGCCGAGAGCACATCGTTCCTCGGGTCGTGCTTGGCATCGTCCCTCGCGTGGTGCGGGACGGTCTCTCCGTCGGTCGACGAATCCGTGGGAGGGGCCGCACTCCACGCGGGCCCTGCCCCCTCGACCGGGGCTTTCTCCGACTCGGCAGCGCTTCTTCGGCCGTGACCAAAGGGTCGGCGGTGCGCTTCGGCTTCCCTGTCGCGTGCCTGCCTCTGACTGCGGCGTTCGTGAGCAAAAACGACGGGATTCACACCGTTACCCGCCGCATCGTTCGCATGAATTCGAAGTTCCAGACGCCTCCACCGGTCGATGAGGAAGTTCTTCAGGACCTTTCGGCGGTGGGCTCGGGGAACGTTGCACCCGTCAGGTGCCAGCGCCCGGGGCGCGGGCCGCGCGCCCGCCCCGAAGGCACAGAGGTGGACCATTGCGGCTTGCAACTCGTCATCGAGACGGTCGGGTGCGGCACCGCGCATGAACCGTGCGACTCGCGGTCGGCACTCGACCATCAAGGCCTTGGCGGCCCGTTCGCCCGCCACCCTGTCTCCGTGACGCACCCAAGCATGCAACGCGGACTGAACCTCGTCCTCCACCCGTTCGACCGGTTCCGGTTGGTCCATATCACCGCTCGCATCTTGGCTCTATCAGCGAACG
>BJHF01000235.1 GCA_014191855.1 Deltaproteobacteria bacterium
GCTGGTCACGACACTCGACGTGCTCGATCTCCGCATCGAAGAGCCGGCGATCGAGAGCCTGGTGGCGCGTTTTTATGAACAGCCCGCCGCGGATCGCGACGCATGAGCCTCGCGACGCTCCGCGCGGCCGCCGCGGTCGGCTTCCGCCATCACCTCGCGTACAAGGCCGAGATCGTGATTCAGCTCGTGGCCGCGTGCATCCTCGCCGGGTTGAACGGGGCGTTGTGGACGGCGGCGGCCTCCGCACAGCCGGTGATCGCGGGGGCGCCGGCCCTCGATTGGCGCGCCACCATCCTGGTCGCCTGGGCGGGCATCGGGGCCATCGCAACGCGCGTGCACGAGGATCTCGGGGAACGCTTCCGCGATGGCCAGATCGCCTCGGACTTGCTGCGCCCCATCTCGCTCCCGGCCATGGTCTACGCGCGCGACCTCGGGCGGGCTTGCGCCGCCTTTCTCGTTCAAGCGCTCCCCCTGCTCGCGCTCTCCGCCTCCGCGGCCGACCTCGGCCTGCCTCGTACGCCGGGGCCCTGGCTGTCCTGGATCGCCGCCTTGTTCGGCGCGCACCTCGTGAACGTCGCGATCAGCTTCTGCCTCGGCGTCGGTGCGTTCCGGCTCGGCAGCTCCTCCGGCCTCGGGTACATCAAGGCCACCCTCGTTTCGTTGTTCGCGGGGGTGCTCCTGCCGATCGAGCTGTTCGGGCCGGGACTCCAAACGTTGGCGATGGCGTTGCCGTTCCACGTGCTCGGCCGCACCCCTTCGGCGGTCTTGCTCGGCCGAGAGGCGTTGGGGCCGTTGTTCATTGAGCTTTCGCTCTGGGCCGCGGTCTTGTGGGCCTTCGGCCTGTGGTTATGGCACCGCGCTGCCCGCACCTTCACCATCCAGGGCGGGTAGCGTGAGCGCGCTCCAAAGGCTGATCGTCCAGCGCATCAAGACGCGCCTGGCCTACCGCGGCGACATGGTCGCCGGCCTGCTCTCAGGCCTGTTGTTGGCGGTCGTCGGGCCGATCTTCATCACGACCCTCTTCCGCCACATCCCTGCGCTCGGCGGGTGGACGGCGGCGGAGGTGCTGTTCGTGTGGGGGTACGCTGACACCGTTTCGGGGCTGTTCTACGTCGTGTTCGGTGGGTTGTATGTCCTGAACCGGCGCTACATCCTCGGGGGCGAGCTGGATCGCCTGCTGGTGCGCCCGGTGGATCCGTACGTGCAGCTCCTCACCGACAACCTCGCCTTCGAGGATCTGCCCAGCGCGCTGCTCGGGTGCTTCGTGATGGCGCTCGCGATGGCCTGGGGCCTGCCAATGCCGGAGGGGTGGCGCTGGGTGCTGTTGCCGGTTTGGCTGCTGGGCGGCCTGGCCACGCTCGGCGGATTCGTGACCGCAATCGCTTCGTTGGGGTTCCACCTGCATCATCGCGGCACGGCCATCGGCCTCGTGATGCAGTTGACAACGTTCGTGCGTTACCCGATGGACCTGTTCGGTTCGCCGCTCCGTTGGCTCTTGACCGTGGCCCTGCCCTTCGGCTTCGCAGGGTTCTACGGGGCCGTGTTCTTCATGCCGCGGCCGGAGTGGGCGGTTTTCGGCTGGCTTGCGCCAGCCGTGGGGCTCGTGGGGCTCGGCGCCGGATACATCGCGTGGCGCGTTGGGTTAGGCCGGTACGCTTCCTCGGGTACCTGAGTGCGCTGGATCGCCCATGCGAGCGCGGACGACTTCCTGGCCACGGCCTACCCGTTTCTCCGGGTGGAGCCGGTGCTCAACCAGATGCCGCTCGGCTTCGCAAACGGCGCGCAGGCCGACGCGAGCCGGTACCCAGGCGTCCGCTTCCACAGCGTTCTGGGTGACGACGGCGCGTGTATCGGGGCGATGGCGCGGACGGAAGGTTGGAACCCCGTCTTGTCGTCAATGCCCGTGCACGCGGCGGCGTTCGCGGGGGCGCGCTACGCTGAAGAATCGCCGAGGATAACGGGCGTTTTCGGGCCGGAGAGCGTCGCTGCGGCGTTCACCGGGGGGGCGTTCGGTCCCCTCGGGCTCGCACGCGTGGAGGTGGAGCACGCGATGGCCGTGTTCGAGCTGCGGTCGTTGCTCCCCGTACCGGCCGCGGCCGGACTTCGACGCGTCGCGACATCTGAAGACGCGGGCGTGTTGCAGGCATACCTCGAAGCCTTCCACGCGGAGGCCACGCCGCTCGACCCGGCGGTGGGGCCGACCGCGGGTGAGCGATACGCCACCTCAGGCAAGGCGCACGTCTGGGTCGATAGCGGAGAGGTGGTGGCGTTCGCGAGCTTCTCCAGGGACGTCGAAGGGTTCCTGAGCGTCGGACCGGTGTACACCCCGCCCGAGCGGCGCGGTCACGGCTACGCGACGAGCCTCGTAGCGGAGATGGGTGCTTTGGCGCTGGCCGAGGGCCGCCCCGGCTGCACCCTCTTCGCCGACCTCACAAACCGCACCTCGAACGGGATCTACATGCGAATCGGGTACGTGCGCGTGGGGACGATGATCCGGTATGGGTTTCGGGGGTAGTGAGCGCGGGCGACGTTTCAGCCAGCCGCCGCGCCCCCGCCGCGAGCCGTCCGCCCGCCCCCGCGCGCGTTCGTCTCCGGGTGAGCCGTCACCCCCTGGGCAACGCGCGTTCGCGTCGCACACGCCGCCGGCCTCGACTACGCATGTGTCGCGACACGCGCCAGCACGCGCCGATTCGCGGCGTTCGTCCGTCCGGGCGGCGCCGCACGCGCCCCCGCCGCGCCCCCGCCGCGAGCCGTCCGCTCGCCCCCGCGCGCGTTCGTCTCCGGGTGAGCCGTCACCCCCTGGGCAACGCGCGTTCGCGTCGCACACGCCGCCGGCCTCAGCTACGCACGTGTCGCGACACGCGCCAGCACGCACCGATTCGCGGCGTTCGTCCGTTCGGGCGGCGCCGCAGCGCTCTCGCCGCGCCCCCGCCGCGAGCCGTCCGCCCGCCCCCGCGCGCGTTCGTCCCTGGGTGAGCCGTCACCCCCTGGGCAACGCGCGTTCGCGTCGCACACGCCGCCGGCCTCAGCTACGCACGTGTCGCGACACGCGCCAGCACGCGCCGATTCGCGGCGTTCGTCCGTCCGGGCGGCGCCGCCGCGCCCCCGCCGCGCCCCCGCCGCGCCCCCGCCGCGAGCCGTCCGCCCGCCCCCGCGCGCGTTCGTCCCTGGGTGAGCCGTCACCCCCTGGGCAACGCGCGTTCGCGTCGCACACGCCGCCGGCCTCGACTACGCATGTGTCGCGACACGCGCCAGCACGCGCCGATTCGCGGCGTTCGTCCGTCCGGGCGGCGCCG
>BJHF01000236.1 GCA_014191855.1 Deltaproteobacteria bacterium
CATATTTCATGGGTATCTTCGCTCATTTTTTGGAAGAAGGGCCGAATGTGGGTGATGCCCAGCAGCCACCGACTCGCTCCTCCGCTACCGCCAGGCGCGTCCGAGCGATTGAAGAATCGCCTCGCCGCCGAGCGTCCCCAGCTCAGCCTCGTCGTGTT
Source organism: Deltaproteobacteria bacterium (assembly GCA_014191855.1). Taxonomy (GTDB): domain Bacteria; phylum Myxococcota_A; class UBA796; order UBA796; family SXON01; genus SXON01. The sequence goes on from BJHF01000236.1 coordinate 159, forward strand.
CGACGTTCACACGCTTCCTAACGCCGCGGCGCGTTTGGCTATCTCGGTATCCACCCATGTAGTGATCCCGGTTCGGGCTGGACTCGACACCGTCGCGGAGGCGTCCGTCGTCGCTGCCGGAGCGATCGGATGCTGCGCGACTGGCGCAGCGCCAAAAATCCTCTTCGTGCTCATCGACACGGATGCGAACCCCGCCCTGGCCGACGCGGCGGGGCGGGAGCTCCGCGCGTTTGCGAAGACCGCGCGTTTCGCGTGCTCCGTGGTTGACACGACGATCGGCCGCGTTCCCCTCAGCCTCGGCGCGGCGCGCGCCGGTCGGAGCCCACCGGGGTTCGTGGCTGCCGCCCTCGCCGTGCTCGCCGCGCTGTAGCGGTCCTTGGCGCAACGGGGCACTTCGGCACCGCGCGCCGCTCTCCAGCCAGCCGGGGACCCGGTCAAGCCAGCGCCGAAGTCGAGCGACTCGCCCGTTCCTCCCTGGCCTCCAAGGCCGCCGCCCGGATCCCGGCCACCCAGTCCGTCCGATTGGCCCCCTCAGGAGCGTAACGGTCGTAGAGCTCCAGCTTCTCCGGCTCGTTGATCGCCATGGCCATCGCCTCACAAAAATGCTCTTCAGCGTTCTTGGATGCGTAGTCGCTTGCCGGAATCGCGTACCCAGTTTCCCCAGGACGCGGCGCGACGTCATCGCCGAGCTCCGGGAGGGCGTAGCCGCCCTCCCGCGGCGGGTTCTGCTGACTCCAATCGTACACATCGCGCTCGTACTGCTCACGCATCTCCGCAGGCGCGTTCGCCCAGACGGTGTGACCGATCTCGTGGTCCAACGTTTTGTAGCTCGCCAAGCGGTCGGCGGCCTCGCCCCGCCCGGTCGCGCCGTCATGTTGATGAATGGTGACGTCGTGGGCAGCGCCGTCGCCCCAGCGATGCCCCGGTGTAGGCAGCGTTGACCCCAGGAGGCGACCCTCCGCGTCCGGCGGTGCCGTGTCCTCGAAGCGCACGCTCGCCAGAACGGTGTTGTCCACTTCGCGCGGATCGTAGTTCCCGCGGTCCATGAGGTGCATCCGCACCTCCATTGCCGACAGCTCCCTGCCGCAACCGAAGCCCTCTATTTGAGGCTGATTCTCCGGCGGTGCGTCGAGCCCCTCAAAGATGTCAACCGCCTCTTCGGCTTCCGACGGGGCGTCGCCCGCCCCCAGATCGCGGCCGCTCATTCGCCCCTCCCGTGCCACGCCAGGAGGACGTGGCCCTCCAGGCCAGGAGCGCTCTCAATCCGGCGTGCCAGCGCGGCCGGCCAACGCGCATCCGCAGGAAGCACCGGAGCCTCAAGCAGCACGGCGACCTCGCCATCGCGACCCGGGATTCGCTCCTGCGTCGGCAACGTGAGCTGCGCAGACGTGAGGGTAGCCAACGCTCCGCGGAGCGGACCGGCGACAGCATCCGTACTGTCGATCGCGGTCGCTGCGCCCCCGCCCGCTCGAATCCGGGCGACAACCTTTCCATCGCGGTTGGCTAGCAAGAAGACAGAGGGGACGGGGTTCATCTGACTCCCAGGTGTTTTTCTAGGCCACTGAGCAGCGCCTCCACCAGCGTGGGGCGCCGGCCGCGGAGAGCGGCCTTGTCGATCTCATGCACGCCCGCGCAGAACGCGATGGCCGTTACCGATGGAGACCCTTCGCCGCCCGCGAATCGGACACTCCCCTCGGCGAGGGGGAGCGTGGCCCGAAGTCGATAGTCGGCACCGTCTTTTTCACGCAGCCACCGCTGCGGATCGCTTCCGAGGCGCGCGCCCGCAGGGCGCCACAGGCACGGGCTCGGGCACCGTTCGCACCCCACCATCGTTCCGGGTGCGTGCCGCGGTGCGGTGTCGAAGGTACCGCCATTCACGATGGCCACCGATAGAGTGTCAGCTTCCATCGATGAATACCCGAAGATGCCCGCGACTTCCTCGGCAACGCGCTGTGCGGTGCTCGCCGCGGAGCAGCGTGCGGCGGCGTGTCCGTCGGGAAGCTCCATGCGCCCAATGGCCTCCCCCGCGATCAGCGCCACCGCCCGTTGTCGCACGAGTCCCGCCTCCGCTTCGTCCGCCCTGGCGAGCGCGCTCCCTAACACGTGACCGCAGGGAGCTCGCACCAAGGGGCACGCCACACAAACGGAATAGGGCTTCGCCGGCTCAATTCCGCGATGATGCTCGGCGACTTGCTCAAGCGTGTACGGGGCGCCGTCAGTTCGTACGTCACGCGCCACTTTCACCAGCATCGGCCGTTCCATGGGCTCATGAAACACCGTGACCTCTCCGACGCCCAGTCGCACCAGGTGTGCGATCTGACCTTCGTCCATCGCGCTAGCCCCGCCAATACACTCACGATCGTCGATGGAGACCAGCCGATGCGCGATCTTGAGGTTGGTGTTCTTGACCGCATCCTCCGCGAGGCGGGTCGGCACTTGATCGACGATGACGACGCCCTCGCCGTACGCCCGCACCTCCGAAAGCAGGTCTGAGAGCTGTTCGACGCCCTGTGCTCGTGGGTCACCCCCCTCCCCTTCGCCCCCTCCTCCGCCACCCACGCGGCGAAGCAGTCGGTGGGCCTCCTCCAGGATGAGCAAGTGACGCAGCCGCGGAAACGAGCCCTGCCCAGGGCCGTACCGCCGCCACGACCATAGCCGTAGGACCAAAAGCCCCATCGCGAAGGCCTTATCCTCCGGCCTCGGCAGCGCATCCAGTTCGATCACGGTCGGGCGATCAAACAGCTCCGCGTCGGGGGTGTGGGTGCCGCTCGCATAGAGCAGCCCACGTGTCCCCTCCGTCAACGTACCGAGCCGAGCGCGGAGCGCTGCCTTGACGTCCACCGCAATCTTTCGGTCGTACCCCAGCTCGTCCACGATGCGCTCGCAGGTTCCGATGAGCTCGTGCAATCGGGGACGGCGGCCTCGCGTCCCGGCGACAACGTCCCAGCCCGCATCTGCATAAAGTCGGGCGATCGCCGCTTGCAGCACGTAGGGCATGGGCGGGTAGAGCACGAATGCGGACTGCAGCAGCGCGAGAAGGGCATCGAGCCAAGCGGCCGGCGGGGTTCCTTCCGGGACATCAAGCGGATCGAGGCGGAGCGGATGCCCCCGTCCCGACTCTTCCACGCCC
>BJHF01000237.1 GCA_014191855.1 Deltaproteobacteria bacterium
CAGCTTCGGGAAGCCCTCCTTGACGATCGCGCGCAACTGCACGTCGCCTTGGCCGCGGAGCTCGACGGTGACGGACACGCTGGCGCGCTGGCGCAAGGGTCGTGCCGGTCAAAACGCGGCGTTGCTCGCCGGACGCGCGCGGCCGGGTGAGCGCCCGGCTGCGCGTCGCCTACGACGCTGCGGAAGCGCGTTCGTGCGCCCCAGAGGGCACGAAACCCTCCAGAATCGAGGGATACGACTCGTCCGCGTTGTACACCTACTATCGCGGCTTGCCGGCGCCCCGGCGCGCAGCGGAGGTCACTACGGGTGGTCAAGCCAGGCGCAGGTGCCGTCGGCGGATAGACGCAGTGCACGCTGGGCGCCACCCGTGCGCTCGACCAAGGTGATCGTCGCGGCCCTACCGTCCGCGGACCACGTCACGTTGGTGCCGACGAGGGCGCCGCTGTTTGTACCGGCGAACTGCGCCACCGCGGCACCCGTGGCGAGATCCACGAGCTCAACCGGCACGGGGTCCGACCCTTCGTTCGGGTAGAACAGGAGGTAGTCGCCCGAAGGAGCTGTGGATGTAACGCCTCCGGCGAAGCCCTTGCCGAGCGGCTTTCCGTCGACCCCGCGCACCTCCAGCGTGTGGCAGTCCGTTCCGCAGCTCCATTCGAGAATGAGCGTGTCCTTCGTCGACCAGGAGGAGGTTGTCCGCCCGTCGGGGCGCACGCTGGAGAGCGCCTTGCCGGTGCCGAGCTCGTAGACCGTCAGTGTCGGTGCAGCGCCGAGCGCTTGCGAAGAGACGGCCGCATACTTGCCGTTCGCCGACATCGAGGCATCGAGGACGCGTACCGGCGCGGAGTAGCTCACGAACTTCGTCGAGTTTGCGCCACGGGTGAGTCTCATCTCCGTCGCGGCGTCCGCCGATGGGTAGGCGTCGATCCTGGCTGGTGGCGGCCCAGCTTGCCCCATCAGCGTGAGTTCGCTCTTGCCCGCCGGACCCTGGAGGGACAGCCGGGCGCCGGACGATGTCCACGCCACGCTGGCCACCGTCCGATCCCCGAGCGTCGTGGCGTCCATCGAAGCGATCAGATGGCCATCGTCCAGGCTCACCAGGGCGACCCCGGAGCCTTCCGCCGGAGAGTCCGGGTTCGGGTAGCTGACAGCCATCCGCGAGTCTGGGGACACGTCGTAGGCGGCGCCGCCCGGCGCGTTCGGGGGCCAGAGCGAGTGCCCTGCCCGATCAAGGAGGTCGAACGTGGCACAGGACGTGCCGCACGTCCCCGCGATGATCACGGCATTTGCCGTGGAGAACGCCAAGCTTACCGGCCGGTAGGCTGGGCTCTCGAACGTGTTGACCGCCTTCCCCGCGAGCGCGTCGTAGACGGTGATGTTGGGCGTCGCATCGAGCGTCTCCCAGATGATCGCTGCGTACCGCCCATCTGAGGATGTCGCGGTCTGAAGCACGATTCGCGGGGAGGGAAAGCGCTCCAGGACCCGCCGCGCGTGCCCATCCACCAGAGCGACCTCGACGCTGCTTTCATCGAATCCAGAGGGTACGAGTTCGAGGTCCGCCGCACGCGACACGTCGACCAGTAATGTCAGCAGGATCATGCTCGACTCCAATCCGCCCCGTATCCGGGTCGGGGAGGGCTGGCGCTGGCCTTCATCGTCGAGGCGGCGCGGGCGGTGCGGCGCCCGCTGGGTTCGGAGGCGGCGCGGGCGGCGCGGTAGGCGGGCGGGGGCTCCCCTCTCGGTGAGCGGGGGTCGACGGCAGGCCGATACGCCGGGGGAGGCCCGTGGGGGTCAGCCCGGCGAGCGGGAGCTGCTCTGCCCGAGCTTCGAGACGGTCGAGGCGCCGCTCGGGCCGTGGATGGCCATCGCCTGCGTGGAGGTCGTGAAGACCGTCCCTGCGCCGAGGCCTGCCACGCGGTACCGATTGGGGATCGACCAGACCCAGGTGCCCTCGGCCCACGGTGTGCCCCATCCGCCGAACGAAGCGTTGTCCACGACGGCGGCATTGTCGCCGCCCATCGGGGTCCACGCGGGGTTGGGCCTGTGGGCGACGGCCGAGGCGGGGAAGCGGGTGAAGTATCCGGAAACGATGCCGGGACCGGCATCCTCCAGCCACTCGGCCTCGGCGAAGGACACGGTGGTGGGGTTCATGGTCAGCTGCAGCTCCATCCCCGCACCCTGGGTGCCCGCGCCGAAGCCCGCGTCGTTGAGCTTCCGCGCGGAGATGGAGGCGGGCGCGAGGACGGTGATGACCGTGCGGCCGACCCGCTCGCCGATCGTGTACGAGATCGTGTACCGACCGGGCGCCCCGGGGGCCTGCCACTCGTACAGGAGGTCGGTCTCGGCTCCGGCGCCGCCGGTCGCCGCCCAGGTGCCGCCGCTCTCTGCGCAACTGAAGTTGATCCGTTCCCCGATGCCCACCACGCTCCGGTCGAACCGACTCTGACTCGCCGCGTCGGGGGCGACGTTCGAGAACTCGATCACCGGCGCCGCGCTCCCTGCGGGCGCGGCGCGGCCCGTTGCGCCGCTCCCGGCTGCCGACGGGGAGGGGCCGGCACCGGCCTCCGCTCCCGGCCCGGCGTTGTCCCGGTCGGCGTGTTCGGGGGTGGCGGGGGCGTCGCCGTCGCCCGATGCGAAGCCGGGCGCCGGGGTGGACAGACCGGCCGCCTCGGTCGGCGCCTCCTCCTGCTCCGCGTCCAGGCTGTCCCCCTCCTGTTCCCCGGCCTGCGCGCGCAGCCTCTCCTGCAGGAAGGCGTTGCCGTACCGGGCCTGCGCGCCGCGCGCGGCGCGCGACGAAGACCCGGAGGCTCCCTCTCCCCGGGCGGTGCCGAAGGCGGAGCGGTCCGGGGAGACGAGGGACTTCATGCGGGGGAGTTAACCCGAGGGAGTTCGCCCGGTGTGGCCGGAGGAAAAAAAATTTGAACGGGGTCGATCGCGTCGCACCCCGCCAGGGTACCCCACCCGTTCCCGCCTCCGCAAGCCCCTCGCCCCCCGGATTCGACCTCCCGACCGCCCCGATCCGCTTCGAATTCGGGTCCCAGGCGCACCCGCGCCCTCCGGCCCCGTCTCCGCCGCCGCGCAGACCTCCCAGACCTCGACGCCTTCGCCCTACGAGGGCGGCCCCGTCGACCGCAGCAGGCCGGCAACGATGGTCGTGGGGATAGGGCGCATGAGCGGCATGGTGGCAGGCACACGCCGACACCGTACACCCGCTTCGGGCGCCGAGGCAAGCCCGCGAGCGACGAAAAAAAGGGCCGATCGGGCTCAAAAACTGAGGGCG
>BJHF01000238.1 GCA_014191855.1 Deltaproteobacteria bacterium
GCAGCGAGCGTGGGCGCGCCGTGGAGGGCGCGCTTGAGGAAATGAGAGAGGCGCTTGTGCGGCGCAATCGGCCCCGGCGCCCGTCCGTTCACGGTGTCGCCGCCGGCCGCGCACCGCGGCGTTCGTAGAGGAGAATTTCCTCGCCCGGGTCGCGCTGCCACTCGCGGTCGAGGAATTCGCGCAGGGAGGCGGGGGCCAGGTCGGGGAACGGCAGGAACACGTGATCGGCGGACTCAAGCGTCCGCCACAGCGCGTCGGGTGCCGCAGCGAAGCGCGTGGACGCCGCCGCCGTTCCCATGGCGGTTGCGGGCGTGAGCGTCGTGCCGCGCCGGTCGCAAGTCCAGAGCACGGTGCCGGCACGATCGGAGAGCACGAGCAGCGCATCGTCCGGGTGCGTGAGTGCGCGCACCCTTTCGCACTGCGCGGCAAGCGAGGCGTAGGCCTCGGGTGGTGTCTCGATGCGCCGGGTCTCGCGCCACGCGAGAGCGCCCGCGACGAGCAGCAGCACCGGTGCGATCGCGTCGCGTGCACCCGTGACGCCCCGCGCGGCGAACGCCGCGATCCGGTCGGCGCCGCGTGCGACGAGCAGCGCCGCGGTCGCGACCGCCGGCAGCTGGTAGTACTCGGTGCCGCGCGCGGCATCGTCGAACATCCGCGTGCCGAGTACGACCGATTGCAGGATCACGCCGGCTCCCCACGCCAGGAGCGCGCGTTCGGTGCGGCCGAACCCCGCGCGGCCGGGCCACGCGGCGGCCAGCGCGAGAGCCCACCCCGCCGGCGTGAACACGATGTCGAGGATCTGCCGCGCGATTCGCAGGTAAAGATCGGGCGAGCGCCACAGGGCCGTGTCCACCCAGCCCGCCGTGACCATCGCCCCCGGGACGGGGTAACTGCGGTGGATCGAGGCGGCGTGTGCATACCAGAGTCCTGCGACCCCGAGCCCGCCGGCGAGACAGGCGACGAGCAGGACGTGGTCGCGCGGCGTCGGCGATGCCCCCGTGTCTGGTGGGGCTTCGCCTGCCCGCAAGTCGGAGCGGCCCGCGATTGCCGTCGCGAGCGCGGGCACGAGCCAGAAGATCGCGTGCGGCTTGAGTAGCAGCGCGAGCGAAGTCGCGGCTCCGGTCGCGGCGGCGCGCCCGCTCGACGGGTGGTCGCGCCAGGCCGAGGCGAGCAAAAGCGCACCGAGACAGGCCGTGACCATCGACGGATCGGTCATGAAGGAACGGGAGTAGGCGATCGCCGCGGGTGCGAGCACGAACCAGAGCGCCGCGAGGGCGGCCACCCGCGGCGACCGGTCGCGGCGGATCAGGGAGAAAAGCAGGATCGCGCCGATCAGCCAGGCGACGGCGCCGATCGAGCGGCCGACTGCGCCGAGCGGAGCGCCCGTGAAACCGTGGACCACCGCGGCGAGCCCCGCCACGAGCGGTAGCTCCTTCACGAAGTAGCCGGGGCGACCGACGTCGTCGACCATCGGCCGGAGCCACGAGGCACGGCCGCGTTGCAGGTTGCGCGCGACCATCGCGGTGTGGGTCTGCTTGCCTGCAGCCCCCTCGAAAAGCGGCTCGGCGAGTCCCGGCAGCCGAACCGCCAGGCCGAGCAGCAGCACCACGGACAGGCGGACCTGCCATTTCGACGGCGACCGCCCGGAACGCGCCTCCTCCGCCATGGAACGGGCGCCTAGCGCGGATTTCTAAAGAAATCGACGTTCTCGGTCGCCAATGCGCTTCGAGGGTGTGAAAGATTTGCCACGCACCCGGCGTCTATCGGTCGTTCTCGCAAAGGCTTAGATTTTGATCGCCTCGAACATAGGGAAAGAAGCCGCCAAACCGGGTCCTGGGGGTCCGGGGGGGGTGCAACATGGCTTCGGCCATTGCATTGCTCATGCGACGTGGCTATACCGGGCGCGGCTGAGTTGAGGCCGGGGGACGCAACCTTGGTTGGTGGTGGGGTCGTGGAGACGGGCCGGGTACCGGTAGCTTTGGCTTCGAGCGAGATCGGCTCGAAACGGAGCCGTAAGGGCATGCTGGCGGCCGTCGCGGGCTTGGCGCTCCTGGCGCTGGGTTTCGCTTGGTACGAAGCGATTTGGCCGCTGAATCAGCAGTCGGCCAAGGCGCTTGACCGGCGGGCACAGCACTTCTGGGACATGCGGCTCGCGGGCGACAGCATGGGCGCCTACGCCTACATGACCGAGGCCTACCGCCGCCGGGTGGATCCGGCGGGTTTCGCGCGCTCAGGCGGAATCGTCGTGTGGACCAAGGCGACGGTCAAGGACGTGGGATTGGACGATAAGGGTGGGCTGGTCGATCTGGAGATCACGTACAAGATCGCGAAGCCCGGGCTCACCGACCTCGAGACCAAGAACGTGGTGCGGGAAAGGTGGGTTCAGGAGAACGGCGGCTGGTATCGCTGGCCGCCCGACATGGGGGCTTGAAGCGCCGCTTGGTTCGGTGTATCAGGCTGGGAGTCGCGTCGGCCTGGTGGTGTTCCGTTGGACCCGCCACCGAGGGCGTCAGGGAGTAGTTAGGGCAGTGCGACGGCGTGCCGAGGGGCGAGCCGACGGAAGAGGAAGTCGGGTTTTTGGGATTGGCGAAAGCCTCGAATCTCAAGCTTGAACGAGCTTTCCCGAGAGGAGGCAGTATGAAAGAGGAGGTCGGAATGAATCGTTGGAGACCATCAGGAGCGTTGGCCGCGCTGGCTGCCGCAGGCGTGCTCGCCGTGTCGGCGTCGACGGCGATGGCCGTTTCGGACGGGAGCCCGTACACGAACGTGCTCGGCATCTCGACGGCGAACACCGAGGCGACGCAGACCCTCAATCCTGGCCTGACCGGCCAGTGGCTGTGGGGCACATACTTTGACGTCCGCCAGGTAAAGAACGGCAGCACGGGCTCTTCGGACGCCCAGGACGTCAACATCCAGATCTTGAACAGCAACCCCAACAACCCGGGTAGCGACGGGTACAACTCCCGTGGCGGCATCCTCGCCCGCGTGCGTTTCCGCGAGTCGAAGACCAGCCGCGAGTTGCTCGACTTCGACGTCGCTCTGTCCTGCGCCGAGGTTTGGACCGGCAAGATCGAACTGCCCGCCGGTTCCGGCCTGCCGCGCGTCGTGTCGAACGACCCGATCCGCACGGCGAGCGGTGCGGCTACCTACACCACCTCGCCGGCACTTGCCTCGGGCCGGGCATTCACCCAACCG
>BJHF01000239.1 GCA_014191855.1 Deltaproteobacteria bacterium
GACCTGAGCGTGAACCTCGGCGGCGCGGACCTGAGCTATGCGAACCTGAGCGGCGCGAACCTGAGCTATGCGAACCTCAGCGGCGCGAACCTCTGCGGCGCGAAGCTGAGCGGCGCGGACCTGAGCTATGCGAACCTGAGCGGCGCGAACCTCAGCGGCGCGAACCTCAGCGGCGCGGACCTCGGCGTCGCAGACCTGAGCGGCGCGAACCTCAGCGGCGCGAACCTCAGCGGCGCGAACATGCAGCACACCCGACTAACCGCCGCCAAAGAAGAAAAAACGCCTGAGCGTCTCGCCCGGGGCGATGACCCAGACGAGTTGGGGGGGTGGTACACGCCCCCCGGCGGCGGAGAGCGAATGTCGGCGTCCGAAGCGTTCTGGGGAGGGGTGTCGGAGATGGTCGACCCGGACCCGGATCCGGACTTCTGACCGTAGTGGGCCGTTGCGGTTCGGCGAGAGGTGCCTGTACACGCCCCGTCCCAGCTGCGTACACGCTGCGTCGTCCCGCCCCAATCCCCCTACGCCCCCCGCCCCGCCTTCGCGCGCTGCAACTCGATCACCTTCCCCCGCTCGCGCGCCATGTCGTCGGCGGCCTCGCGCATCGCGTCGAGACCGAGGGGCACGTACACCCGCTCGGTCACGCGGATATCGGAGTGCCGAAGCAGCTTACTCGCGATGTGCAGGCCCGCCTTGCGGGCGATGTGCAGGCCGAAGGTGCGCCGGAGATCGTGGATCGTCACATCCCGCACGGCGGCGGCTTCGCGAACCTGATCCCACGCCCGCCGTAGGTCCGTGCGCGCCTTGGTGCCGTCCCGACCGGGAACGAGCCACGGGCCGAGCCGTTCCACGTCGCGGAGCCACGCCACCGTCGCGTCGCCGAGGGGCACGACCTGGGGGCGGCCGGCCTTGGGGGAGGGGATGCGCCAGAGCCCGCCGTCCAGATCGATGTCCTCCCAACGGGCGTTCAGGGCCTCGCTTTTGCGTGCGCCGGTGTCGAGCAACAGCAGGAACGCGGCCCGAACGTGCAGATCGGCGAGCGCGTCGAACGCCTCCACGACGCGGGCGAACTCCGCATCGGTGAGCACTCGCGCCCGTGGCGGTGCCTCGCGGAAGAGCTTGATCGTGGCGGCCGGGTTCTCGCTGATCACGCCGTCCCGATGAGCCGCCCCAAAGCACGCCCGCACGGACGCCAGCCAGCGATTCGCCGTCGTGTGGCCACGCGCGGCCATCGACTCCATCGCGGCCTGCACATCGCGCCGGGTGATCTCGTCGAGCGGGCGCTTGCCCCACTGCTCGGCAACCGCGGCGGCCGGGGGCTTCGACTCGCCTGCGGCCCGCTTGCGGCCGTGCTTCCTCGCCTCGGCTGAGGGGGCGAGGTACCGCTCGTCGTGCCGCGGCTGCTTCTTGCGGCGGCGCACGCCTTCGAGGTACTCGGATACCCACTCGCCATAGGTGTGCATCTTCCGGCGTTCTTCGCGGGAGTCGAGGGGATCGTTCCCCGCCACCACTTCGGCCGCCTTCGCTTGCGCCATGGCGCGCGCCGCGTCGACCGTGAGCCCGCCGTACTGGCCGAGTGACATCCGCCGTTGCTTCCCGCGGGGGCCGTATTCCAGGAAGAACGCTTTCTTCCCCGTTGGGTAGGCCACGACCCCGAAGCCGGTCACGGTGTCGTCGTAGACCTTCGTACGCTTGCCGTCCTGGGGCTTCATGCTGTCGACGAGCCGCTTCGTGATGTGGGCGATCATGGGGTCCTCGGGGATGGGTGTGCGATGCGAATTCGGAAGCCAAACACATCGAAGGTAACGCCGTTCTGGGTCGTACCTGGGTCGTACCGAGGCGCTGGGTCGTACCTGGGTCGTACGGGGGAAGCAACGCGGGTCGTACCGTCGTCAACGCTCATACACCCATGCTATCACGATTATGGCGAAGGCGTCAACGCGAATAGTCAGCAGGTCAACGCCGTTTCCGCTGATTCGTAATCAGCAGGTCGCGGGTTCAAATCCCGCCTTCGGCTCCATCAGAAAGTGACGCCCGTTCCTTGGTTATCTGGGAACGGGCGTTTCGCGTTTTGCGACGCAGGACGGCAGGCGGAGCCGTAAAAAGGCGTAAAAACTCCTCGTTGACGAGGGCGACTCCGGGAGCCACGATGGAGCTGGCTCCGGAGTGTCCATGTGGGTTGTCCAGCGGCAAAAGGTGAAGGGCGGCTTCTACTACAGCGCCGTCCAGAAGGTCCCGAACGGACCGTCGCGCTCGGTGACGGTGCGCTCCATCGAGGGGTCGCCGGAGACCCTACCGCTCACGGAGCGCCTCCGCCGCTGGGACCGTGACGGCGTGTGGGATGACGAGACCGTCCGGCGAGTCGTGCTCGCCCCTGACGACGATTCCGCCGCCCGCGTGGTGTTGCAGCTCTACCTGCGGCCCCAGATGCGCGTCGAAGTTGTTCCAGACCTTACCGATAGGGTAGCTTCTGCGGTAGCAATGCTCAACGCGTCGGAGGGACTTGCTCGAACGCGGGACCCGATGCTGGCCCCATTGGTGTTCGGCGACTCCCCGACTGCGGTGGCGGATGGGCTCGCAGCCACGCGCATTCAGGCTCCGGCGACTCGCGATCAACCACCATCACCAGTCTCGGAGCCTCCGGCCCCTTCTCCGCCGGCGCATCCCAGCGGCGCAATGACCCTTCGCGACTTTGTTGATCGCGTCTGGGCGCAGAAGCGTTGCAAGCAGGAGGAGACCTGGCGGCGCGAGCGCGGCTGGTGGGATCGTCACCTCCTTCCCGCCCTCGGCGACCTCCGACTCTGCGACTTGTCAACTCAGCGGTGGTCGGGCGCACTGGCTGGGCTCACCCAGTGTGGCGGGAGGAGCAAGGCCATCGCGCAAGTCGCCTACCGCACCGCGCTGAAGCACGCCGCGAGCCTCGGGTGGATCGAGGCCGTCCATCCGTTTCCGGTGATCGTCGGGAGCACCAAACGAACGCTCCTGCCGCCCGAGCCTCCCACCATGGCCGAGGTGGCCGGCTTCCTGAACGCCGTCAGCTCGCCTCGGGATCGCGCGATGTTTGGCCTGCAATTTGGCCAGGGACTGCGACCCGGTGAGGTGCTCCCCGTGAGGTGGGAGGACATCGATTGGCGGCGCGCCCGCTTTCACGTTCGCGGGACGAAGAACGCGCTGGCGGAAGGTGTCGTCGCGC
>BJHF01000240.1 GCA_014191855.1 Deltaproteobacteria bacterium
TGACCGTGAGGAAGGGGATGGGACGATTGTCCGCACTGTGGGTTGAGGCCCACCCGACCCACAACCGGGACCGCTTCTCGTTTTCCTCCGCCCCGCCGAACAAGGAACTCTGAGCGTTCACATCATGCCGCGCACGCAACGCTCCAGCGATCGAGCTCCCGGGGATGACGGGAAACCCGCTTGCGTCGGTCACGCACACGCTGTCCCGCAAATCGTCACCACCGCCGGTGGCGATGGTCAGGGGCGCGGCGCACTCGATGGTCACGACGCCGATCCAGAATCTCGTGCTCATTTCTTCTCCCGGCTGGCAACGCGCGGTGCAAGGGAAGCCAAGAGCGCCAGTCCAGTGGCGGCATCCGGGCCTGCCTCCTTGAGATACGACAGCAAGGGGCCCTTCGCGTACTGCCATCGCTCGCGGCGCGCTCCCTCGCTCGTGATTCTCTCGACCTCGGCCTGCAATCTGCCTCCATCGGGCCATCGGGCAGCCAGCAGCTGGAGCTCCCCCCACTGGCTTGACGAGACGCGACGGTAGGCTGGGTGCTCGGCCTCGTGCTTCGCTCGCTGGTGCCGCTCGTCACGCTGGCCGGCAATCTCGGCTTGCGCGGTGAGCCACGCGGCAAGGGCGGGCGGCTCGGTCACCGCACGCGGTGCGGGAGCGGGGAGACACGGGGCCTTCCACTGCTTGGCCACCGCACCCGCGAGGAACGGCGGGTTGAACCAAAGGTCTCCAAGCCCTTCAGAACGGAGCTCTCCAACCCCGCGCTCAAGCGCGCGACCCACCGTTACGGCGTCCGGGATTCCAGCTCCGCGGTAGACCAACACCGACCCGGCACGGATCACGTTCCGCTGCAGGTCGGGGCGGCGGCGGTGCCCGTTGAAGGGCGCGTAGCTGCGGGAACGAATCGAAGATCGCTCTGCATCAAAGGCCCACCCCGTCGGCAGGCCTACAGCGTCGGAGGCAGGCATCCCGCCGGGCCCCCCGTCGACGCCCCGCACCGCCAGATCGGAGAGGCACAGGAACGTGGCCCGACCTTCGACTGGGGGGCCGTGTGCAAACCACCGTACACCCTCGACGATCTCCAGGCGGGCGCGCCCGAGCTCGGCACCGCGCGATCGGCCCAGGTGAACCACACCTCCAGCCAGCGCCTGCCGTACGGCCGCCAGCTCCGCCGGATCGTCGGCTGAAACCCTCCCCGCGAACGTGGTGCCTGCCGGAACCAGCTCCAATCCGTGGAGCTGGGACTCCTTGGCGCGGCCCGACGCGCGGTCGATCGCCGTGCGCACCGACGTACGGCGAACGATGGTGTGTACCTCGAGGTTTGGCCGCAGAAAGCCTTCCTTGAGTGGCGAGGGCTGCGACACTGGTGCCGCGGCGGCGGCGTTGTGCAACGCCGCGTCGGCCCCGTCCTTCCGGCGATAGAGGCAGCGTGGGGCTGGGACCGTCACCTCATTCCCCACCAGCGGCAGACCGCAGCCGAAGCGCACGGCGCCGCTGTGGTAACGACGCCAAGCCGCGAGATGGTCGGCCGGGTAGTCGACGGCCGCCGCCGCACCGAGGAGCGTTGCCCCCGGGACGGTGTCGAGGGTATCGGCATCCGCCGTGGCGTTCACCGCGGTGAACGCGGCATCCGCCTCGAGCGTGAGACGCCACACGAAGGAGTGACTCATGGAACCTCCACAACCGTGACCACACAACGCCCGAGCCCACGCGTGCGATGAGCCCCGACGGCAAAGACATGCGACACCGACGCGGCAAGGACCCGGCGGGCAAGCTCCGCGTCTGAGGTGGCGATCTCCGCGATGAGGGTGAGCGGAACGACCACCTCGATCGTGCGCAGGCTGCCGTGCTCCGCGACGCCCGTTTCCGAGTCGATCCGTGTGGACGCGAACGACCGGAACATCTGCGCGCGGCCGGGGGCATTCCCAGCGTCGTTCGCCCAGGTTTCCCACGCGACCACCTCTTGACGCGTGGCACCGACATGGGCGGACCCGAAGCGCAGCGCTCCGGGGACAGACGCGAAGCGCGCTTCGTCGCGGGCACCAGCCCCCGCCGCGCCGTACGCGGAGCCAAAGGCTTTGCAAACGTCGGGATCGGTGAGGCCCCCAAGCGCTTGGGCCGTCATCGCGGCGTCCCTGAGGAGGCCTTTCACCGTTTTCCCGGGCAGGTACGGCAAGCCCGAGGCGGTGCGGTTGGCCAGCGCGTCGGCGCCAGGCCCGGCGCCGCGGCCTGTGCCGGGGTGCCAGAAGCCCAGCATCTGGAAATGGAGGAACAGCGTGCTCATTGGCGGATCCCAAGGGCGCCGAGGGTGAGTGCGTCGTAGATCGGAGTTCTGCCGGTGGCGTCTCGCCCGCCTGTTTCGGCACCGAGGTCGCGGAGTACGGTGCACGCTCGGCCCCAGCCTTCCTGATCGGCGGCCCGCGCCACCTCGTCGACGCGCGCCCAGCGCTGATCGACACGGCTGCTGCTCGCGCCAGGTCGCGCCGCCTCTTCGTGAACCAGGGACACCCACCCGCGCAGCGCGCCTCTGCCGACGGAGCCGCGGCGCAGCTCGGCGACCAGCTCGCGAAGCCGCCGAAGCTTCTGGGTGTCGTATGGCCCGAACGCCAGCTTGCCACCGGCCAGTTCGTGGGCCTGGATGTCGCTCCAGTCGTCGATCAGCGAGGTGGTGACGCGGTGAAAGAGGACCGCGGATCGGTCGCGGTCGTGCTTCGCCGCTTTGCACAGCCCCTCGGCGAGGGCATGGGCGCGGGCGAAGGGAAAGCTCCGGTTGACGAAGGCGATGCCCGAAGCAGCCCGCACCGGACCGCCCGGAAACACGTTCGAACTCCGTCGCTCAAACTCACTCAGGTACTCACTCACGAAGAGGAGCGCCCAATGCGCGTGCACGATCACCGTGACGTCGTCGCCTCCAAGGACGATGGGGCGCAACGGTACGCCACCGCCCTTCCGAAGCGCGGCGGGGGTTGCCCTCCACGCATCGCGCACCGCAGCGGCCGCAGCGCACGCGGCGCCCTCCGTGGCCGTCGATAGCGCACCGCTCGCCCGCTCGAGCTCCGTCGAGGGAGTGTTCATGATGCGCTCACCGACCCGGTTCCCATCGATGTGGACGACGGCGGCGAAGCCCTCCGGCCAACGCTGCAGGTCGGCGTTCAGGTCGTCCGCGCCGAGGCCGAAGCG
>BJHF01000241.1 GCA_014191855.1 Deltaproteobacteria bacterium
CGTGGGCGCATTGAGCGTCAGCTCGGTGCCCGAATTCGCGCCGGGGAGCTTGGGAACCTCGAGGGCGACCACGCGGGGTGTTTGGCTCGCCGCCTCAGACCATTGGCCGCGCTCCACCAGCAGGCGGATGGCCTCGCCGTACAGGATCAACTGGAGATGGCGGCCCTCCGCGATGGACTTGGTGAGGTCCTTAGCATTGACAGGCTTGCTGGACTTGTAGTCGCGGATCGCGAGGGCGCCCCGGGCGTCGTCGCCGTCAATGCGGTCGATCTCGCCGTGGAGCAGCAGGTTTCCTCCTGAAGTCGGGACTCGGACGGCGGTGGATTCGTCGGCCTTGTTGTTCGCATCGTTGCCGAACGAGAATTCCGCGGCGATGACGCGGCGGGAGACTCCCGTGTATCGACGCGCTCTTTCAACCTCGCGGGCCTTCACCAGCGCGGCCTCAGCGAGGGGTAGCCGAGCGCGGGCCAGCGGCAGGCCCTCGACGACCATCACGTCCAGAGTGTCGAGAACGCCGGGGTTGGCGCCGCCGGCGAACCTTGCGTGTTGCCTTGCCAATTCCGCCGCCGTGATCCCTCCCTTCTCGGAGTGCTTCTCCCATGCCGACTTCGCGAGCGCCGGTTTCGAATCCACCGCCGCGCGCAGCTCCGCCAAGCGGGGTCCCTGGGCCTCCCAACCGGCCACCGCCGTCGCGGCGGCGTTGCTCGCCTTCAGCGCCTTCGCCACCCTTTCCGCGTCATCCAATCCCGAGTCGTCAATCGGCACCGCCACCTTCACATGCGCCGTCAGCCACAGTCGAATCGCCTGCTTCCACCTCGCCCCGATGGCGGCCAGCAGCGGCCGTGAGAACGTGGGTGCCCCGGCGTGTACCGCGTCGAGCGCTGTCGCGATGTGTGGCTCAACCTCCGCGAGCGCCCTCGCGACCGTTGCATCCACCTCACCCGGAGCCGCCTCGAGTGACCACGCCCCGACCTGGTCGATCGCTTCCTTTGCCGCCAGCTCAAACACCGTGTGCGCGAACGTGCCGGCCTCGCTCGGATCCATCTCATCGCCGGCCTCGCCACTCGCCTTCACGCCGAGCACGCGATCGAGGAAGAACTTGGTGCCACACTGACCGTAGGTTTCCAGCCGCGTGGCGCTCCACACCGGAGGCACTTCGACCGGACCGCCGAGGATGCCGGAGTACGGCCCCAGGGGGGAATTGGCGAGCGCCGGCTGGCGTTCAGCGGTCGCCACCCGCGTTGCTTCCAACTGGGTCCAGGTTGCCGAAATCTCCACTAGCTTCGCAGCGGACATTCCCTCGGGAAGCTGCGCCGCCACGGCAAGCTGGCTGTCCCGATCGTTTGCGAACAGGCGCGCGTCGGCCCAACATCTAGCGTCGGCGATCGAACGCGGGTATTCCTCGCCGCGGGACTCCAGCCGCACCCGTTCGGGGTGTGTACTTCCAGCCTTGGCCCAGGCCTTCTCGTCCCATCCGCCAACGAGGAGGGAGAGGAGCGCGCCGGGATAAACCTCGGAGCCCGCCTCGTCCGTCGTGGCGAAGGAGAACGTGACTGTGCTGGTGCACCGCGCAATCGCCACGCTCGCCAGCGTGATTTGTCGCTCGATCTCATTGTAGACCCACGCGGCGGGCTCACCCAACCCGAGCGCACCAATCCACTTTTCTTCGCGGACGGAGGGTGTGGCCGGCGCCGCCGGGAACTGGCCCTCACCGAGCCCGGCCAGGATGAGCCGCTCGCTCCGGCGACCATCGTACGTCGGATACGCAAGCAGCGTGACTCCATCGACTTGGGCGTGGTGTGTGACTGCGGCCTTGCCCGAGAATGCCGCGCTTACTGCGCCCGGAAGCCCGGTGGTCGCCACCGTCGGATGTTCGCCACCGGCGGCGAGCTCCTCGCGTTCGAGCGCTTCCAACTGAGCGATGCAGCTCCAGAAGGGGGACTTGTTGTCCTCATCGTTATGGAGCGTCCGCCCGACGGCGAGCTTTACGGGTGGCTCCTCCCCCGCCCCTGGGTCAAGCAGCCTGCGAAGGCGGAGAACGGCGCTGCCCGAGCCGGCCAGCGCCGTGGCCACCCCCGCGACCAAGTCAGCAACAAGCCGCAGCTCTTCGCGGCGGCGATGCGCGTTCGTATCCTCGTCCTTAATCGCCTTACTCGCAGCTTTTACGTGATCGGCGAACTCTGCGGTGGAGACCAGCTCGCGACGCAGGCTGTCGAACAGGCGGCGCAGGTGGTAGCGGGAGGGGCGAGGGGGGTCAGCCTCGTCTGGGGTGGTAGCGGCTGGAGTCGCCGAGGCGTCCGACTGGCTCTCGGACTCCACCTCGTTTTCGACGTCGTCGGGCGACGGCGTCTCCTCGTCGATGTCATCAGGCGCCTCCACAATTTTCGAGCCGGAAAACCCCTCGGCGACGCCCTTGGCGGACCAGAACGGGGCCAGGAAGACTTCGCTGAGCAAGGAACGCGGCCGCCGCTCGGTGTCCGACCACCCCGCGAGCCGCGCCAGGCAGCCGATCCACCGGGCGATCGCCGTGGAGGCCAAGGGCGCGACCGTCGTTGCGCACACGGGAAGCTCGCATCGCTCCAGCTCACGCACCCACAGGCCCATGGTCGCTGGGTCGGCGGGGAGAAGCACGAGCACCCCTGCGCAGACCTTGGCTGGATCCTCGCCGCGCGCGTCGGCTTCCATCGCCCACTTTCGAATCTCACGGGCCGCAGCCCGCGCTTCTCCCCGGGGAGTGTCCGCCCGACGCACGACCACCCCGCCTGGGACATCTGCGGCATCGGCGAACGGGGCCACGCCAGCGAGCCGCGCAAACAAGGCGGTTTCCGGGAGCGCAATCGCGGTGTCCCAGCCCGCGGCGAGGGGGACGGGGAGGGTTCGACTGACCCACGCCAACCATGCGCGTTCTAGGGGCGATGGCGCGACGAACCCCATCGGCTGCACTTCGAGCACGGAGGCGCCGGGCGGGATGGGCCGCGACCACCCCAGCGATTCAGCCCGCGCGTCGGCATCTTCCGGAGGGTCAACGTCGGGAAACGCGAGGGCGGGGCTCTCGGCGCGGTAGGCGACCCCGGTCGGCGGAAGCGAGGCGTGGCGGCGATGTGCGATAAGCACTTCGATGGGCATGGGCGTCCGCGGGAGGGAGGGGGGAGGAGGAGGGAGAGGAAAGAAGGAGGG
>BJHF01000242.1 GCA_014191855.1 Deltaproteobacteria bacterium
TACTTCGGGCTCACGCCGGCGCAGTACGGCTCGATCGTGCTCACGCTGATCGGGATCTGGGTGATTCGGAGCCGGGTTTTGGGCGCGAGGGCGGAGGCGGGATAGCTCTCGCCGGCCGGCTCAACCGCCGTTGCCGCTCACAGTTACCGTTCCACCGACGGTTACCTGGGCCGCAAACGCCTCACACTCGCCCTGCGTGAGGTTCAGATTGTCGGTGATCGTCAGGCTCCCCCCCACGGTCCGAAGGTCGGAGAGAAAGCCGAGCGACGTGACACCACTGGCGACGATGAGGACATCGCCGGAGGCCTTGGTCACCGCGAGCGGAGGCATCTCCCTCAATGCGGTGGTTCCGCTGATATCCAACGTCGCCAGCTCCCTGAAGCCGCCGAGGCCGGTCAGGATGTGGAGCGCAGGGCTGTCCGTGAGGGTGAGGTTCAGGGGCATCGATGCGTCACCCTCGCCGAGAACGACGGTTTCGAGCATCGGATTCCAACCGAAGTTAGCGTCGAACACTGATCCCTCGGTGGGCATGGGTCCCACCAGCGGAGCCTCCACCGAAAGCAAGACGTCGTTTTCATACAGCTCCACGCCGCCCGCCGTCACCAATGCGGGGAAAGAGGCGCGCGTGAGGCCCGCAGAAAACCGTAGTTCAACATCGCCTACGACGGACTCGAGCGTTGGGAGCGTCGCATCCTCCAGCGCCACGCCGTGCTCGACCCGGAGGCGGCCAGACAGCACACGAAGGCCAGAAAAACCTGACAGATCCGTCACTCCAGTGCCACCGATAATCAGCGTGCCGAGCGTGTTAGCACATTGTAACGCCGACAAGTCCGATAGCGAGTCACCGTCTATTGAGAGATCGGTGACCGCGGGCGCGACGGTCTCCAGTCCTGCGAGCGTGGTGAGGTCACCGTCATCGATCACCAAGCTGCCTACCGCAAGCAGCCCGCTGAGATCCGCGAGGTCGAGCTCCGTCGCCTCGTGTAGGCTCAAACTGCCCGCCACGGACTGCACGCACGACAGGTGTTCAAGCTTGAGATCCTCATCGAGCCCGTTGAAAGAGATGGAGCCGAGAACGTCCACGACCTCCCCGCTCTCGCACAGCGCCTTGACCAGTTCGCCACTGTACAACTCGTTCTCCTGGCCCACCTGTTGCGCATTTGGGTCGAGCGGGGCGGCCTCGCCCTCGCAAGGAACGAACGCAGCCGAATCATTGTCCCCGTCGGTGAGCGACGGGTCGCCCGAACACCCCATGAGGACGAGCAGCGCCAACTGGGTGGCTCGACGGAAGTCCTGGTTCATCGGCTGTTCTACTCCCACGCGCCGGGGTCGGCCCAGGGCACGTCAAAACCGCGGGCGATGTCGAGCGGAGCGCTCTCTACCGTACCGAACCACTCGCCCCGACCGTCCCCGTCCAGGTCTATGGTAGTGAGCACGCTCTCGTCCATACAAAAGTAGGGTTGTACGCGTGGATCGCTGGCGTCCACCAGTCCGCCGCCGCGCAGAACACCCGCCCGGAAGATGCAGTAACCTCTGCCCACCCCCTCCACCCCGCCGAGGCCGATGAGCAGGTCGGCCACGGCATCGCCGTCCGTGTCCTCCACCCAGCCGAGCGGGTAGCTGCTGCTGGACGAATCCGAAGACGCGGGGTCTGGATAGAGGCGCGCAAAGGCGAGCTCGTTCACGTCACCCACCGGGAGACCCCGGATCACCACCGCCCCGGTTCGCCAAGCCCTGGTCTGGTAGTTGTCACGGAAACGGTAGGACGCCAGCACGTCCACCAGGCCGTCGCCATCCACATCGGAGCCCGGGAAACTGGTCTCGTCCACGCTGACGTCCTGACCGTCCTCCTCGTCATCTGCCGGCTCCAGCACCCCGAACAGCGCTTCGGGCGCGGCACCGTCGGAGGCAGCGAGATCAGCTCCGGAGGCTGAGACGACGATGGCGTGGGAGTCACGGGACCCGTGGGCGACCATGTCGCTCAAGCCGTCGCCATCCAAATCACCTGCGTCGAACAGGTAAATTGGGTAGGTCGTCGCACCCACCAGACTGACGGATATTGCCGCCTCATCCGATGCCCCAGCAAACTGGTCCTCCGAACGCCAAACCACGAACGAGTCTCGCGCCTCGGCCCCCCAGAGCACGCCCACGGCATCGGGCAGCTCATCACCGGTCGTATCCGCTAGCAGCGATATCCCTTGGCACGTCAAGCCCGAAGCGTCGGCGATGACCGACCGCTCGACATCCTGAATCGCGATGCGCTCCGCGGGCCAACCGCTCGGGGAGCCGAGGATGACGCTGAAGCACTCGGAATCCGCGTCGTACGCGAGGTCGGTGAGGCCGTCCCCATCCATGTCCGCCGCCCCCACAAGCTGGATGTACGTGTCGCTCTGAAGGTCGAACCTCAGGAAGTTCTCGGGCGTGGCGGAAGGGACGAGCCGATCTCCCGAGACCACCACGATCTCGGATGAACCTGCGAAGTCCCCGATCAACACGAGATCGTCGAGGCCGTCCCCCGTTAGGTCCGGCGCAGGTGTCAACGCAGGCAGGAAGTATGTGTCCGTAGGCGATACCTGCCATGAGCGGGAAGCATGCGCCGATCCGAGCGCGGAGCAGGTGCCCGGCGGGATCGCCACGCCGTCGCAATCCTGATCAAGCGCGTCGCAGGGGTCATTTGCACCGGGAAACACCCACGCGCGGGCGTCGTCGCAATCGTCCACGTCGGAGCGATAGCCATCCCCATCCGCGTCCATGTCGGGAGAGACGGCGGCATTCGATGCGGGTGTCGCAGGGATCGCCCCGTCCGGACAGCCCATGAGCGCGAACAAGCACAATGGCGCCATCGGCGATACCTAACACTGCCGGCCGACGCGACACCAGTATGGATTGGCACCGCGATCCCCCGCGACGCGCGCTGGGCCCGGGATCAGGCCTGGGGGATCGCCCAGCGGCTGCCCACGCACCGCGGCGTGCACGTCAGCCTGACGATTCTCACAAGCGCCGGGGCGGCGCCTCCCATTTTGACCGCCGCGCCAGGCGAGCCCCGACAAACGCCCGTTTTCGGCGCGCAGTAGGCACATACACCGTTTAGGGCCCCACAGTGCCCCAGTCGGTGCGGTTCCGGATCTTGTCGGTCATGCCAATGGCGGCGAGG
>BJHF01000243.1 GCA_014191855.1 Deltaproteobacteria bacterium
CTCGGCTAGCGAGGTCACCAGAACGCCGAACCCCTGAGCGGTGAGCACATCGAGCGCCTCGGCCAATCCAGGCCCAACTTCCGCCGGAATCGCGTGCCGGTGGCCGGTGATCGCGGCGACCCGCCCATCCGCGCCGCGTTGGGCGCGTGGCAGGTCGGAGATGGCGGCCCCTGGTGAAAAAGAACCCAGCACGCGTGCCCCTTGGCGAAGCGCCACCTCGTGGGCACCGAGGAGGGAGGGATAATCTGCCTGGGCGCGGGCGTAATCCTCTCGGGCATGTGCAAACTCGCCGAGCAGGAGGTTCGCTTCAGCGAGCGTGTGGCGATCCCAAACCCCGGGCGCTGAGCCGACCCCGAGCGCTTGGGCGCGCGCGCCCCACCACCTCACGAGATCTCGTGTTTCACCGGCTAACCGTCGAGAAAGCTCTGGTTCGTCCAGCCACAACGCCGTAGCGGCCGCGTTGATCCCCAGCCACGCGTTCTGTCGGCCCGAGCGTTCCCACGCCTTCCGGTACCCCTGATGTGCCTTGATCAGCGCTTTGGGGTCGTTTCCGAATAACCAACGTCGTTTTTGTATTCCGGCCGCGATCCCGATGGTCTCGTCGTCGCCCTCAAATTCCTGCGCGAGCGCGCCGATTCGGGCAGCGGCATGATCGAGCTCTCCCTGTCGACTTCGGATAAGCGCATCGAGCTGCCTCAATCGTAAGTCGGCCGGGAACGTGAGGAGGGCCCGACTCGTCAATTCGGCGCCGGCGCGGAGGTCTCCGACGTTGAGCATCCGCTCCACAAGCAAGGCGGGGATGGCGGGCACCAAGGCGCCCTGCCATCCTCCGGCAAGCAAGGCGCTGGACAGGTAGGCTGGGGCGATGCCGAAGGGATTTTCCGCGATGTCGGCAGGAGGCTGACGCGGCCCGACCTGTAGGTCGCAAGAATACCACCGAAGCACGCGTTCGATGGCGCCCAGCGCGAACTCTACCTCCGAGGGGTGGAGCCTGCGGCGCACATGCCGAACGTCGTTGGCGAGCCGACGCAAGGAATGGGCAAACACCAGCGCTTCGTCGTCGATGAGGGAGAGAGAACGTAGGGTTTCCAGGCTGTCGAAGACATTCCAGGTCGGCGACCCGCCCACCCGCACTACCGTGGCCCCGGCCAGCGCCTCAAGGATGCGAGCCGCGTACAGCACGGAACCCTCGAACGCGTGAACCCGGCGGCTGGCCAGCATGTTGCGCACGTCGTCCGCGAGGCGGAACCGCTCTTCGTCGAACTCCAGCGGGAAGGAGGGGAGGCTCATCTGGGAGCGGGGGTATTCCGTTGCCCCCTTGGCGAGCAAGCGCCGCAAGGTTCGACTGGACCCTTGTCAACGCGCTCGCGACGCGTGACCTTGCCGTACCCGATGCCCTCCCCGTACTGGCAAGATCGCCGCCTCTTCCTCTCCAGCACGTTCCGCGACTTCCACGCGGAGCGCGATCATCTCCACGAGGTCGTGTTCCCGGCGTTGGAGGAGCGGCTGCGTGAACGGCGCCGCCACCTCCTGCCCGTGGACCTTCGATGGGGCGTTGATGCCAGCGGCGACTCTGAGGCCGATGCCAAGGAGTTGACGGTGCTCCGTGTTTGCCTCGACGAGATCAACCGGTGCAAGCCCTTCTTGCTCGTGCTGTTGGGGGATCGCTACGGGTGGGTGCCGCCCGCGAGTCGGTTGACGGCGGCCGCGCACGAGGCGGGGTTCGACGCGGAACTCGACGGGAAAAGCGTGACCGCGCTGGAGATCGAGTACGGCGTGTTGGCGCACGTGGCAGCGGAGCGGCGGGCCTTCGTGTACCTGCGCGAGGCGTTGCCCTACGATCGGATGCCGGCCGCGCTGGCGGCGACGTTCAGCGAACTGCACGCGGGAGATTCTGAAGCGCCGGAACGCCATCGTAAGCTGTCGGTGCTCAAGGAGCGCGTGGCGAGCGAGCTGCCGGACCGGGCGCGGCGGTACGCGGCGGGGTGGGACGACGAGCACCAGCGCGTCACCGGGTTGGACGCCTGGGGTCAGCGGGTCTTGGAGGACCTGTGGACGGTGCTCGACGCGGACACCGCGACGGCCGGCCATGCTACGCCGTTGTCGTGGCAGGAGGAAGAGCGAGCCCAGATCGAGGCGTTCGTGGAGCATCGGGGCCGCCTTGTGCTGGGCCGCGATGCGATGCTCGCCGAGTTGCTGGCCGGGACTCAGTCCGAGGCGGGTGAGGGTGTCCCTTGGGGTTCCGTCGTGGTGGCCGAAACCGGCTCAGGAAAGAGCGCGGTGTTCACGGCGCTATTTCGAAGACTCTCCGCGAAGCCTGAGGTCTTGGTGTTGGCGCAGGTGGCAGGCATCTCCTCACGGGCGGGCTCGATCGACGCGATGCTGCGGCGCTTCTGCCAGGAGCTGGCGACGGCGGCGAACCGGGCCGATCCGTGTACGGACGCGATGGGGTTTGAGGAGCTGCAAAAAACCTTCGCTCAGAGCCTCTCCCGCACGGCGGCGACCCGGCGCGTGATCGTGCTGCTGGATGCGCTCAATGAGTTCGAGCAGACCCCCATCGCCCAGCACCTGACGTGGCTGCCCGAATACTGGCCGCGAAACGCCCGCCTGGTGGCGACGACCCTGCCGGGGCCGGAGGCCGAAGCACTCGGGACACGGCGAGGGGTCGAGCGCGTGAGGCTTGAACCGCTCGGCGAGCCAGACGCTCGGGCCATCGTCGAGGCGGTGTGCGCACGCTATCGCAAGACGCTGCCGAAGCGGGCGCTCAACGCGCTGCTCGGCCGCGCGGCGAGCGACGGATCGCTGGCGTGCGTGCGGCCGCTCTGGCTGCACATGGCCGTCGAAGACCTGCTGCTGCTCGACGAGGACGATTTTGCGCGGGTGGCGACGTTTAGCGGCACCGCGGAGCAGCAGATGGAAGCGCTGCTTGTGGATGCCGCGCAGACGATGCCGGCCGAAATTCAGGGCTTGTATGGGGCGTTGCTGGATCGTGCCGAAGAGGTGCATGGGGCATGCTGGGCGCGTGCGTTCGTCGAACTGCTCACGACGAGCCGGCACGGGTTGAGGGACACGGACCTGCAGGCGCTGATGCCCGTTTTGTCGGGCGAGGTTTGGAACCCGCTG
>BJHF01000244.1 GCA_014191855.1 Deltaproteobacteria bacterium
ACAAAGATCGCGAAAGCCAGCACAGCCAGGATCAGGAGGGCCGGTTCCGGGTAAAATACGTCGGAAGAAATGCCGGCGCAAACAATCCATGCGCTGAGCGAAAATGCCACAACCCCGAGGGTGGTGGCCAGCTTCTGACCCCTGGCGTTGGTCACTTCCGGGCTATTGAGGCTTTGTTTCGCCTTGGCCCCTGGAGCCGCTGCTTCGGTCGAGTGAACGGCTTTTGGTATTCCGCTCAGCCCAGAATCGACGCGTAGGCCGGGCGACTGGACAACCTTCGGCACCTCCGCTCCGCTATCCTGTAGCAGCTCGGCGAGGTAACCCTCCCGACCCCGGCCCGCCGGCAACGAAAACTCACGGCACTGATCCACCTGAGCGTCCGCATCGCCGCCCCCAGCTGTCGGGTGAAACTGAGCCAGGCGCCGATGCAAGTCCGCCGCCTCCGCGGCCGGGTCTCGCTGCGGCGCCAACCCCGAAACGTCGCGCTTCGCGACAGGCGCCTCCAAAGCCATCCGCAGCTGTTCCCGAAACGCCACACACGAACCGGTCCGCTTCGCCATGTCCGGCTCCAGCGCGCCCGCAATGCACCTTGCCACCGCCGGCGGCAGCCCAGCCACTACGCGCTCGGGCGCCTCGTACTTCCCGCCGACGATGTTGGACATCGTCTGAAAATCGCTGCCGCTCGCGAACGGCGAGCGCCCGGTCACCAGCTCGTACAGGATCGCGCCGAGCGCGAAAACATCCGTACGCGCATCAACCGTCGCCTCGGCTCGCACCTGCTCCGGGCTCATGTAATGCAAGGTCCCGATCGGAATCCCGGTTCGCGTGCGGTGCTTCGCCGCCCCTAACACGCCGCCGTCCATCAACTTGGCGATGCCGAAGTCAGTCACGCGCGGCACATGCGTCCCGTCGGGGCGCGTGCCCACGAGGATGTTGTCCGGCTTGAGGTCGCGGTGCACCACGCCAGCGGCATGGGCGGTGGCGACCGCATCCACGACGGGGAGGAACAACGTAGCCAGCGCCGAGATCGCTAGGCGGCCGCCACAACGCGTGACGAAGTCCCCGAGGGTTTCGCCGTCGACGAATTCCATCACAAGGCCCGGGAGAGGGGACGTGACGATCTCAGTGACAGCGACGATATTCGGATGCCGCAGCCGGGCCTGGATCCGCCCTTCGGCCATGAATCGCAACCTAAGGTCCGGGTCCTCAGCGAGATGGCCGTGGAGCACCTTCACCGCGTGCTCGCTGAGCAAGTGGATGTGCCGTACACGGTAAACGGTCGCAAAGGTTCCCGCGCCGAGCTCGGCGAGGACCTCGTACCGTTGGTCCAGGATGTCACCGATGCTCGGCATGCCACCTCTCCCTCTTCCGGGCGAAGTCACGCTGGATGAACCGACTTGCACCCGAGCACCCCGGACCCACGCGGGTGAGCGCCGAGCGCCAGTCGAGCGGAGGACCCTCGATGCACTCCAAGACCAGCGACGGAGGATCGACGACGATTTCCGTGACCGCGACCAGGTGCCGGTGGCGAAGCTGGACGCGGATTCGCCCCTCGAGTAAGATTCTCGCCCGAACCCTAAGCCGAACCGCGAACTCGTCGTTCCGCGACTTCACGGCGTGCGTGCTCAGCAGGGCCACATGGCGACCGAGGTACACCCTGGCGAACATGCACTTTCCGAAGGGCCGCTCCCCTTGGTAGCGGTCTCCGAGTATGCGGCCGTGGGGGATGGTGGTGGTCATGGGATAGCGGGCGTCGTGGGCGTGGGACTGCCGGGCGGGTGCGCGGGTGGGAAGCCCCCGACGGAGCCCAACGGGCGGCCAGGGATGAGCTCCGCCGGGGGGCGTTCGCGGTACGCGATAATCGCCTTTGTAACGGAGAACACGACAGCAACCCAGAGACTCTTCGGCGCGATAATGGGGTCGGACGATAACGACGCCAGGACGAGCATGAACACGCACAAGCCTGCGAAACCTCCATAGCCAGCAGCACTCCTCCTAAGCGCAAGCCTCGCCCGGCAAGCCGTGCAGAAAGGGATTCGAACGGTCTTGCTTTGTAGGCCTCGATCGGCCACTGCCCCGGCGAACAGGACGGGCGTTTCATCCCCCTTCGCAACTTTCTCACAAAAGAAACAGATATTCGACGGCCACGGCATCGTCGAACTCCCCACCGCTGCGCCCCACAGCTTTTCAAGCTTTGTGTCACCGTCACCAAGGGGTTTCATATCCACAGCGGTATGTCCGGCCCTGACAGCAGACTGCTCCCTTGGCTCTCGGGGCAATCTGCCGCCGACTTCTGACGGGTGCGGGGCAACAGAAGCTGGCTTCTCCGGCGTCGCCCCCTTGGGTGCCGCCGCCGCGTCTCCCCCGCGTGCAGGCAGCTCCACCCTCCACTTCGGAACTGCAGGCAGAAAAAATTCCCCAAACTCATCCCAAGGAACATCCGCATCCCCACCCCCATCCACCGGGTGAAACTGCGCGAGCCGCCGATGCAAGTCTGCAGCCTGCTGAGCCTGGTTCGGCCCCACCTTCGCCACGACCTCTCGCTTCCTCTCCGCCCCCTCCAAAGCCACCCGCAACTGCTCCCGAAACGCCACACACGTCGCCGTACGCTGCGCCATTTCCGGCACCAGCGCACCAGCGATGCACGCCGCGATCGCCGGCGGCAACCCCGCCACCACGCGCTCCGGTGCCTCGTACCTCCCGCTAACGATGTTCGTCATCGTCTCGTATTCGCTGTCGCTCGCGAACGCCGCCCGCCCCGTGACCAGTTCGTACAAGATGGCCCCGAGCGCAAACACGTCCGTACGCGCATCAACCGTCGCGGCACCCCGCACCTGCTCGGGGCTCATGTAATGCAGGGTGCCCATGCGCATTCCCGTCTTTGTACGCTGCTTCGCCCCGCCGACCACGCTGTCGTCGAGCACCTTGGCGATGCCAAAATCGGTCACGCGGGGCTCAAGCCCACCGTCGGCGCGCGTGCCCACGATGACGTTGTCCGGCTTCAGGTCGCGGTGAACCACGCCCGCCGCGTGGGCGGTCGCCACCGCGTCGAGGACGGGAAGAAACAGGGGACGCAGCTCACTGACCGCAAGTTTCCCGCCGCGCCGCGCC
>BJHF01000245.1 GCA_014191855.1 Deltaproteobacteria bacterium
CACGAGCTCAGCAACCGGCTCGGAGCGCTCCTGCTGGGGTACGGCACCCTCCACTACCGGGCGGGAGATGATCCCACGCTGGATCGCGCGGTCTTCGGCGCGATCCGGGGGATGGCGAAGCCCGCCGGGCGCAACGGCGGGGAGATCCCGTGGCGCTTCGTGGAGCCGGGGCGCCTGGTGGGCGAGCTGCGCATCCGGAAAGAGCCGGCCGAGATCGAGCTGTTGCGGGAGGCCGGCCGGATCTCCGGTGCGGCGCACGCCCGCGCCATGGCAGTCGGCAAGCCGGGCGCGTTTGAGTACGAGGTGGAGGCGGCCGTAGACGGGTATTTCCGCGCCAGCGGCGGCAACGCCCCGGGGTATACCACCATCGTGGGCGGCGGGAAGAACGCCTGTATCCTGCACTATGTCACCAACCGCGAGGTGCTCCGCGCGGGAGAGCTCTGCCTCGTGGACGCCGGCTGCGAGTACAAGTACTACACGGCTGACATCACGCGCACCTTCCCGGTGAACGGGCGCTTCTCTGGCCCCCAACGCGCTCTCTATGAGGTCGTGCTCGCGGCCCAGCTCGACGCGATCGACGCCGCTCGGGTCGGTCGCCCCTTCAAGGACATGCACGACGTGGCGGTGAGGCGGCTCACCGAGGGGATGATCGAGCTTGGCCTGCTTCAAGGCGAGGTCGACGACAACATCCATCGTGAGGCGTTCAAGCGCTACTACATGCACGGCACCGGCCACTGGCTGGGGTTGGACGTGCACGATTCCGGCCTGTACTGGCACGGGTTCGACAGTCGGGCGCTCGAAGCGGGGATGGTGCTCACAGTGGAGCCCGGCATCTACGTTCCGCCGGATGATGAGAAAGCACCCGCGGAATTCCGCGGCATCGGCATCCGAATCGAGGACGACATTCATGTGACGGACGCCGGTCCGGACAACCTGACCGCCACGTGCCCCAAGACGATCGCCGACGTCGAGGCGGCCTGCGGGCGGTGAGCGGCGCGCCACGCTACCCTGTGGCGATGGTGTACCTGCTCCTGGCGTGCAACCCGAGTACCGTCGCGATCGGCGGCGATACGGCTGAGGGCGCGGATTCGGCCGATAGCGCCGAGGTCGGACTGCCCGGCGACACGTCGGACATCCCCGGCGAGGGCTTCGGCTGCTCTCCTTCCGCAAACGAGGTTGCCATCGTCGAAGGCGAGCAAGCAACAATGCAATTCGCCTGCACCGGCAGTGAAGGCGCGGACTCCTGGGTGCTCAAGAGCGGGCCGGCGGCGGCGGAATTCGACGAGGCGACCGGCCGGCTCACCTGGACGACCGATCTCGCTTCCGCGGGGGAGTGGGTCGTTGAAGTACAAGCCGTGGCCGGTGACAAACGCGAGGATGGCGCGGGCACAATCTGGGTGGCGGACGCGTGGGATGAGCGCGGGAACACGCCCGTCGATCCGCTCACCTACACGTACGAGTTCGGCCTCCCCGTCGTCCACCTCGACGTTCCCGACAACATCGACCAGTGGAGCAAGTACGAGGGCACGTTCACCTACCGCGGCGAAGCGCACACCATCGAAGCGCAGATCCGAGGGGCAGCGTCCAGCTACTACCCCAAGAATTCCTACAACATCGACTTCACGCCTCAGGACGAATTCCGCGACGAAGACGAGGGCTTCCCGAAGCGCCACAACATCGTGTTGACCACGCTGTTCGACGACAACGCCTACATCCGCCAGAAGATGTGCTTCGACATCTGGAACCTGCTCGACGGGACGCACCGGATCGAGACGATGTTCGTCGTCGTGTACCTCAACGGCGAATACTGGGGCTTGTACCTACTGGGTGACCATATCGACGGCGAGTGGTACGAGGACTACGGCCACTGGGAGGATGGCAACCTCTACAAGTCGGTCGATCACGCCGCCAACTTCTACTCCACGTACGGCGGCAACAAGTCCTCCTGGCACCAGGGTTATGAGAAGAAGGAGGGCTTGCCTCCGGAGGACTTCAGCGATCTCGACGACCTCGTGGAGTTCGTCGCCACCGGGTCGGGGGCCGACTTCGAGTCGGACATCGCGGCGCGCATCACCGTGGAGGAGATCTACGACTGGTGGGCGCTGGTGCTGTACACGGAGGCGGACGATTCGGGCGGGAAGAACGCCTACTTCTACAACGATCCGAACAACCCGATGTTCCACTTCGCGCCGTGGGACTTCAATCACTCGTTGGGGCAAACCTGGCAGACCGACCGCGAGCCCGCCACCTACGATTACGACTTCACCGACGCAAACAACCTCTTCGAACGCCTGCTCGCGTCGCCTACGTATGGTCCCGTGATGCGAGAGCGGTTCGCAGACGCGCGGGCGAGCGAGCTCGCACCGGCTGAGATGCAGGCGCTGATCGATGCCTACATCGATCGTATCGACGCTTCGGCGCGACGGGACTGGTCCAAGTGGGAGGGCGAATACCGCTCCTACGGCGGTTGGAGCTGGCGAAACAACTGGACGGAGTACGACGAGGAGGTGCAGTACGTGCGCGACTGGACCGACGAGCGTTGGGCGTTCATCGAGCGCTGGGACCCCTGATCAGCCGACCCCGCGGCCCCGGAGCCAGCGCGCCACCTCGCTTGGGTGGCTCAGGTGCGGGCGATGGCCGCCGGGGACGATCACCCCATCGTGCCCCGCGGCCTGAACGCCCGTTTGATCCCAGGTAACCCAGGGGTCGGTGGCGCCCCACATCCAGGTGGCGCGCGCGGCCGGGGCGGCGGGGAGCTGCCACGCGCCGATGGCGCGGAGCCGCGCGGCGAGGACATCGCGTGGCGGGGTGCGCACCTGGGCGAGGATGTCGGCATCGGCGCCGTCGTCCTCGAGCGAAACGCGCACGCGATCCTGGTACAACCTACGATAGAGCGGGGAGGGGAGGAGCGGGAGGAGCCGCCCGACGCGACCGCTCCGAACGGCGGCGGCGGTGCGCCAGGGCAGGGTGCCAATCGTCGTGAGCGAGCGCACCCGCTCGGAGGGGAGCGCCCAAG
>BJHF01000246.1 GCA_014191855.1 Deltaproteobacteria bacterium
CCCCGGAGGCGGCAGCGCCCCGCGGGGGGAGGGCGGGCCACGGGTTCGGCGCTGGGGGCGAGGCCGGGGTGGCCGCGGGCGCAGGGGCCGGCGCGGGCGCGGGCGCGGGCGCGGGCGCGGGCGCGGGCGCGGAGGCCGGCACTGGCGCGGGGGCCGGCGTGAGCGTCGGCGTTGGGGTCGGTGCCGGAGTCGAGGACGCCGGAGCGGGCGCCGCGGGCGGCGGCGTTTCCGCTGCGGGCGCCGGGGACGGCTCCCGTGCGGGGGAAGCGGGCGCGGGAGCGGGAGCGGGCTCCGCCGGGGGAGCGGCCACGGGCGCCGTTTGCGGCGGCGCGGCTGCGGCGCGCGCCGCCGCGCGCGGCATCGGCGCCGAGATTACCCCCGCGGCCAAGGGGGCCGAAGGCGGCTTTGCTGGGGTTGGCACTGGCTTTGAGGCGGCGGGCGGGGCCGCCTGGACCGCCGGCGCGATGGCGGCGGCGAGCACCGCCGGCCGCAGCGTCGTGCCGATGCGCGTCAGCTCCTCCCCGAACTCTTCGTCGGCCCCGGCCGGAAGGTCCGGCAGCGTTTCCATCTCGGCCATCGCCGCCTTTCGGAGCATCTCCCAGCGGGCATCCTCGCGCGGGATGTCGCCGACCGGCATCGGATCTTCAGCCCGCAGCTCCTTCGCCGCCACGATCATCGCCTCCGCCTCCACCTGGCCGAACACGGTGCTGTCTTCCGGCATCACCGCGTCTGTCAGCGGATTCGGTTCGCGCGGCGCCATCCGCGCCTCGGTGACCAACGGCTTCACCACCACCTCGGCCCACTCCCCCAGCCCCGGCCCCGGCATCTGTCGGGCGAGCTGTCGGGCGCGGGTCACCACCTCTTCGGCTTTCGGGCGGTTATCGGAGTTGTACGAGCACATCTCCCGCACCAGCCGCGCCATCTCCCCGCCGTGCGGG
Source organism: Deltaproteobacteria bacterium (assembly GCA_014191855.1). Taxonomy (GTDB): domain Bacteria; phylum Myxococcota_A; class UBA796; order UBA796; family SXON01; genus SXON01. Next base: position 939 of record BJHF01000246.1, read on the forward strand.
TTGGGCAAGGGGCAGCTCGCCGCCAGAAACGACAGCCGATCCTCCACGAACGACGCGTGTTTCTCGGCGCGCCCCTTGGCCTTCCCAAGCCGCTCGCCGCTGAGGCACTCGAACAACGACGCGCCGAGCGAGTACACGTCCGCACGATCGGTCTCCGGCTCGAAGAACAGCCGCTCCGGCGGCATGTACTCCACCGAGCCGAATTGCAGCTCCGACGTGTGGCTCTCGCGGTTCTCGAACTCTCCGCGCGCCACGCCGAAGTCGAGCACCTTCACCGTGCCGGACTCATCCACCATGATGTTGCTGGGCTTGATGTCGCGGTGAATCACCCGCAGCGGCTTTTCCCCTTCGTAGGGTGGCCGGTTGTAGGCCGCATCCAGCGCGGAAGCCACAAAGGCGACCATCTCCAGCGCGGCGTAAGGGGGGATGCGCTCGCCCTTCTCACTCAGGGTTTGGACCACCGTTTTGAGGTCCACCGCCTCCAGGTACTCCATGATGACGGCCGCGCGCCCATCGATGCTCGTGAGGTCGATCACGTCCACGATGTTGCGGTGCCGAAGCCATCCCAAAAGCCGCGCCTCATCGCGCATCCGCTGCGCGATCTCCTTGTTCTCGGACCACCGACGGTGCAGCAGCTTGATGGCGACCAGGCGCGAGAACCCGTCTGCGTGCATCACTTTCGCGAGGTAAACACTACCGAAACCGCCCGACGCGATCTCACGCAGGAAGTGAAACTTGCGGGCGTTCTCGCGGCTAGCCATGGGGGCGCACCGTAGCACGCCAGCGCAAAGTTCTCACCCGCTCACCTTGCCCGCGAAGCCCACCGCGCCGAGCAGCGCGAGCACCGGACCCACGTCTCCCACTTGCTCCATCCACGCCCTCACATCCACACCCGGGCGCTCGGTCGGCGCGGTCAGCACCACGAACACGGCAGCCTCCCCCGGCGGCCCGGCGAGCCCGAGGCGCAACCGGTCCCGCGCGCTCGCGAGATCCACGGCCGAATACGCGGCACCGACCAGCGCCGCCGAGCAACGGCCAGCCGCCAGGGCCGCGTTGGCCGCGTCCCAGACGGACGCGCCCGCGGCCTCCCCGCCCGCGAGGCACGCGTTCTCCCCGCGGATGCCGTACTGGATGGCAACGTGCGCCAACACGAGGTTGGGCAGGGTGCGCAGCGGCAAGAGCGGGGGGTACAACGCCCGCCCTTCCCCCCCGAGCTTCGCGCGGTCCAGCGCGCCCGCGGTCTCCATCGCGGCCAGGCTGGCCTCCGCCTCGCCTTCGTCCGGCGGCTCGCGACCGATCGCCACGAACAGCCCGAGCTCCTCCATGTCAAGCGCGAGCCCCCCCAGCGCGGCTCCGGCGGCCGGAAGTGCAAGCACGGCCGCCCGCGCCAGCAAACGAAGGTCCTTCTTGCGTTTGAGCCACGGGCCGAGATCGGGCCCGTCCACGACGCCGGCAAGGGCGCTCGGGAGGTGGAGCAGGGGCGAGTGCAGGCGCAGCCCCGATGGCAGCACCGCGCCCACTCCGACGATCACGGAAGATCCAGTTCGGGCCGACCGAAGATGATCGAGGCGTTGCTTCCGCCGAACCCGAAGGCGTTGGTGAGCGTGTGAGTGAGCCGCGCCTCCGTGGCCTCGCGCACGAGGTTCACCCTGCACCCCGGATCCGGCTCGTCGAGGTTCCGGCTGCCCGGCATCACCTGATCGCGCAGGGCGAGCACACACAGGATGGCCTCCACGGCGCCGCATGCAGCCACGAGGTGCCCCATCATCCCCTTGGTGGAGGAAACCGGAACCGAGCCCAACAATCGCTCAAGGGCAACGCTCTCGGAGGCATCGTTCTGCTGCGTCGACGTGCCGTGGGCGCTCACATAGTCCACGTCCGCCGGACGAAGGCCCGCATCTGAAAGTGCCAGATCCATCGCGGCATAGGCGCCGCGGCCATCTGGAGGGGAGTCCGTAATCCGCCACGCGTTGCACGAGCAGCCGTAGC
>BJHF01000247.1 GCA_014191855.1 Deltaproteobacteria bacterium
GGATGGTGCGTATATTCTTGCGGAGGTACCCCGATGACCGACATCGATCTCCACGTCCCCTCCGCCGCCGATGCTCGCGGTGCCGATCAGGCTCTGCGCGCTCTGGATCACCAGGGCACCGAGAGAGCTGTTGTCCGTGCGGTGGGCGCCCCCGAGTCCAGTGCTGTCGAGCTCCCGCCCGAGGCCCGCACTCTCCTTCTCCGGATCCTGGTCCACATGGCCAACGGCGACGCGGTCACGGTGGTGCCGGTGGCGGCGGAGGTGACGGCTCAGCAGGCCGCGGAGATCCTCGGTGTCAGCCGTCCGTTCGTCATCCGGCTCGTGGACGAGGGCAAGCTCGCCTGCAGGCTGGTGGGCACACATCGTCGCATCCCGCTCGTCGATCTACTTGCCTTCAAGCAGGCGAACCGCGCGGAGCGCCGGGCGATCGCAGCGGAGCTCACGGCCGAGGCGCAAGAGCTGGGCTTCGACTACAAGTGACGCCCGTCGCGGTCTACGACGCGAACGTGCTCTACCCGAGCGCGCTACGCGACTTCCTCATCCGCGTCGCGATTGAGGATCTGGTGCACGCCAGATGGAGCGACCGCATCCTGGACGAGGTGTTCCGAAACATCGCCATCAACCGTCCGGACCTTGATGGGCAGCGGCTCAACCGCACGCGCCAGCGCATGTGCGCCGCGGTGCTCGAATGCCTCGTTTCAGGGTTCGACGAGCTGGAGCCTGCCGTCACGCTCCCAGACCCCGACGACCGACACGTCGTCGCGGCGGCGATCAAGGCGGGCGCAAGCATCATCGTGACATTCAACCTGCACGACTTTCCCGGCGCGGAGGTCGCCCGCCACGGACTCGTTGCGATGCACCCGGACCTCTTCGCGCTCGAACTGCTCGCCCGGAACCCGACCGCGGTGCTGGAGGTCATCGCGTCGCAGGCCGCTGACCTGAAACATCCGCCGCATACCGCGCTCGACATTGTCGGGGCACTGGAGCGGTGCGGGCTCACCCGGTTCGGAGCGACCCTTCGGACTGGCGGCCTGCCGTGAGCCGCCGGCGCGGTCTGGCCATGCTTGTGCTGACCGCGGTCGTTGTCGGCGGAAACGCCATCGTCGCGGCGCACGCCTGGCGGTTCACACACTTTGCAGTTGGTGGTGCCAAGACCGCGAACCCGGAAGCCCTCTCCCCCGGCGATCGCCTCCTCGTCGCACTCACTGGTGTCGTGGTGCCCAGGCCGACTCTGGGTCGTCTCCCGGCTGACGTGGGCCTTTCAGCCGCGAGCGGGGTGGAGGCGGACATCGTGATGGAGCTCGCCAAGGCGCACAAGTACGACGGCCCGCTCGCCCTTTTCGGCAAGTCGATGGGGAGCGCCGCCGTGCTGCGAGCGGTCGGCGTGCTGGGGGCCCGCGCGGATGCGTTGGTGCTCGAGAACCCCTACGATCGCCTCACGACGACGGTCGGCCACCGCTTCGAGGCGATGGGCCTCCCTCCTCAACCCGGTGCCGCGTTGCTCGTCTTCTGGGGAGGTGTCGAGCTGGGATTCAACGGGTTCGCGGTGAATCCCGTGGACTTCGCGGTGAACGTCCGCACGCCGACCTTGCTCCTCAACGGAGATGATGATCCCCGCGTACACCTCGTCGAGGTCGAATCGATCCGGGCGTCGCTGGCTGGCCCCGCCGAAATCGTGGTCTTCCCCAACGCGGGCCACGTCGGACTCTACTCAGCGAACGCCGCCCTGTGGCGCTCCGCGGTTACTGGCTTCCTTGATCGCGAAGCGCCGAACGGGGGTGCGCGTACGACGTCAGCAAATCCTCAAATAACGCCGTGATTCGTTCGAAAATGTATAGGAGGTCGAGATGCTCGGCGCGCATCCCGGTGGTGTAGGGCGGATCGGATTCGAACCACCGACACCCGCAAAAACTAGGATGACCCGTAGGATCTGACGATCGCTACGGGCCCTCAAAACGTTGGTCGGGATGGCCGAATGGTTATCGAACTTTCTGGCTGGACCCGAAGGGCTGGGGCACCGAGAAGATGCTGGCGTTCGAGGGGCAGTTCGGGCCGAGGGCCGTAGCAGGAGACCCCGTCCAGCCGTCCGCGTAGCCCGAGGACTACTTCTTTCGGCCGCCCTCAACGCGCCGTAGGCCCAATGAAGTCACCCCCGACGTACTTTGGCAACGTGAGTCCATCAACGCTCGTCAAGCCGGAGAGGTCCAGGTCGCCATTGACGCACCCCGCCGGGAGCGTGAGTCCCTCAGCGCTGGTGAGGCCGGAGAGGTCCAGGGAGCCCGAGAGGTCCTGCGGGAACGTGAGCCCATCGGCGCTCGTCAGGCCGGAGAGGTTCAGCTCTCCGACGGACTGCGGGAGAGTGAGCCCCTTGGCGCTCGTCAGGCCAGAGAGGTTCAGCCATCCGACGGACTGCGGAAGCGTGAGCCCCTCAGCACTCGTCAGGCCGGAGAGGTTCAGGACGCGCCCCTCGGATTGCGGAAGCGTGAGCCCCTCAGCGCTCGTCAGGCCAGAGAGGTTCAGCTCTCCGACGGACTGCGGGAGCGTGAGTCCCGCGACGCTCGTCAGGCTAGAGAGGTTTAGGGTGTTTTCGACGGACTGCGGGAGCGTGAGTCCCTCGGCGCTCGTCAAGCCGGAGAGGTCCAGGGAGCCATTGACGCACCCCGCCGGGAGCGTGAGCCCTTCAGCGCTGGTGAGGCCGGAGAGGTCCAGGGAGCCGATGCGGTCCTGCGGGAGCGTGAGCCCCTCGGCGCTCGTCAGGCCGGAGAGGTCCAGGGAGCCCCCGATGGACTGCGGGAGCGTGACCCCCGCGGCGCTCGTCAGGCCGGAGAGGTCCAGGGAGCCCCCGATGGACTGCGGGAGCGTGACCCCCGCGCCACTCGTAAGCCAGGAGAGGT
>BJHF01000248.1 GCA_014191855.1 Deltaproteobacteria bacterium
GCGGATGGCCTCCGCGTTGAGCTCGATCCGCTCGGAGCGGCCGCCGAGGAAGCGGACCTCACAGTGCTCCCCACCTTCGCCGAGGCGCTCAGCGAAGCACATCACGTTGGTCGTTTCTGTCTCGTCAACGGGGAACACCTCGCGGCCCAGGAGGCCGCGCGAGAGCAGCGACTTGCCGACCCCTTGCGAGCCAAGAATCGCGGCGATGAACCGGAGGACACCGAGCCGCGCGAGGCACGCCTGGAGGCCCTCGACGGAAGCGCGTGGTAGCAATGCGTCGGTAGCGGCCACGACATCGGGGGAGGACAGTGCGGCAACGAGCGCAGCGCGCTGCTGGGAGAGGTCGGCGAAGGTCATCGGGTGCATCCGGGCTGTGGGGGGGACGTTGGGCTCAGTGCGCTTCGGACAGAAGCCGGTCGATGGCTTCGTGAAGCGCAGGTGCGGTGAACGGGGACGCGAACGAGAGGCCCAACTCCCGCCATCGGCGAACAATCTCGCGTGCGGTTGCGCCCCGGCGCAGCGCTGGCCGACAGACTTGGACGAAGTCGGTGTAGCGGGTGTCCCAATCCTCGAGGATGAGCCACGGGAGATCGCCAGCCGGGCTCGCCGCGAGGCACGGAATGGTCTCCCCGAGGAGGCGGTCGAGCCGGCGCTCAAAGAAGGCGCCGTCGGCGGAGAGGTAGAACGTGCGCTTGGCCGGGAGGTGCGGAACCCACGGCGCTCGGGCCACGTCGGAAGCTGCGGAGCCGGGCCGTGCGGCATCGACCACCACCCCGACGGAGCGGAACCGGGCGAGAACACGTCCCCAATCGCCGCTGTTTTCTCCCGCACCCACGGGTGCGAGAACAACGCCCACCGGATCCTCCGGAGGACCGTCGAGGACTTCGACCGTCCCGGCGCGCACGCCGATCCAAGCATCCTCCGGCAGAGCCAGGATGGCATCGGCGACGCCAAAGTCACCCGCGCGGACGCCGCAGAAGCGGGCGGCGCCGTGTCGATTTGCGCCGACCAATAGCACCGCGCCTCCCGCGCCGCCAAGTCGCCCCAGAAAGCGGCGAATGTCTTCGATCGCATGCCGTTCGGGCCCCGCCGCGGGACCTGTGTCCGCAGGCGCTGAGATAGGCAATCCTGGCCGCTCGGCGTCGTCCGCCGCTTCCGCTGTGCACTCGAGTAGCGCCTCCACGCTGCCCCGAAGCTGGCGCAGGGCGCCGAGGGCGACGGCACACGATGCGCGCTCGGCGGCGTCGGCCATCGACGCACCTTGTCGATGTACGAAGGCCTGTTCTTCAGCTTCAAGGGCCTCTATCGCCGGCGCCATCGTCGCTTGATCGGTGAACGTCTGCCACCAATCGGCGTGAGCGTGAAGTTGCTCGGCCCGCGCCAGGATCCACGTCGAGAGCTGGCGGGCGTAGCCGGCGCTGTCGAAGGACTTGATCGTGCGCATCGCGCTTCGCGGCCAGAACGCCCACGAATCGAACCAGCCGCGCACCTGCACCTTGCGCCGCTCGGACTTTTGGAATCCTTCCACTGTCGGAGGGGCATCGGCGAGCAAAGCGCGGCTCGCGCCGCGGCGGCGGGACGCCACGCCGAGGCTGTGCATCCAAGCCGCCATCGCCTGGCCCCAGCCGTCCATCCCCGCGACCGCACGGTTCAACTTACGCCCCATCGAGTCTCGGCGCCGGTTGCCAACGGCTGCGGCGTCCTTCGCGTTGCCGGACTTGCCGGTGAGCCGCGACACGTCTGCGGCCTGGCGCGCCTTCTTCACGTCTTCGCGAATGCCGGCGAGGACGGCGTCGCGAGCGCCGCGCCGCGCGGAGAGTTCGCGGAGGGCGAGGAGTCGGTCGGACGCCACCGCCTCCGCGCCGGGAGGCGTGGCCAGGAAGTCCGCCAAATCGTCGATACAGAGACCGAGAACGGCGTTCAGCCGACGTACACGGGCGGTGATCGCGACGGACTCGAGCTCGGTCGCCAGCGCGTCGAGCCGGGAAACCAGCGCGTCGAGGTTGCTCGCCTGCCAAACGGCACCAGTAGGGTTCGCGAAGCCTTGCTGGCCCAGTTTTGCGCTGACGGCGAGCGTACCGAACGTGCGCAGGGTCGTGTGTCGGCGCACATCGTTTTGCAGTCGGGTCAGGTGCCGCGCCACCTTCTCCTCGCGTGTGCGGCGAACGAGTCCGCCCTGCACTTCGTCGGTCTCCACATCACATTGCGACAGCACAAACAGCGCGCGCTGGTCGTTCTCCATCAGCGCGCCGACGAGGGTGAGGTCGGCTGCCTTGAACGGGTTGCGGATGGAGGTGACGTATACCACGATGTCGGCCATGGGCAGGAACTGGCGGAGGGTGAGCGTTTCGTGCGCGTCATGCCCGAACGCGTCGAGGCCGGGCGTATCCACGAGAACGAGGCCCTTGGGGAGGAGCGAGAGCGGAGACTCCCATTCGAGGCAGGCCACCCCGAGGTGGTTCGCCGGGTTCCGATCCTCGGCGCAATAGGCCTCAATGCGTTTGGGCGTGAGCTCAGGTCCGCGGAGCGTTTCCACACGGCCGTCCTCAAAGCGCACGCGCACTTCCTCGGCGGGGCCCGCCTGGCACCGTACCAGCACGTTGGTGGTGGGACGGGCCTGCTCGGGCAGCAGGCAACGTCCCATCAATGCGTTGAGCAAGGCGGTCTTCCCGCTGCTCGTGATGCCCACCACGCCCACGATCAGCTTGTCCGTGGCTTCCGCGTCGCTCAGCGCGTGCACGGCGGGGACGCGCGCGGATAGGAGGGGACGCTGCAGCGCGACGGCGAGCGCGTCTGCTGCGTGCGCGCGGATTGGGTCGTGGGCGGGTTGGTGGTCGGGGTGTGCGGTCATGATGAGGCCTCGGGGCTTCACAACGCTGAGGGGGGAGG
>BJHF01000249.1 GCA_014191855.1 Deltaproteobacteria bacterium
CGGCGAAATCCAGCACGGCGCGCTCCCAGCGGGAGGTCTAACCTGTGGAGTCGAGCAGACCCACGGCCGCGCGCCGCGTCGTGCGGCGGGATGCGCCTGACGAAGGGACAGGGAACCGCACGACGCCCTGACCCGACTCGGAGCCCGTTGGTGGCCGCGAGCGCATGCTACATGGGGCCTCATGCCGCCCGGTCAGGACATCGCCGTGCTCCTCCCCGCAAGCCTCGCGAAGCTGGAGCGCCCGGATGAAACAATGGGAGGCGGATTCACCCGCGATCGTCAGGTTGGGCTCCGCGTGACACTCCGCATCGCCACCTGGAACGTTGAGTACGCCGAAGGTGCCGCGAAGAACGCGGCGCGTCAGGAGAAAATCCTGGCAGAAAAGGCCGATATCTGGGTGCTCACGGAGACTCACGACGACCTTTCACTCCTCCCGAGCCATGCCTCGGTAACGACCGTCCAGCGCCCGACCGGACGGGAGGGGGGGCGCTGGGCCGCCATATGGAGCCGGTGGCCGATGGTCGGCGTCGCAGTTGACGATCCTCTGCGGACGGTTGCCGCCGTCGTTACCACGCCTTCGGGCGCCGTTCTCGTGTATGGCACAGTGCTTCCCTGGGGCGCGGATCCAGGGCCCGATCCGGAGGCGCCGGCAAGGGGCTGGTCGGAGATGGACCGGGTTCTGCCGTTGCAACTCGCGGAGTGGCGTCGCCTGCAGAACGCGCACCCTGGGGTTCCGCTCGTCGTCGCCGGCGACCTCAACATGAGCCTCGGCGGCCCGCACTACTACGGGACGAAGCGCTGTCGGGAGGTGCTGCTGGAGGGGGCTACGCGCCTGGGGCTCCAGTGCGCCACGACGGCGGACCGTGTCCCGGTGGGCGCGCTTCGGCATCCGGCGATCGACCACGTGCTGGTGCCCTCGTCGTGGGAAACGCGCGTAGTGGCGGCTTGGGAAGGCCGAGCCGAAGGGGGTGCCCGTTTGAGTGACCACAGCGGGCTGGTGGTTGAGGTTTTGGGGGGCGAAGGGCGATAGCTTCTACCATATTCTTTTCGGAGCGGTGCTTGACAAACCAGGTGGGGTGGGACTCCGCGCCGGCCCGTCGCCGTGTCGACGGTCACTTCCGGCGCCGCTTCGCCGCCCGGCGCTGCTCCCGGTTCCCCACCTCATCGGCCTCAGGAGCGCCCGAATCGATGTCGGCACGAAACATGGCGTAGTGCCGCTTGATCCGCTCGACATACTCTCGGTCCTTCAGCAGGTTCCTGAGGCGTGCCAACATCTCCTCCGACCGCGCGGACTGGAGCGTGAGCCTCGGGAAAGCCGGCCCCTCCAAGTCCAGGAGGTCCGCCTCGTCGAGGGGGTGGCCCGCCCAGTCCCGTTAGAACTGTTCGCCCCCCCACCCGTACACGAGCGTGGCCAACGTCGCGGGGCGGCGAGCCTCCAGCTCCCTGACCGAGTCCACCTGGACGAAGACGCGACGGCAGTCGCAGCCGACCTCGTCGCAGTACAGCTCGAGGAAGAGGAATGTGTCCCCCCGCCGGCCGTCGTTGATCTCGATAATCGTCCGGGTCTCGGTGACCCCAATGTCCGGGAACTTTTGGTGGAACGCTGTGTACAACCACGCCTCGATCGTCGGGCCAGCATCTATCTCGCTGAGTGTTAGCTCGCGAGGTCCTGCTCGTTCAACGGCAACTAGGTCGCGGCGTGGATCCGGGCGACCTTCGGGAGTTGTGGCATCGATCCATCGTTCGCGATCCCAGCCTCTGGCGTTCCCCCCCTCGACGCCCGGCGGTGGCGGGTGTATGTTTTCCACACTGATCCCATGACCGCACCTCCCGCCATGACCCCCGGTCGCGTCTACCGCACCCGCGAGTTGCTCGCGTTCACCGCGAACCCGTCACGGTGGGCGAAGCGGCTGGTCGAGCAAGGCGTCCTGAGGCAGCCCTGCCACGGGCTCTACTACGTCCCTGTGCCGAGCAACTTCGGGCTTGTGGGGCCGAGGACGGACGAGCTTCTCCGTGCGTACTTCGACGGCGAGCCGTTCCTGATCACGGGGCCCTACTTTTGGAACGCGCTCGGGCTGGGCACCACGCAGATGTTCGCGGTCTCGCTGGTCTACAACCACAAGCTCACCGGCCACGTTCGCCTCGGCGGTGGTCGATACTGGTTCCGCCGCGTCCGCTTTCCGACCCCTACGCCGATCGAGTGGTTCATTGTGGACCTTCTGCACAACGAGCGGCACATGGGCGAGGACACCAGCGGCCTGGACGGGCTTCTGGTGCGCGCACTGCGCGACGGGAGGTTCGATGCGCGCCGCCTGGGGGAGATGGCGGAGGAATACGCCCACCCGGCCGAACGTGAGCGCATCCTCGCGGCGATCCGCGCGTCTGGAAAGGCGTCGTGAGGTTCGCCCACGACGATCCCGACTTCGGGCGGATCGTGTCCGATGTCGGCGAGAGCGCCGGGATCAACCCCGGTCAGATCGAGAAGGACTACTGGATCACCCATGTCCTCTGGGCGCTTCACGCGGCGGGGCTGGAAGTCTGGTTCAAAGGTGGCACCTGCCTGTCGAAGGGCTACCGCCTCATCGAGCGGTTCTCCGAGGACCTCGACGTTAAGATCGGAACCGGCACCGCCGCCGGACTGCCTCCGTCCCCGAACTGGAAGGGTGAGCGCGACACGCACATCGCCAAGCGCGCCGCCTGGTTCGACGCGCTGGCCGACGGGCTCTTGATCGACGGGTGCCGCATCACCGTGAACCAGGACATGAAGCTGATCCGATCTCGTGGACGGTTGATGATGATGCTCTCGTTCAGATCACTATCACGATGGTGGTTCGGTTGGAGGACGGTAGGCGGATCACCAGGAGGGGGGTGCAGGGGGGAGACTCAAAA
>BJHF01000250.1 GCA_014191855.1 Deltaproteobacteria bacterium
CCCCCGCTCGGAACTCGGGGGTGAATTGACGCGGCGGACGGGGGGTCTTCTTCTCGGGGGCTTTCGGCTGCATGACGTGGACTCACAGTTCTTGGTGAATGTGTCCACTTTTTCGGATCACGATCACCACGACCACGCGGTAGTCCGACAACAACTCCCGGCGAATCGCCTCGCCAAAAGACAGCCGGTGCACCTCGGTGCCGAAGCGCGCCTCGTCGTCCATGGAGGCCACGTCGAGGTCGGTGTCCCCGCCCTCGCGAGTCTGGCGCCCCGTGAAATAGCGAGGGGTCGCCGTGAAGAAGAGCCGACGGCCCGCGGGGATCCGGTCGTCGTCGAGAACCGCCGCGAAGTCGCGCGAGGCGGTGCCTGCCAGTTGGTGGGCCTCGTCGGCGAGCGCGAGGTCGAAGCGTGTTGCGGTGCCCGCGACGGCGTCGGCCACGCGCCCCGAGGACTGGTAGGTGGAGAAGACGACACGGTCCCCTTCGCCTGCGAGGAAGCGCCGGATTTGCTCCGGGTCGGTGGTGACCGGCACCCCGATCTCGCTCACATCGGCGACGAAGCTGTCGTCGTCGTTCCCAACCACGCTCTCGTCGGAGCACACGGCCAGGAACTCGAAAGCTCGGGAGCGATTCGCCGTCCACTCGCGCATCACCTGCGCAACGAGGAAGAGCGAAGGAACCAGGACCAACGTGCGGTGGCTCCGGAGGTGCTCGTGCGCCCAAAGTTGCACGAGCGTCTTCCCGGTGCCGCAGGCCATGATGACGCGCCCCCGGCCGCCCAAGGGCACCGTCGCAATCGCGCGAAGCGCCTCCGTTTGGTGAGGTCGGGGCGTGAGCGCGGCCCGCTGTGCCGGGTCGGGGCCGTCCAGAGCTTGGGGCCATTGCACGGTGCTCGCGAGGAGGTCGCTCAGAAGGAGCAACGAGGCGGGCTTCTCCTGGCCGCGGGTGACATGGCGCGCGTTTGGCGCGATGCCGTCCGTCGTGGCAATGAGGAGTCGGAAGGCGATCTCCTTGCGGTTCGACTCGCTGAGGAAGCTGTCGATGTCGGCCTTGGTGACTCGGGTGGTCGGGGCGTAGCACTTCGCCTGGACGGCCCAGAGTTCGCCGTCGTGGGTCTCGGCGATTAGGTCGATGCCGGCGTCGGGCCCCCACCGGCCCGGCCACTCGTCCCAGAGCCAGACCCGCGTGACCTGCGCGGCGTAAACCGGGTCGTGGGTGAGGTACCACGCGCAGAGGCGCTCGAACGCCCGGCCTCGGAGGCGGGCATCGGCGGGCAGGGTGGAGAGTAGGTTTGCGAGGGACGGCATGCGAAACTGCGGTCGAAGGTGCTACGGCGAACTCCCTTACCTGACCGCTCGCGCTGCGGCTCTGTCGATTACGCTGCCCACCCGAGTAGTGGCGGTGCTGCGCCCAAGAGCGCCGTGCCGACCGTCACCGCCACGCTGTTCAACCCGGCGGCCATCACGCCACCGAATGCTCGCTACCCGGTAGCTTAGATCCTGGCGCTTGAGACGCAGAAGGTGACGCCCTCCCCGTTGGCGGCCGACCAACACCTCCGCCCTCGGGGGTGCTCAGGGCAACACGGTGTGGCGGCGGGAGGTCGCCCCGAACGTGCCGCGTTCGACTCAGGCGGAGCGCCCCGTGGGCGACCGCACCAACGGCGTCCGTGGACATTAGTTGTCATTCCGATGGTTCGCAGAGGATTTTCTGTTGGCGTTGGTCCCCCGGGTTTCGTGGTTCGGCGGCACGAGCCCGATCTCGACGGACACGGGTAGGATGCGCTGGGTAGCCTGGGCAGCGCACCCTCCCCGGCAGTTATCCGCCTTGCAGCTTCGGTCTCATGCATCGGGTAGGATGGTAGGGGTGTCACGCTACGCGCCCGCATAGGCGTGCGAATGTGCATGCATGATCCTCCTCTTCCCGGTCAAGCTACGACCCATCCACAAACCCCTGTACGCTAAGTTCAGAGAGATCCTCCCCATCCTACCCTATCGGCGACAACTTAGCCTTCATAGGCTGTTTTCTGGGGTGGGGTAGGGTCTGCCGGCGCCTCCGGCGATCCTCCCATCCTCCCCTCGATTCCGCATCTATGGTGGCCTCGCAGTCACATCGTTGCGGGCGGATTTCGGTGCGGCCGGGCGTGAGGCCGGACACCGCGGGGCAGACGGCGACGTGCGCCACGCGCGGCGCGCCGCGGCGGCCACCGCGGGCACGTACGGCCCAAAGCGGCGCGGACAGCAAGGTACGCCGGGAAACGGTGGGCGCGGATGTCGACCACATCGACCGTTCCACGGGCAACTTCGTGGTAGCCTCGCCTTCGCCGTCGAGGGAGCCACCGAATGACCTCTGAGTTTGCCGTTGTGGTCGTGATCGTGTCTTTCTTCTTGGCGCTGATCGGCGCCGCCCTCATGGCGGTGCTCTGGTGGCGCGCGCGAGCAGAAGTCATCCGCCTCCGCAACCGATTCGGCCCCGTCGTTGATCTGGATGCCGAGCGAGATCGACTGGCGACCGAACGCGACCGGCTTCAAGTCGAAACGGCCACGCTCACGACCGCCATGGAATCCTCCCGCGCCGCCCTGCGAGCGGAGATCGAACGGGAGCGCGCCCAGGCGGCCGCTGAGATCGCTGGCCGACGGGCGAGCTTCGAGCAGAAGTACACCGTTGCGCTAGCCGACCTCGACCGTGTCACCCGCGAGGTGACGCTCTACGACGCGAAGGCAGAGCTGCAGTCGTTCGGGCTGTACACCCCGTTGTACGATTTTGGTTCGTCGGAGGAATATAAACGCCAGATCGAGGCGGCACGAGAGAAGCAAGCCGCGATGCTCAAGGCGGGGACGGCAGCGGTATGTCCTCGCGAGTGGACGGTCGATGGCGACCAC
>BJHF01000251.1:0-1201 GCA_014191855.1 Deltaproteobacteria bacterium
CCGGTGCAATGTCCAGCGCGATGCCTTCGGTCGTGAGGCCGAGGTGCATGTGCAGCGCCGCGAGTGAGCGCGGGGTCGTGGATTCTTCGGTCATTGGCGCAGTCCATCCACCACGTCGAACCGGCCGGAGTCGCCCTCGGCACCCTTCTCGTGAACGTACAGCACGCGGTCCAGCGCGGGGATGCTTCGGCCGGATGCGCGCAGCGAAATGGCCATGGCGCTCAGCGCGGCGGCGTCTATCCGACCGCATTCGTCGGGAATCCTAGCCCCAGCCATCGCTTGCTCGATCATGGCGCGTCGTTCGGGTACCGACCAACCGCCACCGCTCAACACTGTGATGAACGACCCCTCCCCAAGGTCGAGCAGGGCCCGACGCAAGCTCGTGACCAGGGACTCGTCGTGCCACGACGACCGAAACGACGAGGATTCGGCTCCGCGGACGGTGGCGATGTCCACCCCGGAGGCGCCTGCGTCAACCAGTAGCAGGTGTTCGGCGGGGGCGAAGGCTTCCAACGCCGACGCAAACTCGGGCGGTACGAAGTCCAGCGGGATGAACTCCGGGGGTGGCTCGGGGCGGGGCCCCGGGTCGGAGAGAAACGCCCCGAGGAGCGGAGCCTGTTGTTTCCGCTTCTGTTCGTCCCACCACGCGATCTTGGCGTCACGCGCCTTGGCCACGACCGCGTGAGCTTTGCGGTGCTCCACCAGCATCCCGGAGATCGTGCGGAGCGGCTCCCGATAGTGTACAGACAACGCGATATATTCAGGCACGAGCGTGATTCCCGTGAGCACCGCCGATGCTGTGGCCGCGAGCACGGCTGGGTGTGCCGCCGCATCGCTCGTCACCGCCGCGGAGCTTGGCGTGGCGACAACCAGCCGATCGAGCCACACGCCGTGCGTGCGCTGCACCCAGGCAGCCAGCCGGGGGGTGATCGCCGCGACCCAGTCGCCGAGGATCTCTGATTCAACCCTACAACCCGCCTTGTCGAAGGGAGGAAGATCAAGGGAACGCTGCAGCTCGCCTGCGGGGCTCCAGGTCCACCGCTCCGTGGCCAGCGAGGCGCCCTTCGCCGGAACCAGGGCGAGGCGGAAGCTCGCCGCGCCCGGATGTAGGTACAGATCGACCCGCGACTCGGGTGGGGGTAGCGCGTCCACGGCCTCCACTTTCAAGCTGGCGGTGACGCTCAGGGGACGGCCGCGAAGC
>BJHF01000251.1:1211-2874 GCA_014191855.1 Deltaproteobacteria bacterium
GGGTGGGCAGGGGGAGGGATACCTCGGTGTCGGGGCGCGCGTCGTTGTGCACCGCAATCTCGCCGCGAACCCGGCCGGAGGGGTCGCGGAAGGACACCCGCTCGACGGTGACCGCAGACGGAAAGCGAACGCCAACTCGGGGAGGTTCAACGCCGGACCTCAAACGAAGGTCGGGCGCGCCAAGGTTCCATTCCACCTCGCATTCCACCAGCGATAGTGCGTTCGCCGATGAGGTGGCGTCGAACGGCACGACGCGCGTACCCGCGTCGTCCAAGGCGGTGAGGTCGAGCCCGACGCAGTGGTTGTGAAGCCGCACCTTCACGACGAGCGGGATCGCAGCCGCCAACCCTGCGACCTCGAGACGGGCCAGGTCCCGCCGTACATGCTCCCGTACGGACTCGTCGATCTCCTGTCGGAGAAACGCCCAGGCCTCTGCATCGGTCGGGCACGGGCAACGGCCTTCGGGACCAATCGCATCCGCGCCCAGTCGCTCGCCCTCCAGCCAAGGGAGGCGAGCACACCAGGCACGAACGACGAGGAGTGAGGCATCGGTATCGACGAGCGCGTCCACGAGCACCCGTACGAGTGGCTGTGTGGTCGCCCGCGTTCCCTCCAAAACCCAAGCACAACGGCCACATGTGGAGCCGGCGCTCCATGCGCCGCAGCCATGGCACTCGTTGATGGGCTGAAAGGAAGGAGGGAGGGGAGACATCGGAGCCGGGCGGGCGGGCAGCGTAGTCCGCGGGGTGATGAACGTCCGCACCGTCGGGAGTCTGGCGATAACAAACCCAGCACGGTCACGTCGATCAGCCCGCCCCAGCGAGCCCCGTGAACGACGGCGTCCCTCAATCCTCCCAATAGATCGTCTTCCGCGGCGGCACCCACTCCTTGGCCGGCGGCCTCGGCGGCGGATCCGGGCGCACGGGAGCCGCCGGTCGCTTCCACCGCAGCCATGGCGGCGGATTCGGAACAACCGGCGGTTTGGGCGAAGGGAGGGCGGGCGGGCCGCTCCTCCCGGTCGGCGCCCCGGGCCTCTCACCATCTCGCCGGCTCACCGCCGCCCCCGCCCGCTCTCCGCCTTCACCATCTCCTCGACGAGGGCCACCAACAACCGCTTCCCGCCGGCGGCCATGCTCTCCACCACTTGCGGGTGCCGCGCCAGGCTTTCGCCGATCGCGACGCCGCCGACGAGGCCGGTGAGCCCCATCCCGGCCGCGCCGAGCTCCGCCTCGTGAATGGAAATGGTGGTCCCCCGCAGGCGCGCCAAGGCCCGCTCGGCCCACTCCGCGCGCTCCTGAAGCCTGGCGATCGTGGCGTCCTTCTCCCGCATCGCGATCTCCGTCGGCTCCGCCGCCGTGGCATACACCACTTCCCCATCCGTCCAGATCGCAGCACCGACCGACCCCTCAACGCCATCGTCGTCCATCGCGCCCACCGTCAACGTCCCCCTCGGGTCGGCGCTCAAGCGCCCCGCTCGTCCGGCACCTCCCGATGCCCCGCGCGGATCCGCGCCCCCCACCAGGCAGCTCGCCGGGAGGATCATCGGCCGCGCCCCGACCGGGCTCCGCCCCGACCCCCGCTCGCGCTCATGGGGGCGGGTGTGCTTCGGCGCGCGCCTCGGCCCCCGCTTTGGTGCCACCGGCGGTCGTTGCAGGTCGCGCCA
>BJHF01000252.1 GCA_014191855.1 Deltaproteobacteria bacterium
AACCTACCACATCACCTGGGCGACCAAGGGCCGACAACCGGCGTTTCCCACCGAAGAAGCCCGTCGCGCGGTGCTGCACGCCATCGCGAGCGTGGCCGGAACGTTCATCGTGCTCTTCGCGATCGTGTGTTGCAGACCGGCCTATGTGATCGCACCCGGGGCGGCCAAACTGATCGCGCTGGGGGCGGCCAAACTGATCGTACCGGGGCGGCCAAAGTGATCGCACCCGGGGCGGCCAAACTGATCGCCCCCGGGGCGGCCAAGGTGATCGCGCCGCGTTGACGGATGATGCTCGTCCAACCCCGGACGGAGCATCGTGAGCAGAAACAGGAAGGACATGCATCAACTACAAGAACTGGTGCGCCTGCACCGGCTGGGCACAGGTGCGCGCGAAGTGGCGCGCCTGCTCGGCATCAGCCCCAACACCGAGCGCGAGTATCGACTCGCCTTCACCAAGGCGGGCCTACTCGCAGGGGCACCTGACGATCTCCCAGCGTTGGAGGCACTGAAGGCGACGCTGCCGCGCGTGACGCCGCGCCAGCAACTCTCCACCCTGGAGGACTGGATCACCGAGGTGAAGCGGCTGGTGGCCAAGGGCTGCGAGGCCCGGGCGATCCACGACCACCTCCACCGCGAACGCCCCGACTTCAACGGCAGCTACTACGCCGTGAAGCGGCTCGTGAGGCGACTCCGTGCGGTGGAGGGCATCAAGGCCCGCGACGTGGTGATTCCGGTGGTGACGGACGCCGGCGACGTCGCCCAGGTGGACTTCGGCTACGTCGGGCTCCTGTTCGATCCGGAGACGAACACGCTGCGGAAGGCCTGGGTGTTCGTCATGGTTCTCGGCTTCAGCCGCCACCAGTTCGCCCGCGTGGTGTTCGACCAGCGTTCCGAGACATGGCTCAGGCTCCACGTGATGGCCTTCATGTTCTTCGGCGGGGTGCCGGCGACGATCGTGCCCGACAACTTGAAGGCGGCCGTCGTGCGCTGCGCGTTTGGCTTCGGCGAGGACCCCGGTCTGCACCGCAGCTACATCGAACTGGCTCGGTTCTACGGCTTCAAAGTCGACCCGGCTCCGCCGGTGGATCCCGAGAAGAAGGGGAAGGTCGAGTCGGGCGTGAAGTACGCCAGCGGCAACTTCTTCGACCCGCGCGACGACGGCGAGGATGTGACTGTGGTGAACGCGGCGCTCGCGACGTGGGTGACGGAGACGGCGGGCCGACGGATCCACGGCACGACGGGGCTTCGCCCGATCGAGGTGTTCGAGGCGGAAGAACGCGCGGCCCTACTCCCCCTGCCGTCGCTGGGCTGGGTTTCGACCACGTGGCGCAAGGCCAAGGTGCACCGCGACACACACGTGGCCTTCGACAAGCGCTTCTACTCGGTACCGTGGCCCAACGTCGGCAAGGAAGCCTGGATTCGGGCCACGGCCGACGCGGTGGACATCTACATCGACGACAGCCGCGTCGCGATGCATTCGCGCCGCGGGAAGGGCGCCTGGAGCACGATCGACGCCCACCTTCCAGCGGGCCGTGCCGATCTACGCAACCGCAGCAGAAGCTTTTGGGAAGGCCGTGCACGAGTCGTTGGCGACGAGGTCCTGTCCTGGGTGGTCGAGACGTACGACCGCGCCGACGCGCTCAGCCCGCTGCGGACGGTGCAGGCGGTGGTCACGTTGGTCGAAACGTACCCACGTGAGCGGGCGAACAACGCCTGCAAACGCGCCCGCCACTTCGAGATTCGCGACTACCGCGGCATCAAGGACATCCTGAAGAAGGCGCTCGACTTCGAGCCCCTGCCGCCGCCGCTCTTCCCTCCACCCCCGTCGACGCCTCCGGCGCCTCCGAGATTCGCTCGTCCAATCAGCCAACTCCTGGCTTCATTCCTCAAGGTGTCCCATGACGTCAACTGACGATCTCCTCTCCGTTCTCAAGAAGCTCCGCCTCTCCGGCGTCCTTCACACTCTGCCCCTCCGCGTCCGCCAGGCCGTCGAGGAGAACCTCGGGCAGGAGGAATTCCTGTTCCGCCTGCTTCACGACGAGGCCGAGCGCCGCGACGGGAAGCAGCTCGAGCTGCGCCTCGGCCGCGCCAATTTCGAGCACGACAAGACCCTGGAGGACTTCGACTTCCACTTCAATCCTGGTGTTCCCCGCGCAAAGGTCATCGACCTTGCCACGTGTCAGTTCGTGGCCAAACACGAAGTGGTGCTGTTGGTAGGCGCGACGGGCGTCGGAAAAAGCCACCTCGCCCAGGCGCTGGGGCACCGGGCCGTCCGCCGCGGTCACACCGTGTTCTACACCAGCGCCACCGCGCTGTTCGCCCAGCTCCGCGCTGCACGTGGCGACGGCAGCTTCGATCGCCGGCTCCTCAAGTACACCAGCCCCGACCTGCTGATCCTCGATGACCTCGGCCTGATGCCACTCCGGGGCGACGAGCCTGCCGACCTGTACGAGGTCATCCGTCACCGGTACGAGCGGGGCGCGATGATCGTGAGCTCCAACCGGGCGCTGCCGGAGTGGCCGCCCCTGTTCAACGACCCGCTCCTCGCGAGCGCAGCCATGGACCGGCTGCTGCACCACGCACACGTAGTGGAGATCGAGGGTGAGTCGTACCGCAGCTCGCGCCGCAAGCCGGCCGTCGAGGCCACCGCGTGAGTGTCATCAGATCGGGTCGCCGCGATCAGTTTGGCCGCCCCGGCAGGCTTGGTGGCGTGCGTCCCGATCGCCGGACCGCGATGGCTCGATTGGGGGCCGCTCGGCGTGCGATCGACGCCACCGCGTGCACCCCGATCACCGGATCAGTTTGGCCGGTCCGGAGGCGGTCTGATGAGGCGGTCCTTGACA
>BJHF01000253.1 GCA_014191855.1 Deltaproteobacteria bacterium
CGGCCGCCGCCTGCTGCGTCCGCTCGTAGGCCGAGGCCACCAGGGCATCGAGCTCCCCCAGGGTGGTGCCGAGCGCCGAGGCGAGCTGGCGCCCGAGGTACACGTCAGGGAGGCCCTGGCCACCCTCGATGCGGGAGATGGCGGACTGGCGCACGCCGAGGATCTCGGCGAGGTCCAGCTGCGTGAGTCCGCGGCGCTCCCGGAGCCGAGCCACGACCCGGCCGTACACGAGGGCGTACACGTCGGACTCGGAGGATAGGCGACATGAACGCGCTGGAGCGAGGCACACCCGTGGAGGCTACACCCTCCGGCCCCCTCGCCGGAAGCTTCTTTCGCCGCGTTTTTCGGCCGCGTGCGTACCGGAATGCGCTGCTTGCCCCTCCTCGGGCGCACCTCCTCTTGCCGGCCCCGTCTACGCTCCCGCGTAGACCGCCCGGCCCTCGCCCTCGGGCGGCGCAACGGGTGGACCCCTGGCTCGGAGGAGGCCGGTGAGAATGCGGGTGGGGGCGCCGGCGCCGTCCACCACGGCGCGCAGGTGCATGCGTTCGCCGCACGACGGGCACGCCCAGCCGTCTACGGCGAAGACGCGCTTCAACAGCTCGGCCCAGCAGATGGACCCGTCTCCGGGAGCCGGCCCGCCGGCGCGGCGTTTTCCGTCCTTCTTGACCAGCCGCAGCGAGAGGCGGGCCTCGCGTGCCGCCTCCGCCGAGCTCGCTGCCTTCGGCACCACCTCCTTTCTCCACGCTGCGTTGCCCGCCAGGACGCCGTGGTACAGCACCTGGTTCGCCCTCGGGGGAGGCACGATGGCGGCGAGCTTCTCGGCCAGCTCCAGCGGCGACAACTCGATGGCCCCGGTGCCGTCGCTCCAGACCCGCTTCATGCCCACCCGCGCGCGCCCGTCGGGCCGTCGCTCGATCCGGTCTACCGCCAGAGGAGGGCGGAGCACGTACCGGCACAGCCGCTCCAAGCCCTTCCGGTCGTGCGCCGGAAGCGCCACGTTGGCGTGCACGTTGTAGCCCTCGAACGTCGCGCACCGCGGGGCCAGTGCAAACTCCTTCCCACCGAGCATCACCACCCGCCGAACCTTTCGCCCCGCCCGCTCCCCCAGCGCGACGGTCCCACCCAGCGAGGCGAGCTGCAGCACGCCTTGCGCGTCGTCGTCCGGCTCGGCGTCCTCGACGTCTCCGGCGACGCCCTGCCGCGCGAGCCACCGCTCGCACCCGAGCGCGATCTCCACCACCAGCCCCTCGATGTCTTCGGTGGTGGGCGCCGCCCGGAAGAAGCGCAGCGCGCCATCTGCGCCTCGGTCGAACACGCCGTCGATGTGCACCACGTGGAAGTGGAGGTTCAAGTTGACGGCGGACCCGAAGCGCTGGATTGCCGTGACCGAGCCGCAGCGTCCACCAGGCCTGCCCGTCGCGCCCCGGTACCACCGCTCCACCGCGCGGAGCGCCGCTCGGAGCACCCCGTCCGCAAGGTCGGGCCTGCGGGCCAGGAGCCACCGACGCTTCCAGGGCACCGTCAACACCCACTGCCGCGTGGCCACCCGCGGAATCACCTTGTCCACCAGGTTCGCCGCCCCCTCCGCCATCCGGCGGCCCCCGCACGACGGGCAGAACCCCCGCGTCTTGCACGAGAACAGCACCAGCCGGTGGTGCTTGCACGACCCGCACTCGAGCCATGCGAAGCCCAGCGCTGCATCGCCGCACCCAAGGTAGGCCTTGAACTCCCGCTCCACATGGCGGGGGAGCGCGCGACCGTGGCGGGCCAGCTCCCGAACCAGCTGGGGGAACCCTTCGCGTACGATCTCGCGCAACTGCCGGTCCCCGGCACCCCGCAGCTCCACCGTGACCGGCATGGCCGCGCGCACAGGCAAGCGCCATGCCTGCCGGAAGTCGGCGTTTGCTCGTAGGACGGCCCGCCGAAGGTGGCGGACGGCCGACACCGGCCGACGACGGCCGTCACCGGGCTGGCGTCAAGCGGCCGGCGGGTCTGGCCGCGCGGTTCATGCGGGTCGTCGTTGCCCTGGGGCCCGTCGCGATCGTCAGCGAGCCGAACAGAGAATTGCTGCCGACGAGCCCGCCTGCGGCGTCCTCGCGGCAGAATTCCGGTGTTAGGCGCGGAACGAGCGGCGTTAGCGGACTGGCCGGGGTAGTAGAGGCATCCCCCATCCTTTCCAAGGAGTTCCCATGTCCACAGAATCCCTGCGCTCCTACCCCCATCGCCTCTACGCCCACTGGAACAGCGGCGACATGGACTCCTTCTACGCGATGATCGACGAAGACGTGCACGACGCCGGCGGGCACTTGCGGGGACGCGAGCAGGTCCGCGCGGTGCTGGACGCGGTGCGCGCTGCGCTCCCGGACAGCCAGTACACCGTAGAGCAGGTGATCGTCGACGGGGAGTGGCTGGCCGTGCGCTTGGAGATCACCGGCACCCAAACCGGGGACCTTTTTGGGTGGCCCGCTACGGGCCGGCGCACCACGTGGAAGGAGATGCGCTACTGTCGGATTGCGAACGACAAAACCGTCGAGCACTACGCGGTGCTCGACAACTTCGGGATGCTGGAGCAGCTGGGCCACGTCCGCTCTCCTGCACGCTCGACCTGGTGAGCGCACCATGAGCACCGACGCTGCGGTGACCGTCGCCGTCAGCCGGACGATCCGCTCGGGTCGGGAGGCCGAAGCCCGCGCGTGGGTCGGGCGCGCGATCGCGATCGCGTCCCGCGCTCCCGGGCATCAGGGCGGGTTCGTGGTGGATCAGGGGCCTTCGAGGTTCTCGCTTGTCTTTCGATTTGCGAGCTCCGTGGACCTGCAGGCTTGGGAGGCAAGCGCGG
>BJHF01000254.1 GCA_014191855.1 Deltaproteobacteria bacterium
TCGGTCACCGCCGCGAAACCGAGTGGAGCCGCGGCAACAACGGGGATGCGATGGACACATTCATTTCGCGGTGGGCGAGGGACGATCTGGATGGAGGTGGCTACCGAGCCGTAACCCTTGGGACTGACGAGGAGGTCGACGCATTCTGGCAAGACCTCGCCGAATTCCAACCGTTCAGCGGCAAATGACCGCCGATTGGTCCCCTGGGGTAATTCACCCGCGCGAGCGGATGTGGTGGGACGCGTTCGTGCTCGCCGTGATCCTCGTGGCCACCTTCGAGATCCCCTACGACTGGCTCGTGGGCTGGTCGGGAGCGGCGGTGCCGTTGTTCGTCGATGGTGCCTTTGCCCTGATCTTCGGGGCCGACATGGTGCTGAACGCCAAGACCGCCCGCCACCGGAGCTTCGCCGGGCTGTGGGGATGGCGAGCGATCGCCGGGATCGTCGCACCCACCCTCGGACCGGAGGCGAACCAACGGCGTTCGCGCGGCGCCAAGGAGCTGCTGATCGAACCGATGACGGTTGCCAAGGGGTACCTCACCTCCGGCTGGTTCCTCATCGACCTGCTCTCCACCATCCCCTGGGGACTCTTCGCGGCGACCTTCCAACCGTTGCTCAGCCTCCGGTTGTTGAGGTTGCTCCGCCTTGCGCGGCTGCTCCGCTTCTTTCGACTGTCCAAGGCCGTCGTGCTGTTGGAGCGAGTCCGTCAGCTCGTGCCGAGCGTGCCGTCGCTGGAGCGCCTCGCTCTCATCCTGGTCGCGGTGCCGTGGGTGGCCCATCTCCACGCGTGCCTACTCTGCTTCTTTGAACACAGGAACCCGGGGAGCACGGTCACCTACAGCTCCGCCGTCCACACGATCTTCACGGCGTTCACCACGCAAGACGAAGCCGGCGCGGAGCTCAGCACCGGCGGCTTCTGGGTTTGCATTAGCGCCGTTGCGTTCTCCCTTGTGTTCGTGAGCCTGCTCACCGGCACGCTCGCAGCGCTCTTCACCGGCGTTGAGCTCAAGAAGGAGACGCGCACCGCCGTGCGGCTCACCGGCCACACCATTATCCTCGGTTGGAACCACACCATCACCGCGATCATCGAGCAGCTCGTGAACAGCGAGCAGGAAGGCCGCCAAGCCGACATTGTCATCCTCGCAGACCGCACGGTTCACGAGATGTGGGTTGAGATCGAGGACAGTCTATCTGGCGTTCCCGCGGGCCGACTCACGCTGGTGCAGGGCGCAATGCACTCCGTGAAAAACCTGATCGACACCAACCTGGCCCACGCCCGCCAGGTGATCGTCATCGGTCCCGATGCTGGGAGCCGCGGAGAAGCGGCCGATGCCCAGGTGCTTCGGGCCCTGCTCGCCTGTTATCAAGCGAGCCGGAGCCCCGCCTTCTCAGCGGCGAAGCGGCTGGTGCCGCTCCCGGTAGTGGCCGCAGTGCAGTCGGAGCAGAGCGCCGATCTTCTGCGGCGGGGCATCCCCGAGCGCGCCGCGGCGGATCGGGTGTCGATTCAGGTGGTAGACACTGGGGATGTTCTGGCTCGTTGTATTGCGCAGGTGGTCGGCGAGCCTCGCATGGCCGATGTATTTCGGGAGATCTTCAGCTACAGCGCCAGCGAGCCCGGTGACGGGGGCAGCGACGTCGAAATCTACATTGTTCCGCCCGAACCCGGTCAGCTCGGTCGCCCCTTTGGCGAGGTTTGGCTGGAATACGAGCTGGCCTATCCGATCGGCTACATGAACACCGAGGGGCTGCTTTTTCTCAACCCCGCACCGGGCAGCGTTGCCGATCGGCATTTGCTCACAGGGGCCGACAGCATCGTGGCGCTCTCCAGCTCGCGGGCGAGCCTCGGTTGGGCGCGCCGGCCGACGGAGGCGCTTCCCGCCTTCAGCCCAGGCATCACGCCGACCGCTGCGCGAAAGGTGCTGCTGATCGGCTGCGGAGTCAAGGCGCAGCAGGTCCTCGAGCTGTTGCCAGAGTTCCTCCCTTCCAACAGCACGGTGTTCACGGAGTTGGAGTTGGCGGCCGACAAGCGCGGCAGCCTCGT
This sequence comes from Deltaproteobacteria bacterium, assembly GCA_014191855.1. Lineage (GTDB taxonomy): Bacteria > Myxococcota_A > UBA796 > UBA796 > SXON01 > SXON01. Next base: position 2,041 of record BJHF01000254.1, read on the forward strand.
CGTCGAAAGGATCATGAGTGCGGCCGGCTCCGCTATCGGAGCGTCCGAGACGCAACTTGTCGCCCGGGCCGTGGAGGGGGCGATCGACTGCGAGACCGTCGTCATCGTCGCCGAGCAGGGCGATCCGATCGATCACGACTCGGCCGTGCTCATGACGTTGACGGCCCTTCACGCGAAACGGCCGTCGCTGCAGAGGAGCGCGGTGATCGAGCTGCTCGATCCGAGAAACCTGGAACTGGCGCAGGCGTTCGGCACCCCCGTCGCCATCATCAGCGCGGAGTTCGTCAGCAACTACCTGGTTCAGTTGGCGGCAGACCCTCGCCGAGGAACCGTGTTCCGTGACCTGCTCGATCCCGAAGGCAACGAGATCTATCTGCGACCCGCGGCTCGGTACTGGCTCCCGGGCGAATCGACCGTGTCATTCGAAACGGTGCAACAGCGCGCCCGGGCGCTCCACGAGGTGGCCATCGGCTACACCACCGCGGAGGCCCTGGTCCTCTGTCCCACCGGCCCCGACCGATCCCGAGCCGACCTGCGTGAGATCGCGCTGCTGGTGGTCGTCGTTGCGGAGGGTCCGCTGGGGCGCCCGGAGGCCGCCACCTTGCCACGCGACGTCGCCTCTGCGACAATGACCTGACGAGTCAAACGAATGGAACCCGGCACCCTCCTCGAACACCGCTACGAAGTCATCAAGCAGCTTGGCTCCGGCACGTTCGCCGTCGTATACCTCGCGAGGCACACCGGGCTCCTGAGTCTCAACGCGGTGAAGATCCTCGACGAGAAGCTCGCGGCG
>BJHF01000255.1 GCA_014191855.1 Deltaproteobacteria bacterium
GGGTGCGATCATCGCCATCATCGGTCCCAACGGCTGCGGCAAGTCGACCCTGCCCAAGACCATCTACGGCCTCGTGAAGGCCCGGAGCGGCGACATCACCTTCCGGGAGGGAGCCCGCGAGGTGTCACTGGTGGGACTCGCTCCCTACCGAATCACCCAGCTGGGGCTTAACTACCTGCCACAGCGTCGAAATGTGTTTGAGGACCTATCTATCCGGGAGAACCTCGAGGTCGGCCATGCCCCCATGGGCAAAGTCCGTGCCGATACCTTCGACCACGTGTTCGAGCTGTTTCCCATGCTCAAGGACCGCCAGTCCGAGCGTGCCGGGGCCCTCTCCGGCGGGCAACGCCAGATGCTCGCGATGGCCCGGGCCCTCGTGACGCGCCCCGTGCTGCTCCTACTCGACGAGCCGTCGGCGGGCCTTGCGCCCATCGTTGTGGGGGACATCTTCGGGCGGATCGCCGCCATCAATGCAGCGGGCACGTCGATCCTCATTGTGGAGCAGAATGCGCGCCGGGCGCTGGAGCTTTCGAGCTATGCCTACGTCCTGGACCTGGGGCGCACTGCTCACGAAGGACGCGGCACCGAGCTGCTGAGCGACCCAGAGGTGGTCCAGGTGTTCGTCGGGGTCCGCCGGTCGGATCGTGGCGCGCCGGCCAACACGGACGGCCGTCCGAGAAGCCCGTAATGCGGCGCCATATTACCTAGTCGATGGAGGGGCGATGATACTTCAACTGGATGGATCGGATCGCCTCGCGCTGAGCGGGGAGCTGGGTGGCGCCCGGCAGATCGCCATGCGCGTCGTGGTCGCCATGGCGGAGGCAGTGGATGCCCCGCATCTGATCGATATCGAGTCCGCACACATCGACGGGTGCGGATACTCGGGGCAGGCTGGTCTGGACTTCGCGGAGCTTCTGGTCGCCGGCGGTGGCCGTGTCGCCGTGCCGACCACCTTGAACGCCGGATCGATGGACCTCCTTCGGCCTGAGCGGTGGGTTGGAGATCCCTCGATCCCGCCGCGAGCCCGGCGCGTGGCGCACCTGTATTCCGAGATGGGCTGCGAGGCGACGTGGACGTGCGCGCCTTATCAGTTGCCGGTGCGCCCCTCGTTCGGAGCCCAGATCGCATGGGGGGAGTCTAATGCCATCAGCTTCGCGAACTCTGTTCTTGGCGCACGCACGGGTCGCTATGGCGACTCGTTCGACATCTGTGCGGCGATCACAGGAAGGGTTGCCTACGCCGGGCTCCACGTCCGCGAGAACCGACGGGCACAGTGCGTCTATAGGCTGGTGGACGTGAAGGAGCGCCTGATGCAGGAGGACGTGCTGTTCGAGACGCTGGGTTACCTCGTGGGTGGCACGGTGGGGTCCCTGGTGCCCGTGATCGTGGGCCTCCCGTCCACGACCACGGAGGATCAGCTCAAGGCGATCGGCGCCGCCGCGGCCGCCTCGGGAGAGGTCGCGTTGTTCCACGTGGTCGGCGTGACGCCCGAGGCCCCGACGCTGGATGCCGCGCTCCAAGGCTCCGCCCCGTTGCGCGAGGTCGACGTGACGATGGCCGATCTCGTGGCGACGCGGGCCCAGTTGGTGACCGACGATGCCGGTCCCCTGACTGCCGTGAGTGTCGGCACTCCGCACTTCTCGACCGCACAGTTCGAGCTGCTGCGCTCGCTCCTCCGCGGGCGACGGGTCCACCCTGACGTGGATTTCTTCATCTCGACCGGCCGCCATGTCCTCACCGAGATCTCGGAGCGTGGTTGGCTCGCCGATCTGGAGCGCGCCGGCATCGTCGTGGTGACAGACACCTGCCTCTATCACGCGCCCCTGTTCAAGTTCCGGATCGGGACCGTGATGACTAACTCCGCCAAGTGGGCGCATTACGGACCAGAGACGATCGGCGTGAAGGTCGCATTCGGGAGCCTCGCGGAGTGCGTGGAGTCAGCGGTGGCAGGCATAGTGACCTATGAGCATGACGCATGGCAGGAGGCCTAGATGAGCCAGCCATCGTCCCGGCAGGGCCGCTCGCTGGTCGCTGGCGAGGCATCGGGCAGCGCATTGGTGCTCGGCGCCCGATTGTCATTCGCCGGGGGGGTCGCGCTCGAGTCGGGCGTGATCGCGGACCATCGCCATCCGCGCGCCGGCGCTTGTGTCACCGGGTGCGTCCTGGTGATGCCTAGCGGGAGGGGGTCCAGTACGTCAAGCAACATCCTGGGGGAGCTGCTGCGCCTGGGCCTGGGACCGGCGGCGATTATCATGCTTGAGGCGGACCAGATAGTGATGATGGGCTCGATCCTCGCCCGGACGCTGTATGGCACGGTCTGTCCGGTGCTGTTGGTGGCGCCCACGGACTTCGATGCAATCTCCGATGGTGCGATGGTCACTGTGCATGCGAATGGGGACTTCGAGATCGATCCCGGCGGCGGTTGAGGCTTGGCGCCCGCCGCCTGCGCCGCTCCTGAACGAGGGAATCCACGAGGCGGACCCGATCGACGCATTCCGAAGTAGCAGCGACGCTGTGCCCTAAAAGCGCGCGTCTTCGGGGACCAGGCACGGCCTGATCCACCAGCGGGGAATGCAGAGCCTCGTCGTATGGGGCGAGCCGTCGCCGTAACATGCCACCGTGGACTCCTACCTTGCGTTCGCGCGCTTCGCCTGGGGAGAACGCCGCGCTCACCCGCGACCGCTTCCTCACGGAGGACGCCATGCTGGGGCTGACCGGCTGGACGCAAGTACCTGGGGACGGCGTGCGCGCCAAACAATCTGGCGCGAGCGCAGCTAGCGCTGCAAGCTGTAATGCAGGCTCAACCGCAAGACCCAATTTGTTGTG
>BJHF01000256.1 GCA_014191855.1 Deltaproteobacteria bacterium
CGAAGTCAGGGTACGAGAGGTAGCTGACGCAGGGGCGGTCGAGGTGCAGCTTGACGATATTCGCCTCCTCCGTGCCTCCGACAAAAGCCCGGGCAAGCTCCTCGTACGTGCGCAACTCCTTCGGGAGCAGCCCGACGGCGGAGTGGTGAAGGTAGAGCGCATCCGGCATCCGCTTGCCTACGCGCGCCCGGCCCGCCGCGCGCCGTAGGACGCCCTCTTGGCCCAGCGAGCGCAGGAGCTCGTCGCCCACCGTCAACGCCCCGCCGAGTGTACCGAAGTGACGCACCACCTCTCGGCGGAGAGCGGGGTCGAGCGGAGGCGTCGCCCGCGGTGAGCGGTATCTGGCGATCGCAAGAACTACCGACAGGTCGTCCCGGATCTCTGCTTGCCTCGCTGGGAAATCGACCCCGAGAGAGTCCCCTGACGCCTCGAGCGTCGCGGTGACGCGGCGAAGACCGCCGAAGCTCCTCGTCACATCGCGGAAGGCGGCCGCTTCCTCTTCGTCGGGCCATCGACCGCGATCGACGAAGAACTGGAGGAGCGGCTGGAGCAGCTCGCGTCGTTCAGCGAGCAGCGCCTCGATGGCCGCGGGTGACAGCGGCGCCGCCCGGCGTACCACGCGGGCGGCGAGATACTGCGCCGCCCGCGTGGGGTCACGGAAGACGGCGAACGCGCCCATCCCCAGCGCCACCGGCTCGACCTCCAAGGTTTGCCCCAGGATGTTCTCCAGCTCTCGCTGATCGAAGTACATCTGGAACGTGCCGATACGGGTCACGACGCCGTCGCCGAAGGGCATCGCGCTTCCGAGCCCGCGCGCATCGACGGTCACCAGCGCCCCGACGACCAAGATGTCTCGAGTCAGCGCCCAAGCCTTGTGGAGCGTTTCGATCCGCTCGTCGGGGCGTTCGATGACGTTTAGGACGAACCCGAGGTAGCAGGCGCAGGCTTCGGTGAGTTCCCCGGTCGGACGGTGGTATGGGTCCCAGCCCGTCGCGACGAACCCTAGCGCTTTGAGGAAGCCGACATCGTCCCCGTGCCCGCAGCCGTAGTCGAGGATCGCGGCTCCAGCGGGCACCAGGCCCGCCTCGAGGGCGAGGCGGAGGGGACGCCCCAGGGTTGTGCGATGAATGGCGGCTTTGTGGCGCTCGATTGCGGGCTGCTCCATCCCTACTTCCCCAGAGTCCACCACGCCGGCCGAAAGTCGGCACAGCGGGGGCCCGGCGCCTTGAAGTAAAATCGGACGCCCCGCTCCCTCGCTACCCTGGCCACCGCCTCGCGTGCCCCCGGCCCGTCGACCACCCAGAGGCATCCGCCCTTCGCGCGTTGGTCGAACATCGTGGTCGCACCGTTGGCTCGAAGTTCTTCGAGCAACGCGGGAACGGCCGTGCCTTGGGCGGGCGTCGATCCGTTCGTGACTGCCCCGGGCCTCTGCGCCTCCACGGTCGCGGGGCGAATCTCCGCCACCTCACCACCAGCGCCCTCGCCGGAGGCGGTCGGCGAGGGGCTTGCACCCAGCTGCGGGGGGGGGCGCTGGTATCGGGTGCCGCGCTTAGATCCTGTTCGCAGCGCCAGATTGCCTGCGAGGAGAAATCGAATCGCGTCCTGCCAGAGGTGCTCCGCCAGGGGCGCCCAGGCGAGCAGCTCACCCCGCGAACTGGGCCGGCTGCTCAGAGCGTTGAGGACGAGCGCGGCACCCGGTGGCCAATCTCGCTGATCCCCTATCGGCGTCGCGACGGGTCGACTGCGGACGGGACGTGGGGGAGCAGCATGAACCACGCCAACGAGGCGATGTATATGTCCGGCTGCTTCAACACAGACACTCCCATTACCGAAACCAATGGCCGCGAGTTCCTGCTCAAGTGACGCACCGTCGTCGTCGACACCGGCATCATGCCGCCTCGATGTCGGGTCTGCGCGCGGGGAAGCAACCGAGTCGAACGAACCTGCTGCTGTATACCGGGTCCACTTCTTCGTTCCGCTGCGCCTGGCGAGCCCGCTGTCGAGTAGCGCCTGAACCGCACGAGGCCAATCCTCCGCCGGCACCTCGCACATGGCGAGGAGTTCCGCCCGAGCCCTCGGCACCTGGTCGAGGACCGCTCGCAGCCGCTCCGCACAAGTCGAGGTGCTAGCCACTCATACTCCGAAAAAGGTGCGGGCGGAGCGTGAGACGACCGCGGTGGTTGGCGTCCGCCTCAGCCGAGCATATGGAGCGGGTGCTGACGGGCGAATAGTCCCACATCGCAACGAAGGTATCAGGCCGTCGTCGTCGCGTCGAGAGCGATCGCGGGAGCGGATGAGTCGCGTACCGGAGCCCCCGTGACCGAATTCCCCGGCGTGGCGTTGATGGGGGCCTATGCTTCGACGCCACAACCGGTTAGTGCACACCATTCGCCGAGACGCCATGCTCTCCTCCATCACGCTGCGCGGCGTGAAGTCCTTCGATGCCGAAACCAAGGTCCGATGGGCGCCCCTGACGATCCTGACCGGTAGCAATAGCTGTGGAAAGAGCACGCTATTTCAGTCGATTCTTCTGGTAAAGCAGCTCGTTGAGGTGCCCGCCGGCTCCTCGTCCACTGTGCGGCTCACCGGCCCGATGGTTTCGCAGGGTTCGTTTCGCGATTGGTCGAGCAACCACCGCGAGGCCCCGATCGCGCTTGGGCTCGAGTTCACCGATTCCACAGGTTACAATTCAACTCTGCGGATCGAACTCGAGAGCAGCGGTGGTGCCCCGGCCGACGCCCGACTCGTGGGGGTGCATTGGGCGACAGCAGACGCCGGCGCAGGCACCGGCGATCCATCCACGTTCCGCTGGGCAATG
>BJHF01000257.1 GCA_014191855.1 Deltaproteobacteria bacterium
GAACGCCCCGCCGTCCGATCCACCTTCTCCTCCGCGTCCACTTCGCACAAATGCCCCCCACCGTCCACATCTACGAATCCGAGCTGCTCCGCATGGCGGCGCACATGGCGGCGTTCCCGCGGCGGGAGACGGGCGGAGAGCTGTTCGGTTTGGCGACACATTCGGGTGCGTCGGTCGTGTATCGCGTGACCGGACCGGCGAAGCGGGCTCGCCACTTGTCCACTTCCTTCTTCCAGGATGAAGCCTTTATTCGCTCGGCCTCGGAGGTCGCGTGGGCGCACGGGCTCCAGCATCTGGGCTCGTGGCACTCCCACCACCACATCGGGCTGGCCGAGCCGTCCGGCGGCGATGAGCACACCGCACGAGCGGCGCTGAAGGAGACCGGCTGGCCACGGTTCCTCATGATCATCGGCAATTTCCCGGACGCCGGCGAGGATCACGTCACCCTTGGATTCACCCAGTTCGACGCCGCTTCGGGCGTCGGCAGCGGAGCCGCGGTTCGCACGCTCGATGGCCAAGGGCCGTTCCGCCACCTGAAGTTTGAGGACGAACGGCAGCCCGGCCGCGTGCCCGCCTGGGTATTGCCGCGGGAGCCGCGGGAGCTGGCCTCGCCTTGGCACAAACAGCCGCACATGGTCCGCCGCATCGTCAGCGAAGCGCACGCGCTCTTTGGGCTCGCTCGCGCGGGGATCGAGGCCGCGATCTTCCTCGACGGCGACGAGTTCGCCGTGCGCGCCACCGCCTCGAACACCCGCTCCAGCGACGCCCGCTGCGCGGAGCTGCGCTTCGGCGCCGGCTTCCCCGACGTGCCCCCAGAGGTGGTGAACCCCCGGGTGCTGCACCTGCCCACGTGGAGCGTCGATCGAACGCTGGCCAATGTGGTGGAGGAGCTGCTCACCCAACCCGTGTGCGCACCGCGCGCCGAAAATCGCTTTGAGCCGGCCGAGCCCGCCGCCCTGCTGAGCGCCGGTTGGAAACGTCGCCCCGCCCAAACGGCCACCCCCTCCCCTACGAGGCTCTCCGCATGACGCCCCTTCGCCTCGCCGCCGAGCGCAAGATCCTCGCCGGTACCTTCCCGACTTGCTCGCTGGACACCGCCGGCCGGCTTGTCATGGCCACGCTCACGGCGAACAGCGGTCGCGCCTACTCGGTGCGGCTCGAGGTGCCGGCGACGTTTCCCGACGCCCACCCCCAAGCCTACATCACGGCGCCAGTCCTGTACGATCGCGCGGGACGGAAACTCGCAGCCGTCGGAACGAGCGCCGTGATGCACACCCTCACGCCCCGGGGCGATTGGGTGCAGGTGTGCCACGGTCACCCCGAGCGTTGGGACAGCCGAAACACGCTCTACACCGTGCTGCTGAAGGCGCGACTGTGGATCGAAGCGTACGAGGCCCACCTGCTCGACGGTCGCCCCCTCGACACGTGGCTGCGACACGCCTGAATTGAATGTTGGGGTCGCTGTCCGAACCCGACCCCACCCATCGTCCTGACCATGCAACGAAACCGACTGGAGTCCACATGAATGACACGCCCCCGTTCTTCGCCCCTGTTCCCACCCCGTTCGCCGAGCCCGAACGCGTGCGGAACGCCATGAAAACCGTCACCCTCGATGGCCCGGAGGAGCTGGTGTTCGACCCGGCCACCGGTCGCGTCAACGTGGTTCGCCGCGGAGCCCCGCCAGTGAACGACGCGCTCCCCGCGACGATCGTGGCCCGGTCTGGCTTCTTCGCGGACAAACGCTGATGAGTCCGCGCGTCGTCGTCCTGCACGGCCACTCGCCCGGCGCGCTGACGCTGCGTGAGGTGGACGGCGGAGAGGTCGTCCACGCCGAACCGGGCGTCGGCGAAGGTTGGCTTGGGAGCGCACCTCCCGGTTGCACCCGCCTGTGGATCGACGAAGGCGCGGCAGTGGCTCGTCTGCGTCGCGACGACACATGGATCGAGGTGCCCTTGATCGACGCCACCGAAAGCACGCTCGCCCGGAACGGCGGGGTGCTGGAGTCCACGCTGCTCGCCGACGCCAGCGTCGCGGTGATCGGCCTCGGAAGCGGCGGCAGCCTCATCGCCGACCAGTTGGCGCGCGCTGGCGTGGGCGAGCTGGTGCTCGTTGATTTTGACACTCTCGAAGCTTCCAACGTGGGTCGGCATCTCTGTGACACAGCCGATCTGGGCCGCCGCAAAACCGCGGCCGTGGCCGATGCCCTGCGCCGGCGGGTGCCGGGAATCCGTGTACGAACCGCCGATCTCGACGTGGTGGCCGATCCCGACGACCTCGCCGGCGCGGTGAGCGGCTGCCACGTTCTGGTCGGGGCCACGGATTCCAACGCAAGCCGGCGTGTGGTGAACCGTCTGGCCCTGGCAAGCGCGCGTCCGGCGATATTCGGACGCGCCTACACCCGCGCGTGCGGCGGGGATGTCGCGCGCGTTTCGGCCGGCGGCCCATGCTGGGAGTGCTTGTTCGCGCAAGTAGTGGCCGAAGAGGAGGTCGCGAGCGTACATTCAGCCGGCGCGGTCGCCTACGCAGACGCCCCCGCTCGCGCCGAGCCCGGCCTCGCGCTCGACATCGCCCCGATCGCCCAGATGTGCGCCCGCTTGGTCATCGTGGAGCTCGTGCGCGGACGAGCCAGTGCGCTGGAATCCCTGGACGACGATCTGGTCGGAAGCTTCTTCCTCTGGGCCAACCGGCGCGAAGGGCAATTCGCCCAGTGGCCCCCGATGGGCTTCGGCCTCCGCGACATGGCGGTTCAGCGCTGGTACGCGATGCGAACGCCCCGGGTGTCCGATTGCGCCGCCTGCGGGGAGG
>BJHF01000258.1 GCA_014191855.1 Deltaproteobacteria bacterium
GAACCTGCGGGTGAACCAGGGCATCGCCCTCGTCGGTGCTCCGCCGCACCTGGGCCTGCGCCGCAGACTCGAGGTGCCGCTGGGTGATCTGGGGGGTTTCGCCGCCGGTATGCACTGCATCGGCTACCGCAGTGAGCACGGCATTCTTGATGTAGCCGCCCGCCATCTCGAATTGGCTCGCCAAGGCGCCCGGGTCCACGTCGTCGGCGAGCGGCGCGGTGGCTGGCAGGTGTTTCTGCCAGATGGCCAGTCGCGACTCACGATCCGGTTCGGGGAACCGGACCTTCACCAGGATCCGGCGATCCAGGGCGGCGTCCAGGGCCTCGGGGGAGTTGGTCGCCAAGACCGCGATGCCCTCGAAGCGCTCGATCTCGGTGAGCAGGACGTTCATCAGGGCTTTGCCGTGGCGACGCGAAGCGAACAACGAGTCGCACTCGTCGAAGAACAGGAGCGCATTTTGCATCCGCGCCTCGCGGAACAGCGCCGGCAGGAAATGATCGGCCTCACGGTGGTCGATGAACGTCGGAATATCCACGTTCAGCACCTTCTTGCCCATGTGCCGGGCGATGCCGTGCGCCGTCATCGTCTTGCCCGTGCCCGGCGGCCCGGAGAACAGCATGAGCGCCCCTCTCCCGTAGCGGATCACGTCGTCGAACCCCCACTCCTTGCGGCAGCGCAGGTAGTCGTCGTGCCGCTCGATCACCGAGAGAATGCGCCGTTTGTCGTCTTCCCCGAGCACCACCTGATCGAGCGACACCAACGGAACCTCGATCGACGAGAACTCCACCAATTCCCCCGAGAGCTCGTTGTGACCCACGAGGTACGCGAACGTGCGCGTGGAGAGGCGTACATCCGCCATCAGCAAATCCTCCGGGGCGGATGCACGTCGCGATGGCTCGAAGATGAGCAGGTCATTGGCGAACAATCGGCCGGCCTTGCCGAAGTTCGGGCGGCGGGTGATACGCTCGGCGAAGGAGAGCTCGGCGAAGCTGAATAGGATGTCCACAGTCAGCGAACTGTGCCCCATGGGGTCGGAGCTCAGCGCGCCGAAGTGTTGTTCGAAGCTGCGGGAGAAGGCTGGCGCTACGGCGAGGAGGATGGTCGTTCGTTCGAAGGCGTCGAGCTCGTGGAGGGCGCACAGACGATCGACGGCGGTGGGGGCGGCGCCCGGGGCGGCGAGCCGGGTGTCGATCTCCTTCCGAAGGCGGGTTTCCTCGGCGAGCGCGCCGCGGTGGCGGGCGGCGAGCACCCGGGGATCGCCTTCTTCATCGAGGAGCGCGCGGCGCCGCGGCGTTTCCTGGGAGAGGTCGTGGCTGCGACGGCCCGCTGCGAGACGCCGACACCGGGCTTCGATCCAGCGCAGCTCCTCCTGGAGATAGTCGAGGTCGGTGGGGAAGGGTTGCGCAGCCAAGGCGGACGGTTGGGGGCGAGTGGCCATGGGGGACTAACGAACCTCGGGTTGGATTTGTGAGAGGGCTACGGAGCATGGGCAACGAAGTGGACAGGGGTTGGGCACTACGCGGAGCCGGCGGAACCTGAACCGCGATCGCGCGACGATTACGGCCGCCGGAGGGCTTGGGAAACGAGACCCGGTTGGGCGAAACGCCAGGCCCGGTCCCGTTGCGGAGCGTTGATCGCAGCGTTTCGCGGTGCGGACTGCGGGCAGATCGGTCGGCCGCGGGCCGTGAACAAAGTTTTCTTCGGCTCCAGGTACAGATCCCCCTCGTTCCCGCGTAGGGGCCGTTCACCCTCGAGTCACCATGCGCATCGCCGTCCTTCTTCACCACCACCACACGGAGCCCGGCCATTTCGAGCCCCTGCCCGACGCCGACGCTCTCGCCGCTGTCGAGGCGGGCCGGTGGCTCAACTCGCGCGGAGTGAACCCCGGGCTCGTGATCCTCGAGCATCGCTCCGCCGCGCATGACACCGCTGGACGCGCGATGGCCGGCCGCGACAAGTGGATCCCGGCGCTCAGTGCGCAGGCGATCCCCACGGATACCGCCGACTTTCCTCGCTCGGTGGAGGTGTGGCGGCGGCGGATGGCTAAGGAAAAGCGCGGCGAGCGGTACCCGAAGGTGGGCGCGGGCGACGACCTCCTGCTCGTGCTCGGCGCCACCACGGTGGAGGCGTTGGCGGAGCTGCTCGCTCCGTCGGGGCTCGTCGTCCCACCGGGAAATCGCGGCGCCACCTGGGTTCTGGATGAGATCGATGGGCGCTGGCAGGCCACGGAGGTCTTGCAGGGCCGCGCGCAGGGCGAGCTGGCGCCGATGGCGCCGCCGGTTGCGCGCCAACCTCGGCCGGCGGGCCTGGGCCGGGTGAGCGGTCGCACCGAACCGGACCGCCCTTGGGAGGAGTACCTTCCGGGTCGCGAGCACCAACTCGTGTCGGGCGAGGGTGCGCTGCTCGACGCGCACGGGCAGCGCCTCCCCGGCCGGCCCATCGTAGGTTTGTCCATCGACGTTCAGTGGGGCGAGTCGAGGATGCTGTTCAGCCGCGTCGAGATCCTGAGCGTAGATGAGGAGTCCTTTGAGGTCGAGCGGGTGTCGACCGGCTCGCTGCGCTTCGCCCTCGCCGACTGGTCCGCCTGGTTGCGCAGGCGGCTCCTCGAAGGGGTGGTCACGGTGCACCTCCCCGAATGTGACATCGGGTGGTGTGGAGGCTGCGATGGCGGCCTTGTCGGGGAGCAGCCCTACCCTGGGGAGGAGGCGGCGCTCGTGGCGGGGCGGGCGGTAGGGCGCCGCGCGCGGGAGTAGTCCGCGTTCGCAACGCATACTGCCGGGTCGCGCCGGACCGCGGCGGGACG
>BJHF01000259.1 GCA_014191855.1 Deltaproteobacteria bacterium
GCTGTCCACACTCGTGTCGGTGTCGGTGTCCGCGCCGCTATCGACGCTCGTGTCCACGGCGGTGTCCGCGCCCGTGTCGGTGTTGCCTTCGGAGTCCACATCGGTGTCCGCGCCAGGCGCGGGGTCCCCGAATTTCGCGTCCATCTCTTCGTCGGAGATCAAGGTACAGCCGTGCAACAACGCGACTATGAACATCCGAGCCTGGCCGCGAGGAGAAGAAAAGTGGTGTACGAAAGTAGCATCATTCAGGCCGCCACCGGTTGCCGAGCCGAATACCCAGGCCGCCCCAGTAGCTAACGCGGGTGAGGTCGGTTGCGCCTCCGCCCACCAACTCCAAGCCACACATCGAGTCTGGGCCGCCAAGGCGAACATCGGCACCAACGACACCACCGCCGGCGGAGCGGATCCCGTCTGCGGTGCCGGAGCCGCTCGACGCTTCGCCGTCGCAGCCCTCGATCGCACATTCGACGCCTTCGACGTGGACAGCGGAGATGCTCCACGCAGGGCCACCTTCGACGGTGACGGTGCCGAAGCGAAGCTGCGCGCCGGCCGAAAGCACGGCACCGTTCGAGCGGCCACCGAAGCCGGTGTCGTCGGTGGGGCTGAACAACCCGAGCCACCCCAGCTCGGCGAAGACGCCCAGTCGGCCTGCGCCCAGTTCGAGCCCGGCGGCCGCTCGTCCGCCCGGGCCGGTGAAGCCGGGAGGGTTCGGGGCGGCGGAGTCCCCGAGTCCCCCGCCGACAGCGGCGAAGGCAGCGCGAAACGCGACGGGCCGACGGAGCAATAATGGCACGGAAGCTGGCTCGCCGTTCGCGGGTGGCCTCGCATTCGCGGCGCGTGGGGGCGGAGCGGGCGGGCCGATCCAATCGGCGAGCGAGTCGCCCGCATGCACGTAGACCGTCTCGGACACCTGCCCGTCCCCTCCGAAGCGCTGCAAGACAACGTCGCGGTTGGTCGGGGCCTCGGTGCGGTGGACACCGTCGACCTCGATCCAGCCCACGGTCATCGGGGTGAGCGGTGTCGTCACGGGCTCGCGGAGCAGCAGGCTGGCCGGCGCCATGGCCACGCGAACCGGGTGTCCCTCCGGAATCATCGTGAGCGGAATCTGGTAACCAGGGTTCGATGAGGCCATTCCCGCGAGCGCCGCCGCTACGTGTGCGTCGTCTTTCGCCAACACCGCCTTCAGGGCTTCGACGAGGTAGACGCGCCCCAACACCTCCGGAACCAGCGGCTCGGTGAGACACGACAACCTGGTTGAAACGGCGGACTCGCTGAATGCGAACCCTTCGGCGTCCTGCTTCTGGAAGTTCAGCTCGGCCGAGTCGAGCGCGTCGGTGAGTTCTGTGGTGGTGAAGACGCGTTCGCAGGTGGCGAGTGGGGCGGCGAGGGCTGTGGAGATGGCGAGGAAGAAGAGCACGATCATATCTCCCCGTTGCCCAAGGTCACGTCGGCGGCGCCCGTGCCAGAGCCGCCGTACACGTTCCCGTCGTTGTCCACGCCATCGCAGGCCTCGATGCCCCCGGGGAACGCGGTCCCGGCGCCGTCGTCACAGTCCCCAGGTTGGGCGGCGTACCCTTCCGGTTGGTCACCCGCCGTCGCGGTGGTATCCGTTCCGAAGCTGTCCCCGTCGCCATCGACATACCAGGTCGGGGGCGCACCCCGCGAGGCGTCGTTGTCGTCGCAGTCGATCGGCCGCGCTACCCCGTCGCCGTCGAGATCCATCGGCGCCGCCAAGTCGGCGTCGGCGATGAGCGCGCAGGCCGCGAGCAACAGAAGCATGCTCCCCGTCTACCACATTCGGTGTGGCGACGCAGCGACGCGGGTGCAGATCTGCGTTCGAACGCCGATCCCAGATGGCAACCTTTCTACGCAGCGCCAGCCCATCGGACGGTGCCCAACCGACGCGGACTATTGCCCGGCTGGCGACCGGCCCGGCCTCATCCGGCCGTCTGCGGACCCGGCCAAAGGGCGGTCGTGCGGCACGACGATCAGGATCCCCTCCTCCACCGCAACGATGCGGTAGGCGATGATCCCTTGGCGCGCGGCGCACAATATCTCGTTCGGAAGTCCTCGGGCAAACTCCCACGGGCAGGCGGCTCGGCCGGCCTGCGAGTTGATCAACCAACCCCGCCCGACCTCGAACGCGATTTCGCCGAGCACGACGCCCCCCACAGCCCGGCAAACGCGCCGAGGGCGCAACAGCCTCACCCGAAGCGCGCGGTCGCGTTTCTCGGCGCTGCCGAAGTCACATTCGATGCGATCGAACGAGGACGGTGTCCGATAGCCGAAGAAGTGCGCGGCGCTTCGATACAACCTCGACCCCCTGAGCCGCCTTCGTGCTCACGGTGGGGTGCCCGGTCAAGGCGCGGGCGTCATTCAGGTCAAAACGCTCGAGCTTGCCTGTCAACCATCACGCACAATCGCTGGCTTCCACCGGCGGGCGCATGCCGAATTCGGGGGCGGGAGGTGCCCGTTGCAGTCGAAGCACGAACCCACGGGCCTTTCCCGCGCACGTCTCCGCCCGACGCCTCGCGGAGCACCTGGCACCGCGCGATCCAAAGGGTAGGTGGCCGCGATATCCCCACTCGACTCCCCCCTTTGCGTCACCCAGTATGCTGGAAACCGGCCAAGGGCAGCCGGAGCCACACCGCGATCACCCGCTCCACGAGCCGCTCCAGCGTCTCGGTCTGTTCCGCGAGCTTCCGGTAGTCGCCGCCGGGGACCTGGCCGGTGTGGATGAGGTCGTTCCGCGCCTTGATGAACGCGAGGGGATCGGACAGGCCGTCGAGC
>BJHF01000260.1 GCA_014191855.1 Deltaproteobacteria bacterium
GGCAGGTTCACCCGGTCTGGTCGCCGTTGATGAAGGCGAAGCGAAGGCTGCGGCTTCGTGCAGCCAGACCGGCCTGGCCGCCTCGCACTTACCTTCCCAGGGCGGGAAGCCAGGTGGGCGGCCTCATATCACGGGGTCGCCCACCACCGGTCGTGGAGCGCCGTGAGGTCGTCCATCTGCTTGGATGCAACGCCCATCCACCCACCTGACCACGACTGGAAGGCCGCCGTGCCGTCAAGGTTTCGGGTGTTCTCCGGCAGATGGTTCATCAGGTACAGCGGGTTCTCGCCGCCCTTGTAGTCGCGCCCGAGCTGCTGGAAGTAGTCTCCCGGCAGCATGAGCTTCTTCACGCCCTTTGAGGATAGGAATACACTTTCATACCGCCTCTCAGCTTGCGATTCTGCGAACTGGAACAGCACGCGACTCACATCCGCCCGAGATCCGGATACCTCGTCGATGCTGAAGATTAGGTTGTTACATGCGAATACTTCGTCGCAGGAGGCGCTGGCTCTTATCCCCGCGTTCCGGGTGTCGGCCTCAAGCACGGCAGCAAGGTCGCCACTCGGACGACCACAGCCTACGACCATCACCAGCAGGTAGATACTCATCTCGCCTCCGGTTGTTGGGCGCCTTCAGCCCCCGATCCCCGCGGTGCACTGGCAGTCGGCATTGCACTCGAACACGACCCCCCCGCACTCGTCCTGGGTCGCCGGGCAAGTGGAGTCCAGCCAAACCCAGCGGAGACCTGCCTTGCCGTCGCCGTAGCACCCGGAGCCGATCTCGACCGCCTTCGGGCCGCTGCGGAGCTTCAGCCCTCCGGTGTAGGAGCGCAGCGTCAGGTACAGGTCGGTGTGCCAGAGCATCCAGTCGGACGTGGAATCCGCCATGGGCTGGGCGGCGTGGAGCCCCGCCTCCCGAGCCTTCAGGGCGTCGACGCAGGCTGCTCGGTTGAGGTCAGCGTGACCGTCCTTCCCTGAACAGGCTTGTACCAACCGCCGTCCGCTTCAAACAGCCGGGTCAGCTGGAGCGTCTTGAAAACGTAGCCGCCTCGAGCGAACGGAATGTTCCGAAGGACCCGTGCCTCGAGGGGAGTGCTCACGTGCGCCTTGTTGATGTCGCACCCACCGGCCATGAGCTGTTCCCACGAGGCGAGGACCGGAGTCTTGGGCGTACCAGCCGTGGCGGAGGGTAGCGAGAAGAGGAGAGTGAAAATCGCAAGCATGGACTGTCCGGAGGGAGGGTGGTGCAGGGCACGACGAACATCGGTCACGCCTCCCCGACGGACCGTGCGCACGAGGCGCAGGCCCGTCGGGTCGGGGTGCCGGCTGTCGCGGACTAGAAGTCCGAGAAAACGCTGATGTCGACCGAGGCGTAGTCGTTGGACAAGGTG
This sequence comes from Deltaproteobacteria bacterium, assembly GCA_014191855.1. Taxonomy (GTDB): domain Bacteria; phylum Myxococcota_A; class UBA796; order UBA796; family SXON01; genus SXON01. Next base: position 1,391 of record BJHF01000260.1, read on the forward strand.
GAGCTTTCGTCCCGCACCAACTGCACCAAGTCATCGAGTCCGGAGGCGGCGAAGGTGAGGCCGAGGTCATTCGACGAGAGGTCCTCGTCGTAGAGTTCGATCTCCAACTCCCCTGAGCCGAAGACCACGTCGCAGCCCTCCTCCCAGCGGACCGAGTAGTCGTCCTCGACCGTGGAGGTCGAGCACACCACATCACCGTCGACACCGATGACCACGAACGGGTCGGGAGGATCACCGAAGCCGTCCCAGTCGTAGCTGTCGTTCAGGTCGGCTTTGTCGATTTGTACGAAGAAGCGGCGCCCGTCGATCTGCTCGCACGAGCCGGCATCGCAGAACTCCACGGAGCCGCAGTCGTCGCTAGTGGAACACTCTGGGCCCGAGGCATCGCCACCTGCTCCGTCGAGTAGGCCGCATCCGGAGAGGAGAAATACGAGAGTCAGGGTTGTGCGCATGAATACTCCAGGATTCAGCCAAGGCGGCTGCTGCACCCAAGTAGCTGGTGGACCAGTGGGTAGGCAACCCGAGAGCGACCTTGCAATGGATTCGATGCGCGTCGCGCGTGGTCGGCGGTCGGTCGGGTGCCGCTTCCCCGATCCCCACCCAGCGCCATCAGCTCCTCGTGCAGCTCCACGAGGTGCCCCGCCTCCCCCTCCGGCGTCACCGTGAGCCCCGCCGCCAACGCCGGCGCCCAGATGTCCGCCTCCTCCTCGGCGAAGTGGTGGCGCAGCCCCTCGATGAGCGGCCCCAGGTAGCGCCGGCCGGCAGGCAACGCCGCGAGCAGCTCGGGCAGCTCGTCGGCGATCCACCCGTGCTCCTCCTCGGCGTGCGCCACCGCCCGAGCCACGGACGGCACGCGCGCCGCGACGAAGGGGTAGAGCACGTCGTCCTCGTAGTCGGCGTGGTCCTCGATGAACGCGAGGTGTCGCGCGAGCCGGCGCCCGCGTGCCCGGTCTACGTCGCCCTCGGCCGCGGTCAGCAGCGCCCGGAGCACGCGGTGCTCGGCGCGGATGCGGCGGAAGGCGGGCTCGAAGCTACGCATCGCCGAACGCCCCCCGCACGATGCCGAGCAGCGCACCCCGGTTCCGCGCCACGAACCCGGCGACGTACTCGGGCTCGACGCCGTAGGGCGGCTGCGCCCGGAGCGCCCCGACGGCCGCCTCGAGGAGGCGCTCGGCCCGGCCACCGCCCCGCAGCAGCCGCGTGCGCCGCCGGTCAATGGCGTCGCGGAGCCGGGTGGTGTGGTGCCCCGCGCGCCTCCCCTTCGGGGGCAGGACGTTGTGGCCGTGGACGAGCACGCCCTCCAGCTCGTCGAGCTCCGCGAGGCCGGCATCCTCGACGCGGGCGTCGGTGACGAGCGCGAGGTGCGCCGCGA
>BJHF01000261.1 GCA_014191855.1 Deltaproteobacteria bacterium
AGCCCTCCGAAGCTCTCCGACACGGCCACCCAAATCCTCCGCTACCTCGCCGTGCCTCCATCGGTGTTCTGGACGCCGCCAAGAGAGAAAATGGCAGTCATGCGCCTATGAACCCGAGGAATGTGGGTCATGACTGATCGTGTTCCGAAAAAGTGGACACCCGCACCGAGAACGGTCGGTCCATACCGCCCGACCCGCGCCGCGAAAGCACACGCTCCCAACAGCCCTTTATCCCCGCAGGATTTTCGCCATCGCCCGGCCCTTGGCCAATTCATCGACCAGCTTGTCCAGGCAGCGAATCTGCCGCATCAACGGGTCCTCGACCGCCTCAACACGCACACCGCAAACGAGGCCGGTAATCAGCGCGGCCTTCGGATGTAGACGCGCGGCACCGAAGAAGGCCTCGAACGTCGTGCCGGCTGCGAGGTGGCCCTTCAGTTCCACCTCATCGAAGCCGGTCAGCCACTCGATCACCTCAACGAGCTCGGCTTCCGTGCGCCCCTTCTTCTCGACCTTTGCGACGTACAACGGGTAGACCGAAGCGAAACGGGTGGCGAAGATCCTGCTCATACGCGATCCGTGTGGTCGCGGGCACGATAACACGTGCACGCTTGACGACACGACGATGGTCCACAACAGCCGCCAGCCCTGCATCGCTGTGGTGTGCGACGATGCGGACCGCGGGCGTCTACGCGCCTCTGCTCAAAGGCTTCCCGCGTCACGGCGGGCGCGCACAGGCATCAACGGGGTGGCACAAGCCCCTCGCCCGCGGCCGTGCTAGGCCTTCGCCCGTGCGCCGCTTCTTCCGATTCCTCGCCGCGATGGTGGTCCTCATCGGGCTCCTGCCCTGCGGGATGCGCGAAGCCCTCCCAGTCGTCGGCGAGCTCGTCGCCGCCTGCTGTGAAGACGAGGCTGAAGGCGGCGAACACGGCAGCGACGGGGCCGATTGCTGCGGCAGCGCGGGCTGTGTGTGCGCCGCTCCCGCCATCGCGCCGACCCTGCTCGCGGAGGTACCGCTGCCGGAGGCCTTCCTGCGGGCCGAGGAGCCCCTCCACGTCGACCCGCCCGCGTGGCGCGCCGGCCCTCCCCCGACTCCGCCTCCGATCGCCTGAGCGCCGACCCAACCGTCGTCTTGCTCACCTGCCCCTGATCGGAGCTTCCATGTCTCTACTTCTCGCATTTTTGATCGCGTGCTCGAACGGTCCCTCGGCCCCTGCCGCCACGCCCTCTCCGGCTCCCGCGGCCGCCGCCCACGCCGACGCCGGCGTAAAGCCCGGCTCGCACGAGGACTGGTGCGCCGAGCACGCCGTCCCCGAGTCTCAGTGCACGCTGTGCAACCCGTCCCTGGCCGCCGCCTTCAAGGCGACCGATGACTGGTGCGAGGAGCACGGCCTCCCGGAGTCGCACTGCAAGAAGTGCAATCCGGAGCTGAAGATCGAGCGACCCGCGAAGCTGCAGTAGATGCGCTTCCTCCTGCTCCTGGTCGCGTGCGGCCAGGAAGCGGCGGCGCCGAACCCGGCGTTGACCGCGTCGTCTGCGGCCTCGCCCGCCGTGTCAGAAGACGCCCTGTGCGAGCACGGCGTCCTCGCGCCCGCATGTCCGCGGTGCAACCCCGCGCTCGCGGCCGTGTACCAGGCGAAGGGCGACTGGTGCCCGGAACACGGGCTCCCGATGTCGTTCTGTCCGACCCACCACCCCGAGAAGGGCGGCCGCCCTTCGGCAGATGTGTCCCCCGACGCGGCGCCGGCCGATGGGACGAAAGTACGCTTCAAATCGCCAGGCGTGGCGGAGCGCGCGGGCCTGGTCGTCGCGAAAGCCGAGGCCCGGGGTGACGAGGGCGGCCTCGATGCGCTGGCGACGATCTCGTGGGACGCCACCCGCGTCGCGCTGGTCAGCGCCCGGGCGCCGGGGGCGGTATCCGAGCTGCGCGTGGACGTGGGCTCCGCGGTGCGGCGCGGGCAGGTGCTCGCCGTACTGGACAGCGCGGTGGTTGGCAGCGGACGCGTCGCGATCGACGCGGCCCGCGCGCGGCTTGCCCTGGCGGAGGCCGAGCTGGCTCGACGGGATGGGCTGGGGCCTTCGGGGGCGATCTCATTGGCGGAGCTCGACCAGACCCGCGCGGGGCGGGACGCCGCCCGGGCGGAGCTCCGCGCGGCGGAGGCCGCAATGGGCATGGTCGGGGCCGGCGAGGGCACGGCCGGCCGCTACACCGTGTCCGCGCCGCTCTCCGGCGTCATCACCCGGCGCGATGCAGTGGTCGGCGGCCAGATCGAGGCGAGCGCCGTGCTCTTCGAGGTGGTCGATCCATCGACGGTCTGGGCCGACATCGAGGTGCCCGAGGCGGACCAGGGGCAGGTCACTCTGGGCCAAAATGTGGTTTTTACCTCCGACCTGCTGGGCAACCGCAGCTTCGCGGGAACCGTGGCTTCCATCTCCCCGGCCATCGACCCGACCACGCGAACGGTGCTCGCCCGCGCCGCGCTGCCCAACGCCGACGGCCTCCTGCGCGCGAACCTGTTCGGGCAGGTACGCATCGCGACGCCTGGAACGGCGGCGGTGGCGGTGCCCGCCGCGGCGCTCCAGCGCGCCAAAGGCAAGGACATGGTGTTCGTGCGGCTGGAGGAGGGGCTCTACGAGGCCCGCCGCGTCGAGGTCGCCGCCCGGCAGGGCGCAACCGTCGTGCTTCGGAGCGGCGTGGCCCCGGGGGAGGACGTCGTAACGGAAGGC
>BJHF01000262.1 GCA_014191855.1 Deltaproteobacteria bacterium
CACTCGACCGTCCCCGTCGATGGACGGGCCAAGGATCACGTTGACGCCAGTTTCGATATCGTCGCGCGGATAGACCGCGCCGACGCGGACCCGGCGGACGTGGGGAAGGCCATGGATGCTTGGCGGCGACCACTCGAAGCCGGGCCCCGACACCTCGAAGCGGGTCATGTGCCCGTCGATGCACAGGGCGGCGAGCCGCTCGAGGTTGAGCAGCCGTACCGTTGACTCGGCCGCTCCGCGCTCGGGAAGCCTGAGCTGTCTAAGCCGGGGACAGCCCTCAATCGTCACAGTCAAGCTGCCAACACCCGCGCTCAAGTCAACTGCCTTGAGCTTCAGGCAATCACGAATGACGACGGAAGTGACCCCAGCAAGCTCCGGTGTGTAGGCGGTGATGTCCGCGTCACACGCCAGCTCAACGACGCTCATGGCCCACCCGGAACGTCGCGACCTCGCCCCAAGGCACCGGCGGCTCGCCGCACCCTTCAGGGATCACCCAGAGCACGGGCCACGCTGGCGGGCTCGCCGGGGCCGGTCCGCACCCGTCGGTCAGATAGACGAGTAATTGAGGTGGCTCCATCGTTGTGAGGTGGGTGAACACGGGGCGAAAGTCGGTGCCACCGCCCAAGGGGACGCGCACGCTGTCGAAGTTGACCGGCTCATCGGACGTCCAGATTTCCTCCCGCTGCACCTCGGCGTCCGCCCACAACAACCGGATGCGCCAACGGCCGAACGTCGTGAGCAGACCGTGAAGCTCCGCGAGGAAAGCCGGAAGGATGGCGTGCGTGCTCCCCGACGTATCCACGGCGACACACGCCTCGATGTGTCGGTCTCGGAACGAGGGCAGGTAGAGCCCCCGGTGGATGTGCCGCCGCGAAGGGGGGCTCCACACCCGCTCGCCGCCGACCACCCGCGTGACGAAGTTCTGAAGGACGCGCCGCCAGTCGATCTGCGACGCGCCGGCTCGGGAGAGCCCCGCCTCCTCGGCCCCGGAGAGCAGGCCGCGCGCCGACATTTGCGCCCGCAGGATCCCCACACGACCGGGCCAGGCCTCCCAGGTTTCGCGGCGGTGGGCGCGCAAGGCGAAGTCGGGGTCTTCGCAGGCTTCGGCAGCCCCTCGATCGTTTGGCGAGCCGACGCCTTCGCCCACGATGCGGTGGCCCATGGCGCACGGCTCCAGGTGGGTGTCGAGCGGGCGTAAACGACCGAGCCGCTCCTCGGGGAGATGGGCGTACACTTCCTCGGCGGTGCAACCGTCGAATTGGCGAAAGTACACCGCACCCTCCGGGAGCTTGAACCCGTCGCGACCCAGGAGCGCGTTGACCTCGTGATCCGCCGCGAGGTTCCAGAGCCGCGGATCCCGATCGCCCCGACGCAGCGGGTGGAGCATCACGCAATGCCAGATTTCGTGCGCCAGCACAAAGCTACGGTCGGCCGGCGAGAGCGAACTCAGGAAAGAAGGGTTGAACCAGATGGAGTCGCCGTCCGTGGCCGCCGTGGGCACGCGATGATCGACCACGGGCACCAACGCCATTCGCAGCGCCAGCGTCGCGAGAAATGGGCGCTCGAACAGCAGTGCGGCCCGATCGGCCTCCCAAACGCCTCGGGTCGCTGCTTTCAGGGCCTGCTCGGCCGGGGACGGAAGGCGGCTCACGAGCGCCCCAGCACGGAGCCGTGCTCTGCAACCCAGGCGGCGTATTGGGGATGGGTGATCACCGAGAGCAGCCGATCCGTGTCCGCGTCGCGCACGGCATCCACGAGCGCCATGGTGGCGAAGTCGGCAGGAAGGCGGCGGCCGATGTCGAGGAATGCACCGATCGCCCGCGGGCGATCCTGAACTCGCCAGAGATGCCAGGCGAGGCCGGTACAGAGCCCGTAGCGTTGATCGGCGCGCTCAGGCAGGTGCGTCAGCGGCGCACCTGCGAGGAGCGCGACGATGTCGTACTGCTCCGTCATCTCTCGGAACGCGAGCAGCTCGGCCGCCGGGCCGGCTCCGACCAAACCCCCGAGCACCAGTCGAAGCAGGGTGTCGTCCAGCCCGGTTTGTCTGGCGACGGCCAGCTCGTGGGCCACGCGCTCCCAGCTCCGCGGGCTCGGCCACCCGCGGTCGAGCGCGCCGCTCATCTCCAGGAACAACGCCGGGCGGAACCGGAGGAACCCCGCGACGAGGGGGTCCAACCCGCGTTGGTTGGCCCACGCCACCCAGCCTTCGAGATCGGGGGTGATCTCGAGGTGACAAAATCGATTCGCCAGCGCGCTCGACATTGAGGTCGCGACGGCGCGATCGCTGGCCCGGTTGCCGGCGCCGAGGAGCAACCAACCGGGGGGAACGCGGTACAGATCGCCGAGCCGGCGATCCAGCAGGATTTCGTACGCCGCGACCTGGAGCGACCGATCCGCTGCGGTCAGCTCGTCGAACAGCAGGATGCCCCGGCTGGCGGGGTCGCGAGGCCACTCCGAGGCCAGCAGCCAGCGCACGACGTCACCATCGGGAACGGGCAAGCCACGCAAGTCCACGGGCTCGCGCTGCGCGAGGCGGATATCGATGAAGCCGATTCCCTCTTCCTCCGCCACTTCCCGGAGAACGGCGGACTTCCCGACCCCCGGCGGACCCCAGACCATGATCGGGGGCAGGCGGAGCGCCAGGGTCGGCTCGGAGTGGATCGCTCGCACA
>BJHF01000263.1 GCA_014191855.1 Deltaproteobacteria bacterium
CACGCGAGGTACCGACCCTCCCGGTGCACGCCGCCATCGAGCTCCCAGTTGTTGTTTCGGGGGCCGGTTTCGTTGTGCCACAGATCCCCCCAGCAGTTCGCCGGGTACACGGTGAACGCGCCCTCGTCGGCGAGCTTGGCCGGCAATACGCCGAGGTTCAGCTCGGTGGGCTCGATCTCGTCGGCCGAGAGGCCATCCAGCAAGCCCAGCGTTTCGAACACCTTGTTGGCGCCCCACTCCGACGTGAAACGATCCTGCCCCGAGTAGTGAACCGCGTCGTCCGAATCGAACGCGGGCACCACGCCATCGGAGCGCGCCTCCACGTAGTCGAACGCGCCGGCATGGAAGAACACGACGATCGGCGCGGCTACGTCGAGCGTCTCCGCGTACACCGCGTAGAACGTCGCCGGCCCCCCATCCGGGCACGTGAGCCCCGCGTAGTGGAAGGGCTGCAGCACCAGATCGGTGCGGTTCGTGTAGTCGTTCTCAAAGGCGATCTTCTCGACCGAGAGCGGGTCGGCCATCGGGGTAAAGCAGCCGATGGCAAGCAGAAACAGCATGAAGGGAACGCCTCCGACGGCGCACTATAGCGTAGCTGCGAGCCTCACGCCGCACGGCGCGGCGCTTAGCTCGCCGGGGAGCAAGTCCGGACCGCCGCCGACGATCTCGCCCTCCGCCGACCACACCCAGGCGCCACAGCCAAGATCGAAGAAGCCGTGGGCGTTCGGAGGAAACAGGCCGATCTCCAGCACCTGGCCCCAGCGGGGGGGCGCAGCGAGTCCCCGCGCGGGATCGGGCGCATCTCCCCAGGGGAACGCGCCGGTGCCCCACGCGCCGCGGAGCTCGGCCGCCGTGGGGAGTTGCTGTCCGGCCCCCGCGGCCAGGGCCCGAGCCATCGAGAGCTCCACGCCGGCGCGAAGCTGCATCGGCTCCACGTCCGCCGGCAGGCTGCCGGGGCGGAGCCGTAGCCAACGCTCCCAAGAAACGGGATAGATGTCCAGAAGAGTGCGTGTTCCAGGCACCAAAGCGGCGAGAGGGTGGCGCCCGGTGGGGTTGACCAACCCGGCGGCGCGCGGATCGGCGAGCGACTCCACAGGTGGCTCGACGCCGACGCTGACGTCGGCGCGGACGACGCGGCCCTGCCCATCGACCGACACGCGCGCGTGGACGACGCGCCAGGTGGCCTCGCTGGGCCGGCGGTTGTGCGTGGCGAGCGCGCGCGCGATGGCGTGGCGAACCGAGAGCGCGCTGGCATGGACGATGGACACGCATCCGTAGCGTACCATCGCGCCACCCGCGGGGCGCATGGGTTAGCCTCGGCGGCCATGCGCTGGCGCCTCGTGGATCGCATCGATGAGCTGGACCGCGACCGCTTCGTGGCGGGGGCCGTGACGTTCTCCGCTGACCTGGAGCTGTTTCAGGATCATTTCCCCGGCTTTCCTGTGGTTCCCGGCGTGGTGTTGATGGAGTCGTTGGCCCAGATCGCGGGCAAGCTCATCGGCTACAGCGTGCGGATCGGGCGCGGCGACTGGCCGTTCCCGATCCTTTCGATGATGCAGGCGGTGAAATTCCGGAAGTTCGTGAGGCCGGGCGAAGAGGTTCGTCTCGAGGCCCGGATCCTGTCGCTGCGAGACGAGAGCGCGGTGGTGGACGTTCGAGCATGGGTGGCCGGCGCGCGGGTGGCGCAGGCCGAGCAGACCTTTGTGTTCAACGCCGTGCCGCTGGAGGCGCCCGGGGAGGCCGAGCGCCTGGAGGCCCTGGAGCGCAGCGAGCTTCGTCGCCTCTGGCCTGGGTATCCGGGTGACTGAGCGGGTCGTCGTAACCGGGATCGGCATGGTGACTCCGCTAGGGATCGGAGTGGAGCGTACCTGGGCCGGCGTGCTCGCCGCGGAGAACGGAATCCGCCGGATACAGCGCTTCGATCCAACCGGATTTCCGGTAACCTTCGCTGCGGAGGCGCCGGTGGCGGGTGAGGGGGCCGCGCTGAAGGCGGAGCTCACGCGTCTCGCCCTGCTTGAGGCGCTCGCGATGAGTGGGGTGCCGGGTGGTCCCCGGCTTGGCGTGTGCCTCGGAAGTGAGGCCTGCCGCCCGCCATGGGCGTGGTTGTGGCGGAAGGATGCGCCTTCCGCCGCAGCGCTGAACGCGCTCGCGCCGGATGCCCCCACGCGGCAGGTGGCGGCGCTGAGTGGCGCGTTGGGGCCGCGGAGCACGGTTTCTACGGCGTGCACCTCCAGCTCCCAGGCGATCGGCGAGGCGATCCTCCGCATTCGCCGGGGGGAGGTGGACGCGATGGTGTGCGGCGGCGTGGACGCGCTCTCGGAGCCGCTCATGGTCATCGGGTTTGCCAAGCTCGGCGCGCTGTCCACGCGAAACGACGCTCCGGAGGCTGCCAGTCGGCCATTCGACCTTCATCGCGATGGCTTCGTGCTGGGCGAAGGGGCCGGCTTCCTCGTGCTGGAGCGGGAAGCCACGGCCCGAGCGCGGGGTGCCACCATCCTTGCCGTTGCGGAGGGCTACGGCTGCTCGTGCAACGCGTGGCGGATTACGGACTCCCCTCCAGATGGCCGCGGCGCCTATGCCGCGATGGATCTGGCACTTTCAGATGCGGGCCTTCGTCCGGCGGACGTGGACTATGTGAACGCCCACGGC
>BJHF01000264.1 GCA_014191855.1 Deltaproteobacteria bacterium
ACGGCGGCGGTGGTGGTCGTCCTTCGGGCGGCGGCTACGGCGGCGGTGGCGGCGGCGGTGGGGGCTTCGGCGGCGGTCGCTCGGGCGGTGGCGGCGGCGGCGGCGGGTTCGCTGCGAACCGGCGGCGCATGGAAGAGGCCAAGTTCGAAGAAGAGCGCAATCGCAAGGCCCAGGAGTGGGAGCGCCGCAAAGGCAAGCGCCGCCACGACGGCGAGGACGAAGAGGGCGCCACCGCGGTTCGCGGCGGCACCGGCGGTCCCGACGAGGATTGGGGCGAGTGAGCGACGCGCCGGCGTAGAGCTGGCGGTCCTTCCGTGAAGCGGTCGACCCCTGTGTCGGCCGTTTTACGTTGGGCGATCCGCTGGGCGCTCGTGGCCTTGGTTTTGGGCGGGCGCTGCTGCGGATCGCGGCGCGGGCCCGAGTTGCCCCGCGATGCTCCGCCACCCCCGCGCGGCCTCGGCTACCGGGCCTACAGCATCGCCCAGATTCTCCCCGTTGCACGGTAGAAAGCCAGTTATTCCGTAGGCGCAGACGCCCTGACCGGGTTAGCCTCGCGCACGCGCAGGATGAGCTGAGATGGACCCGATCGCCCGGAACCTGGTCAAGGTGCAGATTGCTGAGGAGATGCGCTCCTCGTACCTCGACTATTCGATGTCCGTCATCATCGGGCGGGCCTTGCCGGATGTGCGCGATGGGCTCAAGCCCGTGCACCGCCGCATCCTGTACGCGATGTTTCGCGAAGGGCTGCTGAGCAATCGCAAGTACAGTAAGTGCGCCGGCGTGGTCGGGGAAGTGCTCAAAAAGTACCATCCCCACGGCGATATGGCGGTGTACGACGCGCTGGTGCGCATGGCCCAGCCATGGAACATGCGGTACCTGCTGGTGGATGGGCAGGGGAACTTCGGCAGTATCGACGGGGATAATGCCGCCGCCTACCGATACACCGAGTGTCGGATGACCAAGCTCGCCGAGGAGCTGCTGGCGGACATCGACAAGGAGACCGTCGACTTCCAGCCGAACTACGACGGTTCTTACGAAGAGCCCGAGGTGCTCCCCGCCGCGTACCCGAACCTGTTGGTGAACGGCGCCGAGGGCATCGCCGTCGGCATGGCCACGAAGATCCCCCCGCACAACCTCGGGGAGATCGTAGATGGGTGCCTGGCGATGATCGACAACCCGGAGGTCACGCTCACGGAGCTGATGAAGCTGATCCCGGGCCCCGACTTCCCGACCTACGGCACGATCTGCGGGCGCGCCGGCATCCGCGATGCCTACGAAACGGGCCGCGGCTCGCTGGTGATCCGCGGGAAGGTAGAGTTCGAGGAGGTGGAGGGTCGCGAGGCGATCATCATCACCGAGCTGCCGTTCCAGGTGAACAAGGCGCGTTTGCAGGAGTACATTGCCGAGCTGGTGAAGGACAAGAAGCTCGACGGAATCTATGGGGTGCGCGACGAGTCGGACCGCACTGGCATGCGCGTGGTGATCGAGCTCAAGCGGGATGCGATCCGGGAGATCGTGCTCAATTCGCTGTACAAACATACGGCGCTGCAGTCGTCGTTCGGCATCATCCTGCTCAGCATCGTGCAGCAGCGTCCTCGGGTGCTCGGGCTGCGGGACATGCTCTCGTTTTTCCTGAGCCACCGCCGCGAGATCACCATCCGGCGCACGCGGTATGATCTGCGAAAGGCCAAGGAACGCGCCCACATTCTCGAAGGCTTGCGCATCGCGCTCGACCACATCGATGCGGTGATCGCGCTCATCCGGTCGTCGCGCACCACCGACATCGCGCGGGAGGGGCTGCAGTCCAGCTTCGGCCTCTCCGAGATCCAGGCCCAGGCCATCCTCGAGATGCGGCTGAGCCGACTCACCGGCCTCGAACGCGACAAGATCGAGGAAGAGTACGCCGAGATCATGCGCAACATCGAGTGGCTGGAGAGCGTGCTCGGAAACGAGGCGACGTTGTGGGGCGTCATCCGCGACGAATTGGTGGAGGTGCGTGCGCGCTACGCGGACCCGCGGCGCACCCGGATCGAAGACAGCGCCTCCGACATCAACCGCCTCGATCTCGTCCTTGAGGAGGACCAGATCGTCACCATGTCGAACCTCCAGTACATCAAGCGCACCTCGCTCTCCGAGTACCGCACGCAGCGTCGCGGCGGCGTCGGCAAGACCGGCATGAGCGCGCGCGATGGCGACTTCGTTCGCGACGTATTCGTGGCGAACACCCATGGGAAGCTGCTGCTATTCACCAACACCGGTCGGGTGTTTTTGCTGCCGGTGATCGAGGTGCCGGAAGCGGCGCCGGCGGCTCGCGGAAAGCCCATCCAGAACCTGATCACCTTCGCGGAAGGGGAGCACGTGGCCAGCGTGGTGCCGATCCGCGGCTTCGACGATGGGGGCGATCTCGTGTTCGCCAGCCGCCGCGGTCTGGCCAAGCGCACGGAGCTCTCGGCGTACGCCAACGTGCGGTCCAACGGGATCAATGCCGTCGATATCGTCGAGGGCGATGAGCTGCTGAGCGTGGCCCACGCCGGCGCGAACACCCAGGTGTTGTTCTCGACGCGGAGCGGGCGCGCGATCCGGTTCCCGCTGAGCGATCCGGGCAAGGGACTGCGGCTCCTCGGCCGCATGTCGCGCGGGG
>BJHF01000265.1 GCA_014191855.1 Deltaproteobacteria bacterium
CTGCGACGAATATGTGCAACAATCACTACTGGTGCTGCTGCACGAGCGGTTCCTCCGTGCCCCGGGTACCGTCCGCTTCGCGTTCGCAGCCGCGCACAGTGAACGCCTACTCCGCAACCTCCAAGGCAGCGAGTTCTGCGATGATCGAAACGCGATCTGCGCGCTACGCGTTGTGCCGGGGTCCGACGGGTGTTCGTCTGAGCGTCTGTCGCAGCTCCTTGATGTGTGTAGACGTTGGGCGTGTACCACGGTCTTCATCCTGCCGAGTGACGAATCCGCCGACGAATTCACGGAGGTGCTGCGGGTCGTTCGCGTGGCACCGATCGCCGAATTCCAAAACGTTCGCGTCGGCGATACCGCAGCGAGGGAGGATTTGGCTCGCCGAGCTTGCGCTCTCGCCTTTCAGACGTGGCAGCCTTCGGCGGGGGATGCGACCCGTATTTCGCTCCGTGACGGCTGGCTTGCTTTTCCGCAGCTCCTGATAAACCCCATTCACTGGATGGCCCTCCTTGAGCCGGAGGCGGTAGCTCTCCGTCTCTCCGATCCGTTCGAGCTGATTCACGAGCTCTACGTCGCGATGAAGCAGACTCTCCCCGAGAACATGGCGAAGATCGCTAAGGCCGTGGAGCAAGACGATCCGGTGCCCTACCACCTGTTGTTGCGCGTGGGGGAGTCCATCGTGAGCACCGACCTACTGTCTCGGGATTTTGCGATGTGGGTCGAGCAAGCCCTGGACAGTTGGTTGGTCACGTCGCGACAGTTCCCCTACGGACTCGGAGCACAGTTCGCTCAGCGGAAGTTTGGCAAATCCGCCTCAGACGCATGGGCGGAGCGTGACTGGAGCGACTGGGAGGACAACGCCTACGACATCCTCCGAAACCTCTGCGAGCTGTACGAGAAAAAGATCGGCGACCTCGCCGCTGGGGGTGAAGACCCGAGAGGCAAGGATCTAGTTCGGGTCTGTCGTTTCGTGAGGTACCTTGGTGGCGCGGCCGACGCCCCCGAGTCGAGTGGCGTCCACTGGGAAAAGTTGGAGGCGCTCCACTGGCCACACCATCGGTATCCCATGCCCGGTGCCGCCAGCCGGCGACTTCAGAAGGCAGGCAGGTACCTGTACATTCAGCCAAAAGGCTTGGATCTGGCGACCGCGCTTCCGCGGGGCCTCCTCCGTTACCGCGGCCTGAGCGAGATCGTCGGGTGCTACGAGGATGTGCTCACATGGACCGACGAAGTCTCGCGGCACCTTCCATCCGGTTGGAAGGAGATCGTTCAGCACTTGACGAGCCTCATTCGCGAACATCGAATCGGCGAGGCCTGGGGCAACATAGACGCGAATCGAGATCGCCTGTGGCACAGCCTACTCGGGCTGCTGCGAAACGGCCTCCCCGTCATGTTGATCGCCGATCATTCGCTTCGAGGCGTGTTGCTCACCGGGTCCGGAAAGCGATCGATCGAGGCGGTGCTGTCTGGCCTGCAGGGCTACGGCGAGGCGCTCGGCCGCCTGCGAGGCCACCGCGCGGAGCGCCTCTCGAAGCACATATTCCCCGAGTGGCCGAAGCCGAATGAGCCCCTGGTAGCGGAGGCTCGAAACCACGCGCGCCTTGTTGAGCGGATGCGGGCTCTCATGGGCGAAGGTGCGCAAACGCGCGCTCAAGAGCTCGGAGCCGCGCTCGCCGAACTGATCTCTACGGTGGCCGCGTCAAGGAAGGGCGACGTCGGATCCGAGGACGGATCCGTGGGCCAGTTTTATCGCGATTCGCTTGCCCCCCTGTTTGGGGATGGAGACGCACGCTTGGGCTTCCTCAGCGACCCCGGTTGGTATCAGGAGCGCGACAAATCCGTCGGGACCGACGACCGTCCGATGACGAGTCTGCTGACCACGAAAATGGACTACGTCTGGGAGGTCATGGACACCCTGACGTTGATCAATCATGCGACCTGCCGGGTTCGCCATTTCGATGGGTACCATCTGCTGAGCGCCATCCACGACCTTCGCCTGCTCAACAAAGACACCCGGCCGCAGGTGGGGATCGGCGCGATCAGCACCGTGATGGATCTGTACGTGTCCGGCATTCAGGGCGTCATCGCCAACCTGGCGTGGTGCATGGAGATCGCCGGAGAGGAGCAGCTCGCACGCCGCATCATGCCGCCCAACATCGCCCTGAGGCCGCTGCGGCCGCTTTTGGGAAAGCACCCCGACATCGACAAGGTGCTCAGGGTGAGCAGCATCGATGGGCACTACGCCGTGTATGCGCTGGGAATCCCCGGCGAGAACAGCGCGGGAGAATTGTGCTACCAGGACGCCGGCGGCGGCGTGGTCGCGCTTGGTCAGGGGGGGAGAGCGGACAGCTCCGCCGACAACGCGACGGCAAAGCGCCAAACGTGACCTTGGGGGGGCGAGGCCGGCGAGCGCCTCTGCGGACGACCTACTCGTCCTCGAGTACCCAGTCGTCTGCTAGGAGCTTGGCCACCGGCGGGAATTCCCGCGCGTGGGCGAGCGGTCTCGTTCCCGTTTGAAGCACCTTCGAGAAAACAAAATACACCACCGCCCCCACCGGCACGCCAACACATGGCGTAGCCAGCACTGAAGTTGCGACGCCGAGGACGAGTCCCCACACCACTGCCGCGGGACCA
>BJHF01000266.1 GCA_014191855.1 Deltaproteobacteria bacterium
GCCCTGAGAGCACCGACGCCCAGCAGTGCGCCACGGCCGCGGCGAAGCAATTTCCGGAGATCAAGGGCAAGATCAGGCGGGCGTTCGACTTCGAGCGCGCGGCCCGCGCTCGGGCGGCCGAGCGGGTGCTGGTGAAACGGCAGGGGGGTCCGCTCACAACCGTTTCGGCTCAAGGCGAGCATCGCGTGGACCTCTTGGCGCCCGCCAGGTCTTGGACCCTCTGGATCGACGAGACTGGCGATCAGTTCGACAAATCGGAGGGGCGGCCGGGCCGGGTAGTGGGGATTCTGGTCCCAGAAGGGGTCGCCTTGCCGGCCCTGCCTCGCGACTTCCACTCGTCGAAGGCGACGAGCGCGCAAGTCGACGCTGCGCTTCAGGGGGTGCTCGACGCCAACGTCGGTGTGTTCGGTGTCGCGCTGGACTCTCTCGGCCCTGCGCCCGGCCCCCGCTGGACGGACACGGTGCTTGAGGTGGTCGCCTGGGTGGCCAGACTGCTTCCGCTCCCTGAAAGCGGGGCGGTGCGCGTGGCCGTGAAAGTCGAGCAGCGGGGTAACTTTACGCCGTCCGTTCCATGGGAGCTCGGTGTCCGAGACGTGATCCGCCGCCTCGTGGTTGTGGCGCCCGCCAGGGCCGCCCGGTTGGAGATCACCATTGCCGCGGTTGGAAAGGACGGCACCACCCCCCTCGGGCGGGCCGACGCGCTTGCCTACACTTGGGGGAGCACCACGCCCGAGAGTCGAGCCAGGTTCTCCGCGTCTGGACTGAGAGATTCCTGCTGCGTCGACGTTCCCCCATCGGTGCTTCGCGCGGCGTGGGAGGGGTGGGGTGGGGCGCGAGTGCCCGACGGCCAGACGTGGCGAGCATTGGTGGCTGCGGCCGGCGCGAGCGACACGTCCACGCTGTTGGGACGGTTCATGGACGATCTCGCAGTGCGGACAGCGAGGGACGGCGCCGGTTGGGCGAGCTGGCTCGCCGCTACCGCCGCGCACTTGGATAGCAAGGCGATCGACCTCGTCGCGGTGAGTCGCGAGGTGGACTGGCTTCAGTCCGCTGCGCCGCAGGGCGCCGTCATCTCGGGGCGGCTGCGGCTCGCGTGGGCGGTGGCTCGACTCGCCGCCGCCAACCATCGAGAGGTGGTGGACGAGGATGGGCTGAGCGTCGAAATCTCGGATCTGTGTGTTCAGCTCCTCGACGAGGACGCGCGGCTGGTGTGCTTCGCCGACCTCCACCGGGCGGTGGCAGCCACCAACAGGCTGGATATCGAAGCAGCCTCTGAAGCGCTGGCCCGATGGTCGAGCGCGCCGGTCGCGCTGCCAGGGCTGCAGTATTGGGGGCGCCTGCGCTCCAGCCAAGGACAGCACCAGGCGTTCCGGGGGGATTTGGCCGGGGCCCGAGCCAGTTTCACCGAGGCGATAGCCGCGTTCGACCGCCTCTGTGACCCCAGCGACCGACGCGCCGAACGCGGACAGACGGGCACATACCTCGCGATTGTGAACATGGACGACCCGCTGGTTGATCAGGCGCGCTCTGCGGAAGCGCTTGAGGCTGTGGTGGGCCCCATCGACGAAGCCATCCCCCGGCTCTGTTCGAGCGCGTTACCCGCGGATAAATACGCTCAACACCTGCTCTTGCGTTGGCTTCTGTCCCGAGGCGAGCGGGAACATGTCAGCGCCTTCCTGGCCACTCGCCGGCGGTGGCAGATGGGGGCCGGTCACCCCTGGCCCCTCATCGCCTTTTACCGCGCCGCGCTGCTAGACCGGGCTGAAGGCGGGGCGGCGCGGGGGGAGGTGCTGAAGCTCGCGGAGCAAGCGATCCGAGCCGCTGATACCCCGATGTCGGGGTGGACCGTTCGGCTGATCGGTGCCACCCTGGCGACGGCGGCGACTGCATGGGGGCGCCCGTGGCCGGAGGCCCAGGAGTGCATCGACGCGGTTCGGGCACATGTCCCTCGAGCAAACGTCGCCGCGCTCGAAGCGTTCTTGGTGGCCGCGGGCGACCCGATCGCGCTGCTTCGAGAAGTGTTGCCGTTCAACTTTCGATAAGGGGAAGTTACTTTCAGTGGTACGGGGTGTCCCCGTGCCCCGGGGCTTCGACCCTACGCGGTTGCCAGCAGGGAGTTCGGGGTTTCTTGGGGTTCGCGGTTCGCCCTGCGCACCTGGGGGCCGCGCCATTCTGGACTCCGCTGCTCCTGTCCGATCCCCACATCCCTGTTCGTCCCTTCCCCGGAGACCACGTCATGAGCCCCGCCACGACTGCCACCCGCTACCTCAGCCCCGAAGGGCCTCAGGCAGGCGCGCATGCGCGCCCGCGAAATCGAGGCCGCACCCGAGCTGCTCCGGTCGGAGCCAGGCGCGGAGCCCGCACCCGAGGTCTGGGAGATCGCATGCTTCAACGATTCCCACAAGGCCGCGCGCAGGCTTGGCCACAGCACCCCGCTCGCCGCCGGGGCGACGATCTCTACGCGTCTGCGCAGCAGTGGGTGGAATTTGAAGGAGCAATCCGATACATCGTTGGCGTTCGTCGTGTGCGGCGATAGCTCTGGGGGCGCCACCTTTCCGTGGGAGCTGCGATGACCTGGTTGTACAAATATGAGGCGAAGGGCATCCAGGATTGGATCCTCCGAAGTCGCA
>BJHF01000267.1 GCA_014191855.1 Deltaproteobacteria bacterium
CCCGATCGCCGGACCGCGATGGCTCGATTGGGGGCCGCTCGGCGTGCGATCGACGCCACCGCGTGCACCCCGATCACCGGATCAGTTTGGCCGGTCCGGAGGCGGTCTGATGAGGCGGTCCTTGACACTGGTGTCGCAGTGCGCCTTGAAGCGCTCCTCGCCGAGGCACTTCGTGCCGGTGCCGAGCCGTCTACAACCACCCGCGAATTCTTGGAGCAGAACGCCGGGCGCCCGGACGAAACAGCGGAGCACGCCGTCATGGTCTCCTGGGGGACAACCGTGCCGCTCACCCAAGCGGTCCCGGGCTTGTTTGCGTCCCCGCTAACGGCATGCCGCCTGACCGACGGGCCGACGCTTGAAACGCTTCGCCGACTCCTCCCCCTGGACGCCTCAGCCTCCGCGCCTACCAGCCCATATCCGGAGGCGGCTCCAGGTTCGACTTCCCCGCTACCACCCCCCTCCCGCTGCACGACATGGCCGGAGGCAGGCCGTGTCCTGCTTCGTCGACTCGCCCGCGTGCTTCCGTCACGCACCGGCTTCGTACCGACCGACGTCACGGATCGCGAAGCCATCGCCGAGATCGACAATGACAAAGGAGAGTTTTGCCTGTGGGCCGATGAGCGGCACGCGGTTTCGCTGTCGTTTACCAGCAAGCGCGAATCGCGCGTCAAGCTGGTGCTCGGATTCTACTCGAAGAACAAGATCAAGGGGCCCGAGTTCCGGGCGGCCCGGGGCCGCATGGCGCTCGAAGATGCATCGCTCGGCGAGGGTTGGGAGCCACTCGGCAACGCCAAGTGGTGGGGCCTGGGGTACGAGGCTCGGCTGAGATTGACCATGGAGGAACTTACGACCGACGCAACGCTTGCCCGGGTGGCCGACGCCACGGTTCGACTGAGCGAGTATGTCGCCAGGGCGCTCCCTGGGGTCCGCATAGGCACCGCAACGCAAGATTGCTCCACCCCCGAACCTGTGTCGATACGGCCGGGCGCGGCGGAGCGGGCCGTTGCCGAGACTGCCCGACATCTGCAGTTGGAATCCCAGACGCTCCTCCGTGAGTTGACCGAGATCGCCGCATGGGCCGTGGACGACGATTGGTCGGCGGTTGCGACGACCGCGGGCGCCAAGGATGCGCTCAGCCCGCATCTGCGAACCACTGAATCCGGCGAATTCTTGGACGGCCGAATCGGCGTGGACATCCTCGCTCCGTGGCGCCCCGGCATATTCGTCGGCGTGATGGTGGATGGGAAATTCCACGGCGTCGATACCCCGTCCGTCCCCATGTTCGGCATCGACTTCGTGCTCATCGTTTCCACCGAGGACGCGTTCGGCTCCACGTTCGCCGCTGAATACGCCGCGCAGCCCGAGTACCAGAGTCTGGTGGAGCGTTTGTCGGCCAGCCCGCTTTGGTGGGACGTACACGATCACCTCAACGCAGCGGCGGCGCCGAATCGCTGGCATCCGCTGCACCTCCGACGATCACTCGTGCTGGTGTTCGCCGGTGCAACGACGCCGTTGGAGCGCCGCGACCGATGGATGGCCACGGCGCAGGAGGCGACGACGCTGCTCACGAGCGGCGGTGAGCTCGCAGCGCTCCGGAAGCGATGTCACCGACTGCCGTGGTGGCCCGGAGTGCGGTGATTCCCATGGTCACCCCGGGGGCTGGAGTAGCCGAACGTCCCGTGGACGGGTTCCTCAGTGGCTCTGACAGGCGGGCCGGCACACGCGCCTGCCGAAAGCCGGCACGCCGCCCGCGGGCTAAGCATGGGCATGCCGATTTCCGAGCCGCTGCTCCGCGAGATCGCCGTGCTGGCCCTCATCGTCGCTGCGGGGGCCGTCGGCTTGCGGCGCGTGTCTGCGGAGGCGCTAAACACCCTCTCGCGGAGCGTCGTCGATGTCGCGCTCCCGGCGCTGGTGTTCTCACAGCTGCTCGCGACGACGACCGCGGCGGATCTGCAACGCGACGCGCTGGTCCCCGTGCTCGGCTTCGCCCTGCTGGCAGTTGCCGCGCTCGTTGGCCTCTTGGCGGCTCCGCTGACGCCCGAACCCGTTCGCCCAACGGTGACGTTCCTGGTCGCGGTCCCGAACTGGTTGTACCTCCCCCTGCCGGTCGCGGCGGCGGCCTGGGGCGCCGAGGGCTCGCGATATGTCCTGCTGGTCAACGTCGGAGCGCTCCTCTTCATCTGGGGCGTGGGACCACGCATACTCCGACGTCCTGGGTCGTCCTGGCATATCCTGCTCAATCCGGGTCTGCTCGCCACCGGGGCCGCCGTTTGCGCCATCCTCCCGCGAGCACAAATTGGCCTCGTGGGTGAGGTGGTGCTCGGTGCCTGCAGTGCCGTGGGTGCCACTGCCGTCCCACTCGGACTGCTGCTCACCGGCGCGCAGCTCGCGCAGGGGCCGCTCACCCCGCAGCCCGGGCTCGCCGCCAGCGTCTTGGGCCGGCTGGTGCTAGCGCCAGCGTTATGCATCGTCGCTGTGCAGGTACTTGACCCCCATTCCTCGGGTCCCAGCGCCCCTGGAAGTATTTTTCTCAGGCTCGAAAGCTGACAATCGTCTGACGCCGACCTGACAATCGTCTGACAAACGTCGGCCCTCGGCGTGCGATCACCTTGGG
>BJHF01000268.1 GCA_014191855.1 Deltaproteobacteria bacterium
CCGCTACGAGAGCCGCGACCACCCAAAAGAACGGCGCGCCCCACCGCTCCCGATGCTGCTCGGCCGCCACCGCCAGCGTCGCCGCCGTCTCAATGGTGGGGTACGCGTCCAGCTCATTCCCACGGACAACCAGCGAAAGATGTCGGTCCCCCTCCTGTACCCATTCCACGCGCGTCGCCGGCATTGAGCGGCTACCGGCCACCAACCGGAGCTGAAAACCGGCGCCCGCGATCTCGCCGCGTCCCGCCCAGATTCCATCCTCGGCAACGAAGTCGGGGCTGCGGCCGTTGTCGGCGACCTCGACCTCGACCACCGACGTGTCGTCGCCGATAAACCGCACGATAATTGGCTCCGACGGTCCCACGTTCGCGCCGCGAAGCTCCACCACCACCGGGGAGCTCGCCCCGGCGCGGGCCGCCGATAACAGCAGGAAGAATGCGGCGAGGCTCACGGCATCCGCTCCACCGCGGCGCGAACGGCGGGCTCCATGACCCCAGCGAGCGCGTCGCCGCCTTCGGCCGACAGGTGGTTGCGATCCGTCATCAGGTCATCGAGGGCGGGGCCAATGGCCGCCCGCGCATCGAGGAGGGTGGTGCCCGGCAGTTCCCCGGCGAGACGCGCGAGCATGTCGGCGTAGCCTTGAACCTCCATGCGCTCCGCCGCGCGGGTCAACTCCGGCACGAGCAGCACTTTTCCGCCGGCGCCGACGGCGGCCGCCACGATGGTCCGGATGTTCGCCTCCGCGTCTTCGAGCGGCACCGCCTGCACCAGCACCGGCTCGGCCTGCGGGCGGACCAGGAGCCCGAGGCCCGTGAACAGGCGGGACCTCGAGCCCAGCGCATCCAGGGCGCCAGTGGCCTGGGAGCGCTTCGACAGCGTTTCTGCGCGTTGTTTGCGGGTGAGCGGCGAATCGCGGGTGAGGAGATCGTTCACGCCGAGGTAGAGGATCACCATCGCAGGCGGGTCGGTTGCAAACAGGGGCGGGCCACCCATGGCGACGTCGAAGCTGTCGCGACCGCCCTCACCATAGTTGAGCGAGCGGATCGCGAGGCCCGCGGCGCACAGGCGTTCGTGCAAGCGCGCCGGAAAAAATGCCGTCGGATCCCCGCGAAATTGCCACGCGCCGCCGGTGGAGCTCCCGCCGAACGCATACACGTTTGCGGGCTCTCCGGCGCCGCAGGTGGCTGACCAGAACGGGACGTCCATCGCCGACATGGCGGGCCCACCCACGGAAGCGCCCGCCAGCACGTCGGCATCCCAGGTGCGATCGACCGAAGTGGCCCGCAGCGCCGCCTCACAGGCTACCGGACTCAAGAGGAACAAGCACAGGAATGCATCGGCGCCAGCGCGGGCGCCCCGCTCCAGGAGCCGGGGAACGTCGGCCCACAACGCGAGGAAGCGCCAGAGGAGCGCCGGCAGCAGCCCGGCCCCGAAGCCCCACACCGCCACGATCAGCAGCGCCGGCAGCTCTCGCGCGAGGCACGCCCCGGGTGCGGCTCCGGATGCCTTCGCGGCGCGCAACGGCAGCCACGCGGCGAGCAGGGCCACCGGCAAAAGCACCCAGCCGACGCCGACCAGCCCGCGTGAGGCCACGAGCGCGGCGGCGCCCTCAACCGCCCATACCACGCCCCACGAGAGCGGCGGCACACGCGACCTCGAGAGGTCCAACGCCCCGGAGATGGACAGCGCCATCGCGAACATCGGCACCGCGGCGAGCGCCACAGCCCCGCGACGCAGGTCGCCCATGTCGGCGTCCCCCAAGTACAGCCGCTCCACCAGCGCGGTCCAGCCCGCGTAGGGCACGCGCACCACCACAAGTGGGAGCAGCGCCGCGATCATCAACGTGATTCGCCCAAAAAGGCCGCTCCCCGGCTTCGCGACCGCGTACCCGCCGAGGCCCGCCGCGGCGGCCGCCGCGAACCCCCACCCGAACCGCGAGCTGGGGCCCGCCGGCGTGGCGAAGTCGTCCTCCAGGAGCACCACCCCATCGCCATCTGCGAGCCGCAACCACGCGATCCGCGCGCTGCCCATCGGCGCCAGCTCCACGCCGCCCCCCGCCGCAGCGATCACCCGCTCGCCGTCCACCACCGCCTGTCCGCCCTCAAAGCGCACGTGCGCAACGCCGGGCTTGATGTAGGCGCGGCTCACGCCGCTGGGGGTTTGCCAACCTTCCACGGCGAACGTGGCGATCTGCATCTGGTTCCCGTCCACCGTGCGGGCGTTGAGCAGCACCGGATCGGAGCCCGGCGCCAGGCGCATCTGGAGGTCCATCACGCGCTCGGTTTGCGGCACGAGCCGCTCCGGCGCGCCGAACGCCCGCGTTTCGAGCGCGAGGCTGCCATCCACCAACCCGGACTTCGCAACCTTGGCCAGGCTTTTCCCCGTCGCCTTCACCCCCGGAACCACGAGCTGGTACCGTGATGGATCAAGCTGGACCCGGGCGCTGGTATGCGCCGAAAGCCAGGGCGCCGCCCACCCCGCGAGGAGGAACGCCACCAACGCCGCCGCGACCGCGGCCACCACCGGGTCCATCCTCGCGCCGCCGACGTTCACCGCGCGGGT
>BJHF01000269.1 GCA_014191855.1 Deltaproteobacteria bacterium
AGGCCGCGCAGCGGTCGCGCTCGCGGCCCACGAACCCGAGCACGCGCGAGGCCGGGGCAAAGGCTGGGGTACGCAGGTAATGCAGTCCTTTGGCGTGCTCCACCACGCGATACCGCGACGACGTAGGCACGGGGAGCGGTGCGGTGCGGGGGATCATGGGGACACCTCCGAGGCATGGATGATCGCCATCTGCCCACCGCTGAGCATCGTGACCGTCTGCGCGTTCACCCAGGCCACCGGATCGGCCCCTTCTGGCATCACCGCCAGCGCCGCCTCTACCATCTCCAACGGCCGCCCCGTCGCGAGCATCACCGCGATCACGTCGGGGGCCACTGGCGGCGGAACAGGCAGGCATGGCGGGCTGACGGGCATCGCCCATACCGGCGGTTCTCCCATGATCCCGGCGTTCGGCTCAACCTTCGGCGGAATCGAATGGGCAAAGCATCGACGCGGGGGCGTGCCCTCGTCTACGATCTTGACGATCCAATCCGCGCGGCCGTCGCGAAGGTGCTTCAGCCGAAGCAGAAGCCACTTGATCCGCCGCATCTTCGCGATCGGTGCGTCGTCGAATCGACGCTTGGCCCGGACTGGCGACCGCCACCCCGGATGGATGGCGTCGAGTTCGGATTCGTGAGCCGCGATTTCCGCGGCGAATGGGTGGGACACGATGGAAACCCCCTTGATATTCGGCGTTCGCCGTTAGTTGTCGCGACCCAGGATCAGGATTTCCCAGGTGTTCAGCGACGTCGCCGCCTGCGTGGTCACGTCGAGGATGTCCGCCGTGCCCGCAGTGGTCGGGACACCCGACTTGCTGAACAGTACCATCCACGAATCGCCATCGGCGTTGACGATGTTCTTGTCGGCCGCCGCGTTCCAGAAGCCCTTGGACGCCGCGAGGATGCCGAAGCCGTTGGTGGCGTGCGGCCCAACCGACAGCGCGTTGGCCAGCGTGCTCGACAGGTTGCGGACGGCGATCAGTACGACTTCATCGAAGTTGATCAGCGCGCCGTCCTTGTCGGTCAGCGTGCCCACCAAGTCGTACTGCGTGATCGTGCTCGCCGCGACGCCCGTGACCTTGGTGTAATACGCCTTGTTGATCTGGTTGTCGCTGACCCCGTTGGGGAGATCGAGCAACTCCGCGAAGTTGTACTTGGCGACGAGTGCCGCACCGCCGCTCTGGGCGATCTCGGTTGCGATGAGGCTCAGGTTGATCGAGCCGGAAACGGTGGACATGGGAGACTCCGATCAGACGAGGGTGGGGCGGTTGGCGAAGCACGTTCCGGTCACCGTGAAGGCGGTTGGATCGCCCTCGGCAAACGAGCCGCGCACCTTGCAGTGAGGGAGCACGATCGACTTGTCGGCCTCGCCGAACGCGCTGCCGTCCACGGTGTATGAGGTGCCCACCGTGAAGGCGTCCGAGTACGTCGCCATCGTGCTGATCCAGTTGGCATCAACGTACTTCGACTTGTACCGGAAGCAGATGTCTGGCAGCGTCGCATAGGTCGGGCTGGCCTCGGTGTCGCCGAGGTCGCGAAGGTAGGCCGAATACCCGAACGTCATCGGCGACTCGTCGCCGTTTCGGAGGTCGGGGATGTCCGAGATCACGCCGCGATCGAGGAACATATTGATTTCCTCCTCGGGACAATCAAGGTTCCAGTCGCCCGCCTCTTTCGCGACAACGTAGGTATGCAGGCCGCCGAGGTCGTAGTGGATGATCTGCGCGTCGCGTTTGGTGCGAACGACGGGGGATTCTGCGATCTGAGGCATCTCAAGTCTCCGTGTTCATCGGCTGATCCCACCAATCGTGCTCGATCGAGAAGGTCAGCCGCGTGATGCTGTATTCCCGAGTCGGGGACAGCGCGCGCGTCGTGTTCCGGTATACCACGCGAATCTCTGCCGTGGCCACCCGCTCGCTCAGCGCGCGCATGATCTCCTCCTCCCGCCGCAGTCCGTCGAGTTGCGACGCGAACTGATCCTGCGGCCGAAGTTTGCGGAGACACGTCACCGTCAGCGAATGGCCGGCGCGGATCGCGGAGTCCTCGCGATACTTCCCCGTGTTCTCGCTCTGGAGGTCAAGGCTGAAGGTGTCGTCTACGAGGTGGCTCGGCGTGTTGCCGCTGTGGTCGATCACGTACTTGGAGCAGCGTGCGACCGTCTGCGCCTCGATCACGTCGCGGATGCGCTGGATCAACGCCGGCAGGCTGACCAGCGCGTCATCGGTGGACTCCCACGCGCTCATGACCGCCGCTCCCATGTGGACGGCGATCCGCCCAAGGTGATCATCGGCACGCCGGTCTGACCTTCCTCGTCGTCGCCCGGCGCTTGGTTGTCCTCGTTGATGTCGATCGTCGCCCGCAGCGAGGTCAGCGCGTCGGCGTACTCCACCTTGTAGAGTTCGGCGAGCGCCCCGTACTTTCCGTCGCCGGGCGCGTTGAGCATCACATCCAAGAACAGCCGATGGAGCGCGAGCGCAGCGTGCGCATCGGCCATGCTCCACGGCGTCATGTACTGCTGCGGGTATCGGCCGTCGCTGAGCACCTTG
>BJHF01000270.1 GCA_014191855.1 Deltaproteobacteria bacterium
CCAGCGCTGAGGTGATCCACGCAGAGGTGAGGGCGCTGGACTCTCTGGCGGCTCGCCGAGAAGCCGCGGCCAAAGCGCGCACCGAGGCGAACCGCGCGATCCGTGCCGTGGAGAAGAACATCGCCGCCCTGAAGGCCACGCGCGCGGCGCCCACTCGGGACGCGCTCGATACGGCGCGAGCGCACCGCGACGCTGGAATCGACGCGGTGCTGTCCGCGCTCAGCGGCGAAGCCGCGGCACTCGCGCGCTGGTCGCCCACGCCCCCGGCGGCCCTCAGGGGAGCCGTGACGGCTGCCGACGAAACCGCGGATCTCCGCTTCGCTCACTCCGAAGCCGCCACACAGCTCGCCCTCGCAGAGGCCGCGCTGGAGCCCGCGCTGGCAAACCTGCGCGATGTAGAGGCGGAGATCAAGGCGTGCGACGCGGAGGAAGTGTCCCTCGCTGCGAGCTGGGCCACGCTCCTCCGTGAGCGACGCCTCCCCTCAATCCTGCCCCGCGACGCGGCACAATGGCGCACTGACCTGATCGCCTTGCGAGAGGAGGCTGAGAGTCTGGAGAGAGCCCAGGCGCAATACACGCTCCGCTCGACCCGCCTGAGCGCCGCGCGACGGGAGCTGGAGGTCGCCTTGGGCGAGGAGGGACTCGCCACAAAAGCCTGGCCCGCCCTGCTCGACAAGGCCGAAGCGCGGGTTCGCGCCGCCGAACGGGCACGTGAAGCACACACGATGCTCAAGGGCGAGCTCCAAGCGGCCAAAAACGCGGTGCAGCGCGCAAAAGACGACGTAGCCGTGCGCGACCGCGCCCTCAAGGAATGGCAGGAAGCCTGGGTCGCTCTCGCCCCAACCGCGGGCCTGCCCGAAACGGCAACGGCCACCACGGGCGCCGCCCATCTGGCGGCCTGCGCACGCCTGGCCGCCGCCCTGCTGGCGTGGGAGACCGCGCACCCGACATTCGCAGCGGCTACCAAGGCGGTAACTGACTTCGAAGCTGGACTTCGGGAGCTCGGAGCGCTGACGGACCCACGGCTCTCTGCGCGCGACGCCTTTGCTGCGATAGACCTGCGCCTGAAGGGAGCCCGAGAACACCTGGGGGAGCGCTCCGCGATCCTGGGCAATATCCAGAGTATTGAGACCCGGATCGCCCAACGAACCGCCCGCCGGAACGAGGCGGCGGAGGATTTGGCGGCGCTGCTGGCCACCGCGGGGCTCGAAACGGGAGCCGACCCGGCGCCAGCGCTGGAACGCGCAGATCGAGCGGTAGTGCTCCGCTCCAAGCGGGCCGACCTCGAACGAACCCTCCCCACCCATCACCGGCAGATCGAAGCATTCATCGCCGGTCGCTCCTCGGTTGACCTTGAGGAGGACGTCGCCTCCGCAGAGGAACGCCGCACCGCGCTCGACGTCGAGCTTGATGAGGCGAAGGAGGCGCTCCGCATCGCCAAGACTCGACGCGACGAAGTGAATGGTGGCGACTCCGCCGCGATCGACGCTGAACAAAGCGCCACCCTCACCGCAGACCTGGCCCTGTTGGTTCGCGAGTACCTCGAACAGGCCACCGCGCGATGGCTGCTCACGGAAGCCACGCAACGACTCGCGGACTCCGTGGCGGAGGGGCCCCTCCAACGCGCGAGCGGCCACTTCGCCACGCTCACGAACGGCGCGTTCACCGGGCTCGACGCGCAGATCGAATCCGCCGGCGGAAAAACGATGCAGTACCTGTGTGCGGTGCGCCCCAACGGGGAGCTGCTCTCCCCCGATCAGCTCAGCTCCGGCACTCGGGATCAGCTCTGGCTCGCGATGCGGGTGGCCGCAATTGAGGAACACCTCGATCGTGGGATCGTCGTACCCGTTGTGCTGGACGACGTCCTCGTAAACGTCGATGACGAGCGTTGTCAGTCTGTATTTCGAGTCCTCGGAGCGCTCGCCAAACGGACCCAGGTGATCCTCTTCACCCATCACGCCCACCTCGTTGATCTCGCCCGAGCGGCGCTCGGCCCCGACGGTGTCGTCGTTACCGAGCTGGATGCCCGCGACCCGCGCACCCGGCGCTTCGAAACCACCCCGGAGAGGCCGCTCGTCGCACCAGCCACCAGGCCGCAGTCGCCGACACGAGCCCGGCGTCAAACCGTCGGTTCAGGCGACGAGACCGATCAGGTAGACAACAATATCCTCGCCTATATCCAGGCGAACCCACGCTCTGCCAAAAGTGACGTGGTCGAGGCGCTGGGGATCACCGAGGGCGAATGGACGGCGTCGATCTACGGCCTGCGCGAGTCGAAGCGCGTGATCCAGGAGGGATCGAAGCGGGGCGCAAGGTACGTCGTCGCTGGGGGCGAATGAGGTTCGCAAAGGGTCCGACTACCGGCCGCTTCGCGGGCGATGGGCGGGGGGCGGCGGGATCGGGCAGCCGTGGCGACGTTCGCCGCGATCACCCCCGCGCTCATCGTCGGCGCCTTCGCCGAACGCATGAAGTTCTCGGCCGTCGCCATCTTCATCCCGCTCTGGGTGACGCTGGTGTACTTCCCGATCGCCCACATGGT
>BJHF01000271.1 GCA_014191855.1 Deltaproteobacteria bacterium
TGCGGAGGCGGTGTCGGAGCTGTTCGCCCGCAAACACGGGCACGCTTGGCTTTGGTGGTGCACGGACATCGCAGGACTGCGTGAGCCGGGCGAGCTCGCCGCGGAGACGGGGTTGGCGTACGGCTCGATCAACACCTTCGCTGCGCGCCAGCGCAAGCTCATAAAGTCACTCGTGGAGGGCTCATGAACGTGTGCGTGCAGTACTCGGACTCTACGGGCGCCGACGTGCTCGAGGTCGAAACCGGTCGTACCTTTCGCATGCCCCGCACGTTGGCCGACGACGATGCCCGTGTGGCGACGGATGATGCTGCTTGGCGGTCGCTTGTGGGCGCCCTTGCTCGGGGGGCCTTCGTCGTGCACCCCGTTCCCGGCCTCCCCCTGCAGGTGCGTCGATGTCATCGGGAGACCGTGCATCCGAGCGGACAGGCCCCGGGCGTGCACCTCGCGTGGCGCAGTCGCGGACATGCGAACTGGCACGTGATCAAACATGCACTCCACTTGCGGTCGATCCCCTTCGAACGCAAGGGGATGCAACACCAGTGGCCGGCCGAAGACTGGCCAGCTGACCCGGCCCAGGCCCGGGCTCGCGTGGAAGAGCTCCAAAAGCTCACCGGCTGTGGCGTGAAGGAGTGGGGCCCGGGGGTGGCCCAACTCAGCGGGCGGGCGCCCGATTGTATCGAGTGTCCGGCTTGGCGGTCGTTCCGTTGCGCGGGTGAACTGGCGGGGGATGAAGCGCCTTACGATGACGCGCTGCGACGGGTGATGGGAGAGGGCGGGACCACTGTGGCAGTGGAGAACGCGGTGGAGGTGAGAGACGCGCGCGGCAATGCCGCGGTCGTTCGTCGTGAATTGGGGGCGTGGCGCACGCTCTCGCTGCGGAGGATGATCTCCCGCAGCCTGGCGCGAAGCCAGAACCCCGCAGCGCTCACCGCGCTGCTCGCCAAGCTGGAGACCCTATGAATTCCCCAAACCTCCGCCTCCACGAGGCCCTCGTCCGCTACTTCGATGAGGCCGATGGCGACGCGGAGCGCGAGCTCCGCGAGGCGCTGGCCGCAGCCCCCGAGGATCCGGCCGCAGAGGCGGCTGGTGACGCGCTTGCCGCCGCGACCGCTCCGCTGCTCCCTCCCGATCCACGCGTCGTCGCTGCCATGATCGCGCTGCACGAACTCGATCACGGCGCGACCGACTACCCCCCTGTGGTGGTGGCGCAACTGGCGGCCACGCTTCCCGACCTTGACGCCGCACGACAGGTGTTTCGGGAGATCGAGGCGGATACGCGAGCGGAACGCCTGGAGAATCTGCCGGTAGGTCCTGATCTTGCGCTGGCATTCCTTGTGGGGGCCGTCGCGCTCGATGAGGCGGACGCCGTGTGCAGGCGGGCCACTCAAGGGGAGGACACCGAGGCATTCGAGGCGCTGCGCGACCTGTTGGCCCGTCGCAGCGCACTCTGGGACAATGTCGATCGGTCCCCGCCGGAGGACGCCACCGACTTCGCCGTATACCTGCGGCTACGGTACTGCCTCGTCGAGGTGGGGCGGCAGGCGGTCGCGATGGATGCCGCGCGCTATGCCCGGGCTGGCGACGGTCCGGCGGTCGCGCTGACGCTCGACGGTCGCCCACTCTCGGGGGAAGCTATGGGTGAGGCGCGGTTCCCAGATGGCCTTCGCATCGGTCCCGCCAACCCGCTGCGGGTGGACCTCTCTCGTGCCATCGGCATCGAGCCGCGGCTCGGTTGGCGCGTGGCCGCCAGGTTCGGGGCGGGGACCCATGTGATCGCCGAGGGCTTGCTCGACGAGCTGCACGTCTGTGAGTTGGCCCCGACTCCCGTGCTCGCCGGTTTCGGCGCCGCCATGCGGGAGGCGACGATCGATCTCGCGCCCCTGCTGGCCGGGTTCAAGGGACCCGTGGCGCTGCACCTGGACATCGACCGCGCGTGAGCCTGTCGGACTGCGTACGCGGTTGGGGCAGCCAGGGCGCTCCGTCCGGCATCGGCGACCCGCGCGTCGCCCGGTGTTTGGCGCCGGAGGTTGCGGCGGCGCTCGTGTGGCCGGATCCGTTGCCGTCGGCGGTGCTGAGCGCGCTCCGACACTCCCTGGCTGCTTCCGTGGAGGGTCTGCTTCGCGCCCGTCATTATCGGGCGGCCGCCGCACGTATCCTCGGATCCGCGCCAAACCCCCGGCTGCTGTTGCCAGAGACGCGCGGAGGGGCACCGCGAATGCGCTTCCGGGCGCTGTTCATCCCCGGTTCAGGCCGCCACCCGAGCCCGCCGATCCTGCCGCTGGAGCTGGACGATACGGAGTTGCTCACGGAGATCGGCGCTTGGGTCGCGTGGGTGGCGTGGAGGGCCACGGCGACGCACCGATTCGGTCGTGTTGCCTACCCCATCGACAATGGCGACGTGCGCCTGATAGGGGCCACGTTGGCGGGTGACCCGGTCGACCTCTCTCCCGCGACGGTTGAACAGGTTGGAGGGCGTTCGGCGGAGCTCGCGGGGTGGATCAGTTGCCAGTGGGCTCCGGTGGGCGGGC
>BJHF01000272.1 GCA_014191855.1 Deltaproteobacteria bacterium
CCCCGACCCTGAGCCTCCTCTCCTGCACCGGAAGAGCGGTGCTCTCCGCCCCGCGCCGTGACCCCGACTTCCTGCTCTCCTGAGGCCCCGTGATCCTCTCCCGCCGCCAGGCCCTGCTCACCCCCGCCGCGCTCGCCGCCCTCGCCGCCGGCGTGGCGATGCCCACTCGGGCGCGCGCCGCCTCCCCCGCCGACCGCAAGTTCATCTTCGTCTTCGCGCGCGGCGGCTGGGATCCCACGCGCGTGTTCGCCGACGGCTTCGACAAACGCGCCGTGAGCATGGACGAGGGTGCCGAGCGTGGCTCCGTCGGTGGTCTTGCGTTCGTCGACCATCCGGATCGCCCCAGCGTACGCTCCTTCTTCGAGGCGAACGCGAGCCGCACGGTGGTGCTCCAAGGCCTCCTCGTACGCTCCATCGCGCACGACATCTGCACCCGAGTCAGCATGACCGGGACGACCTCCGGCTCGGCGCCGGACTGGGCCGCGGTCATCGCAAATTCGGCCCGCGATCGCTACGTATTGCCGCACATGGTGCTGGCAGGGCCGAGCTTCCCTGGCTCGCTCGGGGTCGCGGTGGCCCGCACCGGATCCGCGGGCGCGTTGACGGCCGACTATGCCACCTCGTTGGCGCACGCGCGTGAGCTGAAGGACCTCCAGTGGCGCATGGACTTCGGCGCCGGCGGCACGCTCGCTTCGCAGTCCGCTGTGGCGGTGGACGCGCTCTCGTTGGGCGTGACCCGGTGCGTGACGCTCCAGGCGAATGGCGGCGCGACGGGCTGGGACACCCACGCCCGGAACGACGAACAGCAGTCGCCGCTCTGGGAGGGGCTGTTCGCGGGCCTCGGGCAGCTCCAGGCCATGCTGGAGGCGGCTCCTGGCACGACGCAACCGACCCTCGCCGACGAGACCGTGGTCATCGTGCTCTCCGAGATGGGGCGTACCCCCATGCTCAACGCCTTCCTCGGCAAGGATCACTGGCCCTACACCAGCGCGATGGTGTTCGGCGACGGCGTGGTCGGCGGCCGGAACATCGGAGGATGGGACGAGAATTGGTACGGGCGAACCGTCGATCCGGCGAGTGGCGAGCTCTGCGACGACGGCGCGGTGCTCAGCTCCGAGTCACTCGGGGCCACGCTGTTCACGCTCGCGGATCTCGACCCGGCCAGCGTCGTGAGCGGTGTTTCCGCCATCGAAGGGATGATCGCCTGATCGAACGCGACGCCCGGCGAGCCAAGCCTGAGGAAGGCTGCTGGGAATCGGGCGTCGCCCTCGCCGCTTCAGGCTCGCGGTCCCTCAATCCCCGAGGGTCCCTTGCGCGAGCACCTCCTCCAACGTTCGCCCCCACGCGGCCTCCACCGCGGCTTGTAGCGCAACAGGTGGGGTGTGCAAGGATTCGGTAGAGAAGAAGCGGACTTCGCTGTCCCACCCGCCTGAAACCACCCACTTCCCGTCGGGGCTGATGGCGACGCCCCCGACGCGGGCCGAGTGGGCCGCAATCCGGGCAAGGGGGGCCCGCTCGCCGACCACCCAGATCTCGACGCTGCCCGAACGGTCTCCGGCCACGACGAGCCCCGCCGCGCTGTCTGCGGCCAGGTCCACCACCTCACCGCCAGCGCGAGCCATCCAGCCGACGGCGCCCTCGCTGTCCACATGGTGGATATCGGTACCCACGGCAACGATGGCTCCCTCCCCGAACGGCGTAGCGGCCGCGACCTGAGGGTACTTGTCGAACGTGCGCAGCTCCGGCAGGACGCCGTCGCGGATCAGGACGAGGCGATCGTCGGTATCGAAGCCCGCGCCGCGCCCGAACGCATCGATCTCCATTTCGCCGAGCCCGCCCAACCCCGAAAGTCGCTCCACCTCCCCCTTCGCACCCCAGCGCAACAGCCACGGGCTGTACGGCGCAAGCACCAGGCCAGCCCGCGGAAACCACGCCGAGCGGCGCGCGGACGAGGCAATGGACGAATTGATGAGCGCACCGTCCGCCACCCGGTACAAGCGCTCATCGGCTCCCGCCGTGGCGATGTGAACAAGGGTGCTGTCGGGCGAGAAGGTGACGTCCTTGGTCACCACGTCCGACGCACCGACGAAGCGGTGGAGGATCGCTCCCGACGCCGCATCGAGCAGCAGCGCGACGCCGTTTCCGAGCGCGACACCAACGACTCGACCGTTTGGCGAGATGGTGACCGTGGAGACCCCCGCCTCCACCACGATCCGTTCCGGCCGAGCGGTGGAGGGCACGCGGCGGAGCTCAGCGCGGGTGTCGGTGACGACGCGAACGCTATCAGCGCTCGCCCAGGCCGCGATGGCCGCGGCCGCCGAGAATCGGCCGTACAAGGTTCCGTTCTTCAGGTTCCAGATCGCGATGTCCCCCGCATCGGTGACGACGAGCGCACGATCCCCGGACAGGTTGATGCTGTCAATGCGGACTTGCCGCAGGCGGAGGGTATCCGCCGCTTTCCCCTGATGGAGGCGGAGGAGCTCCCCGTTGAGCGTGCCAACCAGCACATCCTCAC
>BJHF01000273.1 GCA_014191855.1 Deltaproteobacteria bacterium
GTGGAGGACCGGACGCTTTCCTCCTCCAGCGCGGCAGCGCTGTACGGACTGCAGGTGGGCGCGAAGTGGACCTTCCTCCGCACAGACGACGTGTTGCGTTGGAAGGGGATAACGGGCTGCGAGGCATGCATGATCACTTTGGCCCTCCCCGAGCCGATTCCCGAGGTCGGCCGCCTGACCACGCCCGACCTCCGGCGGTACGTCCCTTCACCCGGTCCATGGCGCTCGGGGTTCGCTTCCAGTTCCTGTCGGCCCCTCCCGCAGTGAGGTTCGCGGCCATACGCTCCCAACTTGCCAAGGGCGTGTCCCCTTGCGCCATCATCTCCGCAAGGCGGTGGCTGCCCGTGACGAAACATTTCCAAAGTAGAATGGGGTGAAGCGGCGGGCGCTTGAATCGGACCGTCTTCGCGCCCACCGCGCCTTGCTCAAGGTGATCCAGGTGAACGATGAGCCTCCTGTAAAAACCTTCGCCTGCGCGCTCGCGCCCGCACACGAGCAGGCCGCGCTGTGAGATCATGTGGCTCCCGCCAGCCTCGTCCCTGAGGCTCCGTCCCGCCCTCGCCCCCGGTAGCCGCGATGTTTCGACGGACCAGCCCTCAGCTCTCGTAGATGGAGTCGCAGTACCTCGTGTCGGCGAAGAAGCGGGGTCGGCTGGAGCGCTCGTGGGCGGAGCCGTTTCGGACGGTGGTGTTGCCGCTCATCGATGAGGAGCTGTTCCGGGCGTGCTTCGACGAGGCGAACGGGCGTCCGAACACGAGCATTCGGCTGCTGGTGGGATTGCACCTGTTGAAGGAGGCCGACGACCTCACGGACGCCCAGGTGCTCGATGCGCTGGAGTTCAACATCCAGTGGCAGTACGCGCTCGGGGTGGCGCCCGCGGATGCGCACGTCTGCGAGAAGACGCTCCACAACTTCCGCCACAAGTTGATGGAGAACGAGCGTGCGACGGCGGTGTTTCAGCGGTTGACCGAGGCGCTGATGCGGGTTGATGGCCTCTCGTCGGTTCGGCAGCGGCTCGACTCCACGCATGTGATCTCGGACATCGCGGTCCTCACCCGCCTTGGGCTGTTCACGGAGACGGTGACGCACTTCCTGCGCGAGCTGCGTCGGGAGGCAGCGCCGAAGCTGGCGAAGCGATACCTCGACCGTGAGGGCTACTTCTCCGATGCAACGCGCGAACAGGCGCCTCGTCGCCTCGTTGTGGTCGCGCAAGACCTCTACCGACTGGTGGCGTCGTTCGAGGCGGACGCTGAGACCGCTGCCATGCCGGCGTACCTGCTGCTCGTGCGCCTGCTGGCCGAGCAGTGCGACGTGGTGCACGGGGATCAGGGCGAGCCTGGGAACGTGCTGGTGAAGGAGCCGAAAGCGGTGGGCGGCGGGTCGCTCCAGAGCCCCCACGACCCGGACGCAACCTACGGCCACAAGGGGAAGGGCTACGAGGTTCAGCTCGCCGAGACGTGTGTGGCCAAGAATCCGTACCAGGTCGTCACGGTGGTCTCGGTCAACGCAGCGAATGTCTCGGACCAGCACGCCACGGTCCCCGTGGTGGAGGAGCTGGTCGACCGTGGGCTGGTTCCGGACGTACTGATCGCGGACACCGCATATGGAAGCGGCGAGAACCTCGTCGCGTGCGCTGAGCTCGGCGTGAGGCTGCTGGCCCCGGTGCAGGATCCCACCGCCGCAGCCGAGAAGAAGGCTGTCGAGGCCGAGGTGGCCCCGTCCGCCGTGGCCCCGACCCAAGCGGTCGCGCCCGACTCGACGTCGGGCGACGAGGAGTCCCCGCGGGCGCCCCTGCCGCTCGGCCTGGCCGACTTCACCTTCAACGCCACGCACTCCGAGGTCCTGCGCTGCCCGAGCGGCCAGGCGGCGCTGAGCAACATCGTGCGCGCGAGCTTGATGGGTTTCGAGGCCACCTTCGCGGAGTCGGCGTGTGCAGCTTGCCCGCTTGCGCCGAGGTGTCCCACCCGGTCGCCGCGGCGTGCAGACGGCGACCGGGTGCTGGCATTCCGGGACGTGACGGCGGCCACCGCCTCGCGCCAGCGCGAGCAGCAGACCCCGGCGTTCAGGACCGACTACAAACTGCGCAGCGGGATCGAGTCGACCAACGCCGAAGTCAAAGGCAGGCATGGGGCTGGCGGGCTCCGCGTCCGAGGCGGCGCCCGCGTCAAGCTCGCCGTGGTGCTCAAGGTGATGGCACTCAACGTCAAACGTGCGGTGCAGCATCACACCGAGGCCCTCCGCGAGCCGAACGGAGGGGACGATCGGCTCCAAGTGGAGGCAGCGTGAAGGATGGGTGTGGCCCGCGCGCCTCCCCGGGAAGGTCTGCAGGCCGAGTTGGGCGCACTCGGCACCGGCCCCCGGTTCCCCGCCCCATCGGCGAAACGTCGACGTCCATCAGCCGGACCGCGCCTCGCCAGCCCCTCAGCCGAACCGGAAGGGGTTTTTCCAGAGGCCTCATCCTTGTCCTTCATCGGACCATCATCCCCTGGAGGGTCCGCTCCACCTT
>BJHF01000274.1 GCA_014191855.1 Deltaproteobacteria bacterium
GGATGAATGACGATTCGGGCAGGCCGTTTGGGCCACCGAGGCCGAGGCGCTGCGCGCGATCGCGAAGGTGCTGGCGGAGAGCCCCCGGTTCGAGGAAACGGCGGATCGGTTGGACGAGGTGTTGTTGTTGGCGGATCGCCCCCGTGCGCCCTCGGCGAACGTCCAGAAGCGTCTCGTCCGGGTGTCGCGCCGGGTGGATGGCGATGGCTGGCACCGCGAGACCGCTGATTTGCCGACGATTGTTATTGCCTGTGCGAAGCGGCCAATTCGTTCGGCGCGGTCATCCCGCCGTCACCCGAAGCCGCCGCGTGCTCGCCCGCGCATGTACAAGGTCGATCCTCGATCCGGCGAGGCGTTCGTAGCGCACCAGCCCCCCCAGCCCCCACTCCGAGAGCTTCGCGACCAGCCGGCTGCGCGCGGGCTGCACGGCCACCGCCTCGTCGAGCGATCCTCGCCCGGGCATCGCGGAGGGGCCCGCCCGAAGCCCCCCATCGGTCACGGTACGACCCGCCCCGGCGATGACCCGTATCAACGCCCAGAGCACCCCCGTGAGCGGCACCTCCACGCTCCCGGCACCGTCGATGTAGCGGACGATTCCTTGGGAGTCCGGGCGCTCCGAATCGGGGAGCAGCTCGATCTTCGCCGCGCCGAGGAGACGCTCCAGGGCGGGCGTTGCCGCCTGCCATCCCTTGCCGTTCGGACGCCACGCCAGTCCCACCTCCGCCAACGCCCGGAACGCCTCGTCGGGAGCATTCGGTACGGAGGAAGGCCGGAACAGGTCGCCCAGAGCCTCGGGGGCACCGGGGTGCCGCAGCCTCGCCCACTCCAGCGCGATGGCGAATCGGCGACCGTCTCTCGACCACAGATCGGACTCCAGTCTGTGCTTCGCCTCTCGAAGATCCGGGGGTTGGGATAGGAGAACCCGGGCGATCGCGTCGAGGACGACCGGATGCGGGCTTGTGTCGCGTGCCAACGCCCGGAGCAGCTCCGGCGGCGCCGCTGGCGCCGCGGCCCGGAGCGCCGCGAGGATCTCGTCTGTACTTGCCTCCGCTGGCCGGATTCGGTGGAAATTCTGCAGGTTGAGCGAGGAAGCCACCGATGTTGAGAAGCGGAGTCGATCCTGTTGTTCCTCGTCTTTCGGCGGGCGTACCCCCTCGAATGTGCGAGCGGGGAGGATGACCAGTCCGCTGTGTCGGTGCGCGTGCCAGGCCATGCGCTCGGCTTCGCGGGTGTACGCCACGTCGATGTCGTCCACCAGGATGGCGCGGTCTGGGGTAAACCCGGCGAGGAGAGAGAGGATCTCGGGATCGTGGGTCAGATCGAGGCCCCGCCGGCACCGCACGACCGACACTTTTTCCGGATCGATCCCCAGCCCATCGGCAACACCGCTCCGAACGTCGGTGAGGCGCTGCTCAACCATCTCCAGGATGGTGGTCTTCCCCATGCCGGGCCCGGCGGCGACGAGAATTCTCCTTGAAGTTCGTGCCTGTTCCAGCACCAGATCGCAGTTCTTCCAGATGCGGAATTCAGCCATGACGGATCCTGGGCTTTGCACGTTGGTCGAGCTCCCGAACGTGGGCGGCCAGGAGCGGGGCGGCGATCACGAGGCGATCGCCGGGCACCACCCGAACCGACCCAAGATCTTCGAGGCGCTGAAGGATGGCCGTTCCCATTGCATGATCGAGGAGGGCAGCGACCTCATCGCGGGAGAGCCCGAGGTCGTCCGGCCACCCGGCGCGGGGGAGGTTGGCCAGGCTGACGAGCGCGCGTCGCGCCGCAGCGCGCTGGCCCTGGGATGTCCAGTCGCGACACTCCCAGGTGCGGTGGTGGAAGTGGGTCGAGTCGCCCTGGAGGGCCGTTACCGCAGCGTTGACGTGGTGGATGGTGAATCGGGCGCGTTCGGACTGGCCCAATTGCTTCCACATGTGGGCGCTGATCTCGCTCAGCCAGCTGGGGAGGCCGCCGGTGACCTCCAGTGCATGGCGCGCAACCAGCCTGGGAACGACGAACTGATAGCGGAAGGCGAGGCGACGCGCCCCCACGAGGTCGGCCACCGTTCGCTCGTCGAAGGGCGCGAGCTCCACCCGCATGGCGCGACCGAGCAGATCGGCGAGCGGGCCAAGGAGGCTCCGTTCTCCGTGCCGCGGACCGATCCACACCGGCACCACGTTCGGGAGTCGCACGAGGCGATCCGCGAATTCCACGACGGCACGTTGGTCACGCACCGTCGTTGCCCGATGGAACAACCGCATGCATTCGTCGATGCCGAGCAGGACGGCGGGCCTATCCGTTGCACAGGCTACGGCCTCCAGTACTTCCCACGCACTACTCGTCGGCTTTGGCAGCGGAACGCCCGGATGGGCGAGGGCCCACCCGGCGAACGCGCGGAGCAGCTGCGGCCTCAGGTCGTCCAGGCAGCGCTCGATGCGCTGGACCACCGTCAGCTCGGCGGAGTCGGACACCTCAGTGATGGCACCGATCACCCCGAAGCCGGGATCG
>BJHF01000275.1 GCA_014191855.1 Deltaproteobacteria bacterium
CGCATACCGCTACCGAGCGTCAGATCGGCGTCAGAGCCCAGGGCGTGGCCGGCCTTTCGATCCGCGGCGATCTGGGCGATGCTCGATTCCTATTCGCGAAGCCGCGCGAGCGTCGCCGAGCATCGCGGCGCCTTCAGAGCGCCCCGCGAGCACATCCATCCCCACCGAGGCCGGCCAACATCCAATCACCCCGCCGCCGCCTCCACGAACGAAT
This sequence comes from Deltaproteobacteria bacterium, assembly GCA_014191855.1. Taxonomy (GTDB): domain Bacteria; phylum Myxococcota_A; class UBA796; order UBA796; family SXON01; genus SXON01. The sequence goes on from BJHF01000275.1 coordinate 215, forward strand.
CCACGCTGAGCAACACCAAAAGCACCGCAGCGCCCCGGAGCACCCGCTGCGACCAGGCCGCTCCCCCCCGCTCATGCAACCGCGCCGCGCCAAAAGCCACGACCGCGAAGGCGGCGAACGCCCCAACGCCCGCGCCGATCGCAAAGCCTGTGGCCGCCGAGGCCCCCGGGACAATTCGCCCCTCCGCCGCCAGGATCGTCGTGAGCGTGGCCCACGACAGCAGCGGCGCCGGATTGAACAAGGTTGTGAAAAAGCCCCAACCGAAGTCCCGCCCCCGCCGCGAGGGCGCCGCGACGGGAGGCGAGGGCGCCCGCTGCCATACGAACACTGCGAAGCCGAGGAAGAAACATCCAGAAACGAGGTGGATGCCCCGCACCCAGGCCGCGTTCTCCGCCACCAGGTTCGCCGCGCCCACCAACGCCAGCGCCGCATACCCCCCCTGGGCCAGCGCGGCCCCCCCTCCCAGAACCACACCGCGATGCGGGGCCCCCTCAAAGCCGGCGCGAAGCACCATCGCACCCACCGGCCCGGCCGCGACCACCGAGCCCGCGAACGCCACGGCCGCCGCCACGGCCACCAGAAAGATCACGCGAACCTCACTCGTCCCCCGCGTTGTCGGTGCGGAGCTGGGGATCGGGCGGCATGAGTGGCAGCGGGGGAGCCGTTCCCGACAGATGCCGCTCCGAAAGGTACGTTTGGGTCGTCGGATCCCACCGAATGGTCCCCGCGCAGCGCGAATACAGCGCCATCGCATCCTCGGAGGGCACCCACGGCGCACAGTAGAAGTCCTCGCCGGCGATCAGGTCGGAGGTGCCCTGGATCACCTCGCATCCGTCGTGACGGGACCGGGTTCCCATGTTGCGCCGCGGGAGCACCCACCAGGTACACCCCGGACAGTCTTCCATCAAGCGCAGCGCGGCCGTCTCCTCCTTCACGCGGAACGACTCCACGCGCATCCGCCGCCGCGCATCGGAGAGGGCCACGGCCAGGATGATCGCCAGACCCACGGGCACCAGCCACAACGCCCGTTTTCGCACGACGAGCCACGGTGCCACACCGGCACCCAGGACCGCGATCACGGCCACCGGGATGACCGTCATTCGCGATGTGGAGACCTCCAACCCCGCCAACCAGGCCGCGGTGATCGCGATCTGCGACAAGAACACCAGGATCACGATCCGAACGCCGGTCAGCTCGCGGTTGAACCACGCCACCATCGCGCCGAGGATCACCCACACGAAGCCGCCGCTGTTGAGCAGCCGCCACCCGAACATGAACACGTCGTCGGCCCAACCGGCCACGGTGAACCGGGCGCCCAGCCCCTCCCAATCCGCGAAGTTCACCGGGCTCGCCTGGTACCCTTCGACGCCGGCACCCCGAAGCGCAAGCCACACGCCCATGCCCCAGAAGGCCAGGAGCGCCGACGGCTTCCGGCGCCAGACGACGTAGAGCAGAATCACCGGCCAACCTTCGTACCGAACCAATCCCAGGAGCCCGATCGCCAGATCGCCGAGCAGCGGGCGCCGGCCCAGCGCCAGGTGCAGGCCCGCGAACAAGACCAACAGGAACGTCGATTCCTGGTAGAACACCGTGCCCCAGCTCACCCACGGCCCGAAGAACGCCGCGACGACGAAGGCCCAGCCCGTGTACACGGCGAGGGCCGGCCCGTGGCGCGCCTCGCTGATCCGCTGCGCGAGGAGCGTGCCGGCGCCCGCCGCGAGCGCGGCGACAAACGCCATGACCAGCCGGCCAGTGGCGATCCCGCCGCCAAGCTGGGCCGTCGCCCAGATCAGCCCCTGCGTTACCGGCAGCCACGACTGCACAAGCACGTGATCGCGCCCCGCCCACCGCTGATAGCCATCGAAGGAGTAGGCCACCGGGGCCAGCTCCAGCAGCATCGCCCGCCACGCAAACGTGGCCAGCACCGCCACGGCCGCCGGCAGCCACGGCGTTGGCATCCACGCGCCGGGGCCCGCCCCGCGGGGCCTGGGTTGATCTTCCGACACGCTCAAGCCTGGGCGAGGAGGGCGGGGAGGAACGCCGTGTCGTAGTTGCCCGAGCGGAAGCGCTCGCTGCCGAGCACGCGCTGGTGGATGGGCAGCGACGTCGGCACACCCTCCACAACCAAGTCGCCAAGCGCCGCTTGCATCCTCGCGATCGCGGCAGCGCGGTCGGGGCCATGCGCGATGATCTTCGCGACCATCGAGTCGTACTGCGGGGGGATGCGATCCCCCTCCCGTAGCCAGGTGTCCACCCGGAT
>BJHF01000276.1 GCA_014191855.1 Deltaproteobacteria bacterium
ACGTGTGTGGTAAAACGGGGGTCGGTAAAAGCACGCTCGTGAAGACGCTGATCGTTGACCTTGCGCGCAAGGGGCACGGCGTTGGCGTCATTGATCCGCACGGGGACCTCGCGGACGATGTGTTGGAGGCCATCGGGCGGGAGCGCCGCGTCGTCCTGTTCGACCCCAGCCGCGAGGACTGCCCCGGCCTGAACCCGCTTGCGCACGACGGCACGGACGAGGGCGTCGAGCGGGCGATGGAGGAGCTCACCCGAACCATGTTCTCGTTGTACCCTGCTGACATGATGGGGCCGATGTTCGACCGCCACTCGCGGTCGCTGCTCCTGCCGCTGCTGTGCGCCGAGGAGAGCCTGGCGGACGTGGCCAAGATGGCGACCGACGCGGCGTTCCGGACGCGCACGCTGCGCAGGCTCAACGCGAACAACCCGCTCCACGCCGATGTGCGGCGCTTCTGGGAGGAGGAGTTCTCGCGATGGTCGGAGACCCACAAGGGCGAGATGATCACCTACACCGTGTCGAAGTACGACGCGCTGGTGAAGTCGTCCGCGCTGCGAAGGGTTTGTGACACCCAGCGGCCGCAGCTGGACGTGACGGGGGTGCTGGCCGAGGGCGGCGTGCTGGTGGCGCGGCTCCCCGAGGCGACGCTGGGGCCGGTGAGCGCCTGGTTCCTCGGGATGATGCTGCTGTCGCGGCTTCGCAAGGCCGCGTTCGCGCGTGGCAAGCTCCAGAAGCGCGACCGCCGACCGTTCGTGCTGGCCCTCGACGAATTCCAGAAGTTCGTGGGCGGCGGCGGCTTCGGGTACAAAGACGACACCCGCACGCTGGGGCCGATGCTCGACGAATGCCGGAAGTTCGGGGTGTCGTTGGTGCTCGCAAACCAGTACGTCGCGCAGTTGGATGCAGCGACGCGAAACGCGGTGTTCGGCAACGTCGGCAGCATCGTGTGCTTCCGGACGGGGGCCGCGGATGCTGAGCTCATCGCAACGGAATTTGGAGCGGGCACCTCGGACGCGGAGCTGCGGGCATTGCCGCTGTACCACGGGCTGGCGCGGCTCCTCGTGAACGGGCAGGCAACGCCCGTGTTCACAGTGCGAACGCTCGGCGGAGATGGGCGATAACCGCGACCCCTACGAGCGCCGCAACGCCCTCACCGCCGCTGCTGCTCCGAAGTGCTCAATCGCAAGGCGAATGCCGGTGACCCCGTAGCCACGCTGCACCGGCACGAAGACCACCCCCGCCTGCTCGCACGCGGGCTGGAGGATTACGTCGGCGTCGTGGCCGCACCAGCGGTGGAGCACGAGGACCATGTCCACGCCTCCCGCCTCCACGCTGCTGCGAAGCCGCTGCAGCGAGTTGCGTGAGAATTCGGTCTGCTCCCACTCGAGGGTGGCGAAGCCGAACGTGTCCTGTAGGCGGGTGCGCTGCGGTTCCCGAGGATCGCCTCCGATCATCACGGCGCGCTTGCCCAGCGTGAGCGAGAGGTGGGGCCAGTCGGAAGGGAGAGAGTCGGCACCGCGCCCCGCGCGCGCCTCGTCGGCGTCGTCCAGGTCGCGGATCGCACGTCGCAGCTTTTTGAACGCCGCGTCCGCGAGCAGGTACGGATGATCCCGGAGCAGGTTCACGAGCTTGGGGTGGTCGCGCTTGAGGTTTGCCTTGTACGCGGCCTGGATCTGGGCGGATACCGCGGTGGCCATCGCCGGAGTCGCCGCGCCGTTCTCCTGCGCGTCGGCGTACGACTCCACCAACTCCCCGATCTCGGCGAGCCAGCCCTCATCGCTTGCGGGCCCCGCCTGTGCGGGTGCCCCGGCGAACTTCGCCAGGTGATATTCTGCGTCCTTCGCCCAGGAGCCGTGCCTGGGCGAGTGGGCGAGCGCCAAGCCCCAGGCGATCCCGGGCTTCTCGATTTTGGAGTAGCGGTTGAGCTGCCCCATGAGCTCCCGGCAACCTGGGGCACCCGCGTCTTGCTCGTGTCGCACCCGGGCGGCCGCAAATTCCATCAAGAGAACCTGTACGGCGGGCGGGTAGGCGGGCCAATCGTGGTGGCCCTGGATGAACGTGGCGATGCCGGCCACGCCCGGCGCGCGAGCGAGCTTGGCGATGTCCGCGAGCGGAAGGGGCTTGCTCCTGACGGGGAATGCGGGCCCTGGCGCCACGGACGGTAGCGAAGTCCCTTTCTGCCAGCGACGGAGCAGCTCGGCGGTTTGGGTGAGGTCGGCGGGTGGCGAGGGGGGGCTTGGATTTGCGGCGGCGATCGAGGGCGCCGCGGTAATCGGAAACGGAGGTGCCGCCGGTGCCGCAGCTTCGGCGACCGCTGCTGGTTCTTCGTCGCCGATTGCGCGGGGGGCGTCGGGGTCGGCTTGGTCGTCGGCCGGGTCCCCCGCCTGGGGCGTTTGGAGTGCATCGGGCTCTCCCTGAACGTCCTCGTTCGTGTCCCAACCTGGCGGGTTGTCCAGCGCAACCGCACCTCCAAGGT
>BJHF01000277.1 GCA_014191855.1 Deltaproteobacteria bacterium
GCCAGCGGTGAGTTTCGGAGTCAAGGCCGGCGGCGTTCATGGCCTTGCCTCAAGGTTCCCTATCCATCGACCGAGACAGTAGAGCCCCATCAAGACAAGGACGTAGATGACCGGTGGAGCCACGAGATCAATCACGACGCACCCTTCCGCTTCGCAGCCCGCGCGAGGTTGCGGGCCACGGCGTCGCGCTTGTGGGCAGCATAGATGCGGCGAATCAACTCCTTGTCGGGATTCATCGCCCGCACAAGGTCGTTGAGCGTGCCGATCTTCGGCAGCTTTCCATCCACCTCGTAGAAGTAGATGGCGCGGCGGGAGCACCCAACGAGTCGGGCTACCTCCGCAATCGAGAGCGAGCCGCGCGCGGTGATGAGCAGGGAGGCGAGAGAAGGAAGATCGTCCATACTGCGAACGGTAGCCGAATGGCGCGTGAACGTCAAGGCGCGCGATTGTGAAAGAAAGGTGCTTGACGTTTCGCGCCCCCTCCGCTAACCTCAAACCACGCCGCACCTCCGCGGCGCTTCCCCTGGAGAGACAGCACATGGCCTTACACATCCAAACCGGCGTCGCCGCCTCACCCCTCCGCGTCATCTTGCAAGGTCAGGAGGGCGTGGGCAAAACCACCTGGGCCGCCAGTTGTCCCGGCGCTCTGTTCCTGACCTGTGAGGACGGCGGCGGCATCCTCGACTACGCCCGCGTGCTGTGTTCGAGCTGGGACGATCTGCGTCAAGCGGTGTGGACGATCCAGCGCGAGGGGTTGCCCAACGGGCTGACGGCCATCGTGATCGACACCATCGACAGCTTCGAGCGGCTGCTGTGGCAGGAGTTGATCGAGAAAGCCAACTGCGACACGATCGAGGAAGTGGGCGGCGGATTCGGCAAGGGGTACACCCGCGCCGCCGAGAACATGGCGGCACTCAGCGCCGACCTCGACATCGTGCGGCGCAAGCACGGTATCAACGTGATTTTGTTGGCCCACGTTCATGTCCGCCCGTTCAACGATCCAAACGGCCCCGCCTATGACCGCTACGAAATGCGGATGCACAAGGGCACTGCAGCGCTGTGGAGCTCGTGGGCTGACGCCGTGCTGTTCGCCTGCTTCGATGTCACCGTGCTCAAAACCGGCAAGAAGGGGCGCGTACAGAACGCAAGCGAGATGGAGAAGGGCAAGGCCACGGACATCCGCCGCGTGGTCTACACCTCGAAGGATGCGGCCTACGATGCCAAGAACCGCCACGGGCTCCCCGATGAACTGCCGCTCGACTTTGCCGCGTTCGCGAAGGCGATCAAGTGGGGGGCGAAGCAGGCCCCGAAGCCGCTGCCTGTGGAGCACGCTGCCGAGGGCGAGGGCCACCACGCGAGCTTTGACGAGGCCGAGCGGAAGTGGTTTATGGCAGAGCTGGGGACGGCGAGCATCAGCTACCCGAACCTCAAAGCGTTCTGCGCCTCGCTGAACCGCCAGAAGCCCAGCGCGCTCGACAGCGCCGGGCGGCGCAAGTTGCTCGACTACCTCCACACCCCCGCCGGCCAAGAGAAGTTCGCCGGCTTTCTCACCAACGGAGCCAGCGCCAAATGAGCACCACCTACGATCTGATCGTCGCCGCAGACATCCTCGTGACGACCTCGTGGAAAATGACGGAGGAGGAATTCGCCTCGCGCCTTGCCGCGTTCGTGGATGAGTCCACCGACAAGCTCGCCGCGCTGCGCGCCGTCCACAAGGCCGCGGACGCCCGCGCGAAGGGGCTCAAGGCTGAGGCGGCCGCCTATGCCGACGCTGCCAAGGCGCAGGCCAACATCGCCGAGCGCGTGAAGGGGCGCGCGGCGGAGTTGTTCGCCGCCGCCGAGAAGGCCGGCGAGGTGCTCCCCGGCGGCCGAACGCAGCCGAACGGCGGGGCGTTGCCGATGGACTTCGCGGCGGACTTCAGCGTAATGAACCTGCCGATCGAGTTCTGGAAGATCGAGCCCGATGGCGACGCTATCCGGGCCGCGCTTGGCACCGGGGCAACGCTGCCAGGCGTGACGATCGGCAAGCGTGGGTCGCACTTCCGCTTTGTGGAGGCCAAGTGACCCCCGCCGAAGCCCGCGCCCTGCTCGCCTCGCTGCCGGAGGGGGCGACTGCGGGGCCGTGGGCGAACGTCGGCTATCCGTTGCGGGGGATCGATGGCCCTGAGATCATGGGGCCGGGCGATCAGTTGCTTTGCACGCTGGACAACCACCCGAACGACCTCGCCAACGCCGCCCTAATCGCCGCCGCCCCCGCGCTCCGTGACGCGCTGGGGGAGGCGTTGGATCGCGAGTCCACCGCCTACGACCGTGGCGCGGCGATGCGGCCCACGTTCGACAGCGTGACAGCAGCGCAGAGTATCGCGCGGTTGTCGGCGATGTATGACGCAGCAGCAGCCGAACGCGGCCGCCTCCGCGACATCCTCGTCGATCTGGTCAACGCGTACATTTGCAATCGCGACATG
>BJHF01000278.1 GCA_014191855.1 Deltaproteobacteria bacterium
GGATACGCGATTGCAGTCCACCTGGTGTGAAGGGGTGGATGGCGACGGTGTGGGCGAGTGGGTCGAGTTCGATACGTGCTGCGTTGATCGCGGCGCCCTCGTTGTCGAGGTGGCGCCTGGTTTTCACAAGAGCGCGAAGGGCTGGGAGAAGAACAACCGCATCGCCGAGGCGTATGTGAGCGTCTCGTCTGGAGGCGCGTCGTGGTCGGGCGTCGTTGGATTCGAAGATCGTCTGATCGATCAGTACTTTTCAGTTCCGGGTGTTGCCTGCGTCGGCGACACCGTGACCGTCCGCCTGAAGGTGACGAAGGTCGTCCGGGGGAGCAAGTACCGTGACACCTGCGTCTCGGACATGGCCGTTTGGGCGCAGCAGTGAGGCCTCTCGGCGCCTCCTGGCGGCACGATGTTGTGTCCCGGCAGCCGCTCCCCGTGTCGCGACGGCAGTCCCTCACCGGTACCTAGCGGTATCGGATACACTCGCTGGGCATGCTCGCCCCCGGCACCCTCCTCGACGGACGCTACGAAGTGGTGCGCGTGCTCGGGAGCGGCAGCTTCGCGACGGTTTACCTCGCCAAACACTGTGGGCTCCTGAGCCTCCATGCGGTGAAGGTGCTCGACGTGGAGCTGATCGGACTCCCCGACGTGCGCAACCGTTTCCTCGCGGAGGGGCGGATTCAGGCCCAGTTGCACCATCCGAACATTGTGGCCGTGACCGACACCCTGACGGACCCCGTCGCCGCCTTGGTGATGGAGTACGTCGAAGGACCGACCCTCGGCGCATTTCTCGCCGCCCCAAAACGCGGACGCACCCTCGCGGCTCGGCTCAACGTTGTGCGCGACGTGCTGATCCCAGTCCTGGAGGCCGTCGGCACCGCGCACGACAAGGGCATCGTCCATCGTGATTTGAAGCCCGAGAACATCATCGTCGGTGTGGATGCGTCGGGCCGACTTCGCCCTCGGGTGACCGACTTCGGCATCGCCAAGGTGCTCGAAAAGACCGGGCTGAATACTGGAAAACAAAAGACGCAGGCCGGCATGCGCCTCGGAACGGCCTGCTACATGAGCCCGGAGCAGGTACGCGCACCGTTAGACGTAGACTCCCGCAGCGACATCTTCGCGTTGGGAGCCATCCTCTACGAGGTTGTGACGGGACGACTGGCCTTTGACGGTGCCGACGAGTTCGACATCATGAGCAACGTCGTGTGTGGCCGCTATACCCCTGCGCAGGATGTCGTTCCGGAGCTCCGCGCCGACCTGTCCGCTTGTATCCGCAAGGCGCTCGCCCCCGACCCCTCGGCACGCTTCAGGGACTGCGGCGGGATGTCGCGGGCGGTCGCGAGCGCACTTGCAGAGACTCGCCCAAGGCCGGAGATCCCGCAGCCGACCGCGGCTGCGCCGACACGGCCCCGCCCATCGGTGCCACCGGTGCGCGCTCCACCGGCGGGCGTGCCTTCCCAGGCCCGCGGATGGAGTTGGCCTCTCGTGTTCAGCCTCGGGGTCGCTGCCGTCGGCGTGGTGTGTGCTGTCGGCGGAATGCTCACGATGTTCGTGATGGGTATTGGCACGCCCGCAGTCGTAGCGACTGCGCCTCCGCCCCCGGCCGCGGTGCCAGCTTCGACTTCCGCATCGGAGTCCACCCCAACGAGAAAGTCAGGCAGCAAGATAAAAAAAACGACGACGGTAGCCCGATCTGAGTCAACCCCGCCGCCGCCAACCCCCGCGCCCACGCCGGTCGGGGAGCCCACGCCGGCCCCGGCTCCCGTGCTGGTGGCGCCAACCACGGGCGCCACGGCGATCGAGCCGGTGGCCCTCCCCGTGGCGATGAAGTACGTCCCCCCTCCCACTCCGGCCGCCGCGAACGACGACACATGCGCAGAGCTCGTCAGGCTGGAACCGCAAGCGATGCTCGGCCAGCTCCGGCCGGGGCAGGTGAAGTGCATCGAAGAGCGCATCGGCAAAGAGGACGCTCAAACCACCAAGGACAAGCTGTCGCGCGTCCTGATCGCCAACGCAGACGGCCGCGGCGACAGGTGGGAGTGGGAGCGCCTCATGAAACGCCACTTGGAGGAACTTGACCGGTCCGACCCGGACATGTGCTTCAAGTACGCAATGCAGCTCAGCCGCGGCGGAACGGGCCGCGCCCCGGGAGTGATCCGCTGGGCCGACTATGCGCTGGAGAACAAACAGCGATGGTCCGGCACCACCTACACCAAGCGGGTGTACGACCTGTACGGGCTCAAGACCCTCGCCGCGAACAAGCTCTGGACGGAGGCGGAAGAGACCTTCGCCACCAAGGAGCACACCGGCGAGAGCGCGGCGAAGGCGGCTAAGTGGCGTGGCCAAACCAAGGACTTCGCGCGGGAGTGGATAGACTACGCGAAGTCCAGCGGGCAGGATACCAAGAACGCGACGGCGATCTGCGTGTCTGCGTCGAACAGCCTCGCGTTCTGCGAGGGA
>BJHF01000279.1 GCA_014191855.1 Deltaproteobacteria bacterium
AGGGCGCCAACGCGCGGGGCCGGCGAGCGACCGCGAGCAGCGCCAGCGCGAGTACCGACAGGCGCAAGTACAGAGTGTGGCGGAACTTCTCGCCGCCGTACTCGGCTTCGTAGTCGACGCTGGCGAATGCGCCGGGCCACACGAGCTCCCGAATGTCCACCGCGTTGTGGCGCGCCAGCGAGGCTTCGCTCAGCTCGCTGCGTTGGATCACGGCGTCTTCGGCGTCGAGGGCCGTGCGCCACGTTTGGATGGCGGCGCCGCCGAGGAGCGCGGCGAGGGCGATCCCCGCCAGGAGGGGCGGCCACGGGGGGCTGCCCCTACCGGGTGGTTCCGATCGGAGGGCGGACACCGCCCACCACAAGAGCGCCGGCCCCAACACCAATCCCAACGCCAACCCATAGTAGGGTGTCGCCCAGAAGGTGAGCCCCCAAGCGCCACCCGCGAGCAGCGCGCTGCGAAGCGTACGTTCGCGCACGAAGACCAGCGCCTGCGTGAGCACCAGCGGCACCCACCCTACGGCACAAACCTCGCTGATTCCGTTGTAGACCTCACAGAGCAGGTACGGGCTCGCGGCAAAGGCGACGCCAGCCACCACGGTGTGCGGCCCCGGTGTGCCGAGCACCCCGGCGAAGCGGCGCGCATGGAATCCGGCCCAGGCGATTCGGGCGATCAACAACAGGTTCCACGCGACCGCCGGGCCCAGGCTCCAGGTTACCGGAAGCATCGCCAGCGAGCCGAGCGGGTCGGCAAACCACAACACGCCGCCGCCCGGATGTGACAACAACGCGGTCCGCCAAGGAAGATCACCCTTCGCCAGCGAATCCGCCCACCACCAAAGCCCCCAGGCGTGGTTCCAAACGTCGACATCCGGGTGTCCGAGCAAATCCCCCCGCAGCCACCCCGGCGCCGTGAGCACCGCCGCGAACGCGAACCACCCCGCCCACTCAACCGCGAAGCGCCGCATCGTCACGGGTTCGCCGCTTCGGCCGCCAACCAACGCACGTAGTCGGCCCGCAGCGCATCCGCGTACTCGTGAACGTGGTCCGCCGTCCAGCCCTTCGTCTCAATCGGAGGGTGAACCTCGACAACACAGCGGCCCGCTTCCGCCCACCAGCGCCCCGGCGGCATGAGCCCGCCGACGCCGTGAAAACACACGGGCACCATCGGCACGCCGGTCTCGACCGCCATGTGGAACGCCCCCAGCTTGAACGGGCCCAGCTCCCCGGTTCGCGAGCGCGTGCCCTCCGGGGCCAGCACCACGCTGCGCTCCTCCCTCCGCAGCGCCTCCACCAGCGCCGCCACGGAGCGCCGCGCCGCCTCGGGGTTGCGCCGATCCACGAAGCGCTGCCCGAGCGCCACCCACATGACGTTGAACGGGAACAACCACCGCAGCTCCGCCTTCGCGAGCACCAACGGCGCGCGCGGCACGATCATCGCGAACAGCGGCATGTCCAAGGCACTCTGGTGGTTGGCGACGACGATGCGCGAACCGGGAACACGCAGGTGCTCGATGCCGCGAACCTCCACCTTGATCCCCATCAACCACAGCGTCGGCCTGCCCCAGGCGTGGGCCCAGAACGTGGTGAGCGCCGGCCCGAATAGGCCCAGCGTGAGCACCGACGAGACCGGTGCGATCGAAAACACCAACATCGACCACGCCCAGGCGAGACTGGAGCGCACCGCCTCCCCGACCGTGGGGCGGCGCCAGGTGCGGCGGGGGCGGGGCAGGGGGGGGGAGGTCACTCGGCTCCGCAGCCTCGTATCGAGGTAGGGCGCGAGATGTCCGCATACCGGACCCGCATCGCGGGTGGCCACCACCCGATGCCGCCCTTAGCTTGGTAGCGTGCCGATCCTCGTAACCAGCTACGGAGTCGTGACGCGCGGTTCGACGGACCCAATTCTCCTCGCCGAGCCGGGCGGGCGCGCGTGGCTCACCAAGCTGCAGCCGGCGCCGATGCTGGACCATCTCGCAGAGGTTGTGGTCGCCACACTCGCGGCGCGGATGGGGGTCCCAACGCCGGAGTTTCGGATCGCGACCGTCGATCCCGGTCTGGCCCATGCCCTGGCGGCGGGGGAGCCGAGAGAAGCGAGATTCGGAGGCGCGATCTCCCGGCTGGGGCATCGCGTGTTCGCGTCGCAGTGGTTGAGCGGCGCGAGCGACGTCACGGAGGTACCGACGAACGAACGCGAGTTTTTGGCGAGGGTCCTGGCGCTCGATCTGCTCGTGGCCAACCCGGATCGGCGGGCGGAGCACCCCAACCTGCTCCGACACGGAACGCGCCTGCTCGCGATGGATCACGCGCAGGCGTTGCCGTGGTGCCGGGGGCAAGAGGCCGAGCCTGGAATCGCGGAGCACCATGTGGCCACGGCGCTGCGATTGCCCCCAGCGGGTATCCGGCTGCCGGAG
>BJHF01000280.1 GCA_014191855.1 Deltaproteobacteria bacterium
CGAAGGGAGTCCGCGGAGGCGCCCGGGGCCTCCGAAACCGTACGGCAACGAATGGGTTTGGCGTTGCCGGGTTACTTCCCCACGAACCGAGGCACCATGGGCTTACGCATCGAGAACTACTCCCGAACCGACCTCGGGCGGATCGCCCTGCCGGGGCACGCCGTGGCGGCGCTGTTCTGGGTGCTGCCCCTGGGCCGATGGCAACCAGGGGAGCTGGACAAATGGTGGGCGCATTTCACGGAAGGGGCCGGCGTGTGCAACCGCCTCGGGCTGTTGCTCGTCCGCGGTCAGGGCGACCGCTCGAGAGTGCGTACGCGGGACACCGTCGACCTCGCGCCCGCGCTGACCGATCCACAGGGCGGACGCCTCAGCGAACTCGTGCCCGAGCTTTCCGACGAGCCTGACACGGACCCCGAGGCGCCCGCGGTGTTGGTGCTGTCGGGGGCGTATCCTCAGCCGGGGTGGGGCGTGTTGATCGATGCGGGGGGTCACACCCTCGGTGTTCACGAGCTTGAGGACATCCTCAACGAGGCGCTCGGTCGATGCTGCAGGGATGAGGACCTGGCCCCGATCCTCTCCACACAGGAGTGTTTCAGGTCGCGCGGTTCCGCCGCGATGGCAAAGCCGGAGCCCCCCGCCCGTCCCAAGGAACTCGATGATGCTCGTGCGTCACTCGACGTGTTGGATGCGCTATTGCGAGCCGTCGCGAGCGATGATTCCTCCGAGATGAAGAGCGCATTTGATCGGGTCGTCGGGCAGTACCGGCCGGGCGGACTGGACCCGGGTTTGAAGGAGTTGAGGGTGTCCGTGTCGATCGGCGGAGAGGTTGCTCGCAGGCTCGCAGCCAGCGAAACGGCGCTGTCCGCTTTGATTTCGTTACTGGCCAACGGTGGTGCCGCGGAGGCCGCCCGGGCCGGCCTCCCACCGCGTGATGCGGAATTCCTGAAGAGGCTCGAACCCCTCCGCGAGCATTGGCCAGCAATGGAGACCCGAGGGATGACGGCCTGGTTCAACTCGGTGTTTCGGCCCCGACTCTTGGAGCGACTCCACGCGGTCTTCGCAGGTGATGTCGACGCCGCCGACAGGCGACACGGTGCGCTGGCGGGTGAGTTCGCGAATCGTGAGGGACGTCATCAGAACGAACACAATGCTTGGCGGAGGACGATGCGTCAGACGGATGCAGCGTATCACGCCTCTTTGCCCGCAGCGTGCTTGGCACAGTGGAGCCTCGGGCCAGGGTTTCTTGTCGCGCTGGAGGCCGTGGCCAGGGGTCGCCGTCGAATCGCGCGATCGGTGGCGTGGGATCCGGCCAGAATGATCGGCTGGAAATTGCACGTTGCGCTGCCCGGACTTCAGCCAGCGGCATTACTCGTCGCCGCAAACTCCGTGCCCGGTGTGGACGTGAGCCAAGTGGGGTTGGCTCCCCCTTCCGGCGAGTTCAATGGAAGCATCTTCGCGGACTATGCGTACTTCGTTGCGATGACCGCGCCGAGGATGACCCCTTGGGAGGCGACGAAGCGGCTATTCGGCGAACTCCTGTCCACGGGGCAGCTGCTCGGACTCGTTGAGCAGCAGGCAGGGGAGGCACCCGCCCTCGCCAACCTGACGAAGGACCAGTTGGCGGGTGAGTTGCTCGCTCGATGGGGTTACACGGAGCGCCTCGCCAATCCGCCCCGGCCACTGGCCGGGTGCATTGTGCGAGCGGCAGATGGCTCTTCAACGCTCGCGAAATCGCAAGGCGAGGCCCGCATTTCCCTTGAGAGCTTCCTCAAGGACCTCGTTCGGATCGGTTTCTCGACGCTGGGTTGGAGCGATCTGGACGCCGAGGAGAAGGTCTCCGTCCACTGCCATGCGTTTAAGCGCAGCAGGCGGGGGTCCTGGTCGGCGGAGATGGAGTCGCTGACTGCCGGGTCTGCCCTGGTCCTGCTACCCAGTGTCCTCGCGCTTGCATTCCCCCAGTCGGTTTTGGAGACACAGGAACTGTGCAAGGTAGCGGCCGCGCTTGTGGCCGCGCTCAACCCAGGTGTTCACGACCCGCCGCGGCCGCAACCAACAACCGAGGAGTGCAGCCTACAAGGCCAGGCCATCGTCAAGATTCTGGGTGCGGCGGCGGCAATCGTGGGTGAAATGCCGTGGCACCTGCGGCCCTCACAGGTTTTCGGTTCGGGACCGGCGATCGCCACGGGTCACGCGTGGAGCCACAGTCACGTGGAGGAACGGGTGATTCGAGTGCTGCTGTGGTCCGGAGACGGATCTGTGGCCGATGTTCTTGTCTGGAATAAGACCCGCGGAAACCCGGTGATGACGGAAGCTATTGTCTTGGCGTCACCACGACGTCCGCGGCGTTGA
>BJHF01000281.1 GCA_014191855.1 Deltaproteobacteria bacterium
CACCTTGTCCCAGGGAACGAGGGGCCAGTGCAGATGATCCGCGTCCCCGCCGAGGGGCGCGAGGTTGTCCGTAGATGCGTCGCCGGTGGGGGTAACAGACATGCCCTCCAGCTTTTCGCGCATCGCGTCCCGCGCATCCCCCAGCGCGAGCTGAATGGCGCGCACGCGCTCCAACGCATCCTCCATGGCCATACGCGCCACCCTCCGGACCCGGTGACGACGCAGCTCAAGCTGGTCCTCCGCTTGCCGGGCGCGACGGCCGCCACCGCCCTGCGCCCAGAGCGCCGGAATCGCCCCCAGCCGCAAGCGGAGCACGCGGCGGAGGTCCTCTCGCACGACGTGCGAGCTTACTCCTCCCCAAACGCAGGCGCAAAACACGCCAATGATCCCCGCGACCCCCCACGGCAGCAGATCGGCCCACGGGAAGGAAGCAACCGCCGGGGCAACCGCGCCCACCACGACCGTGGACTGCGGGAGCGCGGCCGCTGACGCAGGACCCGCCGCCGGCCCACCGGTAAAGGAGAACGCCACGAACCCAATCCCCAGGCCGACGGCCATCGCTCCCAACCAAAGCACAGCTCGCGACGGCAGCGACGCAAGAGCCGCCTCCACCTCTGCCCCGTGGGGATCTGGCGGCCCGCTGTCATCGTCGAGGCGGCCGGCCGCACGCACGTTGCGATCCTGGAGCTGCGCAACAAGGTGGCGCAAGCCCACCTCGACTTCCGGCAACGTGCGCAGCGCCCCTCCACGAAGCGTCGTCTTGAACAGCGTGCTCAGCCCGACGTGGATCTGCCGAACAAGCTCCGCTTCGTGCTGATCCAACCCACGCAGGATCTCCTCCACGCGTTGGGTGTCAACCGCCCCCATCTCCCGATCCACCGATGCCGGCCGCAACAGCGCCGCATATTCCCGCCGCACGTGGCCGGCGTCGTCGAAAGGGCCGACGTGCACGGTTTTAGGCAACCCCGCGGTAGCGCCCGAGAGGTTCGCCGCGAGCTTTCGTACCGACAACGTGAGCGCGGAACCCTCCGAGAAGGGGCTGGTCCAGGCGGCGTGGGGTAGCGATGCGACGGCGGCCAATCCCTCCTCTCCGGTGATGGATTGGCGCCCTTGTACGCGGCCAAGCAGCGTTTGCAGCCCATCATACACGGCGCGATTGGAGGCATAGCGCCTCACCGCGGCCTCAGGAATATCAAGCGACGCCACCGACAAGAAGCCGAAGCGGCCCGCACCCGCACTGGGATGTGCAAGCAGCCGGGCGACCGCCTCGTGATCACGCATCCCCGAGCCGAGAACGGCGAGCAGGAAGGCGGAAGCGCTCGCGATCATGCCTGGGAGCTTCACCTCCCCGGCCAGGGTTTGCTGGGGAAGGAGCCACACCCTGGAGAGGAGGTTTCCGGCCGTGGCCCCGCTTTGAACCCAGCTTTCCAAACGAAATGTTCGCGTGAGGGCAGCTCGGGCCAGCGGGTTGGGCCCGAGCGGGGGAGCCCAAAGGACGAAATGAAGCGCCGCGTTCCGAAGCTCCGGCGGGCTGGTGAGGTTGAACATCGCTCGGTACCGGGATCCAACCAACTGACCAAGATCGTCCGCGATCAACCGAAGGTCGTCCTCGCCGCCCTGGGCAGCGGCGCCGACGACAAAGATATCCAGCCGCCGGATCGTGCTGTCTGACTCATTCCTCCCGGCTTCCAACAAGGAAGCAAGCTGGACTCCGACCGCTGGGGCCACAGCCCCGGCCGTAGCCGCCCGGGAGGTGGTGACGAGTCCGCGGGCTTCGCCTAGGGAGTCCTCGAACCGCGCCACCACCTTGTCGCCGAACGGGCCGAGCCCGATGACGACGCTGGTGCCGGACACCGCGCTAGTCCTGCGCCAGGGCGAGGAGCGTAGCCAACGCCTCGCGTTCATCCTCGATGAACCCCGCCTCCGCGCTGCGCCCCTCGGCGTTCGCCTGTCCGTAGGCCCGCTTCAGGCGCTCACCCAGAGAAGCCAGCTCCTTGCGGAGCCGCGCGCGCCCGCCGGCATCCACCCGGAGCGCCGACCACTGCCGCGCCGACTCCTCGTCGATGTCCGCACGCAGCCCCGGCTTGATCGCCTCGAAGGCAGCGAACGAAGACGCGCGATCCTTTCCCAAGGGGCCGCCGAAGCCACCGGAGTTCCACCGATACCCAGACTCATCTTCCGTGACGCCTCCAAACAAGCTGGCCTGCTCAAAGGCCTGGATGCGGGCCATCCGCTGATCACGGGACCGGCGAACCTCGTCCTCCTTGGCGCGCCGCTCCTCGTCGCGGCGAATCTCCATCGGATCCAGATCTGGCAATCCGCCGCCCTCCCAACTCGC
>BJHF01000282.1 GCA_014191855.1 Deltaproteobacteria bacterium
GAGGGGCCGTGGCCGCCTCCAGTTCCTCCGCCAACGCCCGCATCTGACCCCAATCCTCCCGCGTAAACGTCCCGGACCCCACCACCACCGGGATCACGGCGTCGTTCTCCACCAACCCCCAGCGATTCCGGTCCCGCTCCAGGCCAGTCCCGCGGAGCAACATCAGGGGGAACGCCTTGATCGTGGACACGCCGCGTTCCTGCAGCCAACGCACGCCCGTCTGGAAGGACGAGAACGTTTGGTTGGGGAGGCCGTATATCAGGGACACTTCGAAGGGAATTTGGCGCTGCTGGAGGTCGTGGATCACTAAAGCGACTTTCGGAAGGTCGTTCATGCGCCCGATGGCGACCATCTCCTCATGGTGGATGGTCTGGAGACCGAACTCGAGGCGAACATCGAGTCTCTCGCAGGCGTCGAGCAGCTCAGCCGTTATCGTCTCGAACCGGCACTGCAACGAGAGTCGGCCCCGGTACCTCGCCTGTCGAAAACGCAGCAGGATGTCGACGGCCGCTGGGTTGCTGTTGAACACCGGATCGAGGACGGCGATGTCCGTCACCCCGGAGCGGACAAAGTGGTCGATCTCGGCGACGATCCGGTCGGTGGCGAGCACGCGCTGTCGCAGCCGCGACCCCGTCTCGCGGTGCTGGCAAAACGAGCAGGCGTAGACGCAGCCGCGCTGGGTTTCCCAACGAACAAACTGACTCTGCGCGAGCACGTTCGTGAGAAAGGGGGAGGGCAGCGCGTTGAGGTTGACTGCCGCCGGTAGCTCGGAGCGGTCTGCGCCCCGTAGGGTGACTCCTGCGATTTTCCACAGATCACCGGCCGATGCGACGGCTGCCATCGCGTCTTCGGCGTAGCCGCGGATGAAGATGTCGGCGTCGGGATACGTGGCATCGATCCCAGCCGGCGCGTAGCTGATCTGTGGGCCGCCGAGAATGATTCTTCCCGAAAACCCCAAGCGCCGCAGCGAGGGAAGGAGCCACTGCACCACGGCCTCGCTCCAAATGTAGACTCCGATGGCGAGGTCGGCGTTGGAGCTCAATGCGGCGGCGATCTCGGCGAGCGCCACACGTTTGTCGAAGTCCTTCGCGTTCACCGCGAACGACAGCGGCGTTACCCGGAGCCCCGGAACAATCGACAGCCGCGCCAGAATCGAGGCATGGCCCAGCGAAGTCCGAGGGTCTTTGGGGCGAATCCAGTCCAGGGCGACAAGGACGAGCGTGCGCGGGCCGGCCTGGGTACCTGCGTCGGCCGGCATCAAGGCCGCCCGCCGGCGGTTCGACGCACCGCTTCACGCCAGCCGGCCCGCGACAGACGCCTACGGTCGTGGCTCCGAACCACGGTGATGACGGTTTCGTCGTCGGCGATCACCACCGCGACGCCGATTGCGCCTTGCGGCACGAAAGCGCCCTGCTCCCGGGCCTCGTCGGCCTCCCGGCGTCCGAGATGGTAGGCGGTTCTCCCGTCGAATTGCCGGATGCGCTTACCCCATGTGAGCGCGAGCTCGACATCGAAGCGCGGGATCGCTCGCTGGCTGGCTCGTTCGTCGGCGTGGTGGGACCAGTTGCGCATGAGGCCTCCTTGCTGTGGAGGCAGACGCTGGAACTGGGGGCAGATCGGACGGTGGAACCGCACCGTCACGCAAATAGTCTACTCGCCGTGCATCAACCTGGGCGTCGCGTACTGGGCGTGGGCCGGAACGCTGATGATCGTCGCATCGGCGGGTGGCACGCCATCGGGCAGCACCGCTGCGCTCAGGCGACCCCCGAAGCAACAGGCCGTGTCGAGGCCGATCGCGAACGGCGCGCGGAGCACCTCAGGTGGCTCGACCTGAGGATCATGACCGAAGAAGCAGAACCCTTCGCGCCCATCGTAATCGGCGGACCAATGGACGGTTCCCACTGCGAGATCGCCGAGTGCCACCATGTTCCCCAGCGGGTTGACCTGCCGGACGCGAAGGAGCCGAAGCAGCCGCTCGGCCCGCTTCCCGCGTTCCCTCCGCCAGGTGGGCGCGGGCTCCCCGAGGTCGGGGTACACGTCAAAAAAGGCAGGGTAGAGGCCCGCATGAACCAGCAGCACGCCCGGGAGGCGGTGAAAGAGCGGGAGCGAGTCCATGAACGCCCAGTCTTCATCGGTCGCGCTGGCCCACCACTCGGGGCCCTCCCGCCCCTTCTCGTGGTGACGAAGGTTCTTTTCTTCGTGGTTGCCCGCGATGCAAACGCTGCCGGGGAACCGGACGATCAGCTCGCGCACGCGGCGAAGCACACCGACAGAATCGGGGCCGCGGTCGACCAGGTCGCCGAGAAAATACAAGCGATCG
>BJHF01000283.1 GCA_014191855.1 Deltaproteobacteria bacterium
CGCCTGCCGGCTCGGCCTCACGCGCGCCGGTGCCGAAGCGGCCCCGATCAACGAGGTGTCGTCGTCAAGGCCGCGAGCCGCCGCGCGGGCGGCTCCTCGCTTGGCGGCGCGAGCCAAAAGCCAGGCGCGAGCGAGATCGCGCGCCTCGTCGTCCACAGAGCAGGGTCGCTGCGTTGCGGCTCCCTCGCGGGCCGCGCGTAGCAGCGGAGCAAGCGGTGGCGTGGTTTCGGGCGACTCCAGGGCACCGCGGAGCCCCGAGGACTGAGCCACGAGGATCGCGATCTCCTCGATGTCCCGCTCGAACAGCGCCAGAACAACGGGCGCGATCTGCGCGTTGAAGTGGGCCCACGCCCGGATGGACAAGGTTCTGGCAACGCGCTCGTTGGGCTCGACCTCGGGATCCAGGCCGTAGCGCACACACAGCGCGTCGTGCTCATCGGCCCAAGTGTGGGCCAGAGCCTCCCACTCGGCCGGGTCGCCCGGCGGAAGGAAGTCGTCCCGGTACTCGCGACGCGCGAGCGCCGTGCTGTGCAGCGCCTCCCGGACCTCGGGGAGGAGCAACGCCATGAACCTGTCCCCCCGATTCGCGTCTCCCCGGCAGGCACCGAGCACCCACTGTTCGTGCCGGGTGACGGGCATGGAGTTTGGCGTCCAGCTCCGCGCCGAAGCGGCCCCGGCGCGCTCCAACCACGCCGCCACCCCAGGGTAGCGGCGCGCCATCCAGGCTTCCACGCGCGGATCTTCGACCGCGTTGAGCCAGCGGTGCGAATGGGGAAATCCGCATCCGTGGCGCCCAACCAAGGAGGCGCGGCTCAGAAACGAGTGGCCCACCTCATGCGCGATAATCCCCGCGCACGCCTCGACGCCAAGCCGAGTCAACGAGTGGCGCCCCACCAGCAGCACGCGCGTTTGGTTGTTCCACGACCAACCGTTGTCGCGATTCAGCTCAACGCGAGAAATACCCGCATCCCGGCACAGGCCAGCCGCGATGCGCGCAAGCACCTCGATTCGTACTGCGGTATCCGGGTCGTCGGCCAGCATCACGACGCCTCACGCGCGGCCAGAGCGGCCGGAAGCTCCGCCAAGGCCACCAGTCCGGCGGCGTCTGCGAGCCGAATCACGGCGTGTCGGTCGTCCGCTGCGGAGAGACGATCAAGGTAGTATCGGTCGATCGCTTGGGACGTTGCGCGACGGATGCCCACCTCTGGCACCCGCGCTTCGAGGTAGTCGAGCACGGACAGCAACGTGCGACGAGACACGACCACGCCCTCGCGCCGGTCGGCACCCAAACGCTGATCCACCGCCTCACAACGCGTTGCGGCATCGACGCTCGCGTGGAAGCGGGCCAGCGCAGTGAGCAGAGTCCTGATCTCGGCGACGTCAGCCAACCCGGCGTGGGTCGCGGGGAGGCCCTGGCTGCCTTCCCACCCCACGCTGGACAGGGTGATCGCGGGCTGTTCGCCGAGCACCATGCGAAAGAGCAGGTCGCGGACGTCTCGCTCGCCCGGCGTCGTACACAAACGCTGGGCGGCGAACCGGTCGCGGAGCGCGGGGCTCAGCGGACTGCGGCCGCCGTACTCGCCCCCCGACGGGTTCATCGTCGCGAAAATGTGGAAGCCAGCGGCAACTGGGGCTCCGCCCGGCCCCAAGCGAGCCCCATCCCCTTCGCTCACGACGAGCGACGGCGATCGCTCCAGTACGGGGTTGAGCCGCTCCACGATCGAGGGCTCCGCCAGGTTGATCTCGTCGAGGATCACCCACCATCCTTCGCGCATAGCACGCGGGATCAGGCCTTCCTGCCAACTCCAACCCCCCGCCCGGGGCGCGTACCGCCCGATCAGCTCCCCAGTGTCGGTTTGGCCCCCGAGGTTCAGGCGAATCACCGGATGCCGGAGGATCGACGCCAGGTACAGGATCGCAGAGGTTTTGCCTGCAGCGGTGGGCCCTTCCAGCAGCGTGGGCTCCCGCAACCGAACGCTGGAGGCGAGAAATCCGAGCAGGGCGGCGGTCGGGGCGTCGATGCAGGTGTGCTGGAACAGCTCCGGCGCGGGGGCCAGCGGGTGACCGGTGCCGCGAACGAGGGCGGTTTCCCCGATCCGCGCCGAGGATTCGCTGATCGCCACGAAAGGGCGGCCCTCCTGGCGCAACGCGGGACGAGGCGGTCGGTTTGGAACCGGCTCGCCGCGCACGCGGGTGTCCGGGGGCACGGACACCCAGATGTCGTCGTCGTTGGCGTTGAAGCCGCGAATCGGGGTGGGCAGGACGCCCGTCGCTTCCGCCACGACGCGGGCGATGTGGCGCGCGATCTCCATCGGC
>BJHF01000284.1 GCA_014191855.1 Deltaproteobacteria bacterium
ACAGCGCGGCGCGGGGCGCTGACGCATGGCGACACACACGATCGATACATCGGCGCAGGAGGCGCAGCGTCGCCGCCATGTCCTCCGCGCCGTTCTCCGGCTGCGGCACGCCCCAGTCCACGAGGTAGGTCGGGTGCCCCATCGCGGCGAGCGCCTGCACGAGCGAGCGCCCCGGCTCCAGATCAAGGATGTACGCTCGATTTATTAGCGATGGCACGAGGATGACCGGGGTGTGCCGCGCCTCGCCGGCCGGCCCGTAGTAGCGCACGGTGATCCGGCCCTGGGTGTGAACGACCGCGTGCGGCGTGAGCCCCGCGGGCGGGCGCGGCGTGTTCGCGAGGATGGCCATTCCACGTTGGATCCGCGCCGCGGGGAGGCGTGCGAAGGGCGCGGGGAGCGGGTGCATCGACGGGTTCACGCGGTCAACCACTCCAGGATGGCGGCGGGCAGCGCACTACCCGCACACACGCCGACATGCCCGCCTTTGACGAGCCCGGTGGTCACATTTCCGCCCCACACGCCAGCGAGCGCGTGGGCTGCCGCCGCGGGGACGATGTGATCGTCGGTAGCGGCGAGGGTCGTGGCGGGGATCTGTGCCGCGCCAAGGTTCACGGCGCGGCCGGCCATCGTCCAGCCACCGGTGACCAGCGCGTTGTCAAAATAGCAGCCGCGAACGTACTCGCGATAGGTTGCGCCCGGGAAGTCCACCCCGTCGCGATTCCAGGACTCGAGCGCGGCCCACAGCTCACGGAAGGCGGGATCCCCGCCACGCTCGAACAGCGCCTTGTACTTGGCGGGGTTGCCCATCGGCCGAAGCCACTGAAAGCTGTCGAGCATCTTGGACTTGGGGAAGTTGCGGTACCCATCCACGATCGCGTCCAGCGGGAAGTTCGCCGGCTTCGCCCACGTGGAGAGGCGCCCGGACTGGTGGAAGTCGATGGGCGTGGCGAGGAAGAAGGCGCGCCGGGCCGGGCCCGGGTTGCGGGCGAGGTGCAGCGCGAGAAACGTGCCGCCCACGCAATACCCGAGCACGTCGATCTGCTCGACACCGGCGTGCCGAACCGCCCGCCGCAGGCAACGCCCGAGCACGGTATCGACATAGTGCGCCATCGGCAGCTCAGCGTCCTCCGGACCGGCGCGACCCCAGTCGAGGATGTACACGGGCACGCCGGCGCGG
This sequence comes from Deltaproteobacteria bacterium, assembly GCA_014191855.1. GTDB lineage: Bacteria > Myxococcota_A > UBA796 > UBA796 > SXON01 > SXON01. Next base: position 1,178 of record BJHF01000284.1, read on the forward strand.
GTCAGGGACTCCACGACGCTGCGGCCCGGCGCGAGGTCGAACACCGACCACGTATTGATCAGCGGCATCACGCAGAACACCGGCGGATGCTGCACCACAGCAGGCGCGAAGTAGCGCACGCACGCCTTCTGATCCCGAAACACGATCTGGTTCGGCGTTTGCCCCGTACGAACCCGACTTACGGGATCGTTGGCGAGCCATGCGAGCGTATCGGCCGTTTGGGCGAAGGTCGCGACCATCAGGCGCCTGCCTTGCGGGTGCGGGGGGCAGTCGGCGGGATCGCGGCGAACGTAGGCGGCGCAACCGCCGCCGGGGTGCCAGACGCGACACGCAGGTCACTGCGCAGCGCGGCGAGGGTGTCCCGCAGCTCCAAGCGGGCTTCCGCGGCCTCGATCCGCGCCTGGATGGTTTCCCGCTCAAGGCGGCCAAGCTGATCCTTCAGCTCCAGCACCAGATCCTCCTGCTGCAGGAGGCGCTCCTCCAGCATCGCGGCGATCTTCGCCACACGCACCACATCCGACCGGGTGGGGAGGTGCATCTTCTCCATCGTGTCGTCGACGGAGCGCTCGTACTGGCCCCGGGCGCGCGCCGCGCCTTCAAGGTTCTGCCCCATCGCGCCGAGGAAGCTCGGGCTCTCCAGCACCTGATCCCACCAGGAGGTCATCGCGCCTTCCCAGTGTTTGTAGAGCTCATCGCCGAGCTTGCTGAGGTCGGGGTTCATGTGGGGGGCGGTCGCCATCTGCTGCACCAGTTCGAGAGGTTTGTGTGCGCTGCGGCACATTCATACCGCAGCGCAACAAGGAGCGCAAGCGCGTTGAAGAGCTACGCGGCGGGGGTCGTCGCGGAGGCCTTGGGGGCGAAGGCGGCCAGCATCGTCTTGTTGACGTTGTTCATGAACTCGGCGCTAGCTTCGAAGCCGGCCTTGTTCATCTTGAACGCCGAGGCTGTCTGCTCTTCGACGAGCTTCATCTGGGCGCGCTGCAGCTCCAGGACGTGCTTCTGCGCGGCGAGGGTGGCCTCGCCGGCCTGCTGGAGGGTGCTCGTGAAGGGGTTGAGAAGGCTGTCCATGGTGGGCTCCGATTGCTGGGGTTGCCGGGGCGGGTTCGCCTCCGGGGTGCCAACCATGTAT
>BJHF01000285.1 GCA_014191855.1 Deltaproteobacteria bacterium
GGTGGCAGTGGGGATGCTGAGGGCGTCGGCGACGATGGGGTTGATGTGGACCGCGTCGGGGGGCAGCGGGGCGCGAGGCGGGCCGTGAGGGAAGCGCTCGGGGTGCTCGGCGTACGCGGCATCGAGGCGCGTGGCGCGGACGGCCTCGAGCCATTCTCGAGCCGAGGATGCCCGAGGCCGAGCCAGACCGTTGGGCCATCCAGGCCAGGACGCGGCCCCAAGACGCTCGCCAGCGCGCAGGGTGAACGTGTTCCGGTCCGCCCTTCCCGGCTTCGCTCCGGAGATCGCCACGACCAAGCGGTCACCGGTGCCAGGACGTGCGACGGCAGCCGGGGACGGCTAGGGTCGCCGGCCAGAGGCGTGCCATGAAGACCACCAAGGAGCTGACGGCGATCATCGAGCGCGAGGGGGAGGGCTACGTTGCCCTGTGCCCCGAGCTGGACATCGCGAGTCAGGGGGCGAGCGTCGAGGATGGGCGACGCAACCTCGGCGAGGCGGTGGAGCAGTTCTCCGAGACGGAAGATGCAAGCGAGGCCTGGCGTCGCTCGTGATCGACCTGGCATTCGAGGTCGCGACGCCGCTCGGCTTCACGGTCCGCTGCACGCGGGCGCACTGGGAGTGTATCGCGACGCAGAAGCACCCGAGCATGTCGGGAAGAGAAGCCAACGTGCGCTAGGTTCTGGCCGATCCCGACGAGATTCGGCGCAGCCGAAAGGATCCAGGCGTCTACCTGTTCTGCCGCGCCGGCAGGCTACGCTGGCTCTGTGCCGTCGCGCGGCGGGAGGACGGCTACGGGTTCGTCATCACCGCGTATCCCACCGACGCCATCAAGGCAGGAGAGGTTCTGTGGACAAGATCAAAGTGATCCATGACACCGTGGGCCAGACGCTGACGGTGTGGTTCGACGATCCGATGAAGGAGTCCATTTGCGAGGAGACCACCGACGAGGTCGTCCTGATGAAGGACGGCACCGGACGCGTGATCGGGTTCGAGCTTCTGCACTACGTACCGGTGGCGCCGGGCGTGTCGTTGTCGGTGGAGACGGTGATCCAGGCAGCGGGGTGACAATGCAGACGCCCCAGCCACCGCCGTCCTGTGACCCCAACGGCGCATGGATGGAGCAAGTCGCCCGCAACCTCACCGATGCACAGGCCGGATTCCTTCGAGGCTCCCGCTACCTGATCCACGATCGCGACCCGCTCTTCACGGCGCGCTTCCAGGCGATTCTGAAATCCTCGGGGGTGGAGCCGGTGAAGCTTCCGGCCCGCAGTCCGGACCTGAACGCCTACGCGGAACGCTTCGTGCGCTCGGTGAGGTCGGAGTGCCTGGCCAAGATCATCCCGCTGGGCGAGCGCCACCTGCGGCTGGTCATGACCGAGTTCACCGAGCATTACCATCGCGAGCGCAACCACCAGGGGCTCGACAACCAGCTACTCGAAGCCACCGCCCGGGCACCCGGCAGGCGGGGGCCAGTCAGACGTCGCGAGCGGCTCGGGGGCGTCTTGAACTACTACTATCGGGAGCTGCCTGATGGTTGGCTGAGTTTTGGTAGCGGATCGGAATTCCAAACGGGGGATGCCCCGGAGGCTGTTGATTTGACGAGTTGAAGAAGTGGCGGTTCCATCCACGGTCCCCCGAAGGGACGGTGGTCGCCAAACCAAAAACGAAAGGAATCGCCGCGAAGGACTCTGCCAGAAATTCGACCGCTCTTCGAGCCCGCGTCGTCTCCGTCCAGATCCCGCTGCCCGCGCCGGAGGTCGGACGCGCAACCTCGAAGAGCGCCGTCTCCCGGCGCTTCGTCGCACTCTCGACCGAGCGGCTGCGCGAGCTCACCGAGCGCCCGATCGGCGACCTCGGGACCCGGGCCGTGCTGCTTGACGGGATCGTGTTCCACGACCACACGATCCCGATCGCGCTCGGGGTGACGGCGGACGGCAAGAAACACCGACTGGCGCTGCGCGAGTGTGCGACCGAGAACGCGACGGACCACCCTGGTGCGGCCAGCTCGCTGCGCGAGGGCCTCGTCGAGACCCTCACTCTGCAGCGCCTCGGCATCCGGGGTGCCCTCTACCGGACGCTGCGCAGCACCAACGCGATCGAGAACCTGAACGGCGGCGTCGGCCGCTTCACGCGAAAGGTGAAGAACTGGCAAGGCGGCCCAATGCTCCTGCGCTGGGTCGGCGCAGGGATCGTCCGTGCGTCGGTCGGCTTCCGCCGCGTGCGCGGTCACGCCGACATACCCAAGCTCAACGCCGCCCTCGATCGCACCATCAAGCACAACACTCTT
>BJHF01000286.1 GCA_014191855.1 Deltaproteobacteria bacterium
TGTGTTTGAAGGACTTCGCACGGGGTCCCCGTTGCAGGTCGGAACCCTATCGGAGAATCGGCGCAGCGTACCCACGCTACTCGACGCGTTCAACCGGGTGTTCTCCGCGATGCTTCCGGCCACAGACGGTGAAACCCAGCTCGATCCTGGGTCGGAGATGTCCTACGAGGCGCTTACCTGGCCCGAGAAGGGCGGACACGTTGGCGCCGCCGCGGAGGAAGGCGCCGCGCCCGTCGAGTTGATCGCGGTGCCCGGAGCGCGGTGGCTGCTGGACAAGTCACCCGAGGCGAAAACCGAGAACGAGGAGAACACTGGCAAAGCGGAGGACGAAGCGGCCGACGAAGGTGGTGAAACGTCGGACGGAACCGGCAGCGAGGACCCGAACCCCAAGAACACAGCAAAGGGGGGCGACAACAAGCCGCCGACCGTCGTCGAGCTGGCGACCGTCGCCCGGATCGTCGAGATCATCGGCGAACGCGAAGACCGGAAGCAGGCACCGGGGCACGATGGCGCACACATCGCCGTCCTCGTCCACTCCTGGCGGCGCGCGGTCCGGTACCGCGAATTGCTCGCCCGCGCCGGCATCGTGGCAGTGGTACAGGGCGGCCGCGGTCTGCTCACCACACGCGAAGTGCAGAGCGTGTTGAACTGGCTGCGCGCCGCGGTGAACGCGGATAATGTGGCGCTGGTCGGTGCGCTGCGCGGTCCCGGAGTTTCCCTCTCGGACCCGGCGCTCTATTGCCTGCGCAAGGGCTTCGGGGTCACCCCCGCCGACCCCGCGGGCTGGATGCAACCCGCCGGACCCTACTCGCTCCGCACCGCCGCAATCGCCGGCGTGCTCGACCCCGCCGCCGCAGTCGGCGCCTGGCCTGGGCTCAGCGAACCAGAGAAAACTAGGCAGCTCCTGACTCGCGATGCAGGCCTGCTCAGCAAGTTTCAGGAGCGTTGGCAGCTCGTCACGAAAACCCTGGGTCGAACCCCGACCCACAGGGTCATCGAACAAGTGCTCGACGAAGATGGCATCCGGGCGCACTGGCACACCGGCGCGGGTGGGCGGCAAGCCGCCGCGAACCTCGACGCCTTCGTGGACCTCGTGCGCGTGTGGGAGGGCGCGAACGGCACATCCCCCCGCGCCCTCCTCCGACACCTCGACCAGATGACCGGACAGGACGACCCCGCGTCTGGCGGTCTCGACGCCGGGGCCGGCGCGCCCGTGCTGATCACCACGTACTGGCAAGCAAAGGGCCGCGAGTGGCCCGTCGTCGTCCTACCCGATCTGGAACTCACCGACATTGCCGACGAAGCATCCGGCCTGCTCCCCGTGCGCCTCGTTCGAAACACGCGCCCAAGTCACCTCCCCTCTGCCCTCGCCACGAACGAAGAAAAGCCCTTCGAAGCCAAGGCCACGGCCGTCCACGAAATGTCGAAGCCAGAGCGAATGGCGGCCGCACGGGCCGAGCTCCGCCGCCTGTTCTACGTCGCGGCGACTCGGGCCAAGGATCGTTTGGTGCTGTCCGCGTCGATCTCCGCTCCGGATCCCGATCGCGCGAGTTGGTCGATTCCGGCAGCCGCCGGTAAACCCAAGGCAGCAGTCAGCCTCGACACCGCCAACAACTGGGCCGCGCTGCTGCGAACCACCTTGGCGCTGACCTTTGACCGACAGGGCAATCCGATCCTGGGCGCAGGGGCGTGGACGGCGGCGGATATTCAGGTTTCGGCTGCCCGCGGCGGCGAACCGACGATCGATACCGTCGGTACTCCGAAAGCGCTCGGCACGCCGACGCCAGCGACGTGGCGCACCCTCGTCGGGGCGCAACTCGAACAGTACAAACCATCCGAGGGGGCGACCGGCGAGGTGGCACCCCCGCTGGGCGGCACCGCTCATTGGCCGAGCGCCGTGGTGGCGCGGAAGAGCGCGTTCCGCCGCATGTCTCAGGAGGGCACCGCCTTCCACGCGATGATGGAGCAATGGGGGTATGGCACGGGCGGCGAGCCCGAGGCAGCGGCGCGCCGGGCGATGGAGCGGGACGGGCTCCTCCCCGCCGCCAATGGGGAACAACGCGTTCGGCGGTTGCTGGAGCTGCTCGACCTCGCACGAACGAAACAGCCGGGCCTGTTCGCCGAGCTCGCCCTGGCCGCCCGGGAAGGGCGTGTGTACCACGAGATTCCGCTCACCCTGCTCGATGAGCAAGGTCGCCTCGTCAACGGCATCATCGACCTGCTCTGGCGCGATGCCGCGGGCTAG
>BJHF01000287.1 GCA_014191855.1 Deltaproteobacteria bacterium
GGTCCACCTGAACACGCTGTCGAACAAGCCTGGGCCGACGAGATCGCTCGGCGCTTGGATGAGGTCGATCGCGGGGAAGCGGTGCTCGAAGACTGGGAGACGGTCCGCGATCGGATCACCGCGGCGTTGCACGCAAAGCGCGGATGAAGATTGTCGTACACGCCGAGGCATCGCAAGAGGCACTGGCGGCGGCGACATGGTACGAAGAGCAACGTCCGGGTTTGGGGGGGCGAGTTCCTCTAGGTCTTGTCAGACGCTCTCCACGCGATCGGCGAGAGTCCGAACTCCTGGCCCATTATTTCGAGCCGCCAGGTTCGCCGGCACCTGCTTCGGCAGTTTCCTTATGGCGTGCACTTCGTGATGGTCGACCGCAGTGTTCTCATCGTTGCATTCGCACACCTACGGCGTCGGCCAGCGTACTGGCGACATCGGCTCCAAACCGTTTGAAGGGCGGCGACATGCTCGCGAGCGGCGCCATCCGCCCGCGTCCTTCCAGGCATCCTCGTCCACCGCGCCGTACCGCGCCTTCAGGGCTTCCTTGAGCAAGAGCACCACCATGTCGGCGTGCGCGGGGGTGGCGCTACGAACGTGACTGCGCGGGTGGCCAAGCGTCGCCGTCGTCCGGCTCATCGGGCTTGCAGGGGCCGAGCTTGGGGCAGTGAGCGAGATGCGCTGCGACGGCGGCTGCGCTCACCTTGATCGTGTAGGCGCGCAATCAATTCACTCTCTGCTGTCCAGCTTGCTGACGCCGCATACTTCAGTATGCTTAGAGTATGCGAAGAATCACCGTCAGCCTCGATGACTCTCTCGTGGAGATCGCGGAGGCGGATGTAGCCGCCGGTCGGGCATCGTCGGTCAGTGCCTGGGTGGCAAATGCGATCCGCGCAAAGGCGCAGGCCCGCACCGAGCTCATCGCTGACCTCGAAGAACTCGAGCGTAGAGATCCGACGCCGCCTGAGGTGATAGCGTCGGTAGCGCGTTCGCTCGGCCTCCCACGGCTGCTCGTAACCAAAGCAATCAAGAGCCGGCGGCCCCGACCGAGGCGAGCTTCGTGACTGAGATCGTATTAGATGCCGGGGCGCTCATTGCCATCGAGCGCGGCGATCAGCGCGTTCGAGCCTACATTTTTCTCGCGGAGCAGGGACATGTCACCATGACGACGAGTTCGGCAGTCGTTGCCCAAGCGTGGCGAGGCGGCGCGCGCCAGGTCCGGCTGGCACGTCTCCTTAGCAGCGACCTCGTTACCGAAGTCCCGCTGGATCAGGCGGCGAGCCGGCGCATAGGTGTGGTCGCGGCGGCGGTTGGTGCCAGCGACGTCATCGACGGGCACGTGGCGGTGATCGCCTTGGAGCGGGACGCAGTGGTCGTCACCAGCGATCCCAGCGACATCGCATGCTGGGGTGTCGCTGAAGACAAGATCGTTGCCTGCTAAGTCGAGCCTGCCTAGCAACGCAATGCTTCATGATGCACTCAATGCTCTCCAGGATCCGCTGTCGAGAAATCGGCACGCGTGTTGATTACGAGAGCATATCTCTATAAAACAAAACGAAGTCCGGTGCGCACGTCGGTACCGACGCACCATCGCTGCCTACTTTCTCCCGCGGCGCTGTACTAAGGTCCGCGGACTCTGAGCATCGCGATCCATTCGGTGCCGTGTTTGACACCCCACGGCCGGCTTCTGTTGGTCCGGTCGGAAGATGCGCCGGAGCTCGAGTGCGCGCGGCGTGAGCGGATCGAGGCGGCGTTCGCGCGGGGGGCCGGGCATGGCGTCTTGCACTTGGGGGCGGCGGAGGTTGGCGTTTTGCTGCCGCCGGTGTTTGCGTATTGGCGCGAGCTTGGCGGGCGCTATGTGACGGCAGTGTGTGCCCGCGCAGGGGTCGAGGGCGGGGCACGGATGGCTCTTGCGCCGGAAGGGGAGCTCGAGGAGATGGCGCGGGCGGCGCCAGTGATGATGGGGGCGGAGTATGTGACGGTCGAGGTGCTGCGCGGGATATGGACCGACATCGATCGGGCGTTCGCGGTTGAGCTCGCTGAGTCGGGGCTCGCAGAGCAGGAGTTTTTGAAGGGGAAGAACCCAGCGTGGAATTTGGTCGGGCGGGTGTACTTTAATCTGGCGGAGAACCGGAAGGATCCGGAGGCGCCGTTTGCCTTCTTAGCGACGTATACGGGGTCGCTTTCGGCGCACGGCACGGCGCGGCATCAGGCGCTCGGGCAGGCGTTGCAGGAGTATGCGGGCGCAGCCA
>BJHF01000288.1 GCA_014191855.1 Deltaproteobacteria bacterium
ACAGCGCGGCGCGGGGCGCTGACGCATGGCGACACACACGATCGATACATCGGCGCAGGAGGCGCAGCGTCGCCGCCATGTCCTCCGCGCCGTTCTCCGGCTGCGGCACGCCCCAGTCCACGAGGTACGTGGGGTGCCCCATCGCCGCGAGGGCCTGCACCAGGGAGCCAGGGCCGTCGCAAAGTCCGCGCCCACCTCGACCGGTCTCCGCCCGACGGTGTCCGATGACCGATTACCGTCGACCGAGGTTCGAACGCCGAATCTCGAAAGCCGAGGTTCGAAAGCCGAAACTCGACTGGCGATGACCGAGCCGCGGACGTCGAGTCGCGTAGCGCAGCCGACGGATGAACGAGGTTCGATGAACGAATGTTCCCTGCGACTCCGTCAGGCCCCGGGTTGGTTCGGTCGCGGCCCCGCTTTGGCGGGGGCCGCACCTCCTTCAACCCGCGGCCCGCCGGAGTCAATGTGGAATACGCCTTCGATCACGAGAATCTCGATGTCTACCGCCTCGCGTTGGAGGTCGCTCGCGGCTGTCCCGCGCTGAAAATCGCCACCGGGCGGTCACCGCTGCGCGATCAACTTCAGCGCTCCGCCGATTCGGTGGTGCTCAACATCGCCGAGGGTCGGTCCCGCGGCGGGGATGCGGGCCGCAACCACTACCGTATCGCCGCCGGATCCGCGGCGGAGGCCTGCGCCGCCTTGGATTTGGTTGGAACGCCCGAAGCTCTGGCGTTCCAACCCAAACTTCGGCGGGTCGGTGCGATGTTGCGTGGGCTCGCGCGATAGGCCCGATCTCGGTGCGCTCAGGCCGGGATTTCCCGGCCGGCAAGCACGGAGAGCATGAACCCGCGGTCCCACCCGCAGCGTTGCCTCCGCTTCACCATGCTCCGCTTCTTCCCTGGGGCGGTGCGCATGAGGTTCATGACGAGATGGCGAAGCACCGCGAGGTTCTGAGCGGCGTTTCCGGCTCTCACCCTGCACTGGTCCTCGTTGAACGTCATGTCCAACACCCAATGGAGCCCATTCTCGATGCCCCAGTGCGCGCGGACGACCCCTGCCACCGAGGCTGCCGTCGCGCACGCAGTATTCACGAGGAAGTAGGCTTGCTCTGTGGATACCTGGCCCGTGCGCTTGTCTTCGCGGCGTCGGGCGATCATCGCGATCCCGAGTAGGCCCACCCAATCGGCTCGCTGCGTGATGCTGCGAAGGTCACGCGACAAAACGCAGGTTCGCGTTTCGATTCGGCCGTGTCCCGCGTCGATGCTCTCGTGGCGATCCAAGTCCTTCGCGGGGGTCACCACGCCTCCATGGTCATGGCCCAGGCCTTGGAAATAGTCGGTGACGTCCGCGTACAGCTTCGGGTGGTTGTCCTTGACCGGCAGCACGTAGCCACCGCCCTGCTCGACGATTTGGGCGGCGATGCTTCGCTGCGTCCCCATGGCGTCAATCGTGACCACGACGCCGCGGATGTCGAGGAGGCGGAGCAACTCCGGAATCGCGACGATTTCATTGGCCTTCTCGGCCACCTTCACCTGCCCCAGCACGAGTCCCTCTGATGCCAACCAGGCGCTCACCATGTGGATCGCCTTGCCCCCGGACGCAGCGTCGAAGCTGCCTCGAACGGTTTTGCCGTCCAGCGCGATGTGGCCGCCCTCCCAGACCGTCCGCAGGCCGTGGACCCAGTCCAGAAACAGCCGCTCAACCGCCGCAGTTGACAGCAAGGCGAAGACACGCAGAAACGTGTCCTGCGAGGGGATGCCATGGCGAAGCTCCAAGAACTGGCCGAACCACTCGGCGTTGGCCTCGCCGTAGTCCTGCATCGCCTCGGCGTCGTCGGCGCCGCTGACCATGGCCACCAACGCGATGAACAGCACGTCCACCAGAGAATGCCGCAACCCGCGATCCTCTCGCGGATCCTCCACCCGACGCAGGCGCTCCACAAGATCCTCGATATCGACCGCTACAGCCATGATCCGCTCCGGTGAAGGCGGGTGGAACCGCCAGCCGCAGAAGATCACAGGATCGAGGCGGTGTCGATCCCCCTACGACGCGCCGGGCCGACTTTGCGATCCCCCTGGCTGGGGATGGCGCTCAGGGAGTCGACCGTCACCCGGCCCGATCCGGTCACATCGAGGACGCCCCCCGCGTCGACCACGAGCTCGGTTTCGTCGTAATACTCCTGCGCGAACCCCTCGATGTGCACC
>BJHF01000289.1 GCA_014191855.1 Deltaproteobacteria bacterium
GCTGTTGCCCCGTCCGTTCCCTCGCGGAGCCCTGTCCACACCTCGCGCTCCGGATCCTTCGGCTGCACGAAAAGGATGAACGGCACCTCACTCCGGGGCCGAAAAAGCGCCACGGCCTCCGGGTCCTCCCAGCCCGTCAGGTAGAAGAGGTCGCTCGATTGCCGGTAGCGGTACTCACTGTCGGCGTTGCGATGGTGGTGCGTCGGGGCAACGAGGAGCGCGGCTTCATCGCCGAGGCTTTGGAGGTAACGGGCGCGCCGCGCGGCGTGCACCGCAGGTGTAGTGTGGGTCAACATCGGTCTCGCCTATCCGATGTACTCGGGTAACGAGATAGGATCGGCCCCGATGGAGCGGTACCACCTCACGCGGTCGTTCAACAGCGAGGGCTACGACCTCACGATCGCGGAGATCGACCTCCATGATCCCACGCTCATCCCGGTGCTCACCGAGCTGGACCTGCTCAGCTACGCCGAGCCCACCTTCTCGCGGTACACGCTCGGCGGGCTGATGCGCTTCGGGCGGGTCTTCGTGATCCGGGCCGACGAGCTGATCATCGGTGCGTGCCACACCTTCCGCAGCTTCGACGATCCCGAGGAGATCGTGATCTTCAACATGGCGCTGCGCCCCGGGTGGCGCGGCCATGGCCTTGGCACGCGACTCTTGGCGGGCGTGTTGGAGCGCCTGCGCGATCATGGCATCAAGCGCGTGGTGCTGGCGGTCGCGAGCAACAATCACCGCGCGATCGCCGTGTACCGAATGAAGTTCGGCTTCCAGCAGGTCGACCTGCTGGCCAACGAGTTCAACAACGGGCAGGGCTATCACCTGCTGCGGTTGGAGCTGTCGGCCTGGAGCGGGCAGAACTAGGCGGTGGGGGCCGGCCGCCTGGCCGGAACGCGCGCGGAGAAACCGCCGCCTACGCCGTGCGGCGCTCGCGGAGCAGGCGCTCCACTTCCGGGTGCACCTGGTACACCGTGATCACGGTGCCGAAGGTGTTCTTCCACTGACGGATGCGCTCGCGGCTGACGCCGAACTCCTCCGCGAGGGCCTGACCAGACTCGGCGTTGGCCAGCGCTTCAAGCAGCCGGCGAAAGCGGGTACGACCGTAGCTTTTGACGAAATTTCGCGCAACGCGTTCGCGGCTGCGGGTCGATGCAATGGGCATGTTTCCCTCGTTTCGCGGTCACGGGGACCGCTGGTTTCGCGCCTGTTCGGAGCATGAGGAGACTTCACCTCACAGGATCAGCATACACCGACGGCTTGACGTGTCAATGCAGGCGGAATCACATAAATACCCATAGAATGCACATGAAGGGTTAGACATTCACTTCATGTCGCTAACATCCCAGATTTCCACATGTATCGACGATGCAAGCAGCTCATGGTGCCACCGGCGCTGCCCGTCCCTCAAGCTGTCCGTCGGTCCCTTGATCTCGGCGAAGAACGCTGAGCTTGGCAACTTTCCCGGCACGGCGTCTGCGAGGCGGACTTCGCCGCCCGGGAGCACGAGAAGATCAGGCAATCCGCGCGCCGCCGCCCACCCGTCGTGCACCATTCGCCGCAGAACGGCGGCGATGAAGGGCCCGTCGAGCGCCGCCAGCACCGGTAGGCTCAGCTCCGCGCGGACCAGTCCGTCGAGTCGCTCGCCGCTCCAGGCGGCCGCAAAGGGCGCGATGGATTCGCCGCGTAGGCGCGCGAGCGCCGTCTCCGCCTTCTCGCGCCGGGCCATGTAGAACGCGGGCGTACCCAGGTCCAGCGGGCCGCTGCGGTGGGCGGTGGGCAGGCGCCCGGGCAGCGGCAGCCAGTACAGCTCCCGGAACACCAGCGCGAACGCAGAGGTCCACAACCAGTTCTCGGAGTGCAGCGCGGCTCGACCGGCGCCGGCGACCAGGGCCACGGCGGCGGTCTCGACGGTCATCGACTCGCCGTTCACGAGCCAGCGCGGTCGAGGGTCGCCCGCCGCGGTTGGAGCGCGCTGGAGCCAGAGACGGCGGTGAGGCGGCTCGCGGAGCGCAGGGGTCGGCGGCCAGGGAGCCCGAAGCGTTCGGGCGACGCGCTTTCCGGTGCGGGCGAGCGCGAGCGCCGTTTCCGGGTCGGCGTCGCCCTTGCGACAGCGGGCGAGCGCCTCGGCCAGGCGCCCTTCGGCCTCCAGCCCCCGCACCTGCAGCAACCCGCACCCGGGCAGGCCGCCCAGCGTGTCG
>BJHF01000290.1 GCA_014191855.1 Deltaproteobacteria bacterium
CGGCGTCGGCGGGGAGGTTGAGCGACGCGACGGACACGCGGGCCACAGCGGGCTGGCCGCTGCGCGTGGTGGGCTGCACGACGCGGAGGGAACGGCCATCGAGGTCGAGCGCGGTGGCCTGCGCGGGCAGCTTCGAGCGCTGCTCGCGGGTGAGGGAGAATTTCTTCAGCGGGAAAGCGGGGAGAGAGTCGCGGTCAGCCACGGCGAGCCTCCTTTCCCTTTCGGTTCGCTGACTTGGAGGGAGCGACCTCCGTTTCGCCGCCGATGGGGAACGGCAGGCCACGGCGGGTCACGTCGCGCAGGTAGGTCACTCGGCGCGCGCCGGCGGCGACATCAATGCCGGCTTCGAGCACGCGGTAGCGGCCCGAGGGCAGGCCATAGCCGATGACTTGGATGGTGAATTGAAAACTCCGCGCGGTGAGCAGTGGCGCGAGGGCCTTGAACTTCGGGGCGTCCACCACGCCTTCCGAGTAGAGCCACGCGATGGTGGTGCGGCGCTCGGGGCTGATGCTGCGGCGCGCGGACACGATGGACTCGGCGAGCGCGTCGTCCACGCCGGGCAACGTGGCGAGGACGGCGATGCTGGCGGTGTTCACGTTGATGAGGCCGGCGGTCTGCAGCTCGGCGGACGTGGTGAAGAGTTCGAGCACGGTCGCCAACTCGGCCTTGCCGACGCCGGAGGTGATTTCGATTTCAAGCCCCTTGCCGTCCTTCACCGGAAGTTTGGCTTCGAGCAAGTCGGCTGCGTGGGAGAGTGTGACATCGTTGGCGCGGAGGGCGGCGAGGAAGTTCGTGAGCGCCGGGGGCAGCTCGGTCTCGGGGAACACAGCTTCGGGGTTGTTGAAGTTCACGCGATAGGTGCCGTCGCTGGCGGTGTCGGGGTCGTAGGAGGCGATGGTGAGGAACTGGCTCAGGCCGCGCACGGCGCGCTGTTGCTCGGCGTCATCGCCGGTCCCAGTGCCGCGCGAGGCGGCGTTGCCGTGCAGGAGCGCGGGGGTGAAGCCGCGCACGAGGAGGAGTTCGTCGAGGGAGGCCAGCGGGCCGTTGCGGATGCTGTAGGGGCGCGGGAGGCCGCTGTAGTAATCCTGCTCGGCTCCCTCGGGCAGAGGTGTGCTGTCTTCGTCAGTGAAGTCGTGCAGCGCGGCGGCGAGGGTGGGCGTGATCCGCGGGAGCTTCTCAAGGTTCGCGTCGCCGAGCGCGTTCACGTTCAGCTTCGAGGCTTCGTCGGTGAGGCCGAAACGGATTTCGTCCAGCGACTCGCCATCGCCGGGAGAGAAGACGGTGAAGAACCAGCGGTCCGCTCCATCCTCGAACACGAGGCGGTCGCGGAAGGCCCCGGGGTTTTGCTGCCAGTCGGTCGCACCGGGCAGGGCATCCGCTGCGACGCGCAAGGCTTCTTCGACACCGCTCATCGCCGCCGCCCAAGCCTGCTCGGTGCCCACGCTCGCGCTGGCGGCAGTGTCCGCCGCCTTGAACCGGAATAGCAGGCTCACGACGACCATCGAAAGGAGCATCACGAGCACGAGCACGCCGACGAGGATGAACGCGCGGCGGGGGACGGCGTGCGTCGTCTCACTCTCACCCATCGGGGTAGAGCGCTGGGGTGAGAGGGATGCTACGGAGTAATTTGCCGCCCCTCTGCGCAACACTCCCGCCCCCTCGCCCTGGCCCTCTCCCCCGATGGGGGCGAAGGAAGGGAGGCGCGTCAGTTCGCGTTGAGAGCAGAAGTTCACCGGGAGTTCACGTTCGCCACGAAGTTGGTTTCCGGCGGCTTGGGCTGGCCGGCGGGGAGGAAGATGACGCGGCGGAAGACTTCGCTCGGATACTGCTCGGGAGAGGCGTCGGGCGACAGCGGCTCAAAGCCAAAGGTGACTTCCACGCCGGGCGGCGGGGCGATGCCGCTCCAGCTTTCGCACCACGCCGTGCCATCCCAGAAACGAAAACTCAGGTAACGCACTGCCTCGGTGAACGGGTCAGTGGCGGTCGGGGCTGGGGCCGAGGCGGGGGCTGGGGCGCTGGTGACGGGTGGGATTATTTCGCTCTCCGGGTCGATCGCGGTGGTGGCGAGCGCGGGCGCAAGCGCCGCGGTGAGGAAGTCCACCGCCGGTTCCTCGGTGCGCACGAGGCCGCTGACGGAGAGGTTCGTGCCTTCGCCCGCGTAGATGGCGCGATACGCGACGCGCCGGAG
>BJHF01000291.1 GCA_014191855.1 Deltaproteobacteria bacterium
TCCGCAGTCGGGAACTTCTGGAAACACGGCGTATATGGCGTTCTTGTTGTGTGGGGCGCGCCACGACCCTTGCGCCATCGCCGACCCCGGGCGACGTGTGTCGGGGAGGGTGCTCCGCATCATGAGTGAACCCGCGACGTACGAATCACACCGACCGAAAGGGCAACGTCCAGCCCTTCTGGACCGCGGGGATGACGCGGCGGGCTTGAACATCGACGAGTTCGCCGAGGGCTCCGAGGCGTTGCGGGCGGCCTTTCCGTTCGCGTTTGACGCAACGACGATGGCGGGGTTGGCGGCGCTCCGCCGGGAGCTGCCCTTCGACTGGCCCGACGCGCTCAATCAGGCGCGTGCGCCGCTTGCGGCCTTCACCGCGATGAGCACGCTCCGGAGCGTGCTCTCCAAGCCGACCGATCGTACCGTGCCGCAGGGATCGACCGACATGGGCCGGGCGGCCGGACGGCGCAGCTCGCGCCGCCGATTGTGCGCGTTCGTACCCGAGATTCCACTTGAGGAGCTGAACGAGGCCGCCTTGGCTGACCTCGTTCGGGAGTACCGCCTGGAGGCGTCGGCCATGTCGTCGCCGATGATCTCCGCGGATGTCACCGAGCTGCGGTTCGCCGTGGATCACGCCCGTGCCGAAGCCTCCCTCTCCCCGCTGAAGCCTCCCCGGCCGTCTGCGCGGCCGCGCCGTCGAGTGGGGCGCGCGCCCCGGCGGTCGATCGCGACGCTGGAGCAGGTTGAACGCCTGCTCACCAAGGCACCAGCCGACCTCCGTGCGCTGCTTGCCCTGCGAGTCGCGACCACCGCGCCGCTGAGCCACCTGCTCGACCTCCGTGCCGGAGACCTCGATCTTGCGCGACAGCGGCTGGTGATCGATGCACCGCGTACGCGTGGCGGGGAGGGAGCCCCGGCCCGGCTGCTCTTCGGGCTGCCCGATTGGTGCGTGGATCTGCTCCGGTCGGCCTTGCCCGGGATCGACGGCTGGGCGGGGAATCGCCCGATCTTTCCCAAGCAGCCCGGTTCTACCGTGCCTCGTCGCGAGATCGCGCACGCCTTTCGGGTGTTCGCGGATGGTTGTTGGTGCAGCGACGTCACGCTCGCCGATCTTCGCCGGCTGGCGCAAGCGATCCACGCGCAGGCACCCCGCGCGGTCCGGCGGGCGACCGCCACGGCGCGACCCGGTAGCGGCAAGGCGAAGCTCGATCGCGACGAGCGGACCGTGGCGCACGCGCAGGAGGAGTATGCCGCGTGGGTCCAGGGGCACTGGCGCCTGTTGCACCAGCCCCCGGTGCGGCCGTCGCGGGTTTCGAGGCGCGCGATGAAGCAGATTCGCCCGCACGAACCGGAGAGGCGTATGCGGCCGCAGGTGCTGGCTCCACGGCCGCCATCGCTCCCGCTGAGCTGCCGCGTCGATGCGCCGGCCGGCCGGCGCCGCTCCGGCACGCCGTTGGGGGAGGGGGCGGGGGCGGTCATGGACGCGAGCGCGTTGGCACCGTTCGCCGAGCGCGGGCCGCCGTCGTCTTCGGGATTTGGCTGGGAGGCGGTTGCGATGGAGGAGTCGCGAAAGGCCGCTGCCTACGCGGGCGAGCTGTCTGCGCTACGCGGGCGAACGATCTCAAACGACGACGCGGAAATCGCTGCGTTGGCCTGCGCCGCGGCGGGCGTGTTCTCGGGAGCGATGGTTGGCGCACACATCAGCACGAATCCGGAGCTGATCGGAGGTGCGGTGACCGTGGGCAAGCGGTTCGTGGCGGCGTTGGCGGAGGAGCTCGTGGAGAACGCCAAGCGCAATGGGAGGGGGACGTGAGCGCCGAGGGGGTGGAGGGCGAGGCTACCGCCACAAAGATCGATCTCGTGGGGATCGTTCGCCTGCTCGGCGAGGGAGCCTGGCGCGGGCGCTTGACGTACTCGGCGCTTGACGAATCGCCCCTGCTCGACGGCCGCGCCCTCGGGCCCAACGACTTTTCCCGCCTCCAGATTGAGCTGCAGCTCCGCCACGACGCGGTCACCCGGGTGTCCGACCTCGCACGCGCCGTGTCCCTCGTCGCCGAGAACCACTCCTTTCACCCGGTGTGCGACTGGCTCGCCGGGCTCGCCTGGGACGGCAAGTGCAGACTGGACGAGCTGCTCGTCGAGTACCTCGGCGCTGACGACACCCCGCTCCACC
>BJHF01000292.1 GCA_014191855.1 Deltaproteobacteria bacterium
CTGATCGACACGCCGGAGCGCTTCCTGCGCTTCCTGCGCGCGTTGCTCGGTGGATTGGAGAACCTCGTGACGACGCCGGATGAGGAAGGGGCTGGATCAACCGGTGATTGGGGTGAGGGCTTTGATGGCGAAACCTTGCTGGACGATCTCGTGCGGGCGGCCGCGCGCGACCCCGGGCGCCTCACGCCTGTGCGTCGCCTGATCCGGGACCTGCGCAGCACCGAGGAGGGGAGGAAGATCGTACCCGATGACCTCTACGCCCTCTGGAGCGTCATCGACCGGGCCACCCAGGCGGAGGGATTCGATGGAACGTCCTGATCTGAACCGGGTGCTCGCCACCCTCAAGCCCTTCCAGCGGCGAACCGTCGACCACGCCTTCCACCGGCTGTTCACGGCGCCCGATAGCACCAACCGTTTCCTCGTGGCCGACGAGGTTGGGCTCGGAAAAACGCTGGTGGCACGGGGAGTTATCGCGCGCGCGATCGACCACCTGTGGGAGAGCGTTCGACGGATCGACATCGTGTACATCTGCAGCAACGGGAGCATCGCGAGGGCGAACCTACCCAAGCTCCGCGTCGAGGGCGCGGGTGGCGGCAGCTACGCCCTTGCCACGCGGCTCACCATGTTGGCCACGGAGCTGGCCGGCGGCGACAGGGGTATGGTCGGCAACAAGCTGAACTTCGTGAGCTTCACCCCCGGCACCTCCTTCGAGATGGGCAACTCGACCGGCATGTCGAGCGAGCGAGTGGTGCTCTACCGGCTCCTCCGACCGCTCTTCGCCGCGGGAACGGGTCTGGCGAACCTGCTGCAGGCGGGCGTGCACGATCGCGATGGGTGGCGGTGGCGGGTCGACAACGAGGAGTGCGAACTCGAACCCACGATCGCGGCCCGGTTTCGGAGTGCCGTGCAATCGGAGGCCAGCCTGGTTCGCGAGCTGAACCAGTTGTTCGAGGGCTGGTTTCACTACTACCGGGACGTCTGGCCCGACGAGGCGCGATGGCGGCGGAATGTCGCCGTCGGCCGATTGCGGCAGATCCTCGCTCAGGCCTGTGTGCGTGCGCTCGAGCCCGATCTGGTGATCCTCGACGAATTCCAACGATTCAAGGACCTGCTGGAGACGCGCGACGAAGAGCAGGGGCAGGCGGCGCAACTGGCTCAGGCGCTGTTCGATGCGACCACGCCCGAGGGGCAGCCCGTACGTACGCTGCTGCTCTCCGCCACGCCCTACAAACTCTACACCGCCGACGCGGAGATCGCAGACGAGGACCATTACCGCGACTTCCTCGCCACGACGCGCTTCCTCATGGCGAACGATGAAGCGCGGGTGGGGGAGCTGAAGGGCCGACTGTCGCGCTTCGGCCGGGCGTTGCAGAACGCCGCGACCGGGGACGCTTCTCGGGTGGCCGCCACAAAGCGGGAGGTCGAACAGGCGTTGAGCGCCGTGATGGCCCGGACCGAACGGGTAGCGGCGAGCGAAGATCGCGATGCAATGGTGGAGGAATCCCGAGGACGCCCTCGCGTCGAAGTGGGGGATGTGCGCCAATACATGGCGGCCGACGCCCTGTTCAAGGCAGTGGGCGATCGCGACCCAATGATCTTCTGGAAGTCCGCTCCGTACCTGCCGCATTTCATGCACGGCTACACGTTCAACACCCGGCTCGCAGACACCCTCTCGCAGGCGCCCGAGAAGGTGGCCGCGGTGCTCGACGGGCACGCCACGTCGTTTCTCTCCCAGGCCGCGATGGCCCGGTGGCAAGCGCTCGACCCCGCCAATGGAAAGCTCCGTGAGCTCGTCGAGGACGTGCTGGACGGGGGCGCGTGGCGGCTCTTGTGGCTCCCCCCCACGACGCCGTATTGGCCATGCAGCGGCGCGTTCGCGGGTCAGGAAGGAAGGACCAAGTCGCTCGTATTTTCCTCGTGGAACGTCGTGCCCGATGTCGTGAGTGCGGTGCTCAGCTACGAGGCCGAACGACGCATGGTTGGAGGCGGCCGGGTCAAAGAGTACGCCGACCCAGCCAAACAACAGGTGCCCCTTCTCCGCCTCAGTCAGAGCGGGACCGGGGCCCGCTCCCGCCACCGGCTGTTCTTGCTATTGCTTCCGAACCTTGGTCTCGCCGATGAGGCCCATCCGCTCGCCGCGCCTTCGGGCA
>BJHF01000293.1 GCA_014191855.1 Deltaproteobacteria bacterium
CATGATTGGTAGAGCCGCCGATCCCACGCGAACCCCGCCGGCAATCGCCGCGTCCGCGCTGCTGCAGACCCTCGCGGCGCTGGCGCGGGAGCGAGTCGTAGTTCCGACGAAGGACTCTGAGCCCGCGTGGACGACTCCAGCCATAGTGCGCCCCACCGAGGCAGGTGCGGCCCCGAATTCAACGCTTCGCGAGCCGCCGCACACTGGGAGGCGTGCCGCGGGAGTGCTGGGTCGAAGCGAGTTGTACGTCGACATCACCGCCAGGGCCTCCCTCCCCCGCATGCGACACACGGCCCTGCTTTCCTACCGCGTCGGTGGCTTTCGGGTGGTTGGGGACGAGGGGCTCCCAGCGGTGGCCGCAGCGATCGAGCGGCTGTCGGCGGGACTGGCGAACTACGTCGCGAATAGCCGCGACGAAATCGGGTTGCAGATGCGCGTGGAGGCGAACGCGGAAGCAGAGACGCTCCAGTTGCGCGTGCTCGTCGAGGCCGTGGCCACGGACGCTTCGGCCATCCACGATACCGGGCAACGGATCGCGAGTGAAGTTGACCAGCAGCTTGCGGGCCTCCCGGAGATTGCGTTTGAGAGGGAAGACCTGGAGAGTGAGCTGTACGCTCTTGTCGATCAACCCTGGACGCATGGGTGGGAGATACTGCCCTCTGCACGCGAGATCGACGAGGCGGGTGTCTCGGGCACGCTCCCACTTGGCCTTGCGCGCGGGAATCTCGGCGAGGTTGTGCGGCTGATGTTGGGTCAACCCAAGCGCTGCGGGGTGATGGTCTCCATGAGGCGCGGAATCACCACTTCGGGAGACATCGAGCGCGCGGACGCGATCGCCGCAGCATACGCGCTTTTGAAGCCGAAGACCGACGAGCTGCGGGTGCATACCTTGGGAGGTGAACAGGGTGCAACGGTAGGCTTTGGGGTGCTGCGGCAGGACGTCCTCGCCCTCCGCAAGGTGGTCCAGGGCCTGGAGGCGCTCGCGGCGCACGCTCGCGAGGTGAACCACTCTCCGCTTGTGCTTCGCATGATCCTCGCAGGCGAGGCGCCGCTGTCGGAATCGCTGCGTCTCGCGATTACCGCCTCGTGGGCAGCTCCAGGCGGGAGCGCCGTTTGGGAGCAGCAAACCCCGTCTCAGCTTGACGAACACGAACGCGGCCCGTTGAGTGCCTGTGGTGCCCCGGCTCCCGCCGGCGCTGATGGCGAGGCGGGCGTTTTGGACGAGGCACGACATCGTGTGGCCGCGTCGCAGGTCGTCAACCTCCTCCGACTTCCGGCACCCGAGGCGGATGGCTTGCCGGGGCTGAGGCTGGATCGCGCGCCGCTTCGGCTGCTGGCGAGGGGGGTGCAGGGACTCACGGAAGGCTGGCTCATGGGCCACTGGCAGACTCGCCAAGGCCGCGGCGATGCCCGCATTCTGGACAACGATCTCGCACGGCACGTCTACATCACAGGCAAGACAGGCGTGGGGAAGTCCACGCTGCTCCATACGTTGGCGCACGACCTTGCCACCCGCGGGCACGGACTGCTGCTCATCGATCCCCATGGGGATTTGGCGGAGGCGGTTGCTCGCTCGGTCTCGCCCTACCGGGCGGTTACCGTCTTCGACCCGACCCAGGCCAGCTGCCCCGGGCTCAATCCCCTCTCGTGCGATGGGACCGCCGACGACGCTGAGCGGGCCCTTGAGCGGCTCACCAAGATTTTCTTTCGACTGTTCCCGCGTGAGTACATGGGCCCCATGTTCGAGCAGTGGATCACCGCGGCGCTATGGCCGCTCCTGCGGAACCGGCTGAGCATGGTGGAGGCACCCCGGTTCGCCCGAGACTCGGCGTTCCGGGCCCCGCTCCTGGTGGCCTTGCAGCGATCGTCCCACCCCACGGATGAGCGGGTGCTTGATTTCTGGGAGCGGCGCTACGATAAGCTCTCCAGCGACGATCGATCGAATTTCGATGGGTGGATGATGTCGAAGGTCGAGGTGCTGCTGCGCAGCCAGCACCTTCGCCGCTTGCTTGGCAGCGGCCGCCCCGAGTTCGACGTGCGCGGCGCGATGGCGCGAGGCGAGGTCGTGGTGGCCAGCCTGCCCTCCGGCAGCCTCGGCTCGGTGTCCGCCTACTTCATCGGCATGCTGCTC
>BJHF01000294.1 GCA_014191855.1 Deltaproteobacteria bacterium
CTATGACATGAACGGCGACGGCGTGAACGACGAGGAGGCCACCTACGCGTACAATGTAGACGGGACACTGGCGACATACGCCCAGACCAGCGACGGAGCAGTTTGGGTATCGGGCACCTACACCTACGCCGCCGGGCTGCCTGTGAAGCATGTGGAGGAGTACGCCTCGGGCTTCACATTGGTGTACACATGGACGTATGACGACGGAGGCAACGTGCTCACGTGGTACCTGGAGTATGTCGGAAACGACGACGTTTCCCCCACTGGCTACACCTACACCTACGACGATCAGGAACGGCTTCTCACCGCGGTATGTGACGCGGACCTCCTAACGGCTAGCGTGTGCGACGCCGGCGATAACTACTCGTGGTCGTACGACGATCTTGGCCACGTCGCAACGTACCGGCAGAGCGAGGGTTTCCTCGCGTCATACACCTACTCTGGTAGCTGCGAGTAGCTGACTTCTCTGGCGCCATGCGCTCACGGGCTCGCCGCCCCGGGCTACACTCCGAATCGTGCCGAATCACGATCGCGCCCCCGTGGTGCAAGCCGTCCTCTCCGGCATGACGCACCGCGAGGCCGCGACGAGGTGCGGCGGTCCATCGCTGGAATTCTGCCACCAGGACGGCGCTTCGCCGGCTTGGTCGGCAGCAATTCCTTGTTGAGTCCGCTGAGGGTGGCGAGCAGCACTGAAACAACCTTGTCTTTGCCTGAATGGTGGCCGCACCAACGCGCGGTTGACATGTGGGCTCAGGCCTCGGCGCGGCGGGAAGCCTCCGCAGGTGGGGCCTGGCGCGGCCGGTGCCGAGCTGCGTAAGAGCGATTCTGATCGGAGGCCGGCCACTAAACACAACAGGTTTCAGGTCGGTCGGTGCCAGGCATGTTCTGCTTGGCCGTGAGTCGCTGTTCCGAGTGCGTGATCATACCGGGTAGAACTCCGAACGATGGATGGAGAACCAACCGAATGTTCCGAGAAGCACACCCGGGCCCGCGATCATGGTCAGAAAATGAAGTACGGGAGTAGTATTATCGACGTCCTGGAACGCCTCTGAACTCGCGACATAAAAAAAGCAACTGCACAGAGTGGCCGGAGCCAAGATGAGTCCCAGTTGCCATTGACCCTTTGGCTCAGCCTCACAGATGGCGCACAAGACGAGTCGCGCGGCCTGCCACGCTCTTTCGAGCAACTTGCATCCCAACATCCAAAGTAGCGCAAAGAGCAGAATCCCCGGAAAGCATAGTGCGAAGATCATCGGGATTACCGCCTCCGTATTGCTCATAACTCGTGATGTGGCGAACGCCACCACCCGTCCATCCGCCGGGAAGTGACGACATCGAGGAGAGGGCCCTTCACTGGGGCCACACTACTCTCCGTGGCGACGGATATCACGGCGAGCGGCGTTCTGGTGTGGCCGATCACAATGCCCTCGGTCGCCTCGGTCGCACCGTCGATCGCGGGCCAGTCTCCGGAATCGGAGTCGGGGCCGGCACCGCGGCGTCAACATAGCTGTCGTCCCGGTACCAAGTCCTGGTGGGGCGATGCGGCCGCTGCAAGCGCACGTCATGCGCGCCGAAAGACGGGGCGCGGCCGCCCAACGCGGGGGAGTGTGGAGGAATTCGTCGACCTCAGGCGACTTCGCGTGGCGGGGCGTCCGAGTCGATCCGCGGTTGGACGTCCGGTCCGTCCCACTTCAGCGCGAGGAAATGGTCGCCCACCAATGCCCAGAGCATCCGGCGAACTGGTCTATATCCGGACATCCCCTGCCACGGCATCAGTTGTAGGTCGGTCGACGCGAGGTAGAGGCGAGCGCTCCGCCGCCCCGAAGACGAGGCTGCAATAGCGACTCGCCGAAGCCGCATGGGTGCGTATCTCTCAATGCGTGGGTAAAGAGCACCATCATCTGCCCGTCTTCATCTCGTCGGCGTTTGCGACACCGGCGGTGCTTGCCGTAAATGTCGGGCTGCCGCCACGTGCTTTGGCTGTGTTTAGCGCCGCCCTCGGGTCCTCCGGGGCGTCTCGCAATCGTGGTGTGCTCGTCCTCACGAAGCTTCCTTCGGCAAACACGCTACACGTTCGGCCCACCAGCAAGGTCGGCGTCGTGCGTCACCTATACTCGATACCCG
>BJHF01000295.1 GCA_014191855.1 Deltaproteobacteria bacterium
GAGCTTACAGAGCCTCTCCCCGTGTTGAGGGGGCGAGGGGCCCGTTGGTGACAGCACTCCAAACCCGCCATCGTTCGGCGAGTAGCGCCTGAAACGTGGCATACGGGTTGGCCGATGGGTCACCGCGCCCCAAGGAACCCCACGATTGACCAAAATGATTGTCTCTGCCCCCTCGAACTATGAATGCAGGAAGTAATCCTGCAGCGTCTGGCACCGTACGCTGCCGGGGACCTGCGTCGCGTGCCGCGTTATCACGTGCTTTTCCCGGGTGAGCCAGAAGTTGGCGGGGCTGTCAGAGAGCACCAGGAACCGCCGACGATTTCGGTCCAACTGGAAAGGCAGGCCCCGGAGCTCTGAACTTGGAAGGTCGTGTTCGAAGTCTGCCGGAAAGTACGGCAGCACGGGAATGAATTGCGCCAAGTGGCCGGAGGCCTGTTGGATCGTGTAGAGGCGAGCCGCCAGGTCCTTCTCCTTGACATCGAATGTCTTCGCGTCCAGGGAAACCAGGGTGCCCGCTCCGGTCAGCATCAGAACGTCGCACTCAGCATCCCACACCGCGCTTCCCGTCTTGCCAAACTGCGCGTTGATCGCGGCCACCTTCATTGCGCTCGACGCGGACCAGGCCGTACAGGCATGCGCCACGAGAGCTTCAAAGTAGGCTGAGAGCAACGTGAATTCGCCGAATGGCGTCGCGATAGGTGCATTAGGCAGGACGTTGAACGCGGTTCGCCACTGCTCCGCCCTGGCCAGCTCCTTCAGCACATGGGAAGCCATTGCCCTCGGGTCCGGCGGGCCGATCTGGCCGGGCCTCGCCAGCCACTTCTCCAAGTCGTCGCCCAGCACCTGGCGCAACCGGCCCCTCGCGGGCGGGTCCCCGAGCAGCTCGAAGAGCGAAGAGATCGACGTCACCGAAGCGGCCAAGGCAAGGCGTTCGTCCTGCTCGCCGCCGAGCCGGAACCACTTGCGGCGGTAGTCCCCGTCGGTACAGAAGCGGTCCACTTCCGCGATCACCGGGAGCGGAGGCGGCCGAGAACTCACGAGTTGTCTGCCGAACGCGCGGAGAACCTCGTCGGCCTCGAGCTTCACTTCCGTCCGGCGTAGCTCCTCGGCCAAACGATCCCCATCCTTCTCCTCGAACCAGTACAGCGTCGTTTCGCCGGAAGCCGGATCAGTGTACGCGGCGGCGTCACCGGGGCCGGCTTCGTGGAACTGCTCCCAGAGCGCAAGGGTATGCACCTTCTGCCCGCCCCCAAGAAGCCAACAAACGGGACCCGGAATCGTAGCGAGCACGTCCCGCAGCGAATTGACAGACGTTCCGTCAAAAGGCATGGCGTCGCACCGCCAACCGCGCGAGGTCAACACCGATGCTACCCCGGCACCCCATCCTCCCTCCCGCGCCCCCTTGGTGTCGAGGGCGGTGTACCGCCCACCAGCGGGCATCAGGTGGAGACAGGGAATGAGGTTGGCCGTGTTTTGCTCGGTGCTGATCCCCACGAAGGTGAACTTGGCGAAATCGCTCGGTTTGGGCATGCAGTCCAGCTATCCCACGGCGGCTGTTCCGTCTGTGAAGGACCGCCTCATCAGACCCCCTCCGGGCCGGCCAAACTGATCCGGTGATCGGGGCGCACGGGGTGGCCTCCGTTGCGCTCGCGTTACGCGGTGCGGCGTGTCCCAGTTCAGCGACTCCCGGCTCGCACAGGCTCGCATCGAGCGATGTTGGCCCTACCCCGTGGCACGGGCGTCGCGAGGGGTGGACCTGGAAGGCGGCCACCCCGACGCCGTCGCGCGTCAGGCCCGGCTCGCCCTGGAGCTGACGCTGCGCACCTCGATCGCGTTGTGGTTGCCCGCCTACTTGCGGTCCGAGCGCGTGGCCGCAGTGGAGGACGTGCTGGCCGGGTTGCACAAGAAACCCACGCTCGGCCACTACGCCGACCTCGTGCGCGAGCTGGGCCGTGCGCTGGCGACGGAGGAGGCGGGACCGATGGCGGAAGCGGCGAGTTGGCTCTTCCGCGGGACTCGGGCCACCGAGGCCGTGGCCGCGCTCCAGGCGCTGGTCACCAGCCGAAATTTCGATGAGCACGGCACTCCACTCGTGGCCCGCGGG
>BJHF01000296.1 GCA_014191855.1 Deltaproteobacteria bacterium
GCCCTCGTGGCCGCCATGGCGGTGGTGAAGAGCGTTGAGGGTTGGTGGAACCGGAGGGAATACCGGCAGGCCGAGCTGGCGCTCCGGCCGATCGCCGAACGCCCGGATTCGGTGGGCGCACTGGCGGCGCTGCACCTTTCTCGGGCCCTGACCGAGGGTTGGGCTCCAGGCGCCGCTCTCAGCGTGCTCGAGCGAGCGCTCGCCGGCCTGGGGCGAATTGGGGAGCATGGCGGCCCCGATGTGTTTACCGGCGTGCTGCTGGCGCGCTTGTGTGCCGCCCGGGGAGAGGCCCAGCTTTGGTCGGGCGCGTTCCGTTTGGCCGCGAACACGTTCGGCGAGGCCGCCCTCCTTCAGGAGGCGGTCGGCGACGATGCGGTCCACAGCTACTCGAGGCGCGCGAACGCGCTGGAGGCGGCGGCAACCCGGGGGGATACCGACGCGCGTCACGATGCCATCGCATTGCTGGATGGCGTGCTCGCATTGCGTCACCGAGGCGGCCACACCCTCCACCGGGACTGCCTTGCGATCCGGCTCGGTCGGGCAGCTCCCCGGCCGAAAGACAAGGGGCTGCCGCTCGCCCGGTGGCTGGCGGCGATGGCCGACGCCGGCAAGGGCGACCACGCCGAGGCGGCGGCGGCCTTGAGCCAACGATTCCGACACTCGGAGGCTGCGCGTCACTTCCTCCTCGGCAACAGGGTCGATGACGCGCGGCGGTGTCTCGCCCTGGTCGAAACCATCGAGAGCGCACCCGCGCCGCCCGACGGGCGCTGGGTCGCATGGACGGCCGACGCGCCCCGCTGGTTAGCCGAGCCCGCGGGTCGACTCGCGAAGATCGAGGAGTACGTCGAGGCGGGCGACCTCCGGGCTGCGGCCGGTGTGCTACCAAGGTTCTGAGCGGATTTTGGTCTTGATTGCGCTCGTCGCCCCTGCCGCCGTGCGCAGATGAGGATCTGGTTTGCAGCCTGTGGGCCGCCGTCCGATCTCCCTCCGCCACCGCGTCTACGTTCTTGAGGATTCAAACCATGTCCACCCCCGACGACATCGACGCCAACTCCTTTTGGGCCAAGGTCGGCTCGCTCGCGGGCGAAGTCCCGTTCCTTGTCGACGTGATCGCGATGTACTACGCGATGATCGACGACGACACCCCTTGGGGGGCGAAGTGCGCCATCGCGGGCGCGATCGCCTACTTCATCTTGCCCTTGGACGCGATTCCCGACTTCTTGTTCCCGATGGGCTACACCGACGACGCGGGGGTGGTGGCCGCCGCGCTGGCGGTCGTGCGCGGCTTTGTCACCGACGCCCACTACCGCCAGGCGCGGGAGTTTCTTGGGGCCAAGCGTTGAGTCACCGCTTGGCATAGGCCTCGGCCACTGCGTTGATCACCTCAAGGACCAGGGCCCCCCCGGGGTTCGGAGGCAGCCTCACGAACGAGGCCCGATCCAGCCACAATACCGCACCATCGGCGCGGAGCTTGGTGTTCGCGCCGAGTCGAACACACTGCGGCCCCACCTCGGGCGACAGCCATTGGCACTCGCCGTGGTCGGAGATCAGAAGCCCGTCGCCCAAACCCGAGTCGGGCCACAAGAAGAGGGTGGATGCGGGCGTAGCGAGCGGGGCATACGAAGCGCGCGCGATCGCGACCTTCGCGCTCGTTATCGCCGGGAACACCTCGGCGCGGCGAGCGACCGACGCTGGTGCGGCCATCACCAGCCCGCGCAGGCGCGCGGCGAGTGAACTGTCGGTACGGTTTCCGGGCTTTCCCGCGAGAGGATTGGTGGCGCTGGCCTCCTTGACAATTTCGGCGCGGCTGGCTGTTCCCAATTTCGCGGCCAGGGCTTCGATCAGCCTCGCGAGTTGTTCCCGTGCTTCGGCGCTCCCAATCGGTGCGGAGAGTTTGAGCCCTTCCGCCACGAGCTCGAAGCCGCGGACGTCCACCTTCTGGAGTTGGCTCCACTCCGCCCGGTGGGACTTTCCTTGGGCGAACAGCCCCGAACACCAGTACAACGCCTCGGCGGTGGCGACGACGTTATCGCTCGCGCTGCCACCGAG
>BJHF01000297.1 GCA_014191855.1 Deltaproteobacteria bacterium
GCGTGGGCGCACGGGCTCCAGCATCTGGGCTCCTGGCACTCCCACCACCACATCGGTCTCGCCGAGCCGTCCGGCGGCGACGAACGCACAGCACGGGCAGCGCTCACGGAAACCGGCTGGCCCCGCTTCCTCATGATCATCGGCAACTTCCCCAACGCCGGTGAGGATCACGTCACCCTCGGATTCAGCCAATTCGACGCTGCTTCCGGCACTGTAAGCAGCACCGCAGTGCGCTCGCTCGACGGCGAGAGCCCATTCCGCCACCTCCAGTTCGACGGCGAACGCTTGCCCGGCCGCGTGCCCGCTTGGGTCTTGCCGCGGAGGCCCCGCGAGCTGGCGTCGCCGTGGCACAAACAGCCGCCCATGGTGCGCCGGATCGCCACCGAGGTCCTCGCGCTCGTCGGACTCGCTCGCGCGGGCATCGACGCAGCGCTCTTCCTCGACGGCGATGAGTTCGCGGTGCGCGCCACCACCCCCGGACCCACCTCCGGCCATCCCCGCAACGCGGAGCTGCGTTTCGGCGCGGGGTTTCCGGACGTGCCCCCCGACGTGATCGCACCCCGGGTGCTGCACTTGCCCCGATGGACGCCCGGCACCACCCTGGCCAGCGTGGTCGAGGAGCTGCTTACGAAGCCCGTTTGTGCGCCCCGCGTGGAAACGCGCTTCGAGCCGGCAGAGCCAGTCGCCATCCTCAACGCGGGTTGGACTCGCCGCGTGCCGCCGATCCCCTACGCCACCCCGAGGCTCACCGCATGACCCCCCTCCGCCTCGCAGCCGAGCGCAAGATCCTGTGCAACACCTTCCCAGCCTGTTCGCTCGACACCACGGGTACGCTTGTGTTGGGCACGCTCACCGCCAACAGCGGCCGCTGCTATTCCGTGCGGCTTGAGGTGCCGGCAACTTTTCCGGACGCCCATCCCGAAGCCTACATCACCGCACCCATCCTGTACGATCGCGCGGGGCGTAAACTCGCTGCCGCTGGCGCGAGCAACGTGATGCACACCTACACCTCCGATGGCGACTGGGTGCAAGTGTGCCACGGCCACCCCGAGCGCTGGGACAGTCGAAACACGCTGTACACGGTGCTGCTCAAGGTGCGGCTCTGGATCGAGGCCTACGAGGCCCACCTCCTGGACGGCCGCCCGATCCGACACTGGCTTTCCGAAGCGTGAAATTCGACGTCCGATCCGAGGCACCCCTCCCGTCCCCACCTTGTAACGAAACCAACTGGAAGCCCCATGAACGACACGCCCCCCTTCTTCGCCCCCGTCCTCGTCCCGTTCGCCGAGCCCGAGCGCGTGCGCAACGCCATGAAAACCGTCGCCGAAGATGGCCCGGAGGAGCTGGTGTTCGACCCGAGCACGGGCCGCGTCACCGTCGTTCGTCGTGGTGCGGCTCCCGTGAACGACGCGCTCCCCGCCACGATCGTGGCCCGGTCCGGCTTCTTCGCAGGCGGCCGATCGTGAATCCGCGCGTCGTGATCCTGCACAGCCAGAGCGCCGGCCCGCTCGCGCTGCGTGAGGTGGACGGCGGCGAGGTGATTCACGCTGAATCGGGCCCGGGCGCCGGTTGGTTTGGTGCCACGCCTCCCCTCGGTGCCCGCCTGTGGATTGAAGATCGCTCCTCGATCGCACGCTTCCGCCAAGGAGACGCCTGGATCGACGTCCCGCTCCTCGACGCAACCCACAGCACGCTCGCCCGGAACGGCGGCGTGCTGGAGTCGACGCTGCTCGCAAACGCCAGCGTGGCGGTGATCGGCCTGGGCAGCGGCGGCAGCCTCATCGCCGACCAGTTGGCGCGCGCCGGAGTGGGCGAGCTCGTGCGAGGAAGAGGAAGCGCATTGGGATCGCTGGACGAGGACCTGGTGAGGAGCTTTTTCCTCTGGGCCAACCGCCGTGAAGGCCAGTTCTCCCATTGGCCTCCGATGGGGTATGGCCTTCGCGAAATGGCGATCCCGCGCTGGTACGGAATGCGAACGCCCCGTGTGCCCGATT
>BJHF01000298.1 GCA_014191855.1 Deltaproteobacteria bacterium
GGCTCGACCCGTGATCCACGAGTACACGGTGTCGCGGCTGACTCCGAGGTATTCGGCGATCTCATCCACGTTCAACCACCGATCGTCCATCCGGGCGCGCTCCAGTGAGGAACCGGGAGCGTACCGGCAAAGCGAACGCGGGTCAACCCGGTCGAACCGGATTAGTTAGGGTTCATCCCGGATGACGCCGAGACAACCGGCGAAGATTATGTCAACATCACCCGGCACTTCTCCCGCCCGGAGCCCCCACTAATGCCTCCCCGTAGAAACGCGGCGAACAACCGCAAGTCCGCCTCCCTCGGCTCCGATGAGCCGCGCCCGAGTCGCGCGGCCAACGGCACCCCCGCGCTGCCGCCCCGCACGTCCGTCGTTCTCTACACCCGCGTGTCCTCGAAGGACCAGGAGAAGGAGGGGTTCAGCATCCCGGCGCAGGAGAAGCTGCTCCGCGCCTACGCCGACGACCACGTCATGCGCGTCGCCGGGGAGTACAGCGACGTGGAGACGGCAAAAAAGGCAGGGCGCACCAACTTTGGCAAGATGATCGCCTACTTGAAGAAGCACCCCGACTGCCGCACCATCGTCGTGGAGAAGACCGACCGGCTGTACCGCAACCTCAAGGATTGGGTCGAACTCGACGCGATGAACCTGGAGATTCATCTCGTGAAGGAGAACATCGTGCTCTCCGAAGGCTCCCGGTCGCACGAGAAGTTCATCCACGGGATCAAGGTGTTGATGGCCAAGAATTACATCGACAACCTGTCCGAGGAGGTCAAGAAGGGGATGCTGGAGAAGGCCGAGCAGGGCATCTGGCCGGGCCCGGCGCCGCTTGGCTACCTCAACGTGTCGCGGGCCGACGGCAAGCGCATCGTGGACACCGACCCCGACCGCGCCCAGTCGGTGAAGCGCCTCTTCGAGATGTACGCGACCGGCCGGTACACGCTCAAGGACCTGTCGAAGCAGGCCGCGACGATGGGCCTGCTCTCTCGGAAGGCCCAGAAGCCCCCGCAGATCGCGCAGCTCCACCTGATGCTCCACAACCCGCTCTACAAGGGCGAGTACCTCTGGCGGGGCCAGTGGTACCAGGGGAGCCACCCGTCGCTCGTGTCGCCGGAGTTGTGGGACCGGGTGCAGGACATCATGGCCGGGCGTGGCACGGCGCACCCCGCCCCGCAGAAGCACCAGTTCGCGTTCACCGGCCTCGTCCACTGCGGCGTGTGCGCGGACGAGGGCAATGCGCGCCTGCTCGTTGGGGAAATCCAGAGGAAGAAGTACATCTACTACCACTGCAACGCCTGCCAGGTCGCGGGGCGGAAGCCCAAGTTCGTCCGTGAGGAGGTGCTGAGCGACCTGTTCACTCCCCACCTCAAGCGCCTCAGCCTCGACGGCCCGGTGGTCGAGTGGCTGAAGACGGCGCTCCGCGGCTCCCATGAGGACAAGCAGAAGTTCCACGACGCCGCGGTCGCCCGCCTGACGAAGCAGTACGCCAACCTCCAGCGGAAGCTCGATCTGACCTACGACGACCGGCTCGAAGGGCGGCTCACGCTGGAGCAGTACGAGGCCCGCGCGAACGCCTCCCGCGAGGAGATGGCGCACGTCCGCGCGGAGCTCGCGCGGTACGAGAATGCCGACCGCGCCTACACCGAGGAGGGTATCGCGCTCCTTGAACTGTCAGGAATGGCGCTTGAACTGTACGAAGAGGAGGACGCACCCGAAAGGCGCCGCTTGCTGGACTTCCTGACCTTGAACACAGAATTCCGCGACGACAACATCGTCGTCAAGTGGAAGAAACCCTTCGATGGACTGGCCGAATCCATCGACGCCGCAAAAGCGAAAGGCGCCGCAATCGACGAATCGAGCGACGCCTATCAAGTATGGCTCCCGCTCCCTGACTTGAACAGGGGACCCTCTGATTAACAGTCAGATGCTCTAACCAACTGAGCTAAGCGGGAATGCGCGCCGCATCTAAGCGCCCGCCCGCGGGGCGTCAAGT
>BJHF01000299.1 GCA_014191855.1 Deltaproteobacteria bacterium
CGGCGGCGTGGAGCGCGCGACCACGAGATCCAACACCCTGAGCAGCCGTGGCTTGCACCTCGCCGCGTTGGCCACGCGCCAACCGTGGTGCCAGCGGGCGTGAACGCCGTTGCAGCGGGCCTGCTCGGTGGGGGCATAGGCGTTGCTGCCGGCCGCAGCCAGGCAGGCCTCGGCCTGACGGCGGTGCTTGATCTCACGATGGTGGAGCGACCGCCAACCGTGCCTTTGAGTACTGGGGTGCCTTGTTCCCCATCGCCACCTGCTCCGTCCCGCTCCCCGGTCGCCTCGTCCATGACTGCGAGATGGTGCACATCGAAGGCGAGTCCTATCGCCTCCGCGGGGCCCGCGAACGCTTCCGGTAGCCGGGCGCAAGCCCGGGTCACCCCCGTTCGCGGTGACCACGCACACCGCTCTGTTACCGCCGGTCGTGACCGCGGGGCTCGCGTTACTGGCGGGAATCGAACGGAAATTGGCGCTGCCAACATTCCCCTCGGCCCACTCCCAAGGCGCCCGTCGAACGGGCGGTCGTTGAGCGTTCGCTCCCACGGGTTGGCGGGGCGTTCCCGGGAACCGTCGGCAACTTCCGCCCCTCGCGCTATGCTTCTCCTCTCGGAGCCTCACATGGACCAACCTCCTAACCCCTGCGTCGACCTGACGATCACCGCGCCCGCCCGCGCCCTGTGGGAGCGGCTGACCGCTGAGGGCCAGCCCGGCGTCCGGGGGGCGCGACGGTGACCCCCAGCCGATATCGCGCGTTCATGTCGTATAATCGAGGTTCGGATGCGGCTGCGGCGGAGACCATCCAGCGATCGATCGAGGGATTTGGCAAACCGGTCTGGATAGGCGTGCGGCGACGAGTGTTCCGTGACGCCACCTCGCTCGCGATGGGTTCTCGCCTTTGGGATCTGCTTCAGGCCAACCTGGAGGCCAGCGACTGGCTCCTGTTCCTCGCTTCCCCCGGCGCGGCCAGGTCGCCATGGGTCACCAAGGAGCTCACTCACTTCATCGAGCGGTTTGGCACGCAGCGGGTGGGCATCATTTGCCTGTCCGGTTGCGTGCCGTGGATCGACAGTGAACGCAGCTCCGAAGGGTCGGCAATTCCGGAGGTGCTGTTGGCAGCCTACGGTTCCGAGGCTCCACTGATCATCGATCTGAGAGGCCTGGTGGACGCCAAGGGCTCGCTGCGTCGGGGGGAAGCGAGGTACGAAAGCGCGATTGCCCGGATTGTCGCGGCGGTGGACAACCGGCCACTAGACACGATTTTTGGGGAGCATGTGCGCGCGGCCCGCCGAACGCTGCTGGTGGCCACCGGGGTGATTGCCACGCTGGCGGGGCTGTCCATGGCCACGGTTTGGGAGTGGCGCCGGGCCGACCAGGCCGCAGAGCTCGCGGAGACACGTTTGCAACAGGCGGTTGGCGCGATGGAGCGCATTTCTACCCTGGTCACGCAGTTGCCCGTGGCACCGGGGGGCGAGGCCGGTAGACAGGAGGTGAGCGAGGAACTGCTAACGGTGTTGACCGATCTTTCGTTCGGCGCGCCCACGAGCACGCACGCGCGGTACAGCCAAGCTCTGGCCGCGCTCCGCGCCGGGGATGCGGCCATGGCAACGTCGGACTGCCAGTTGGCGCTGCAACTCTACGGCCAGGCTGCGAGCACCCTTACCGAGCTTTGGGCCGTCGAACCTGGAAATCAGGAAATGATGGACAAGTGGCAGATCGCCCGAATCGGTGCGGGACGCGCTGCGCATCGATGCGGAGATCTGAGCTTGGCTTACAAGGTGATGACCGAGGGTATCGCGACGCTCACCCTTCTCCGCGACCAGGCCTTCAAGGAGGGGCTCGACAACGGGTACCTGATCGACTTCCGGATCGCGCACATTCGCTACGATTTGGCGTCGCTCCAGATGGTCAATGGAGAGTGGGCCGAAGCGGGACGGAACTACACCCTTTCCGAGAGCACTCTCGCTCATCTTG
>BJHF01000300.1 GCA_014191855.1 Deltaproteobacteria bacterium
TCACCACCGACCAGTGGGGGCGATGCGTCATCCTCGGCAATAACGACGAAGGGGCTGAGGAGAAGATCTTCACCGACCGCGCGCTCCGCCCAGGGGAGGTGTACTACATGCACCCGTTGACGAACCCGCTGCGCGTGGACCCGATCCTCGTTGAAGCAGGAGATATCGCGGGATGAGGTTGTCAGCGGCCCGTGGGGCCGCACGTGGAGAAGGAAGTCGGCGCGCGCTGCGGTTCCCCGTGAGGACGGGAATGCTTGGGACCGCCGACGCGGTCGGCTCGGTTGTCCGATCGCCTCGGACTCCGGCGTCTCCATCAAGACGAGGAGCTTCCCATGCATCACGCGATCCTGACCCGCTTGATTTCGGCGCTGACCTCGGGGAGTGGCACCGCGGTCGTGACTGCGATGGCGTGTGGCTGCGCGGGAAAGGAAAACCAGCCACAAACGCTGGACGAGCCGGACATCGAGGAGCTTGGTGACACAGCCGAAAGCTACGAGCGCGATCCCCAGGCGGACCGGTGGATGATCGAGCTCCGGGAGTACCTCCGGCTGTTGGACGAACACGATCCTTCGCGTCCTCCCGGAGGGGATCCTACGCGCAGGCGGCGGCGGGAATCGGCCGACGAGCGGCTCATCGAGGCTGAATACTCGATGGACGTCTATGGATGTCCGAGCGATCTCGAAATGCTCGCCACCAGAGACGTTCTCGCGAGTTACGCGCCGGATGTCGGTGACAGTGTGATCTCCATCCTGTTTCCCAACGATGAACAAGCGGGCTCCGATTGCACGCTCGGGACCGCCGCGTACGTGCATTATTCGAACATGATCGTGGTTTGCAAGCACGACTGTGCCATCCCAATTGAGGGGGCACTGCTGCGCCAGACGCTCATCCACGAAGTGGCACATATCCGGCACCTCAATATTCTTAGCCGACAAGAACAGTTCGCCACCGCCGCGGGCGAAGCGGACGACGGAGGGCTGTTCGAATCCCGCTGGCGGACTCTG
Source organism: Deltaproteobacteria bacterium (assembly GCA_014191855.1). Taxonomy (GTDB): domain Bacteria; phylum Myxococcota_A; class UBA796; order UBA796; family SXON01; genus SXON01. Next base: position 1,005 of record BJHF01000300.1, read on the forward strand.
GCCGAATGTGCACCCCTATCGCAAGCAACGTCCGAGGGGAATCCTGGAAGCTCCGAGGCGGGGTTCATGGACGGGTACGGCACCTTGGGGTTGCCCGAAGACGTGGCCACCGTGGTCGAGTTCGCGCAGCTTCCCGCGTACGATCCGGCGCTGGACACGGAGGCCGTCGAGCGCCTCTATGCGGCCTACTACGCGCACGGCGATCAACATCGCGCCTGCTTGACTGCGAAGCTCGATCTGGCGCATGAATACCGATTCCTCGATCGGGAAACCGTGGGCTTGGTCAAGGAGATTTGGGCGTCCCCCGATCCGGCCTCGCCAGGCATGCTGGCAAAGGTGCACGCGGTCCGGACGTTGGTGCGCGCGCGAAATCGGGAAGAGCGAAAAACTCGGTAGTTCCATCCCTACCCCGCGCTCACCTGGATCCAGTGCCACGTGATCGTCGCCCCTGTTGGCAACGACGTTGCCCCCTCTGGGAGTCGAGGGCCCGCGTACTGCCCGGCGAGCATTCGATCGCCTGGTTTGAGCTGCACGGTGGTGCGGGCGTTCTCCACTGGGCGACCGAGCGCGGCTGCAAAAATGGCAGCGGTGTCCGCGTGGCCTACGCAGGAGGTTGAACCCTCCGCGATCGCGCGGGCCACAGCGAGTGGCACCACCCGGACATCGATGCGGGCCGCGGGCAGCCCGGCGAGCATGTTCAGGCTGAAGGCGTTGCCGAGCCAGGTGCGGCCCGGGGCCCGGTCGGCGGTATGGGCGTAGCGCAGCCAGAACCCATCGTACGGGGATTCGGGGTGCGGGGAGCCTGCACACACGCTGGTCAGCCGCGCACGGTTCGTGCTGAGCCACTCGATGCGCGCCGTGAACGTGTTTGTCAGCCGCGCCTCCGCGACCACGAAGCGGGTCGGGACGTCGTCGTCGATGAACGCCCAGAAAGCCTCAGCCCCCGGAGGCGTGGCCACGACGCG
>BJHF01000301.1 GCA_014191855.1 Deltaproteobacteria bacterium
GCTGCTGCACGCGGGTTCCGGGCGGTTTCTGGGAGAAGTCATGCAATCGCGTCAAAATCGGCAGGATCACCCTGCTTCTGAGCTCGACCTTCCGCTCGAGAGCCTCGTGGAGCACCACTTCGGCCCGGCCGACCCGCGGCCGGTGCTGGAGCGCCTCGGCCCCGTGCCGCTCGGTGCGGCGAGCCTCACGCTGCCCCTGTGGGCGTGCGTGCTCGGCAAGCCCGCGAGCGGGTGGCGCCGGGTTGGCAGCGCCACCTTCGGGGGCGGTCGCGTCAACGCCCAGTTGATCGGGTTGGATGCCACCTTCGAGCCGGCGTGGCGGGCGGCGATGGGCCTTCGGGTAAACCCCGGGGATGCGAAGGCGGTGGTCGTCTTCGCGGTGGAGCGCGGGGGGCGCTGGGTGGTGCTGGGGCAGGCGAAGCTCACGGAGAGCCTGATCTTCCTCGGGTCGCGTGAGCTGGCGGACAGCCGCCGCGACCACCCGCTGCTCGGGGGAAAGCGCCGGTAGGCGGCGCGGCGGGCGGGGGGCGGGACGCCGCCCCCGCGCCTGCGTCGGAGCGCGTCGCCCCTCCCGTGCCAAGCCATGAAGCTGGGAAACCCGACTCGCTTCGACAAAACCACGAGCGCTGGGCCGGCGGACGGCCACACGATACGCTCACTCTACTCCGGAGGCGGGCATGCCCGACCGGCTACCGCTTGAGTTCGTGGCTCGTGTAGGGCACACACATCCGTCGCCTGTCGCCGACGCGATCCTCTCCCTCCAACGGGTGGGTGCCGGCGATTGGCGGGCAGAGCGAGAGGCGGTATGGCTGGTCGGCGAAACCATCCAGCGCGTCCTCCTCGCGCTCTCGCTATCGTCCTTCACGTCACCGGGCGCAAGGATCCCCAGCGAGTCGTCCGCCGCAGAAGTTCGCTCGCGCCTCGCCTTGTTCGCAGAACGGCCGCTCACGGCCGGTGCATGGAACCAGGTGCTGCACCATTCCTTGGCCGCTTGGGCCACCGCCCCCGAATCGCACCCGTTACCCAAACTCATCGCCGCCTGGTTCACTGGCGGAGTGGGCAGGGCGCTACGCGAGCTGGTGGAACTTCGAACGGAGATGGGCCATCAACGCCTCCGAGAGCAGGACGCCCAGGGGCAGGCCAGAGGCGCGCTGCAGACCGCCATCACCTTGGTGAACGCCCTCGAACCCGTTTGGCACAGCGGTTCGTTCGCCGTGCGCGTAGCGCGCGCGGGCGTCTGCCGGGAGTGGAGTCTCGTAGGCGCATCCCCCGCTTTGGGTTGGCCGGTGATGGAGACGCCGGATGCCGAGTGGACGGGTATCGCTTTCGTGGGATCGGTAGCGCCGACATCGCGCCTGCCGCTCGGTGTGCTGGCTCGCTGGACCGGGGGGGAGGAAGGGCAGGGACGGCTCTGTCTGCTCGACGAACCAGGGAAGCGCACCCTCGTATATCGCGCTTTTCCAGAGCGCTTTCGCACGTGCTCAGGCCCGTTGGACTGGGGAGCGCTGGCGCCTCTCTTGTGCGCTGCGGCCGCTGGTCCGGCCTTGGTCACGGGTTCGTACGCCCCCTATGTGGGTCTCGCAAGCTTCGGAGCCAACGACGACTTCCGGTTCTTCGGCCGTGATGAACAGATCGCAGCGATCACGGCTCTTTGCGGGGAGCATTCGGTGGTCGTCGTCGCCGGTGACAGCGGGGTCGGCAAGAGCTCGCTCCTGCAGGCAGGGGTTGTCCCGCGCCTTCGGAGCGCCGGCGGCCACGTAATCGTCATGCGTCCAGGAACCCATCCGTGCGCGTCCCTGCTTGAAGCGGTATCCGACACGTTCGCGCCCAGTCGCGACATGTCGAGCAGCCCCTCAGCGGCCGACGCAGCGGCTGAGGGGCTGCGTCGGCTGGCGGTGGGAGAGCCGCACGTCATCCTCGTCGTCGACCAGGCTGAGGAGCTGTTCACCCAGTGCGACGCCGCTGATCG
>BJHF01000302.1 GCA_014191855.1 Deltaproteobacteria bacterium
CGGCGGCTGGTGGCAAACGAGCGAGGGCGAGGGGGCGGAGGTGGTGTTTACGGCTTGCGCGCCGTAGGGAGCGACGGGCCCCCGCTACATTCCTCGCACCCTCACCAGCTTCCCGCCCACGTCAACGTCTTCGACTGTCAAGCGCTCCTCCCAGCTCATCCCCGCGCGCTGGTCGAAGATCAGCAACCAACCTTCCGTTACCCCCACCGCGTCGAGGTAGCCGGCGATCTGCTGGAGTCCCTCCCCTCGAACGCGCTGAAGCGACGCGTGCCTCGCTGGGATCCGCTTGATCTCAAAAACGTGCTTCTCCCCTGCGTACTCAAGCAGCAAGTCCAAGGCGCCGCGACCCGCCGCGTACTCCCGGGTGATCCGCCCGCCGCCGTTCACCACCCGCTGGAGGAAGGCCATGAACACGAGATGGGGCACCGCCTCGCGGTACCCTTCCTGGCTTCGCTCCTCCAAAACCGCCGCGTTCTGTCGCCACCACTCGGTGAACGCGGCCACCAGCGCCGGGACGTCCAACGTGCCGTCGGGGCGGGACCACGGCCACCAGGGTTCCGCGAGGTTGGCCTGCGTGCGATAGGAGAGCTCGCGGGCCAGAACCTCGCGGTAGAGCGGATTCGCTGCTTGCGCCCCCGATTTCGGGTGTACGACGAGCCCAAGGTCCACAGCATAGGTGAAGTCGTCGGAGTCGTAGGGCACCTGCATGTCCCCAAGCAGCACCGCCTGCACCACCCGCGCCACGCGCGGCTCCCGGAGTCGCTGCCCGAGCGCATCGAGGTGGGTGGTTCGGGACAGGATCAACGCCTCCTTCGCGGCGTCGATGTCCGCCGCCGTGATCGCCTGGCTGCGGTCGGTCACCAGCTCGTCCACACACGACGCCGCGAGCGCGTTCACGAGGAACGGCTGGCCGCTCGTCCACCAAAACGCGCGCTCCACCGCTTCCGGCGTGAACACCTGGCCGGTGTCGGCGGTGTGCTGGCCGTAAAGCGTCGCGACGTCGGTGTGTGAGAAGTTCCGCAGCGTGAGCGATCCCGCCTTGATGTTGAACGGTGAGCCGGGGTTTACGGGGCTCCCGTCCTTGGATTGCGTCAGGTAATCTCGCAGATCGCGCATCCCGATCAGCCCCACCGAAACCGGAAACTTGCCGACCCCGCGATCCATGAACCCGGCGCGGAGCTGCCGCAACAGGCTCACGAGCGCGGGGCCGCTCACGACGTCGGCTTCGTCGAGGAGGAGCACGACGGGCCGGTTCACCCTCGCGGCCCAGGCGCAGAGATACGTGCGGAGGCGCTGGCCCTCGGGCTCCGTTGACACCGAGTCCCGAGGGGGCGGACGAAGCTCTGGCGGCAGCGAGCGCTCGGCCGCCCCCCATAACGCCCCCAACCACGTGGGTTCGGCCTCAGAGACCTCCGTCCGCCCTTGGCTTTCCTCCAACGTCGCCCACACTGCAACATCACCTCGCTCTCGAAGCCGGGCGGCAAACGCCCGCATCGCCGTGGTCTTCCCCGTCTGGCGTGCGGCGTGCAGCACGAAGTAGAGCTGGCGCTCCACCCACGGCACGAGGTCGGGCAGCCGCGCCTCCGCCGGGAGCATGTAGTGCCTCGCTTCGTCGCAGGGGCCCGTGGTGTTGAAGAATCGACGCATCGGGGGCCTTGTAACCCGTAGCGGAAAGGGGCAGCGTCGAACGCCTACAACCCCCGCGCCAAAGCATAAAACTCACGAAGCCCCGGGTGGTACCACGTGTCGCTGGTGTAGAGCACAAACAACACACGTACCGTGGCGACGCAAAATGTGAGTAGAGTCGCGACACATAGAATCGCAACATCGACGGCACGCATCCGCAACGGTCGCCGCACCGCACGAGGCGCTGACGCATCGAAGCCACGCGGGCTCTCGCGGAGTCGCTCGATTCGCGTGGCTTCGAT
>BJHF01000303.1 GCA_014191855.1 Deltaproteobacteria bacterium
GTAGGTGGTGACGTTCCCGTCCACATCATAGACCCAGGAGTAGTTCCCACTACCGGCGTTCCCATTGCTTTCGTAGACCCACGTACTCGCCCGATCAGCGTCGTCCCAGGTGTAGATCGAGGAGCTCTCTCGCGACGGCTGTTCCGGGTCGTCGCTCTCGTAGGCAAAGGTCAGGACCACTCCATGGTCGTCGTCCCACGACCAGACCGACGTCGCCGCCGGATAGTCGGACAGAGACTGGGCGAGTAGGCGTCCCCGTCCATCCCACCCGAAACTAATGGAACGCTCCTGGTCGGGGTAGCTCGCGACAACCGCCGTGAACGAGACAGGATGACCACCGAAAGCAGAGAGAAAATCTGGCATGTCCTCCGTGAAGTCGCCATCGTTATGCGAATTCTGAAGAGCACCCCAACCGAATCCGGCTGCCCACCGCGCCCAAGCGGGGTCGCTGAAAGCAGTCTCGTCTGCGAACCCCAGCGTCCGAACGACGTCAACCACCCCGTCGTCGTTGTAGTCATACGACACCGTGACAGTTGTGCAGACCACGCCCGTGAAACCCGTGTCGGTGTCGCCGCCCGTGTCGCCGCCCGTGTCGGTGTCGGCGCCCGTGTCGGTGTCGGCGCCCGTGTCCGTGTCGGCGCCCGTGTCGGCGCCCGTGTCGGTGTCGGCGCCCGTGTCGGCGCCCTCGGGGATCGGGGTGACGCAGGCGAGGAGGAGGATCAGCATGGCGCCATCCTACCCCTGTCGGCCGGTCGCGTCGCCCACGACGAAACCACGCCGTCGGCTCACGCCATGCTCACAGGTCGCCCGGCGTCAACCCCGTCGCCCTCGCGCTCCTCGCCAGCATCTCCGGGCCGATGTCGGCGTCGTCGTGAAAGAACGAGGTGCAGTCGCCCCAGCCGCGGCGGCTCCGCGGAGGAGATGATGCCCGTTGGCTCCGCACCGCCAAGCCGCGTTCAGGGACGTCTCGAACGTCGGATGCACTACTCCTTTCGGGGCTTTTCAGATTGGCGACCCGCGTACCAGGTCCAGCCAGGGAGGGCTTCGAGGCGGGCGATGCGGTCGGGGCCCAGCGCATTGCGGCGCGAGCGCTGCTCGCGTACCCACCCCCCCAGCCGAAACCCAGCATCCGTTGTGAACAACGCCGGCAGCGCGGCGGTTCCGCCGGACAAAACCTGGCTATTAAGCTCCGTAAAGCCGCGCTCCCACGCCGTATCCCAGGAATTCCAGCGCCATCCGGACAGCGCCTCGAGACGGCCGCTGCGTTCGGCACAGAGCTGAGCACGCTGCGTCCGCTGCCAAATCACCCATCTTCCAAGCGGGATTCCGCCTACCACCTCCCGGTGGTTCGGGCTCGCGTGTCCGTACTGCTCGGCGAAGGACTGAAGGGCCGCAAAGCCCTCCTCCCAAGACGCGTCGTTAGCGCTCCACACCCACCCAGGAAGTGATTCAAGGCGCGAAGCGCGCTCGGCGGACATGCTGACCCGACCTGCGCGTTGTCGTTTGACCCACTTCTCAAGCTGAAAGCCCGTGTCGGTCACGAACCGCGCCGGAGGGCGGGCGTCGCCGCCGGCAGCGACATGCCGTCGAAGCTGCTCGAACCCGCATTCCCATCGGTCGTCCGGCACCTCCCAAGACCAACCTGCCAGTGCCTCCAGGCGGGATGCGCGCTCCGGGCGAATGGTGCTCCTCTTGTGGCGCTGCACGGTCACCCAACTCCCCAATCGGTACCCGTCGTGCGTCCGGAAACTGCCGACGGGCGGGCGTCCCTCGCGGTCGAGGTACAAGCTGAGCCGCTCGAAACCGTCCTCCCACGCTGCTCCAAACGGGTCCCACGACCACCCGGCCACCGCCTCAAGCCTGCTCGCACGTTCCGGCGCCAACACG
>BJHF01000304.1 GCA_014191855.1 Deltaproteobacteria bacterium
CTCCGCCTCGGACATCGAACGGTCGAGGCCATGTTCGGGGCGGCCGGCACCGAGAATCAGCACTCGCGGCATCGCCAGGCGGTAGAGCAAGCCGGCGATCTCCGGATCGCTGGAAGCGACCTCGTCCAGGCCGTCGGCGATCACGATCATGTCGGGGGGGCGCGCCTTGGGCTTCGCCGCCAGCGTCGCGACCTGCGCGAGCCGCTTCATGACATCGGCCTCAAGCGGCTCGCCCTCGCTCGTCGCCGAATCGATGTCCGGATTCTCCAGCGGCCCCCACGACGCGAGCGCCGACTGCAGTAGCCGCAGAAACGAGCGGCGGGAGTTCCGCGCGTCGCCGCCCCGAAAGCGGTGGAGGAAGACCAACCTGGGATGCTTAGCGTTGGAGAGGTGGTCGGCGATCTTGGATACCAGCGCGGATTTGCCCGTCCCCGGGCCTGCCCAAAGCCAACCCGGCCGTGTATCGTCTTTCCCTTCGGCGAGCCGCGCCTTCACCCATTCCTTCACCCTGGCGGCCTCGCCCTTGCGCCCCGTGACTTGCCCCTTGCGTGCCTCCGCGAGGAACGCATCGGGGGCGAATCCGTCGATCGAGGCGGCTTGGGCGCGTTTCTCGTTGAGGCGAAGCACCGCGCGAAACCCGGGTAGGTCGCTCCCTTCGGAGCGACCGGCATCGTGCCCGACCGCAGTGTAATCGAGCCGGGTGTCGCTCGCGCGGGCGTAGATTTGGGGGCACGGCGGCGCGCTCTCGATGGGGCTGCCGCCCGTCGGTGTCCGTCGAACCACATCCCAGCCGAGGAACGGCGACAATCGCGCGCCGACGCCGTTTCGCCGCATCCATGCGCCGCACTCGGGTGTGGCGGCAGCCTGCGAGTCGGACTCCTGCACAATCGGCGGGTTGAGGCCGAGCAGTCTCCGCGTCCCCGATGGGGTGTTGACCACCAGCTCGATCCCCATGAGGCCGTCGCGGACGGAGCGCAGCATCTTGGATACGCGGGGTTCGTGGAGCACGACCAGCTCCTCGGCATGCGGGCGCGTGAGCCCGCCGACGTGCGCTACCTCGTTCCGCAGTACCAACAGCGAAGACTCGGCGGTTCCACCTTGTTGTTCGCCGGCGAATTGCGGCTCGATGTCCTGCGCGAGGAGCTTGTAGAAGGTGAGGGGGAGCACCTTCTGCTGCTTCGGGGCGGCGTCGGCCACGTCACGGGCCATAGATAGCCACTTCCCGAGCGTAGGGAGCTCGACGCGGTCGCGGAGCTGGTTGGCGAGCGCCTCTGGGAGGCGCCCAGCGCTGGCGGCGGCGAGATCGGCGACCGCGAGGACAACGGCGAAACGCACCACCAGATCGGCGGTGTCTACGAGGTGGTTCACGCGAACGCGCGGGTGCGCTTCGGACTGGAACGCGGCCCACGCGTGCGCGAGGTGGGTGGGCAGCGATTCGGGATCGGGGTCGCTGCTGAGGCCGCGGGGGAGCGGCGAAGTGGGGAAGTTGAGGGGTGCGTCGCAGAAGATGCAGGCGCCGTTCATCCGCGCAGCCTTTGCGGCGGGGACGGGGAGCCCATTCGCTGCGCAGGTGGGGGTGGGGCAGGCGGGGTCGGGGCGGATGGGAGCGGTGGTCATGTGTTCTCGGCATGCGCGAGGGCGGCGCGGTTAGGTCGGGGGAGCTTGATCGCGCATGCGCTGGAGGAGGGCGAGGAATTCTGGATGGTTGTGGAGGGGGGCGAGGTCGGTGTCCTCGGCGGCCCAGTCGGCGTTGGAATAGCCGAGATCGACGGCGTGCGTCAGGGTGGCGAGGGCTTCCGCGGACAGGTCGAGCAGCGCCTCGGCGCACGCGACGTCGTAGTGGCTACCCGCGCTCGGGTCCATGTG
>BJHF01000305.1 GCA_014191855.1 Deltaproteobacteria bacterium
GCCCACCTCCGCATGGACCGCACATCGCATCGCTGGTACATGGCCTCGGGTCTGGCTGATCTCGCGCAGACCTATGAGAGCGAGGCTGAGGCGCTGGTAGCGTGGGCCGAAGTGTGGAGGGCGTGGCGATGAACGTCTTTCTCGCCGCTGCCGCATTCCTCGGTCTATCCGCCGGTGCGCCCGCGATGCCGACACCAGAGACAATCGCCGCGACCGGAGCCGGCAAGAACCGGCAGCACAACGCCGGCCGGGAGAGAGCCGAGCCCGCCGACCTCCCGCCCAAAACCGCCCGCCGTCGCGAACGCCTGAAAGCCCGCGCAGCCGCCGCTAAAGGCTAACCCTCTCCCCCCTCAGCCTCCGATCCACCGCGAGCCGCACGGCCTCCACCGTGCGGCCTTCGCACGCCAGGGGCACAAGGCCAGGGATGCGCCACTCCGCCCACTCGGCGCGATAGCCGTGGTAGCAGGGGACGATCCAGACCACCGGCTCAACATGCGTGCGCCCGCGCTTGACGGCCGCGCGACCCCAAACGCTGCGGCCGTACTTGTGGAATTCTCGCCACGGCCCCACGGCGCCGATCATCGGAGGTGGGCGGGTGACCGGCCGGCGGCGCTCGATCCAGCGTTGCCGCAGCTCGGCGAGGACGATGCCCTCGTACCGTGGCCCCGTCGTAGGCTCCCCACGCGCCCACGCAGCCCACCCGTCACGGTCGGCAGGCGGGCGTTCGCCGGGGACGCGGGACAGGGCGCGGAGATCGTGCCAGGCGTTGAGGGCGCGGCGGTCCATCGCGGCTTCGAGGTTGGGGCGTAGGTCGCTGCCGGCGCCGTGGGGGTGGGCGCCGTAGTGGGGGTTCACCCTACCAGACGTCGCAAGGGATTATCGTTCCATGCCTGCCACGCTCGCCCCCCCCCGCCGGTTCCAGGGTAGAGGTCGCCGAAGGAATCGCCAACCTCCGCGCCGATGGCATCGAACAGCCAGAACCAGAAAGGATCGGGCTTCGCGCCCGAAAGTCCCCGACGCAGTGTGATATTCGCGCTCACCCAATCGCGCACGGTGGGCAGAATCCGGCTGCGCTTCCGGGCCGGCTTGACGTAGACCGGCTCCCATGCGTAAGCCAGCGTGACGCCCGGCTTGAACGAGGCGAATGGCTTGACCCACGAGCAGACGCGCACGCCGTCGGGAAGCAGGGGAATCACGAGGCGCATGGCAGCGAGGTCAGCGCCGGAACTGAGCGCCCAGCCGTCACATGAATCCTCGAGCTCGCGAATCAGCGCAGCGTGATCGACCTCGGCGCACCGAGGATCATGGGCGTAGTGCCTCTTCGCCTGACCGGGGTACGGCGGGTCGGCGTAAATCAACTTCACCGCCTCCCCCTCCGCCGCTTCACCCGTCGCCCCTTCGGCATCGGCCGCTTCCACGCCGCGAACTCGGCGCCGTACTCCGCGATGCACCGGCCAACGAGGTCGCGGCCATGCTGGTTGATCTCCATCCGGCCCACCGTTTCGGGTTCGTACCACCATCGCCCGTTGCCGAGATACCAGAGTTCGATCTGCACGCGGACATGCGGCGGCTCGCGTTTGGCGCGCACCACGTCGAGGTCGATGGGCTTCGGGCGCCTCACCGCATCCCCCGCACCACCCGCTGAATCTGCCGCCGCGAGTACCCCGATACGGCGGCGAGCTCGGTGATCCCACGCACCCCCTGAGCGCGCAACCGGAGCACCGTGGCCTCGGACGCGCTGAGCGAGGTAGCGGGGGCGTCGCAGACCACCACGGGCTCGGCGAGGTGCAGGTAGAGGGAGATCACGCCCGCACCCAACGCGCCCCACGCCCACGCCCGGTCGCCCGCCATCCGAGGT
>BJHF01000306.1 GCA_014191855.1 Deltaproteobacteria bacterium
AAGGCGGACGCGGTTCACGATGCGCTCGTGGCACTGCTGGCCGGTGAGCCGCTCTGGGAGCATCCCGAGGCGCGCGGACGGGTCATCGAACCAGACGGTCCCGTTGACGACGTAGCGGACGACGCAGTGGTAGAGCCCGTGCTCGCCCTGCCGAACCGAGGTGGTGAGCGCGACTTCAGCGGGGATGGTGGTCAGCCCGGCCGCCTTTGCGGCGGCGTAGCCGGGGTCCCGCGGGGCGAGCGCCTTCCAGCCGCGGGCGATGATCTCACCGGCGCGGGCCGCGGCCAGCGCGTCGCAGTCCTCCCAGCCTTGTGCGAGCAGCTGGATGTAGTCGCTCCAGAGCTCCTCTTCCTCCCGCTCGTACCGCACGCGGGTGGCGTACAAGAGGGGCAACGAGGGCCGCTCGCGCAAGAGCCTTGCGTTGCAGCGCGCGAGCCAGTTCAGCAAGCTGACGGCATCGCGTTCGTTGAAGGTGAGGGCGACCTTGATGATCACGAGGGAGGCTCCGAATCAGGAGTTGGAGAGCTGGAAGGGGCCGGTGGACACGACGTCGATGGTCGCGTCGACGGCGGGCGGCGTGGTCCCGGCGACGGTGACCTTGGCGCGCACCCAGGGCATGAGCAGCCCGTTGGCGGAGTCGACGATCTCGGCGTACACGCCAGCTACGGTGCGGCTCGCGCCCATCGCGACGTCGAACCAGAGGACGCCGTCCACGGAGCCTTGGATGACCAGCTGGGCGGCTGGCGTGCCGGAGCCGCCCACCACGTTCAGCGTGGTCACGAACTTGTAGTCCTGCGCCGCGTCGGTCTGCCCGTCGGATTGGTCGGGCAGGATGCGGTAGGGCGTCCCCACCGTGGTGACCGTCACCGGGGCGGCGGGAGCGATGTTCAGCAGCTTCGAGCCGAAGCGGTTGCAGTAGCATTTCATGGCGAAGGTCCTCGGGAATCAGAGATGGAGAAGGAAGACGACCCGCCAGGCGTAGGAGCCGGTGGGCAGAACGCACCTGACCGTGGCCGCATCGCCGAGGGGCACGCCCGGGTTGGGCTGCTTGTCCACGGCGTACCGGGCGCGGGTGGTGGCGTTCACGTCGAGCAGCTCGACGAAGGTGGTGGCGGACACGCCGGAATCGGAGACCTCCAGACGAACGAACCGCGCCCACGGCGGCGGAACGACGTTGACGCTGCCGCCGCCGCCCCCGATGAGTTGGGCGCTGCTTCCACGGACGGACCATTGATTTTCGGTGTCACACTGACCGTCTGCGATGGCCGCGCGAGCGGCGATGTCCGACGAGGTTGACAGGTTCGAGCCGAAAATCTGGAGCATCGTCGCGTGGACGCAGACCCGCGTGCACTTTGGGACGTCGAGGAGTGCTACGCGCTGGGCACCGCCCCCACCGGACCAGACGAGCCGCGCCTCCCAGGGAGTCGCTTCGTCCGACCAGAGGTCGATGATGCGCCAGTCGCCGTCCCCGCTGCCGATGGACTGCGCCGTGAGCACCTCGCCTTCCGCTCCCGCGTTCCCGGCGACCAACGAAGCGGCGAGCTTCGCGGTGCCAGAGCGGCGAGAGAGTCGGCACGCGCCCACGGCTCACCCCCCGATCAACAGTTGGGGTTCTTGACGCGCGCCTTGCCGTAGAAGCTGAGCTTCAGGGCAGCCGTGGTCGAGCCCGCCGTGTAGTTGATCGTGACCGGCACACCCGCGCGGAGCACGCGCCCGCCGAAGCTGGGCCCGTGGTACGCAGTCGGCGCGATCAGCGCCGCGTCGAGGTTGTCGAGCACAACCGGGTCGTCGCCGGAGATGATCGTGTTGATCGTCGCCGCCGAGTCGCCGGTGGCAAAG
>BJHF01000307.1 GCA_014191855.1 Deltaproteobacteria bacterium
GGGGATGCGAAAGGCGATCCCGCTCGGCACCTGGGGCGAACTGGGCCTGGAGGCTGCGTGATGGAAACCGTCCTGTTCCGCGAGCACAAGGCCAGCTTCGGGGCCTACCTTCGCGCCCTGCGCGTCGGGCGGGGGCTCTCCCTACGTGACGCCGCCAGCAAGCTCGATGTGTCGTTCGCCAAGCTCCAGAAGCTGGAGACGGGCGGGCGGTTCCGCATCGCGTCGCCCGCGATCTTCGACGCGATGGCTGCGCTGTTCGAGCGGCCCGTCGCGGAGGTGCTGGCGGCGGCTGGGGTGCGATTCGATGTGCCGGCGCTCACGGCGCCGGGCACTGGCCGCGAAATCTGGCTCTACCGTCGGGGAGGGGGCTGGTCGCGCATTCCCGACTTCACCTGGAAGGAGGACGCGACGAGCCACGACCTCGACGACGAGATGGCCGCCGCTGGCTACGACCCCTGCACGCTCACCTACGGGCGCGAGTACGGGCTGATGGTCGAGGTGCATCGCGGGAGACACGGCACGACCCGGCCCGCGTACGACTACTTCGTGTGGGTGAACGTCGGCGGCACCTGCGAGCCCGTTGCCGTACCCACGCTCCCCGACCTGATCGCGCTCCTCGGCGAGCTGAAGCCGCTCGCGGACCCGCAGTACATCGGGATCGCCCCGGCGACCGGCTGGACGGCAGGCGGGGAGGCGGTGCGGGCGATCGTGCTCAGCCCCGACGGCGGCGTCACGCCGATGGTCGCGGCGACGAGGTCGGGGGACTCGGGGTTAGTCGAGGAGTTTGGGGGGTTGAGGGGGCCTTAGGTCCGGCGCGGTGCGGCGCGCGCTTTCGGGCCGGCTGGCCAACAGCGTCGGGAGCGAGCTGGCGTTCGGCCGCTGAAGGGACGTCCGCGGCGAACGAGTTCCGCCCGGCGGAGGTCGGCTGCTTCCCGCCATCCCGTTAGGGTTCCGAGGTGACTGATCCCCCGGACCACCTCGGCGCCAAGACTTCGACCGCGCCCGTTGCGCCGGACCTCCCAGTTCCGATTCCCGAGGAACACGCCGACCGCCGCACGGCGGCGCAGGTGGTGCTTGCGCTCGGGAGCGCCCTGCTCATTGCGGCGATCACGGCGTCCATCCGGGAGACACCCTCCGGTGCCCTCGTGGGCAGCCTCGCGGGCATCGGGGCCGCGCTGGCTGCGGCTGCGGCGATCATGTTCAACGGGCTTTCAATGCGGAGATCAGCCCGTGCTGCCGCAGCCGAGCGCCGAGCAGCCACGGCGGTGATGCTCGAAGCTCGGACTCGGGAGGCCGTCGCCGACCAGCGGGTCGCCGCAGCCGATAACCGGGCGGCAACCGGGGAGGTGCGAGCGACGCAGGCAGAGTCCAACCTCCAGCAGGTGAGGAAGGAAAGCGCCGCTGCCGTCGCGAGAGCCGCTCAGGAACGCGAGGCCGCAGCGAATGCAGCCGCTATTGCTAAGAATGAGCTGGACGCGAGGTGCGCCACGGAGAGGGCTTGGCTTGTGAGCGGCGACCTCGTGTCAGTCCTTATCGACAACGCGCTGATCGACAGAGAGCAGAATCTCGTCAAGTTCGACCTCCTGATACTGAACCGGGGCCGAGAGGCCGTGGAGGTGACGGACGCGGTACTCCAGGGGATCAGCGCCAACCATGTGGGCTTGGTGGAGAAGAACGTCGGCTGCCTCGACGAGCCGTCGCTCGCCGGGCGAAAATGGCGAAAGTGCACCAAGGAATGGGCGCGGTTCTCCTTCTCTTTTCATCCCGAACCCGGGCGCCTCACGTCCGCAGGTGACGCCGCCGCGCGACTGGCCTGGGCGGTGGGTTTC
>BJHF01000308.1 GCA_014191855.1 Deltaproteobacteria bacterium
AACGAAGCACACACTCGGCGAGCGACGGCCTGGGAGCCACCCGCGGATCCCCGCGCATCACCGCCATCAACCACACCGTTATCGGGTCCGCAGGGAGCGCCGTGCCCAGCTCGGCGTACGGCGCCAGCGTCCGCTCCATGGCGGCGATCTCCCAGTCGCGAAGCTCACGACTCCCGACCACGCCGCTGGCGGAGAGCCGGATCCGCTCGCGCAACATGCCCTCTACGCGGTCGGCCAGCCGATGCTGCGTCTGGGCCAGGCGTTTGGGCATCCCCCACTCGCGGGTCACCACGACGGCGGGGCGCCTCGTCCGCGAGGGCGCGGCGCCGAAGTTCAGGCGAAGAACGGTCACGACCAAGGGAGGCTCCGGGTTGGGGGTATGTCAGGGACGCCGGCGGCCCAACCCATCGGACAGGGCTACCTTCCGTCCCCGCCGATCGTCCGAACCGTGAACACCGGCGTGGCCTGTCCGTTCACCAGCAGGCGGGCCAGCGCGTGGTAGAGCGGCAGGGCGCGCAGCTCGGCGGCGGAGGCTCCGTGGCCGAGCTCGTCGGAGAGGATCTCGGCGTCCGTCGCACCCGCGCGGAAGCAGACCATGCTCCCGACGTTGCCGAAGATCGCGTTTCGGGTCGCCGCATCCAACTGCGCGATGTATTGGTTAGCGAGCACCAGGGAAACGCCGAACTTGCGGCACTCGTCGAGCATCGGGCCGAGGGTGCGTGTGTCGTCTTTGTACCCGAACCCGCCGCCTCCGACGAACTTCTGGAACTCGTCGAGGGCGAGCACGAACGGGCGGCGGTTCCGCTTCTCCAGCGAGCCCCGCGCGAACGCCGCTTCCTTGAGCCGGGCTAACAACATCATCCCCAGGAACCAGGCGCTCACCGGGCCCAGGGTCGCCTCCGGGAGCCGGGCGACCAGCACCCCGCCCTCCGCGAGCACCGCGTTCACGTCCAACTGCGGGCGCGTCGGGTCACACACCCGGCGCAGCGCCGAGGACTTCACCAGCGCATCGTACTTCGACACGGTGTAGGTGATCATCTCGCCCTTGTGGTGCTCCGACCAGCGCTTGAATTCTTCCTCCCAGAAGCGACGGATATCGGCGTGGAGCGGGTTGGTGGCTTTGAGCGCGCGCAGGGTGCGGAACCGGAACAGCTCGTCCGTCGCCATCTTCGCCACGTCCGCGAGGCTCTCGTTGGAACACAGAAGCGGGAGGAGCAGGGCGCGCGAGTGGCGGTCGAACATCGGCCCCATCATGTCCTGCGGGTACAGCGAGAACATGGTGCGGGTAAGCTCCTCCATCGCCCCCTCGATGCCGTCGTCCGTGCCGTCGTGCTCGAGCGGGTTCAGCCCGAGGCAATCCTCGCGGCTGGGGTCGAACACCACCACCTTGCGCTCGCGGCCGATCGCCTCGATCACCTCGTCGGCGAGATCGCCGTGCGGGTCGATGACCCCCACGCCGTGCCCCTTGCGTGCCAGGTCAACGAGCAGCGTCTTGACCAGCGTGCTTTTCCCGACCCCGGTTTTGCCACACACGTACAGGTGGCGCTGCAAGTCGGGCACCGTCATCCGCACCGGCACCGATGCCCCTCGCGAAGGCGAATCTCCCAGGCGCGAGGCGTCCCCGGAGGGCGACCGAACCGCGTTGGGAACCGGGCGAACCACCAGCGGATCCATCGGGACGCCCGGGATCCCGTCCCCACCGGGCGTCGGGAGCACCAACAAACACGCCGCCACATCCACTGGCAACCAACGAGCCGCGATCCCCGGCATCGGCGAAGCGCTGGCCACCGTGTCCGCTGCCACCGGCTCCGCAGGAATCGTGTCG
>BJHF01000309.1 GCA_014191855.1 Deltaproteobacteria bacterium
GTGTGTGCGCTGTGGTAGCCTTTCGCAGTTCATGGAGTTGGTACTCTCCCTTAGTGTTCAGCGAGCCAAGCTATCGGGCGGGTGATCGCGGTCGCATATTCTCGCGGCGGGGAGCACGGCTTGCTGCGGTCGCTGCTGTGCGGGCGGCGATGTCCGGGGGGAGGGGATAGCGGGTGTGGTAAGCTCATTATCCAACCTCAGTGGCGAGCAGCCAAAGGACGGCTGGCGCCGTAAGTAGGCCGACAACGGTAGTGTAGAGCACCGCCCGGGCGGACATGCCGGCTGGCCCTCCGTACCGGGCCGTCATCGGCCCGCAGCTCACCGCGACGGGCATGGCCGCGATCAGCAGCGCTACGCGAAGCGGTACCGAGTGAACTTGAGCATGCAGGGCGAGGAGGGTGACGTGCAGCAGGGCAAACAGGACCAGCGGCGTGAGAAGGAGTCGGCCGAGGAGGATGCCCGATTGTTCTCGTGCATGGCCGCTGGTGTCCGGGTCGAGCTCCGCAAGCTGTGCTCCGGTCACGATGAGCGAGAGCGGTACGGTCAGCCCGGCGAGGAGGCCCAGCGCTTCGATGAGCGGGGCCAGCGCGTGAGCGCTGCTCGTGCCCTCTGGGAGGTGAGGCGCACCGATGGCCAACGCCGATCCCACAAGCGTAGCGAGAAGTCCCGGGTTCAACACGAGCTCGCGAAGGGAGGTGGCGCCGACTTGACCCTTACGCAGCGTCCATACACCCAGCGTCCACATCGTTACCTGCGCGCCTACGTTCGCCAGCAGGACAGACTGAACACCGTCGTCACCGTACAACGCCCCCGCGATGGGCAGCGGGAGGAACAGCCAATTCGGTGTCCCGACCAGAAACGCGAACGTGGGTCGGCGATCGATCGCGGTCGACCACGGAGCGAGGAGCGTGCCCACCGCCAGGCCCGCGCAGAGCACTCCTGCGCCGAGAATGGGCACATACCACCGGTCGGATAGCGTGGCGGCATCCACCGTTCTGGGGAGCTGGTACACGACCAGGGCCGGGAAGGCGACATCCACCACGAATCGGGCGAGCTCGCGCGAGGACTCCCCGCCCAACAGGCCGCGGCGCCGCGCAAACCAACCGACGAGCAGGAGCGACGCCAGCGTGGCGCTTGTGGTCAGGATCACCATGGGTTCGAGCGCGCAGGCGAGGTCGTCACGGCGCTGCAATGAACTGGTCGAACCAACGAACGGCCCCTGCCTCGACCTCTTCGTCGGAGAGGCCGAGCCGCTCCTTGTAGCGGCGCATCACGGCCTGTACCTGCGCGACGGAGTCTGCCGCGCCGAAATTCTCAAGGTACAGGGCGCGGACGACGCGTGCGTCGAGGCGCTGGCATGAGGCGTACCACGTATTGTAGATGCGACGGTAGGTGGAGAAAATCGACCGACCACGGAAGAAGATGTAGTTTTGACGGTCGTTCTCCTCGTGTTGGTAGATCCACGCATGCCCGTCCGTCATGTTCTCGGACGAGTACGCGAGGCCGATGTTCGGCACCATCACGTGACCGCCCTTCGCGTCGCGGTTGGCTTGGAACAGCGCCAGTTGGAACAGGTCGTCGAACACGGTTTGGTGGCGCAGCACCAAGGAGAAGAGCAGCCAGGCGAGCTTCTCGGGGTTGTTACTCGTGACCATGCGACGCAGCGACAGCTTGCCGCCCATCACCTGCCGATGCATGGTGTTCCAGTAGTTGCACAACACTTGGTTTCGCGTGACTCGCGGGGGAAGCTCCGCAAGGTAGGTCGCGTCGAATCGGTCAATCCCCGCGTCCGATTCCACGATCTCGGTCAGGCG
>BJHF01000310.1 GCA_014191855.1 Deltaproteobacteria bacterium
CACGCGCCGCCTTCCCGCACCACGATCTCGACTTCGACCTCGTGGATGATCGATGTAGAACCCTTGTAGTCACCCGATTTCGTGACATGTAGGACGGCGACGACCATGGCGGAGCCCGCGAGGATCAGCCCTCGTAAATCCTCGGCAGTGAGCACTCCGACACCCAACGAGTCCACGACGATCACGCTGCCCGCTCGCGCCTCGGCGATCAGGTCGTCCAGCGAGGGCCGGAGGTGGATTCGGCAATCTTCGGCGTGTGTGAGCCCAGCGAGGGAGAGCCGCCGCGCCATGGGGGGGGCGGGCCCCTCTTCCAAGCTGGCGAGGGCTATGCCACAGCCAAGCGCGCGCGACGCCTCCGCGGCGATCTGGAGCGTCAATGTGCTTTTACCCGACCCGGGCGGCCCCCACGCTGCCCACAGGCTACCCCGCGTCCAACTGATCCCGGTCACGCCGCAGCGGATCAAGTCCCACGTGGCCCGCGACACATCACGCGCCGTGACGACGCGAGCGGCACCGGCCAGCCGCTCGCTGATGCGGCGGCGCACGCGGGCGCGCATCGTGCCGACGCTGCGGCAGCTCGGACACCACGACGGGCGCGCGTCGGCGTCCGCTTCTGTCGAGCACATCGGGCATTCCCAAACCATGCTCTCAACGTAGGCGAACGCCGAAGAATCGCAACATGGAAACGTGCTACGTTTCTTCGAAATAGTGCCGGCTCGTCCGTCGGACACTCACTCACTAATCGAACTCATCCTACTGATAGGGCGCGGCGAGCCGCCGCGAGCGAACGCACATGGCGATGCCTACGGCTCCAAAGCCGGGGCCTGATGGCGAGCGAGCGCCCTCACCAACTTCCAGACGAGTTGCCGGTCGTCCTCCGCGAGCGCGGCCCACTCCTCTGGCACCGGCGCTTCGACGGTGGACGAGGCGGCCGCGACGGCTCCCACCGCGGGGTCGAACTCCAGCAACGATGAAGGGAGTACCCCCAGCGACCGAGCGAGCACGCAAATCGTGGAAAGCGTTGGAGACAACCTCCCGTTCTCGTACAGGCTGACGGTGGCGGTCTTCAACGACGCCCGCTCCGCGAGGCGAGCCTGGGTGAACCCCGCCGCATCCCTCAGCGCTCGCAGGCGCGCGCCGAAGGCGATCAGCAGCTTGTGATCCGTTGAAGGGCGAGGCATCGCCGCATGGTCGGCGACGCAACGCGCCCTGACCACCCTTTGATACTGTGTTACCGTAACGACACACCCTGTTCGCCCGCCAGCCGGAGTCCCGATGATGCTGCCCCTCCTCGCCCTTCTCACCGCCTGCTCCGACGACGCGAAGACCGACGCGCTTTCCGCGCGGTTGGACAAGCTCGAAGCCGCCGATCCCGTGGATGTGAGCGCGATTCAGGTCAGCCTCGACGCGCTTGACGCTCGCACCGCGACGCTGGAGGAATCGTCAGCGAAGCAGGACACCACCACATCGGCAATCGGACAACGCGTCACCGCCCTGGAGCGCGCATCGGGGAACGACTTCTGGACATCGTCGGGCGCTTGCGACTGCACCGCCGCCGCTGGATCGACGTGGGTGGACGTGACCGGTGCCTCAACCTACGTCACGACGAGCAGGGGCGGGCCGGTGGCGGTCTGGGGCGCACTCGGGGCGACCAACGAATACATGAGCGTCCGGCTCCACATGGAAAGCACGGATGGTTCCTGGAGCGAAGATACCGTCGGGAGCGGCTATGCATGGGGCGGAACCGTGACGGGCCTGTTCGAGCCGCCGAGCGTGGGTGACTACGCAGTCAGCCTTCA
>BJHF01000311.1 GCA_014191855.1 Deltaproteobacteria bacterium
GCTGTGCCCGATCTCGTCTTCGGCGCGTACGGGAGCGACGATGGTGGCGCCGAGGCTGGGGCTGCTTACCTGGTGCTGGGCCAGGGGATGTGATGCCCGCGGCGGGCATCCGACCTCGCCGACGGCGAGGTTCGCGCCACACCCCAGTATCGGCGGTGGGTTCTCTTCTGAACGGACATCTGTCGCGACCGGCCGCCCGAGGCGCGATTGACCGGGCACGACGCGGGGGTCGTGAGGATCGCGACTTGCCGTGAAAAACCCAGCCTTGCCCGTTCTCTTGTCGCCGTGCGAATAGTTGATGACAACCAGCTGCCTTAGCAGCGCCAGGGGCTTTTGACGCGTCTTCGTAATCTCACTGATCAGGTTGTCCTTCAGAAAGTAGCGAGGGAGTTCCTCCGCTGGGTTCGGGTGTCCCGGTTTCCCGCTGCCGAAGCGCACCGGCTCCAGCCAGGAGATCCGCCCGAGTCCCGCGCCTGCAAGCGTTTCCCGCAGGTGACGCACGACCTCGGGAAAGGGTGAGCTCTCTGCTTTGTACCTTAGTTCGTTCCGACGCTGGTTGGGGGGAGGGGGAGGCGTGCGGGCTGAAAGCGCTCGCATCGTCGCTACCCCCGCCTCCCGCATCGCATCCGCGTTCATTGTCGCCGATCGAAGGAGGAGGTGGGCGTGGGGCCATCCGGAATTGTGGGCCTCGAGAACCCAGAAGTACTCGAGGTCGGGGTATCGCTTCCTCAGTGACGTCGTGAAGGAGTCTTTGCCGGAAGTCAGCATCCTCCCGATGCTGCTCCACGCGAGCGCCTTGGGGGCCCTCTCGTCCACCAGTGCCAATCCGGGGAAGTTGCCGGCCGTGAACCCTGCTTGGTCAATGGTGACGGTGAGGAACCACATCGGCACTGCGCTCTCGGAGTCGCATTGATCAACCTGAAACTGCCCGCTGAGTCGTTTGTAATACGCTGCGGTTTTCATGCGCGCGCACTGCGGACAGCGCCAACTCTTGCACCGCGCTGGCGAGAGCGACCGGCCCTCGGGACCCTCCTGCTCCAACGTGCACTTCCCACACTTCCGTTGTTCCTCCCGGGCCATGCTGCGCCCCTCCTCCCAGAAGCCGACGTAGACCGCGTTCAGCACCATCGCGCGAATCTGCTCGGGGCCCAGGTGTCGGATCCGAGATTCCGTCATCGCCAATCGTTGGAAGGCCGCGGCGACCGCCCCGGTGTACTCGACCTCGGGATCGGCGCGATCTTCATTCGGGCGACCCTGGAAGTTGTCGCCTGTGAGCGTCACTGTCCGGATAATCCGCTCCCGACGTTCGCCAAGAGGCAAGGGGGCGACGTAATCGACGGTGGTCGTGTGTTTCACGAGGTCCCTGCCTTCGGAAGCGGCTTGGCGAACGAGGACACCCAGGGGTGCCGTATGCATCGAGCCCCCGAACACGCCCGTCGCCGTCGGGCGAAAGCTAACTGGAAGGGACCACGGCCACTTCACCAGCCGGTCCGGAGCCTCCGGGTCCACAACGATCGGGGGAGGCGAGCCGAGACGTCGACAAGCGTTGTCGATCTCGATCGCGAGCTGAGCGCCGAGGTGGATCGCCGTCATGTCGAGCAGCGGCTTATCGAGGCTCGAGCCGAACCGCGCCATGGCGTCCGCAGCCAGAGCAAGGAATGGAGCGGGCGCCCCGTCGGCTCGCAGGAGGTCGCCAAAAGACCACCCACTCGCGGCGCGCTTACCCGCGACCGAGAGGGTGCTCCAGTAGCGTCCGTTCGGCACCTGGGACTCGTCGCTCGCCTCGCCGTAGTCCGGC
>BJHF01000312.1 GCA_014191855.1 Deltaproteobacteria bacterium
CCGCCGCTTCCTGGTGGTGGAACGGTGCTACGAGGCCGGGCATTGCCTCGGGCGCGTCGCCGTGGCGGAGATGCTGCCGGAGGCGGACGGAGCCTGGCCGGGCTTCGACGTGTTGCCTGGGGGGGCCGCGTTAGGTGACTCCCGGCCGCTGCTCTTCCTTGATCTGGAGACGACAGGCCTGGCCGGCGGCGCCGGGACCTATCCCTTTCTGGTGGGGTGCGGCTGGTTCGACGGAGCGGCCTTCCGCGTTCGCCAGTTCTTCCTCAGTGGGTTCACGGCGGAGGCGGCGCTCCTGGCGAGTGTCGAGACACTGGCGGCGCGGTTCTCCAGGCTCGTGACCTACAACGGCCGGTCGTTCGATGTGCCGCTGCTCGAGAACCGCTTTGCCCTGCACCGCATGGAGGGCCGTGTGACGTCGCTCCCGCACGTGGATCTGCTGCACCCGGCGCGGCGGCTTTGGAGCGATCTCTCCGGCACCAGTGAGGGCGGTGAATGCCGGCTCACCCGCCTGGAACGCGCACACTGTGGCCACGTGAGGGAAGGCGACGTGCCTGGCTTCGAGATTCCGGGCCGCTACTTCGACTTTGTCAGGAGTGGGGACGCCGGGCCGCTGGAGCCGGTGCTGGAGCATAACCGGCTCGACCTGCTCGCGCTGGCGGCGGTGACGGGACGCGTCTCGAGGATGCTGGCGCAGGGAGCATCCGGTGCCAGTTCACCGCGCGAGGCGCTGGGCGTGGGCCGGTTGCTGGAATCCGCAGGCCGTCATCCGGAGGCTTTGGCCTGCTTTGCCCGCGCCACGGGCGCCGGCGCCGATCGGTTCACGCGCATCGAAGGGTTGCGCCGCCTTGCCCTGGCCAGCCGCCGTCAGCGGCGGCATGGGGACGCAGCGGCCGCGTGGCAGCACCTGGTGGACCTGCCGGGCTGTCCCGCGCACATCGCGAGGGAAGCCGCGGAGGCACTGGCCGTGCACCACGAGCATCGGGTGCGGGACCTGCAGTGCGCGCGATCCTATGCCGTGCGCTCGCTCACGTACGAGCACGGGCCTGGTGCACGCACGGCGCTGCAATACCGGCTCGCGCGGTTGGATCGAAAGCTAGCAGTCCGTGGTGCCAGTGTGTCCGAGCCCGAGCGGCTGGACTGGTAGAGGGGCAGGACCGCGAATGGACGCGGTCCTGAAACAGGCGCTCTACGCTGTGGCCGAGGTCTTCTTGGCCTTGGCAGCCTTGGCGGCGGTCTTTCGCTGCTCGACGGTCTGCACGCCGAACTTCTTGGTGAAGCGCTCGACCCGGCCTTCCGTGTCGAGGAGTTTCTGCCGGCCCGTGAAGAACGGGTGGCAGGCGGCGCAGATTTCCAGATGGAGTTCAGGCTTCGTCGAGCGGGTATTGAACGTATTCCCGCACGCGCAACGCGCCATCACGTCATGGTAAGTGGGGTGGATCCCTTCCTTCACAGCCAGCTCCTTGGTGCTTGAGGCAAAAGGGGATTGTAGCACTTCGGCTACGATCAAGGCCCTATGGACGAGGCCCGAATCTCGGCGCTGGTGCGTGAGCTCTTCCTCCGGGGGCACCAGGAATTCCCCCTGCCTCCCGAGGCCGACCTGCTCCAGTGCGGGATTTGTGACTCCCTCGGGTTCGTGCAGCTGGCCGCCGAGCTGGAACGCCTGGTGCCGGGCCTCCGGGTCCACGACGCCGACGTGACCCCGGAAAACCTGGGGTCCGTGGCGCGTATCGTCGCCTGCCTCCAGCGCCAGCCCTGATGCCTCTGGCGCGTCGGATC
>BJHF01000313.1 GCA_014191855.1 Deltaproteobacteria bacterium
AGCGCCGGCGAGCTCGCGGAGCACTGCGGAGCCGACGATGTAGTCGATGTGCGGCAGGGCCTCGATGACGGAGCGCACCAGCGTGGTCTTGCCGACGCCGCGGACGCCTACGAGGCAGATGCGGCGAAGCGAGTGGCTGCTCATTGTTCCTCCGTGATGCGGCAGGCCAGGCGCAGCGAGACCCGCTGCGACGATTCATAGTATTGGCGAGATGCGCACCGGAAGTGCTCCTGCGCAGGGTTGCGTGGGTCGACCGGGCAGCGTCCCCAGGAGCCGCCACGTGCGGCGATCTTTCCGTCCCCCGGCGAGCCGATGGGGTCGGTGACCGGCTCGGCTGAGTAGCGGCGCTGGTGGTCGCGCATCGTCTCGTACACCAGTCCGTGCATGTCGTGGAGGCCGAAGGCGTTGGGAAGCAGCTGCCCAACGCGCTGGAGGCGGCCGCCGGCGTTGCGCTTGGTCCAGGCGTAGCGCTCGAGCACGCCGGGGCGGTCGCCGGGCCCGGGCTCGTCGCCGAAGGAGTAGATGGTGTCGGCCCCCGCGAGGCAGGCGTACTCCCACTGGGCTTCGGTCGGGAGCTCGAAGTTCCCGCCACCCGGGCGCCGGTTCAGCCGCTCGACGAACTCCTGCATCTGCTCACGGCTCACCTGGATGATGGGGAATTCGGGGTGCCTCTCCACATCACGGAGGTGCGGCAGCCGGCCCATCACCGCTTCCCAAACGCCCTGCGTGACGGGCGTGCGGCCCAACAGGAACGGGCGGGAAATGCGAACACGGTGCCGCGGAAACTCCTCTCGCACCCGATCGTCGCCCATCAGGAATACGCCGGCGGGAATCCTGCACATGTCGGATAGAATGCGTGCGACGAGGGGATCGATTTCGAACACGCCTTGCGATGACGACACAGTGGCTGCTTGGACGCGAGGCGGCAGATCGGCGGCAGCCTTCGCCGCCGCGGCCGCGAGTTCCTCGACCGACACCTCCCAGGGCGCGTCGTAGGGGGCCCATCGCGCCTGCGGCTGAACCAGCCCCAGCCGCTCCGCCTCGTCGCGCACCCACGCGAACGGCGCGCTGCCCGCTCGCTGGATCAGGCCGTCCCAAGCAACGGGCTGCACGCCGACCGGCGACCCCCCGCTGTTGCCAGTGTCGATGTGGTCCTTCACCGCAGCCTCGATGAACGCGGGCGACTGCCAGTCGAAGTCGAGCTGGTCCCGGATCCCGTTGAGGCCGTGCCACACCTCGTTGCCAGCCACAGCCCAGGCGAGGGGCGCGTCGGACCGGCCCGTTGCTGCGGGGCCAAGGGCGGCGGGCCAGTGGAGGAGCAGCCGGCCGAGGACGTGACGGGCGACGACGGGCGACCAGAACGTAACGCCGAGCTCTCGCGACTCGTATCGCCCTTTCTCGCCGCCGTAGGAGAGCAGGTTCTCCGAGGTGATCAAGCCCCGCTGTCCGTCAATGAGGAGCAGCTTGGCGTGGTTCTCCATGGGCTCATCGCTGGTGTGGAGGTGTTCACCCAGCAGCTCCCGCGCGTCGCGAATCGTCCGTTGGGCCCGCTTGATTTGCTCCCGCGCGGCCTTGTCGGGCGCGTCCTGCCCTGCCCACTCCCGCCCCCAGACGACCCGCACCACGCGCTTGGTGAGTCCGTCGCCGCGAAGGTCGCGCAGGGTCGCTCCGTCCAGCCCGCTCTCGGCGAGGCGGTCGGAGGCCACGAGCACGTCTTTCCGGGCGGAGCGGAGATGGGCGAGGA
>BJHF01000314.1 GCA_014191855.1 Deltaproteobacteria bacterium
GCGGAGCAAGTTCGCGAACTCGCGCACCTCTACGGCATCCGCAACCAACGGCTCGCGGGACAGCTCGGCTTCAACCTCGTCACCGAAGAACAACCCGCATGAATTCGATCACCTGGGACACGCTCGACTGGACGGTGCTGGATCGCTTGCGCGAGATATTCCTCGCGGGCCAGCAGGCACCGGCAACGTATTGGACCTCGCTGGAGGATCTCGCGAACTACAACTTCACCTATGCCCAGCGCATCGGCTGGAAGTGGGATGCCGTCATCGATGAGCTGAAGCGCCGGAGCTGGACGCCGCCGGGCGGAACGTTGCTCGACTGGGGCTGCGGCAGCGGCATCGCGAGCCGGCGCGTCATCGCCAGCTACGGCACCGAACACTTCGCGAGCGTGGGCGTGAGCGATCACTCCGGGCACGCGGTGCAGTTCGCTGCGGCGACGGCGCGGGAGTTCTTTCCCGGGCTCAAGGTCACGACGGGCACGGGCGAGGGCCGCATCGGGACGCTGGTGATCAGCCATGTCTTGAACGAGCTGAATGAGGTGGGCGGCCGTGCGTTGCGGGAAGTGATCGACCGCTCCGACGCGGTGATCTGGGTCGAGCCAGGAACTTTCGCGGACAGCCGCGCGCTGATCCAGATGCGCGAGTCGTTGCGCACGCAGTTTCATGTGATTGCGCCCTGCACGCATCAGGCGACGTGCGGGCTGCTGGCGCCGGCGAACGAGCGGCATTGGTGTCATCACTTCGCCTCGCCGCCGCCCGGCATCATGGCGGACTCGGACTGGGTGAAGTTCGCCAATCGCGCAGGCATTGATCTGCGGAGCCTGCCCTACAGCTTCGTGGTGCTGGAGAGGCGCGGCGTGCGTGAAGCCGTTCCCAGTCTGGCGGCGGAAGGCTGCTCCCGGATACTCGGCGAACCGCGCATCTACAAGGGCTACGCCAAGGTGCTGGCGTGCGCGAGCGAAGGCGTGCGCGAGATGGAACTCCAGAAGCGCGAGGCGCCGGAGGTTTACAAGGCGTTCAAGGGAGGCGAGTCCTCCCCGCTGTGGCGCTGGGAGGTGGAGGGCGTGCGCATCCGCAATCCCAAGCCAGCCCACCCTGAGTCCTGAGGCTCACTCCTCGCGGACGCGGAAGAAGCGGCGGGCGGCGAGCGGGGTTTGCACAGCTTGCTCGATGCCCACGCTGCGCACCGGCGGCAACGACACCCAAGGAGCGCCGCCAGGCTCGTCCCTGTATTGAACGGTGTAGGTGCGCCCTGCCCTGGTCGGGAATGCCAGGAGGAAGTTCACCGGGTCCACGATGGATCGCCACTGTCCCTCGACATTGCCAGCGCGCGGTGTCGGCGCTCCGGTAATCCACGGCCCGCCCTGCCCGAGCCGCGCCAGTGCTGAGTTGGCGGATTGCGGTCCGTAGGTCACGGCGTCGATGAGGAAGCGCGCCCCGGCGGCGGTCGTCCCCGTGAGCGCGAGCTGTTCACCAAGACGATTCAAGCGAAACGGCGCGTGGAGCTGGCCTTGCGAGGGATTGCCGTCGGCATAGATAACGATGTGTTCGCCCGGCCCGATGCTGGGACGGTTGGTGAAAGTCATCCGCTCGCCGTCGCCGAAAATCTTCGGCCCCAGCGTGACGCCCGCCAACGAGACGGTGTTGGAGGAAGTGTTCCGAATCTCGACCCAGTCCGCGCGACCACCGCGCTCGTCGGTCAGCCCGCTGACGTTGTCGGC
>BJHF01000315.1 GCA_014191855.1 Deltaproteobacteria bacterium
GCAGAGTATCTTAAGCTGCCCGCGAAGAGCCTCTGGCCCACACGGCTTGACCGCATTCGTCCCGAAGTCGCGGCCGTCCAAGAGCCCTTTGGAAACGCCGTACACGCCTGTCAATCCACCGATCTTAAGGGAAAGACCGTCGCGATCATCGGCTGCGGGACGATCGGCCTGTTCGCGATACTCGTAGCCCGGGGGATGGGCGCCAAACGAATCATCGGGGTTGAGGTCAACCCCCACCACGCCGCCCTCGCAAAAACACTGGGCTGCGAGGTGGTGTTGACCCCGAAGGCGGCTCCTGCGGACGCCCCGTTCAAACACGACGCGAGCCTGCGGGAGCAGATCCGGGACCTCACGGGCGGAGTCGGTGTCGACGTCGCGATGGAGATGGCCGGCTTCCCCGACTCCCTGAACAACGCGATCAAGATCACCCGGCGCGGTGGGCACGTCGTGCTGTTCGGCGTGAAGACGGGGGACGCGGTGGTGGAGGACATTCACCGGGTAGTGATGGACGGCCTGCAGCTCCACGGGATCGTGGGGCGTCAAATTTTTGGCACCTGGGAGATCACGCGGCGGCTGCTGGAAGACACCCAGAACGGGGTGCAAGAGGCGGTGTGGAAGACGATCCTCAACGGCGGTCAGGGGACGGTCGTGGACATCGCGCAGTGGGAGAAAGAGGCGTTTGAGGGGGTCATCAAGGCGCATCCGAAGGCGCTGATACGGTTCGCCGGCTAACCCTCGGTGGTTCTCGGGCTGCCCCCGTCCGGCGGCAGAACCCGCGAGAGCGCATGACCCGTTATCCTCAACAACGAGGCCGACAACATGCCGATCCCAACCGCCTGGACTGTGCCCGACGTCCTGTCCGCGGGCGATGCCAGCGCCCTCATCGAACACATCGAGGCGCTCGGCCCCGAAGCGGCGCCGATCACGACGAGCCGCGGCTTCGAGATGCGCCCCGACATTCGCAACAACACCCGGGTGATCTTCGACGATCCGGGCCTTGCCGCCGCGCTCTTTGAGCGGGTGCGCCGGTCCATCCAGGGCAGCGTCCCGGGCTGGACCCCGGTTGGGCTCAACGAGCGGTTCCGCTGCTACCGCTACCGCCCGGGCGAGTATTTCGCCCCTCACTACGACGGCGCGTTCCACCGCAGCGCGGAGGAGCGGAGCCTGATCACGGTCATGGTCTACCTCAACGCAGACTTCACCGGGGGGGAGACCAACTTTCCGGATATCGACGTCGCGATCAAGCCCGTCACCGGGAGCGCGCCGTTGTTCTGGCATCGCCAGCTCCACGAGGGCGCTGCGGTGCGGTCCGGCACGAAATACATCCTCCGCTCTGACGTGATGTACCGGCGCTCGACCTGAACTTCCCCTATGGCCCCGCTGGGACATCCTCCCCGGGCACGACCACGGCCTCCTCCGCGAGCCCGCTCGACAAGGCCTCTTTCAGCAGCCCCGGCAGCTCCCCCAGGTCCAGACCCGCCCGCTGCAGCGTCTCCACGGCCGCCTCTTCCGCGAGCAGCCAATCGGCCACCTCCCGCCCCGAGACGCTCCGCAGCTCCCCGCCCGGCGCCGCCGACGCTCGCCCCCGCGCTCACGTTTACCCAGCCGCCCGGAAGGTAGACGCTCGGCTCGACGCTCAACGCCAAACCCGCCGCCGCCGCACCCCCGCCGCCGCCGTCGTCGCCGCCG
>BJHF01000316.1 GCA_014191855.1 Deltaproteobacteria bacterium
CACGTCGATCCGAGTGTCCACGGGGGCTCCTTCCGGTGCGCGGCGGTGAATCTCGCGGAGCACAACCGCCACGGCGGCATCGACGGTCACCGCCCGCAGGGGATCGGTCCAGTTCGTCCACCAGCTCACGAAGCTGCCGCAGAGGGCGGCCACGGTGTGCAGGAAGCCCGGTGGCTCGGGCTCCGGCTCGTCGATCTCGAACGGCGGCGCACCGCCGAGGCCTCCCGGCGTGGGCGCGAAGAAGCCTTCGTCGATCTCGGCGTGCACCGGGGTGGGCTCAGGCGCTGGAGTCGCCGCCAGCACGAGCGCCGGCGGGGCGGGCGGACGCGGCGGCGGCGCGGCAATTGCGCGGGGCGACGGACCGGAAACCGCGCTCGGGGCGCGGTTGTCGGTGGGAACGTAGAAGGCGACAGGGCGGGTGAGGCGTTTCATGCCCACACCGCTATTCACCGGCGCGGCCTTCCCGACGATCTCGGCAAACCGCGTCAATCGCCGTCAATACCCGTCGATTCTACCCGGCTCGCATGGTTTTGGCTTATCATGCGGGCCGCGATGATGAACCGGAACGTCGATCCCAATCTGCAGAATGTGCTCGCTGAGGCGGGCCGAGGGTACGACGACGCGGCCCAGCTCCATCGACACCAGCGACTCGCCGCTCGTGTCGGAGATCTTTTCGGGGACGGCGACCTGACCGTCGCAGCCCTCGTCTGCGGGATCGACCGCCGGCGCCTCGATGGACTGCTCGGGCGCGGCGCCGGGGCGTGGCCGATCCTCCGCGAATGGGATCGGCTCCGCCGCCTCGACGCAGACGGCAGCTTCGAGGAGACGAAGAACGCGGTGGCAGCGGTGAGGCACCCGGGGGCCCTGGCACTGGAGGTGCTCGATACCCTCGATCGCGTGGATCCCGACGGGAGCTTCGCGTCGTGGGGTCGCGCGTTTCGCAGCAACCCTCGCCTCCCCCCGCCCGCGCCCGCTCTGGAGCTTCCGGATGAGATTGCGGCCGTGTTTACGGAAGGAACGGGCGGGGCTTCGGCGGCTTGGGCCGTTCGTCGGGAGCGGAAGCGAATTCGCCGTACCGCGTCGCTCGCCGCGAAACGGCTGGGGCTGTGGCACGCGCACGGCGTGCTCCTCGACGCCCTCGCGGAAGGGGAGATCCGGGCGGGCATGGAAGCGCTCGCCACGTGGGCCACGTCCGTGGCGGCCGTGGACGCGCGCGAGCGGATCGCCGCGACGATCACGTCCCGCGGCGGGCTGGTGGGGTCGGCCTGGCACTTTCGATCCGCGGCGCAGAGCGCAGAGTCTCTTGGCGGCATCCCGTCGAGCCGCTGGGTCTCGGAGCTGGGGCGCATCGGCTTCCTGCAGGCGACGGTGACCGACCGCACCGACGCATTTGCGACGCTGGAGCGCCTCCACGCGACCTTTACGTTCGACGAACGCGGAGTCCTCGACCTGCTGAGCCGCAGCGGTGAGCTGTGCTACGCGGGCATCCACACCACGCTGCGGGCGAAGCTCGATGACGCCCTGCTGCCGGTTCGGGTGCATCTCGTGCTCAACGCGCCGACAGACGAGGATGTGGCTCGGGGTCGCTACACGCGGGGCGTCGGCGCCATCGCGGGCGCCACCGGCAGGATCACCACGTTCACCCCCGCCGGCGAGACGCGAGAGCTGAGGGATGGCGCATCTGCCCT
>BJHF01000317.1 GCA_014191855.1 Deltaproteobacteria bacterium
GTTCGGAAGCCTGCAGGGAGCATCGGAGAACCGATTCCACACGCAGTCCTTGAGCGACCGGGGCGTTTCAAGGGCCTCGGGAGTGAGCAACTCGCTCCACAGGTCACTGTGGGGAAATCCACCGTGGGCGGCGTAGAGCCCGTCCGGGAATACCAGGGCGCGAGGGTTGGCCGCGAATTGCCTGGCAACCATAGCTCCAAGTTCTAGTATCCCCTCTCGTTCATACTCCGCGTTTAGCAAGAACGCGAAATCGCCCGGGTGCACGGATGAAGTGAACGGCGACGCGGCATCCGGCCCATTGTACTTCAGCGCTTCGTCATGATTTCCGCTGATGAAGCCCACGCGCCCCGGCGCAGCCAGCGCCCGCTCGAAGAGTCGCAGGAGGCAAGCGACCTGGTCTCCGCCATCGTCGACGAGGTCGCCAAGGAACACGATCGTGGCCCCCGGCGTCGCCGAGTCGATGCAGTCGAACGCAGCCTCCAACGCGAGGAGATCGCCATGGACATCGCCGAGAAACCACACGTCGGTGTGCTGCCGCACCTCCTCCTCAGAGAGGACACGGAATCGATCGTTGTCAACCGAGGCAAACGCCAGCTTCGGCCTGCCGACAGCATCAAAGGCGGCGAGCGTTTCCAAGACGCGGCTCGCGGTTTCCGAGCGCAGACGTACCACCCGACTCGCCAGGTCGGCCCAGGCGACAGGACCGGGATCATACCTCACGACAGGGGGGGGCTCCACCGGCGACCGGTCGGGCTGCGGCACAAACACCGGGCGTGGCGCCGGGATCGGCGGCGCCGCAATGGGCTCGGGGGGGGCCACCGGGGCCGGGACGAAGGCGATTTCGGATGCCTCGGCGTCGGTGGGCGAGAAGGACGCAGGAGCGGCGGCTGCGGCGGGGATCGGCAAATCGGGAAGGGGCCTCGCAACCGGCACCGGCTGGCCACCCTGCGGTGGCACTGCCAACCGGAACGGAGCCGCCTGCGGCGCATGGTCGGGTGGTGGCGCTGCCAGAGACTCCTCAGCCACCTGGGGGGGCGACTCCTGCACCTCAACCATCGCAACGGGTTCGCCAATGACATCCATGTGACGGCGGCGGGCTACCCCGAGCTCGTGAAGGAGGTCGGGGGGCAGCACCGAGGGCGCGACGCGTCGGGGCGTACGGACGACGGCTTCCGCGTTGAACCAGTTGTCCACCGAAGCGGCCATGGTCGCCGACACCCGATGCCTGCCACTCCAGAATCGGCTCATCGCCGCGCTCCTGGGCGAAGCTGCAACTCGTCCCCGCAGGGCCTCCGCGATACGCCCCCTCTCCCGCTCCAGCATGGCTTCGCTGATGTTGTACGCCGTTACCGCGGCATCAACCGCCTGAGCTGCGTATCGAGGATTCGCCTGCACTCGCGCGACGAAATCCTCAATAAACCAAGCAAGTCGCTCCCCTTCCGGAAGCTGATCCACCGTCCGCCAGGGTTCCACGGTGCCTCCTACGCGAACTCAAGACGAAGAACGATGCGAAGTCGCTCCGGTCCAATGGTGAGGACGGCACCGTCCCGGATCACAGCGCCTCCCGGCGGGAGCGCGCAGCCGTCGAGGAAGGTGGGATGCTTGGCCGACGGGGCGGAGAGCGCCGCCCAGGATCCGTCCTCCGCATGGACAAGCGTGAACTG
>BJHF01000318.1 GCA_014191855.1 Deltaproteobacteria bacterium
GAGCTCCTCCACCACCTGCACGCGCATGTCCGAAGGGATGAGCCGGAGCGGGTCCTCGTGCATGGGCGAGGACACCACCTGGCCGTCGGGCAGGTGCCACTCGAAGGTGTAGAGCGCGCCCTCGGGGGTGCGGCTGTACCACTCCACCGCCTTCTTCAGGAGGCGCACGATGGTGGACTTGGCGCTGCCGACCGGGCCGTGCAGCAGGATCACCCTCTTCTCCGGGCCGAAGCCGAGGGCGGCGGACTTCAGCACGTTCACCAGCTTCATCAGGTGCACGTCGATGCCAAAAACCGCGTCCTTGCCATTGTCGAACGGATCGTCGAAGAAGCGGTACCGGATGATCGGCTTCTTGTACTCGGTGTAGGTGTCGGTGCCGAAGCTCAGCACCAGATCGTAGAGCCGCTGCCAGGCGTTCCGGGCCACATCCGGCCGGGTCCGCACGATCTCCAGGTATTCAGCGAAGCTGCCTTCCCAGTGATGCTCGCGAAAGCGTTCCAGGTCCTGAAGCTGGGCAATCATGCCCATGATCCCGTTCGGGCTCGACATGTTCGTCCTCCAAGCGTAGTCCCACTGTGTGCGGGAACGGCGAGGCCGGTCAAGCACATTCTTTCGACACGCCGGGCGCGGACCCTGTTCCCCGCCCGTGCGGCGGGACTCAGCTACCCAGGAAGGGATAGCGCCAGGACGTAGGCGGAACCATCGTTTCCTTGATGGTGCGCGGAGAGATCCACCGGGCGAGGTTGGCGGGAGCGCCGGCCTTGTCGTTGGTGCCGCTGGCGCGCCCGCCACCGAAGGGCTGCTGCCCCACGACTGCGCCCGTGGGCTTGTCGTTGATGTACACGTTGCCGGCCGCGTGCCGCAGGAGCCCCAGCGCCTCTTCGATGGCGTACCGATCCGTGGAGAAGATTGCGCCGGTCAACGCGTAGGGGGAGGTGCGGTCCACGAGGCCCAGCGTGGCAGTCCAGTCGGCATCCTCGTACACGAAGGCGCCGACGATGGGGCCGAAGAGCTCGGTGTGGAGGAGGGCGTGGTTCGGATCGTCCACCCGCGCGAGGGTGGGCTCCACGAACCAGCCCACGCGGTCGGACGCGCCGCCGCCCACCACGATGTCGGCCTCCTGACGGAGGCGCTGCAGCCACTGCGCGTGCCGGCGGTAGGCCCGCTCATCGATCACGGCGCTCACGAAATTGGAGAGGTCACGGACGTCGCCCTGCTTCATGTCGAGCGTCATCTCGCGACACCGCTTGGATACGGCGGGCCACAACGAGCGCGGAACGTACACGCGGCTCGCGGCCGAACACTTCTGGCCCTGGTACTCAAAACCGCCGCGCACGATGGCCACGGCGAGGCTCTCCACCTCGGCGCTCGGGTGCGCCACGATGAAGTCCTTGCCGCCCGTCTCGCCCACGATCCGCGGGTAGGCGCGGTAACGCTCGATGTTGCCGCCGATCTCGCGCCAGATGGCCTGGAAGACGCCGGTGCTGCCCGTGAAGTGCACGCCGCCCAGCTCCGGGCGTGCGAGGATGAGCGGACCGATGTCCGGACCTTCGCCGCCGAGGAGGTTCACCACCCCGGGGGGGAGCCCGGCGGCATCGAGCAGCTCGAACAGCACCCAGCACGCCAGGGACGAG
>BJHF01000319.1 GCA_014191855.1 Deltaproteobacteria bacterium
CGGCGAGGCGGGCGGAATCCTGATCCGGGGCAGCGTGGCGACATCGGCCCGCGCCAGGAACAAGAGCGGCGGCGCTACGGCGCGCAGTGGCCAATAGGCCGCGGGTATGGAGGACGAGGCGAAACTGGTTGGCGCGCGGGTCGCGGCATGAGGGGTGCGATCGGAGGCGAGTTGGGTCTTGTGCAGCATGATGAAGTTCTCCGCGTCCGCGCGCGCAGTAGACGGTCCGGTAGAGATGCTCGGGCGTGCCGGCGAGCGAGGTAACGACATAGCGGGTGTCGAGGCCGAGCGTCGTCGCCTCCAGCGGGGCCACGACGCGGCGCTCCTTGGTGCATGTCTTAGCGCCATATCGCAGCTCGCCCCAGGTGCGGCGCTTGTCGGTTCTGCTCTCGGCGCGCCGCACGCACAGATCGTCTGCGGCGACGCGGAGTTGAGCGAGCAGCACCGCTTTGCCGGCCAGCTGAAGACATAGCCGACACCGTTGCCTTCGTACCACGCCATGCCTCCGGCCGCCCACAGTGGCTGTCGCCGCACACGAGTTGGGGTGCCTAAGCTAAAAACCTTCAGGACAAGACCGGTTTCATCGGCGAGATCGGGAAGAGCATCCACGTCTGCTAACCGCGCGAGTAAATGCGGAGCAACGGGCGTAATCTGAGGCCGTTCAACAGGGCGTAGAAGTGATTCCCGATAGTCCAGACCAGGAGGCGCCTTGGTCCACGGTAACCCGATAGTCCCGTGTCCGTCCGCGGCGTCTCGTCCCGGTAGGCAGCCGGCAGGCTCGCGCAGGAATGCGTCATCGACCGACCTCGTGGCCGGCTTCCTCCGGATCATGGGCCTCTGGGAGGTGGAAGCGACTACCGCCCGAATCCTTCTCCGGAGCCCGCCCAAGCGGACATTCTTCAAGTGGAAGGCAGGCGCGTGTCTGGTCGGTGGCGCGCCCCATGTCGAAGCGATGGTGTCCGATGCTGAGTGAACCTCGCAACATCGGGACTTCGGTGATTGCGCGGCTTCTCGATCGGGGGCGAAGCGGCGTCGGCGGAAATGGCAGAAAACAAGTCGCTCCAATCGGGCGGTAGAGGGTGAAGGGCTTTGGACAGGAGTGACGTGGAGTTCGAGGCGATGGCGGCAGCTCTCGAAGCGAGCGGCCGATATCGAGTTCTGCGGCGCCTTGAGCCCCGATCACCTATCCAGCAACCAGATGGGTCTGAGACGCGCCTAGGGCTGTTCCTAGATGTAGAGACTGTCAAATCGCTTCCAACCGTGACCCCCTTTTCGCGTCCAATTCCGACCCCTCTGGGAGGGCAGGAATGGGCTTATCCGCGTAGTGCATAGGAGGGACCCGCGCCCGTAGCGCAGCGCCCCCGGCGTTGCGCGTAGCGGAGGGCGTGGGGGGTACCTGTGCACCCACGCGGGTAAGCCCGGGAGGGGGTCTGGGGGAGGGTTTTGTCAGCTGCGGTTCTTGAATCGCCAGCTGGTGTTTCCGGTCTCGATGATGT
Source organism: Deltaproteobacteria bacterium (assembly GCA_014191855.1). GTDB lineage: Bacteria > Myxococcota_A > UBA796 > UBA796 > SXON01 > SXON01. The sequence continues at coordinate 1,497 of BJHF01000319.1, forward strand.
CGCAGTGATGGGTCAGCCGGTCGAGCATGGCGGTGGTCATCTTGGCGTCGCCGAAGACCTGGGGCCAATCGGCGAAGGCGAGGTTGGTGGTGATCAGCAGCGAGGTGTTCTCGTAGAGCTTGCTGATCAGGTGGA
>BJHF01000320.1 GCA_014191855.1 Deltaproteobacteria bacterium
CTCCGCTGTGCCTCACAATGCGCCTCCCAGTCTCGCAGTTCGTCCTCAAGGGGCCCAGAGGCCAGCTCATCGTCTATGAGCGCTCTCCATGCCGCCTGTCTGGCAACAGCTTGCCGAAGAGGGTGGCGCCGATCGTTCCTGACCTCAGCGAGCAGGCGGGCTCGCCGGTCGGCGAGAATGATACGTTGTAGCTCATTACGGAACTGTGCACCGTCAAAGAGGTGGAGGTCGCCGGCGTGGACACGGAAGACGCGACCCGACTCGACCCCGAGGTGCCGGCGCGCGTCTTCAAGGAGGTCCTGCTCGTCCTCCTCGCTCTCGGGAACGAACCGATCGAAGTGGCTGAGCACCAGCAGGGGCTGCGGCCCTCCACGATCCGAGAGCGCGGATGCGATGGCCGCGAACTGCTTGGCGTCCGACCGGTGGATCGCCTTGGTGGCATCGAGGACGTAGACGGCCGCCCCAATCTCCCGGGCGGCTTGCTCCGCCCACGTGGCATGCGACGCGTCCTCGGCGTTCCAGCCCGGCGTGTCCCAGAGCTGGACGCCCCACCGCAGCCACGGTGAACGAACTTCAACGCGTTGCGCGCCGTTAGTTCGGCCAACGGGAGCCTGCGGATCGACGAGGGCGCAGATTCTCGCGGTCGTCGGTCGCACATCGACATCCTGCACCGCCCGCCCCACCAGACTGTTGAGGAGCGATGATTTCCCCGCGTTGAACTCGCCGAAGAACCCGATCGCCAAGCGAGATGCTGGCTCCACCATCACGTCGCCATCTCATCGAGCCGCAGAGCCGCCTCCTCCAATCGGCGAATCGCGCCGTCGTCAGCTTCTCCCCGGGAACGGGCTCGGGCGGCATGGTCTTGCAGCGCCGCTCTGGACGTGGTTCGCCGGGCCTCAAAGGCGCCAAGTAGCTGACGATCAAGCCTCGCAAAATGATTCCCAACCTCCGCGACGAGGTCGGCCCGGATGCGAGCAATCCCTTGCTCCACGAGCTGCCGGGCCGCAACCCGCAGCTCGGCACGCAGTTCCTCCTCCGAACGGCGTCGGTGCGCGTCCGCGAGGAGGTACCCGGCGGCGAGCCCGATGGGAGCGAGCGGAGTCGCGATGATGCTAAGCACGAGGCTTCCCACCGCGGGGAGCCCGAAGCGCATCAACGTGAGGCTCCGCTCACGCTGCTCAAAAACGGAAGTATCGACGGCCGCGGGCTCCTCTCGCGACAACGTCAAAGTGATTGGCTCAGCGCGATGGAGCGGGAAAGCGTCGCCAAACGCCCGTTCGAACTCGTTCGCGGTGAAGGCGCGGTGGCGGGTGAGGTACGTGTGGACCTCCCGGACGTGCGAGTCCGCCCACGCCTGGACACCTGCGGTGACGTCGTGGGTGAGCCCGTGTTCCGCATACGCAGCAACGCCACTCCCGCTCATCGCGATTCGACGGTCGATTTCGGCCCGGAGGCGCGTCGACAGCGCATCCAGCGACTGTTCGATCATTCGCGTGAGCGGGGCCGCTCCCTCGCTGACGATGTGCCGGCGGAACAGCGCAAACGCCTCTTCCAGGGCGCTTCCAGCGGTTTCCAAGCGCGCAAGTCCCCGCCGAGCTTCCTCCTCGCTGGTGGCTGCTTC
>BJHF01000321.1 GCA_014191855.1 Deltaproteobacteria bacterium
TGGGGACGCCCACGGCGTTGGACTTCGCGGCGAAGACGGCCTCATGGTCGAGGGTCTCCTGCGTGCGGCACAACGCAAGCAGGCCAACGGTCTCGAGCGCAAACGAACCCGGGAGTTCGTGACGATGGCGGAGGAAGATTTCGCGGCTGCGCAGGTTGAGGTCGCGCAGGACCGGCGTGCAGCGATCGACGTGACGCTGAGTGGACGAGCGCCAGAACTTCCAGCCCCAGCGGGCGAGGTCGAGGTCAAGGCGCGGCCGCACCGAAAAGGGACTTTCCCGGTCGAACATCCACTTCAGCCCCAGCATCACCATGCCGGGCGCGGCCAGTGGCACGAAGTGGCTCGGGACGATCATCCCGGCGTTGCCAAGCGAACAGGAGTCATGGTCGGGCGCGCCCCTCTCAAGCAGCACCACCGGGCGACCCCGGCGCAGGAGCTCATAGGCGGCGCTCAAGCCGACGATTCCACCCCCGACGATGACGACCGGGGCGGACATGACGTTCAGCGGATACCCCAGGCGAAGGGGTCTTGCGGATGAAAATGGAAGGTCGCCTCGGACTGCACGTACGCGGTACCGGTGATGGACGGACGGATCTTGCCATGAGCGAGGGCTTCGTAGGAACCGACGAAGGCGCTCCCGATGACGCTTTCCTGCCGCCACATGGCGCCCGGCGCGAGCTTGCCGTCGGCCGCGAGGCAGGCGAGCTTGGCGCTCGTGCCGGTGCCGCAGGGCGAACGGTCATAGGCCTTGCCCGGACAGAGCACGAAGTTGCGGCTGTCGGCCGTCGGCGTGGCCGCAAAGAGTTCGATGTGGTCGATCTCGCCGCCGTCGGCGCCGGTCACGCCGGCCTGAGCCAAGGCCTGGCGAACCTTCCACGCGTAATCAGTGAGCGCTTCGATGTTCGCCAAGGAAATCTCCAAGCCATGCTGCTCGACGAGGAAGAACCAGTTGCCGCCCCAGGCGATATCGCCGTGGACGACCCCGAGACCGGGCACGTCGACCGCGACGGCCTTGGCGTGGCGGTAAGACGGGACATTCACGATCGTCACGGAACCATCGGCGTGCAGCGTCGCGGTGACTGGACCGACCGCGGTATCGATGCGCACCTCGCCTGGCTGGATGAGCCCCAGGTGGGCGAGCGTGGCCACCATCCCGATGGCCCCATGGCCGCACATCCAGAGCGTCCCGATGTTGTTGAAGAAAATCACCCCGAAGCGACACGATGGGTCGTGCGGCGGGACCAGCAAGGCCCCGACGACGACATCGGAACCCCGCGGCTCATTTACCACCGCCGAGCGGAAGCGATCATGGTCACGGCGGAACACCTGTAGACGCTCTGAGAGCGGTCCCACACCGAGGTCGGGGCCGCCGGCGACCACCACTCGGGTCGGCTCGCCCCCCGTATGGGAGTCGACGACGCGGAGCGCGGTGGGCCCGGGGGAATGGGACATGTCGGATTTCCTCCCAAACCCACTCAAAAGTCGAGGGGGGAAGTCCGCCTACCGAGCCCCCAAATGAAAAAGTCGGATCTTCACCCTTCCCTGCGGAGTTTATTCGGGGGAAAGCGACGGCGGGGTCAGGCCGTACCCTTAACCAGGCGTAACTAGA
>BJHF01000322.1 GCA_014191855.1 Deltaproteobacteria bacterium
CATGAACGACCGCGACATCGCACGCCTCGCCACCGCCGCTGAGCAGGTGGTGTACCTCGCCGGGGGCATCGCCCCCGCCGAGCTCACCGAAGCGGAGCGCCTGAGCTTCCGCCGCCGCTTGTCCGACGCGGCGGGCGACATCGTGACCGACATCCTCCAGCGGCGCGGTGACGATCTCGCCTTCGGGGGTGCGTCGTGAGCTACCACTATCAAGACGCCGACGGGTGGCTCCACGCCTCCCCGCATGTCCGCGAGGACCAGCCCGGCGACACCCCGCCGGCCTGCCACTCCTGCCGCAAGGCCGACAACTGCCCGACGTTCCTGCCGGCCGTGGAGGCGTACTTGGACAACCTCAGCGCATGGCGGGATGGTGACGGCGATCCGACGCCATGCGACGCCTCGGAGGATGAGGGCGCGCTCGCCAAACGCATTCGCGTGCTCGGCTACCAGTGGCGCGCAGCGGGGACGGACAAAGCCGCCATCGCAGCCGAGATCGCGTCATTGCGCCGCGAGTTGACCGCCCGACGGCTCGCCGGCCGGCGCACCGCGCGCGGGAAGAAGCGCGATGCCCGTGGCCGTTGGGTGCGGGCGTGACCCCCGAAGAATGGCGGGCCGACGATCGCCGTCGGGCACAGGAGGTGTCCGACGCCTACTACTACATGCGTGGGTTTCTGGGAGCGGCGTTGCGGCTCCCGAAGGAGGCCACGGACGCGGAGATCATGGAGGCGGTCCAGAACCTTACGCTGCCGCCGGTGGCCTCGTGATCCGCACCGCCCTCGCCTGGATCGTCGGCACGATCTACCTCGCCGGCATGGTCTACTGCCTCACCTCCCCGTGGGTGAGCGTGGTGGACTCACCGTTTTAGCCCCCGCTCCCGCCGTCTGTTGCTCTCCAGTGGGGGCGATGGGGGCGGGGGCTCTCCCCGAGGTTCCGATGCTGTCAATGGCCGCCACCCTCCACGCCGCTGGCTGGGCACTTGTGTCCTACCGGGGCCACCTATACGCCCTTCGCGGCCACGCACTGTGGAGGTGCCCCGACCTTTGCACGGCGGCTACGGCGTTCTGTCCGTGCGAGTGGGGGGAGGCTTAGATGCAGCGGGCTTCCCCGGCGGGCGTGTTTGCGGCGTTTGTGCGGGGGTTGGTGGGGAGGGTGAACCTCGCCGCCGCGAACCCCCCCTAACCCAACGGCGAGTAGGTCACGCCGTCGAAACTCTGGAGGTACTGCCGGCGGTTTCGTGGCCCCGCGCTGGCATGGATCCAAGTGAAGGGCGCGTGACCGCTGCGGGTTTCGCCGATTACTTGGTCTACCGGGAGCATCGCCGCCCGCATCCACGCGATCACCTCCTCGCAGGTGTGGCCGGCAACGTGGAAGTCCGCAGCCTCCCCGGCAAGGTGCTGGCTGGTTTTTGCGCCCTTCGTGGCCGCGTTGAGTTCGGGACTGCGGAAGCCGACGTGGATACTGACTATGCCAAAGTGGTCGCGGATCGGTTGCAGCACCGTTTCGCAGAGGTGGCGCAGGCTTTCGATCTGCGCCGGTGTCGGCGTGTTGACGATGCCCGGCTTGGTGACGGTGAGCTCGGCGAGGGTGAACGAGGGG
>BJHF01000323.1 GCA_014191855.1 Deltaproteobacteria bacterium
GCGGGGGCGCCGTTCCTACAGCTCCTCAACCCGCTCTGGCTCGTCGTCGATCAGCCCGACTTTCGCATCGTCACCGACTATATTTTGGAGCCCGGCTCCCCGGCGCTCCTCCTCCGCACCACGGCGTCTTTCACCGAGCCCGGCAGCGATCTTCCGGAAGCGACGGTGGCGACCGGTGACACTGAGACGCTCCCGCTGTTGGATCTCGCGCTCTACGATGGCCTGTCCTTCGGGGACTTCTATTTGCAGGGTGGCGCGGTAGACGTGTTCGCCGCCGGCATCGGGTTTGACGAGGACACCGCAGTCGCGGACGCCACCGCGGAGGGCAAGAACACCTTCGCGGAGCCGTTTGTGGTGGACTTCGTCGCCGGCATTTCGGACGGGGTTTCCTACGCAACCGCGACCAAAGCCGGTGCCTTGTTCGTGCCGATGTTTACGTCGTCGCAGACCGCTACGTTCGGCGCCGGAGTCGTGAGCGTTCAAGAAGAGGGGCGGTTTCCGACGGGCGCCACCTACAGTTATGAGCGCTATCTCGGGGTTGGCCGGGGGGATGTGGGCAGCGCGCTTGACGCGCTCATCGAAGCGATGGAGACGCCCCACGGTGATGTGGATGGCTACGTTATCGAAGAAGGGACCGGGATCGCGATGAGCGGCCTCGGTGTGATCGTCTTCAAAGAAGGTGCGGACAAACCGTGGTCCCAGTGGGAGTCAGATGTCGGGGATGACACCCAGCACGACGGCTCATTCGGCGGACACCTGCCGCCGGGCAACTACGAGCTCTTGGTTCACGGCAGGGGGCGCCCGGACGGAGAGCGCGTCCCCATCACGGTCACAGAGGGCAAGTCGACGCGCGTCACGCTCGCCGCCCCCCGACCCGGCTCAGTGACCGTGACGGTCGTAGACGAGTTGGTGCGAAATGTACCTTCGAAGGTTACTTTTTTCCGGGATGACGGGGAGGTTTCGCTGTCCCCCAACTATGGCGACCCCTACATCGGGGGCGCTCCTTCCGAGGTCGCGTTCCTCCCGTATGGCGAGACCGCGGTCGTGTTGCCGCCGAGCCGCGGGGTCTTGCCACCGAAGTACGTCCAGAGCATGTCGGCGCAACCCGTCGGGGCCTGCGTGACGAAACCCGGGGAGCTGCGGCCGGCGGGGGTGGCCCAGTTGCCGTTGAGCCACGTGCCCGCGGCGTGGGCGATCGACATCTCGTACGCCATCTGCGCCCGTCGGGCCAGCTCCTTGTCCGTGTAAGGATTATCGAAGCTCAGCAACGTCCCGATGTTGTAGATCATGTAGGGCCGCGAGGCGAACTCCGGCGAGCCCCGGCTCACCGTGTAAGCGATCCGTTTCTCGAACATCTTGACCGCGCCCGGTCCGCGCGCGCCATAGCGCCCATCGACGGGTAGCATGCGCGGATCCCAGATCTTCTCGGTCAGGTAGAGGTTCCGCGGGATGAGGAAGGACAGGTTGCCCGGCAGGAGGAATCGCGGATTGATGAGCGCGAACACGAGCATTGCGAAGACGAGCACAACGAGCGGGCTGACATAGGGGTATCGGTGGAGGAGCGACTGAAGGCGTT
>BJHF01000324.1 GCA_014191855.1 Deltaproteobacteria bacterium
GGCCTCGTGTTCGGCGGCCGTGAGGATGATCAACGGTGTTGGCGATTCGGGCATGGAACCTTCGGGGTTTTGTCGGACACGCCCAGCTACGCACCGATCCGCGGCGAACAAGCTCCAGGCAGCGCGTTCGTCCGCCGCCGACGCCACGCTCCCGATCGCGACGCTCCCCCATCTACTCCACCGCCCCCCGAAGGCTCCGCACCCCGCTCCGCCGACCGTACTTCCAGACGCTGGACTCCCCGACGCGAAGGGCGCGTGCGATTTCGGTCGCGTCGAAACCCGCCGCCACGAGCGCCGCCACCTTCTCAGGAGTCACGCGGCGGGTGTGGTCGTAGCGCCCCGGCGTCGTGAGCACTTCGCGCGCCGCAGCCGCCTTGCGCGGGAGCGCCAGCGCCTCCTCGTCGTCATACCCGAGCAGGGTCAACGCGCGCTTCACCTGGGTCAAGCCGCCCAACTCGAAGCGGGGAGATCCGTGGCTCCGGCCCACCTTGGCCGCCGTGGCGACGCCGTTGTCCACCAGAAACGCCCGGAAGCCCTCACACGCGGCCTGGGAGCCGACCAGCTCGATGCGCCACCCCGTCGTCGAGCCGTGGTTGATGCTCCCGTCCGCGTCCACGAGGCCACGCCAGAAGTGCGGCTGCAGCGCAGGCGTGAGCACCGGCGGCACGAATGTCCGCGACTTCGCAGGGGTGACCCCGAGTCGCCCCAGCGCCTCGACCATCGGCCGCGAGTGCATCGAGAGGCGGAACTGGACGATCTCCTTGCCGTTCATGTGGCAGAGGTGCTGGCGAAGCGGCTGCGTCGGAGACATGCGGTTTCGCAGGGCGTGCAGGTGCGTCACATCCTTCGCGCCGAGCTCCAGCCCGATGGCGTTGTTGGCCGGGTAGACCCAGCCATCGCCGGCGAGAAAGCCGAGGCAGTACGCCTTCTCTGCCGTGTCGATGACGTCGAAGTAGTCGTGAATCGGCGGGTAGCGGGTGAGCCCTGTCGGCCGGGGCTTGAGGTCTGGGCGGGTGAGGGCGGCCGAAAGGTTCATCAGCTCTACGAGGGTGGGCATGGTGGCGTCTCCACCGGCGTCGAGGAGTTCGGCGACCGGTGCAAGCACTCTATCCCATAATCTCGTTACACGCAACTAATATCTTTATAGGGGACGACGATGTAACGGGTTATCGGAGTCCTGTGGCATCCGAAACTGCTCGCCTCCTTGGTGAACGCGTTCGCGCACTTCGCGTGGAACGAAGCATGCTTCTCTCCACGCTCGCGCAGAAGGCGGAGATGACATCGCAGACGCTGTCGAAGATCGAGACCGGTCAGCAGGAGCCCTACGCCGCCCAGATCGCCCTGCTGGCCGCGGCGCTCGGCGTTCGCGTCGGCGAGCTGTTCGGGGACGCGCCACCGGGCGACGCCGTGACCGAGGTGGTGGCGGCGGCCATGGCGGCCAACCCGGAGACGGTGCGGCTCCGGTTGACGGCTGCGTTGCGGGCGCTTTCGGGGGGCGGGGGAGCAGAGTAGCTGGGAGACGATTGGACGCCGGGGCGGCGCGACCAGAACCACCCACCCTTCCA
>BJHF01000325.1 GCA_014191855.1 Deltaproteobacteria bacterium
CCCCCCGATTCGGCAATATCCACCAGCACCCTCGACGCCACTCCAGTCTGAACTGGTTAACTGGGTGCAGTTCGTGCAATCGCGGGAGGATGTCCATGAGCGCCGCGCGACCAACGACGGTGTCACGCTGGAACCGGCGCTCGGGCCCCCCTCGCGTTCGTCGCAAGGTAAGCACGGGTGGCGGCGACTCCCCGGGCGCGAGGTAGCCGCGACCAGAGGCGATGGGTTCGACGGTTGAAGGCGTGAGCGGAACGCCCCAAGGGACCCTTGCCGGAGACCCGCCAGTGTCATCACCGATACGTTCGATCTTCCCAAGAAGTTGCTCGCGGGCGGGTGAAATCACTCGCGGTAGACCATTGATCTGAGGATGATCGAACCACGCATCAATCAAGGCGCGCTCATCTGGCGACATCTCGGCACGAAAGCTCCAGAGCCGTCCGATGCCGATCCGATCGAGCGCGCGGCCTCCGGGGGTCGAGATCGCACTCAAGAACAAGCCCCGATGCACCAGCCAATCTGCCATGGACAGGTCGTACGCCGGCCACGCGACCTCCAACACCTTGAGCTCCCGGTCGTCGAGGATGCCGTCTTCCAGCACCGGCCGCAGAACATCGTCGATCCACGCCTGGACCCGCTCCCGGCGATCCGCTGGGGCACGTTCTCCGTCCCGATCGGCCCACGCACGCCACATTCGAGCGGCCATCATTACAGCCGAACTTGCATGGGGAGCTTCACGATCCCCCGAGCGACGCTCCCGACGCCGAGAGCATCGCCGTTCTTCAACTTCGTCGCCGCCGTGCAGGCCGACCCGTTGTGGATCGTCTGGTGGGTAGCCCCTGGGTTTGGCACGATCCACCACCCATCCGGACGCCTTTCAATCGCGAACTGACGACTGGGGTGGGCGAACTTGGCGTCGTCGCCAAAGTCGGCCAGCGTAATGTTGTTGAAGATGGCCGTCGCCATGAACGACTTTGACTTCGCACCGCAGATCAGGCTGAGGGCACCCACCGAAGGGGCCGAAGGCGTGGGCAGCGGCGGACGTGGCTCGGGCGGGGGAACCGGACGCCGCTCGGGCGGAGGAGGAGGACGCCGCTCAGGGGCCAGCGGAGGGGGCGGCGGCGGAGGGGGCGGCGGCGGCGAGACGCGCGGGACTCCGTTCAACACATCCCGGAGCTGCTCGGCGCTCGGGCGCTTCCGCATATCCGGGTCGAGCGCCAGATGGAGGGCCTGCGCCAGCTCCCGATCCATGCCGCTGGGCGTCACCCCGTCGGGCTTGAGCAGTGGCGAAGCAAACACCACGGGGGCACGCCGACCCGCCTTGGCGTCGTCCTCGTAACGGTCGTTGCCAATTGGCTTCCGACCACCGAGCACCACCCCCAGAATTAACGCGCACGTGAACACGTCCGACCCGGGGCCGGGCACCTCGCCACGCAGGTGCTCGGGAGACATCCAGCCGGGGGTGCCCGCATAGCCCTGAGTGCCGTGCCACGGTGCGGCCCGGTCGGTCATGATCGAATAGTCCATGTCGATCAACTTCAACCGAAAACCAG
>BJHF01000326.1 GCA_014191855.1 Deltaproteobacteria bacterium
AGACCGAGCCTTGACGCGACGTCGCGAAAATGGTGCCGCCCAACGTGAAGCGCGGTGTACAACATGGAGCCAGACAATAGCCAACTGCCCCCAACCACCACACCAAAGGGAATTGTGCCCCGAATCTCGCTAAAGGCAGTTCCGACATCAAGCATCACGAAGGCCCCGCTCGAGACCGCAGCGAGGATCGGCCCGACATAGTTGAATGGCGTAGGCAGGTTCGCGCCGGGCGGCGCGCGAGTCGCCAGGGCACCGGCTTCCATCAGCAACAGCCGCTCCAGGAAGAACCGATGCAACTCCTGGATCAGGGTGAGATCGAGGCGTTCCGCGATATCCTGGTTCTCCCCCACGATTCTCAGAACCTTCGCCTCATCGCGAAGATTCATCGCAAGGATGAGCTCTCCGGCCACCCGCGTCAGCACGCTCCGGCGGTCGGTCAGTCGGGCAGCGAGATCGTGGGGCGCGTAGTCCGCGCCCTCAACCAACAGGCGCTCGGGCCAAACGAAGGCGCCCGATGCCTGCAGCATCCACGCCGCCCATCCCGTCTCGAGGGCAACGATCACGGCCTCGGTCGGGGAACCAGGCAGTGCGCGCTCGCCATCGCGAACGGCACCCAAGTATCCGTCGAATGCACTCTGAACGGCTGGGGGAAGCGTCGAACCCAACCATTCGTGCCAGGCTGCAAGCCCCGAGCGACCCGAGGCCCCAAAGATCGTAATTCGCAGCTCCGTCAACCGCTGCGACAGCGGCGACGTGGCGTCGGGAGGCTGCTCAAATCGTAGGAAGACTTCTTCGAGGCACGCGCGAGCAACGTCGCCCAGCAGCGGCGCATGGCATTTCCGGAGGGCGGCGAGCTGTCCGGCCACCGCCTGGCGGGCGCTTGATCCTTCTCCTGCCTCCCGCACCGCGTCCAGGGCTCCCAACCGCTCCACGAGGGCATGAAGAGGCGTATTCTGGCCCCGCAGAACGTCCGCGAGTTCAACAAACACCTTTGCCGGAGGATCCACCCGAAGGAGCCGCCAGAGAAGCCGAACCTGCTCCTCGGGAGCGCAGGAGCGCAGCAGACGCTCCAACTGGACCGCGACTTGGATTGCGACGCGCCCGTCACGATCCGCCGCCAGTCGGAGCACCTGCTCCTCCGCCAGTTCCACCTCACGGAGCAACATTTGGGGAGGGCGCTCACGGGCGCGCAGCAGAAACAGTGTGAGCTCCGACATCCCGGCCGCACCGACGGTAGGCCCAGTCGAAGGGTCGGAGTCGGAGTGCCCGGCCCGGGCCAGCACCGCGTTCCAAGGCAGGTCCGCCATGTCGGGGCGCTCAAGCATCAATCGGGCCTGAGCCACGAGGGCGGCCGCCTGGGCAGGGGCCGTCGAATACCACGTCGGCAGGTCCAGAATTCGCTGCAAGACCCCAGCCAACGCGCCCGCTGGATCGGCATCCGACGCGCGAGTCCTATCCCCAAGCACCAGTGCGATCGCCTGTTCAGCGCACCCGGCGGCACGCCGAAGGTCGTCAACGGGGCGCCGTCGGCTCGCGAGCCAACGAA
>BJHF01000327.1 GCA_014191855.1 Deltaproteobacteria bacterium
GCAATGGTGGTCGGTCATGCAGGCCAGGCCTTCACACTTCTCTTACGTCGGGGACAGTTGCCCAGTTGAGAACGTTTCCTTGGACGACGTCGTCGCGTTTGCGAGGGTCGTCTCCATTCGCGACCGTGTCTTCTACCGGTTGCCGACGGAAGCCGAGTGGGAGCGGGCGGCGCGGGGCGGGCGCGAGGGGGGACTCTACGCAGGAGGAAACGACGTAAGCGCGGTGGCGTGGACCTCGGAGAACTCCAAAGGCACCACTCACCCGGTCTGCGGCCTGGTCCGGAATGCCTACGGCCTATGTGACATGAGCGGCAACGTTTGGGAGTGGGTGCAGGATACCTACTCCGAGGACTACTCCGCCGCGCCCACCGACGGCCGTGCGTGGGAGGGAGGCGCCTACCAGGTGTTCCGTGGCGGTAGCTGGCGCGATTCTCCGGAGTACGCCCGCGTCGCGCGCCGCCTCAAGGTCGACCCTGCCGACCGCTACGACTTTCTGGGCTTCCGCCTCGTGAGAGCCTCCCCGTGATCCGACCGCCCAGTGCAGCCGCACCGGGTACCGGCCGGATGAAGCGCCATGTGTCCCAGAAGCGCAGGCTCGCGAAGTTGGCTCGGATCACGGGTGCCCTGCTCTTGCTCGACCTGATCACCGGCTGCGGCCCAGCCACCGAGGACCTCGACTACCCCGTCGTGATCCACGACGACGCCAACCTCCTGAGCGAGGACGTCGAGGAGCGGCTTCGCGAACAAGTGTACCCGCGCGGCTTCGCCTTCGTCATCGTGAGCACAACCGTGGAGTCCGTGACTGCGATCGGCGTCACAGCGGGTGAAGCCTTCGAGACTCTCGCGGATTCCGGAGCCGATGGGGACGCGATCGCCGAGCGCGGCGTCGTATTCGTCGTAACCGAGGAGCCCCGACTCGTTCAAGTCCGCGTCGGGAGCGACCTCGCCTCTTTGGCTCGTTGGAAGGGGCTGACGGTGGGCCCGGAGTACCTCCGCCACCAGCGTGTCACCCAGTTGACCCTGGAAGGCGGCTTACGCGAGCTGGTGGGGGCGATGGCGTCGCGCCTGCCCGCGGCCGTCGAGCTGCCTTGGTATCGTCGTTGGCTGCTGTTCGATCTCCAGAGCGAGCTGCTCATGGATCTCGAAGATCTGGGTACACCTTCGGACTCGTTCTACGGGCACGTGCTGCTGCGCCCGTTGACGGCGATGCGCTTCCTTGAGCAGGAGTGGCTTGGCACCTGGTGGTTTGGCTATTGCACCGTCGGTTTCGTTGGGGTGCGGCTAGCAAACTGATCACGTCGTTCTCCTCGTGGTGGGCTTCGGTCGCGACGACAGCGGCGCGACCGGCGGTGTGTAAGTGTGCAATATCTGCGCCATTGCGAGGTCTCAGCGCGCGGTCGACGAGGTCGCCAGCGCCCGCAGCCCCATGATCGCTTGGGCACCGACCGGGGTCCGGCGCGAAGCCGGGCGCTTCATCCGAACCTTAACGATGGTCTTGCCCGTGGCCTCCACGGTGCCGCTGCCGACGGGGAGCTTCGCGG
>BJHF01000328.1 GCA_014191855.1 Deltaproteobacteria bacterium
GTGCGGCGAGAAGCTCGTCGAGCTCGTCGAGGCAGCCGTGAACGTCGCCGATGATGAGGGAGCGGGGCATCGCCGAACGGTAATCACGGCAGCGCGCGGCGGAGGGTGGGTGTGTCCGATGATCAACGAGATCTGCGTCTCCCCATCCGAGGCTACCCGATGACCAAACCCCACTACCCGCCGATGCCCCGGCACCGAAACGCCGGGGCGGTTGCCGCCTACCTCCGCGGGGGCGCCGGCCCGATGAGGCACCGCTGCGCTCAGCGCGGGGGCGCTCACGCCGAACAGGTGGCGTGGAACGCCGAGCTTGACGACATTGATCCGCCGGACGAGGTGCCTGGAGACGACCTTCCGCCTTCGACGCCGTCATAGCCTACGGTCGTGACCGCTTTTGCGGCGGCCGATCTGCACGCGGCCGCGCGTCGCTGGCCGCGCTACCCTCTCCCCGAGTCCGCCGCCGATGCCCAAACCCAACCGACCCCGCCTCCGAATCTTCACAGCCACGCGGCCCGAACAAGTGCCGTCGCTTTGCCGTCGTGTGCTCTCTGTCGATGGCGCCGTCCCTGGCGCCGCGGTCACCTACGATCACCACCAAACGGGGGAGCGCATCAACCTCGACGCGCTGCCGGAGTTGGTCGATCCCACGCAGTTTGACGGGATCGCGACCACCATGGCGGACACCGACGCGCTCGCCAGCGTGGTGGCGGTGCTAATGGGCGGGCCGGCCCGGCTGCAGCCTCGGGTGAAGGCCATCCTCGAGGCGGCCTCGCATCGGTGCGACCACCTCGTGGCCCATCCCGACCATCCTTCGGAGGTTGACGAGTTGGGGCGTGGGTTGGACAACTATGTGGGCGGGGAGCTGGCACATACCCCTCCTTCCCGGCGTAGCGCGACCTTTTCGCGGTTGTGCTGGGAGGTGTTCGAGTGTGTGCGGTCCGGGGCCGCCTTGCCAACCCGGGACCAGTCCGCCTGGGCGGCGGCCGTGGCTGCGGTTGAGGCGGCTGGGCAAGTTACGATGGAGGGCGACGTGCTCGTGGTGGATCTTCGCGAGCATCGCCGAGTGAAGGTGCGGCCGGATGCGTGGTATCTGCTCCGGCCAGAGTGTCGGGCGGCGGTGATCGTGGACGGCCATCCTCGTGGTGGAACGCGCTTTACCGTCGGGCGGAATCCTTTTCGGGGTGAGGACCTGGACATGCGGCCGACGCTCACCGCCCTCGCCGTCGCAGAGTTCGCGCGTGGGCCGCCGGCTCTGCGCCCGGAGGCGACGGCGGGTAGCGAGAACTGGGGTGGGCGGCGTGAGGTGGGTGGATCGCCTTGGAATTATGGATCGCGGTTGGGGGTAGGGGAGGTGGTGGGGATGGTGGCGAGGGGTCGGACGCGCTGAGCGCGGGGGGCGTTGGCGTTCTGTGGCATACTCACGACGAGCCCGAGCCCACCGATGCCAACTTTCCTCAACCTGTCCAACCTGCCGACGTCGAAGTGGGGGGAGGAACAAGCGGAGGCCGCTCGTCAGCTTGGGCAGCCGCTCGTCGATCTGAGG
>BJHF01000329.1 GCA_014191855.1 Deltaproteobacteria bacterium
GGGGTCCAACGCCTCCACTTGGACGAGCATGTTCCATGCCGCCATCCAGGGCGGTCCCCGCCGCGAGCATTGGTGGTGCGCCCATCTGACCAGTTGGAGGCGCGCAGCCGGCGAACCCAGGATCTGCGGCAGGCGTGCGCGTGCCGCGACGACCACGTCGCCGACGCGTGCGTTGGGGGTTCGCCAGAGCACCGCGTCGGGGCTTCCAGCGGGCGCGGGATCCACAAGGTCAGACACGGCCTCCTCCACGCACATCAACGGGAAGCGGGCCCAGAGAACCTCATAGATTTCCGGGTTGAAGCCTCCCCCGAGGCGCTCGCGCACGACACACCGCGCGTGTCGCTCGGGGACATGCTCGATCCCCCGCAGGCGCTCGTGGCGGGGCTCGGAGCGCCACCACTCCAGCACGATGTCCCAGTGCTCTTCCGTGAGGAGGTCCCACGCGAGTCCCTTCCAGTGCTGCATCCACGGGTTCCGGTTGGCGCGAAGCACGTCGGGGGGCAGCGCGGACCACAGCTTCTCCCGCCACCCCTCCGGCAATTCGGTGTGGAGCCCGATGGCCGGCTCCCCGCTGCCCCACGTCGCGCGCCAGAGGTGATCGAGCACGACGGCCATGTCGATGCCCTCGTCCTTCGCGAGATCCGCGAGGGCGTCCAGGAGGTAGGCCTGATCGATCCGTCCCTCCCACGTAGGGGGCGTACCCTGTCGGATGGCATCGAAGAGAGCGAACGGGGCGTTGATCGCGTGTCCTGACGGCGGATTCTGGGGGAGCCCGAAGCGCCGGTAGACGCGCCCGGCGAGCCTCCAGGCGTCCAGCAAGAAATCGGGGGGCTGGGTCGATTCCTCCCCGGTACGCGACGCGCGTGCCGCCGTCGTACATGCCCGGTCGAGGGCCCACACGGTTTGCTCGGCGAATTCCGGGAACGCCACCGCGCGCCAAGGTGACAGGGGCCCGACGGGCAGCTCGACACCAGCGTTGTCAAGGCGCTCGCTGATCGACAGGCAGGCGATGTACCACCCGTTCTCCCAGCCACCGGCATCACGGTCCAGCAAGAAGATCCGAGGTTGTCGGGGGGCGTTGGTGTAGCGATCGGCCGCCAGGCGCATCTGGGCGTCCCAGAGGCGATGAAGGAGTGGGAGCGGCGCCGGCACCTGGGCGTCGAGGAGCGCGATTCCGATTGCCTGAAAGATGGCTTCGAGCACGGCGACCGACTCGGGGTCGTTCATGTGCAGCTGGTCCACGGCCGATTCCGCCACCCTCCACCCCTCGGCGCTCGCTTCCGACGCCGATTGCCTGTCATCGGTTTCGGCCGGAAGGAACAGGTCCCGCAGCGCCGTCAGCGGCCACTTGGCTGCCTTCGGGCGAAGCAACAGCTTCCCCAGCCCTCGCCCGGGTTCAGCGAGCAGCCGCTGCATCGCAGGCTGGGCGGCCACCAGCGCGAGCCAGCTGGGCCGGAGGGCCACCGCTCCCTCGCCCGTCGGCTCCAGGAGGTGGAGCCGGAACAACTCGTGGAC